>JAVJTX010000088.1:0-2591 GCA_040220035.1 Roseovarius sp. | reverse complement strand
ACCGGGCGCGCCGCCGGGTTTCGCCGGCTTGACGACGCGCTTGCGCTTGGTTTCCACCACGACGTTCTTGGTGCGGCCATGGCTGAAGCTCTGCTTCACGTTCCCCGACCGGGGACCGCCACGCACACCCAGAGTTTTCTTGCCGTCGTTGTCGCTCATCTGGTCTTTCTTCCTTTCCGATGGCTCTCGTCGCCACCCGAGACGCGCAGGCCTTTCAGCCTTGCCGCTTCATCTACAACACGTTGCGGCAAACCGCCATCCCCCAGTGCGGCATGGATCACGGTTTGTCGCCCAAAGGCCCGGCCCAGCTCATCCGCCGTCAGCCAACCTATAAAATCGCCGCCATACGGCGTGCTCAACTTCGATTTCCCTCGTTCGGACCCGTCGCTGGCCTGGATCAGGACACTGGCCTCTTCCTTCTGAAGCCAGTCCTTGACCTTCTCGTATCCGCACACCGCCCCGCCGCCCTTGCGGGCGAGGCTGATCAGGTTCGTCACCCGCAGCGCAAGCTGCACCTCGACAAAATCCGCCAGCCCCTCGGGCACCTGCACCGGCTGCTTGGCGGCGCGGGAAAACAGGTTCTTCGCCGCGGCCTTCTCTACCGCCGCCCGCTCGGCGCTCACCCAGATGCCCCGGCCCGGCAGCTTGCCCAGCAGATCGGGCACGATCTGGCCATCGGGCCCGACCACGAACCGGATCATTCCCTCGGTCGGACGCACCTCGCCAGTGGCGATGCACTTGCGCTCGGGACCTTCCGACCGGTCCTTGGGTTGCCCACCGCGACCCATGAGACTACCGCGAGGCCTGAAGGATCAGGCCTCGCCCTCCTTTTCGACTTCCGCGCCCTCTTCGAGAGCTTCCTGATCGTCCTCTTCGTTTTCAAGATCGGCAGGGTCGACCCAGCCCAGCGAAATCCGGGCGGTCATAACCAAGTGCTGCGCTTCCTCAAGCGAGACATCGAAAGGTTCGAGAAGGCCGTCATCCTTGACGCGTTCACCATTGACCGTCGTCCATCCGCCAGCCAGCTCCCAGTCGGCGCAGGTGGCGAAATCCTCGAGCGTTTTCAGGCCGTCTTCGGCCAATGCCCTCACCATCTGGGGTGTCAGGCCATCGAAGTCAATAAGGCTGTCCTCGGCACCCAGTTCGCGGGCTTTCTCCAGCGCCTCGCGTGCCTGTGCCTCCAGCACGTCACGCGCCCGCGCCTGAAGCTCGTGGGCGGTGTCCTCGTCGACACCGTCGATCACCAGCAGCTCGTCAACCTCGACATAGGCCACCTCGTCGAGGTTGGTGAACCCTTCGGACACCAGAAGCTGGGCAAAGAACTCGTCGAGGTCCAGGTTGGTCATGAACAGGTTGGTGCGCTCTTCGAATTCCTTCTGACGGCGCTCGCTGTCCTCGGCCTCGGTCATGATGTCGATATCCAGACCCGTCAGCTGGCTCGCCAGCCGCACGTTCTGACCCCGACGGCCAATCGCAAGGCTCAGCTGCTCTTCCGGCACGACAACCTCGATCCGCTCGGCTTCCTCGTCCAGAACCACCTTGCTCACCTCGGCGGGTTGCAGCGCGTTCACAAGAAAGGTCGGCTGGTCCTCGTTCCACGGGATGATGTCGATCTTCTCACCCTGAAGCTCGTTGACCACCGCCTGAACCCTGCTGCCGCGCATACCCACACAGGCCCCGACCGGGTCGATCGAGTTGTCATAGGAAATCACGGCAATCTTCGCCCGGCTGCCCGGATCACGCGCCACGGCCTTGATGTCGATGATGCCGTCATAGATCTCCGGCACCTCCATCTTGAACAGCTCCGCCATGAATTCCGGCGCCGTCCGGCTCAGGAAAATCTGCGGACCCCGCGCCTCGCGCCGCACATCCTTGATGTAACAGCGGATGCGGTCACCATTACGATAGCTCTCGCGCCCGATCTTCTCGTTCCGGCGCAGAATCGCCTCGCCCCGGCCCACGTCGACGATGACGTTGCCGTATTCCTCGCGCTTGACCACGCCGTTGATGATGGTCCCCGCGCGATCCTTGAACTCGTCAAACTGACGGTCCCGCTCGGCCTCGCGCACCTTCTGCAGGATCACCTGCTTGGCGCTCTGCGCCGCGATCCGGCCCATATCCACCGGCGGCACTTCCTCGACGAACGTATCGCCCACACTCGGATTCTCGAGATACTGCTTCGCCTGCTCGACGGTCATCTCGGCCTGGTAATTCTCCAGCTCCTCGTCCTCGACCACCGTGCGCACGCGGGTAAAGCTGGCCCGGCCCGTCTTGCGGTCGATGCTGACGCGAATGTCCATCTCGGCGCCGTACCGGCTCTTGGCCGCCCGCGCGAGGCTCTCTTCCATCGCCTCGACCACAAGGCCCGGGTCGATCATCTTCTCCCGCGCCACGGCTTCGGCGGTTTGCAGCAGCTCAAGCTGGTTTGCAGAGGTAATTGCCATTGTTATTTCTCCTCCGACCCGTCGGTCTCGATATCGTCAAATTGGTCTTCGTTGAGCACGCCCGCATCCTTGCGCGCCTTCAGCATGTCGCGGATCAGCTCGTCGGTCAGCACCAGCTTGGCATCCGCCAGCCAGTCGAACTGCAGC
>JAVJTX010000087.1:0-27598 GCA_040220035.1 Roseovarius sp. | reverse complement strand
GCCCGCCGAGGATGCCGCGAACTGTTTTCGAAAGATATTCGGTCACAGCCACTGTCCTTATGTTAACCCCCCAGATCGCACGGAGAAATGAGCAGAGAATCCGTGCGAAATGAAATTATTGTTTGAGTGTAACAAGTTTCCGTTTGTTGTGAAGCCTAAATGAGGCCGCATTGTCGCGACACGGGAAACAACCCCGTTCCGATCCGGGGCCGGAAGGGGCGATTCAGGGTTTATTCATTGACAATACGGCCTTAGCCGCCGGTCTTGAATCACCGGATTAAGAGGCGTCCTGCACGGCGCGCGCGGCCTGCGAAACCGGCCGTCCGGCCAGAGAATTGGCCCCGCTTTCGATGATCTCGACCTCCGAAAGCTCGCCCGGCTGGGCCCCAGATTCGGCTACGTGAACGGCATGGAGGTAGTCCGACTTGCCCACCATCTGACCCGGCAGGCGGCCCGGCTTCTCGAACAGCACCTTCACCCGGCGGCCGACCATCGAATCCTGTACCGCCCGCTGCTGGCGGGTGATCAGCGCCTGAAGCCGCTGAAGCCGCTCCGACGCCTCGGCCTCGTCCACCATCGGCCGTTCGGCGGCCGGTGTGCCGGGGCGGGCCGAGTACTTGAAGGAAAAGGCGTAACCGTACTGAACTTCCTCGATGAGATCGAGCGTCGCCTGAAAATCCGCCTCGGTCTCTTCGGGGAAGCCGACGATGAAATCGCCCGACATCAGGATATCGGGCCGCGCCTCGCGGATGCGCTCGATCAACCGCAGGTAGCTCTCGGCAGTGTGGCTCCGGTTCATCCGCTTCAGGATCCGGTCACTGCCCGATTGCACCGGCAGGTGCAGGTAGGGCATCAGCTTTTCGCATTCGCCATGCGCCGCGATCAGGTCGTCGCTCATGTCGTTGGGGTGCGAGGTGGTGAAGCGGATGCGCTCCAGCCCGTCGATATCGTTGAGCGCCCAGATCAGCCGCGCCAGCGACCAGTCGCCGCCATCGGGGCCCGGCCCGTGATAGGCATTCACGTTCTGACCCAGCAGGGTGATCTCGCGCACTCCGCGCTCGACCAGATCGCGCGCCTCGTCCAGCACGCGGGTCGCCGGGCGGCTGACCTCGGCGCCGCGGGTATAGGGCACCACGCAGAAGGCACAGAACTTGTCACAGCCTTCCTGCACGGTCAGAAAGGCGGTCGGGCCGCGCTTGGCCTTGGGCCGGCTCTTCAGCGCGTCGAACTTGTCCTCGACGGGGAAATCGGTGTCGAGCGCCTTGACCCCGCCCCCTGCCTTGGCCTCGAGCTCGGGCAGGCGATGATAGCTTTGCGGGCCGACGACAAGGTCGACCATCGGCTGGCGGCGCATGATCTCCTCGCCCTCGGCCTGGGCCACGCAGCCGGCCACACCGATCTTGAGATCGGGGCGCGCCTCCTTCAGCCCGCGGAACCGGCCCAGTTCGGAATAGACCTTCTCGGCCGCCTTTTCCCGGATGTGACAGGTGTTGAGCAGGATCATGTCGGCATCGTCAGGCGACTGCGTCTCGACATAGCCCGCGCCGCCCATGGCCTCGGCCATGCGCTCGCTGTCATAGACGTTCATCTGGCATCCATAGGTCTTGATGTAGAGTTTCTTCGCCTCGGCCATCGTATCGCGCGCCCCGGAGCTTGTGAAAAGGATCAGGGCGTTTCCCTACATCAAGGCCGGGGTCACTTGCAATGCGTCGCGAATTGGCCGATTCTCATGGCCGGGCAGTCAGAGGACCTCCATGCGCCATTCCAGCCTCGATGCATTCCTGACGAACGGCGCGGTGCTGCTGGCCAAAGGGCCGGTCGCGCTGATCTTCATCGAGGACGAGATCGAGATCGACAGCACCCTGCGCCACCATATCGACCTCGGCTTTCAACAGGTGATCGCCCTCATGCCGCCGGCCTTTCCGCTGGCGGCCGATGTCGCCCGCAAGACCGTCCGGGTCGACCACGACGTCAAGCGCGCGGCGGGCTTCACCGATGTCATCAACCGGGTGATCGCGGCGGTGCCGGGCATCTGGCTTTATTACTGCTTCAATGCCGAATACCTGTTCTTCCCCTTCTGCGAATCCCGCACCGTGGGCGAGCTGGCCACCTTCCACGGCGAAGAGCGGCGCGACGCCTTGCTCACCTACGTGATCGACATCTATGCGGGCGACCTGAACCGTCACGACAATGCCGTGGCGCTGGAGGATGCCAATCTCGACAAGTCCGGCTATTACGCGCTCGCCCGCAACGACCCGGACAATCACAACCACCCCAAGGAGCGGCAGCTTGATTTCTATGGCGGCCTGCGCTGGCGCTACGAGGAGCATATCCCGGCAGAGCGGCGCAAGATCGACCGGATCTCGCTGTTCCGGGCCAAACCCGGCCTGACCCTGCGCGAGAACCACACGTTCTCGGACGAGGAATACAATACCTACGCCTGCCCGTGGCACAACAACCTGACCGCGGCGGTGGTGTCCTTCCGTACCGCCAAGGCGCTCAAGACGAACCCGGGCTCGACCTTCGATATCCACGATTTCCGCTGGCACAACTCGGCCCCGTTCGAGTGGCATTCGCGCCAGTTGCTCGACCTCGGCCTGATGGAGCCGGGCCAGTGGTTCTGACCGCAACGCCCCGAAATCTTTAAAAGATTTCGGAACGTTTTCTTTTCAAGAAAACGGCCCTAGCCGCCCTTCTTCTGCTCTCGCGCACTGGGGTGTTCCGAGGCCACGAACGGCACCTCCGACACCACCGCGCGCACCGGTACGCCCGACTGTTCGGCATAGGTCTCGGGCAGTTCCACCTTCAGCTCGGTGCCCACCTTCGACAGCGACCACGGCACGTAGCCCAGCGCGATATTGGTCTCCAGCTCCGGCGACCACCATGGCGAGGTGACATAGCCACAGCGCGTGCCCTCGCTGTTCTGGATCAGCCAGAAATCGGGGGCATAATCGGTGATGGGCTGGCCGCCCATCTTTAGGCCCACCAGCTTGAGGCTGAACGGATAGCTGCCCGCCTCGATCTGCTCGCGCTGTTTTTCCAGCGCGGCCTTGCCGATGTAATCGGCCTTTTTCTTCTTCGGCACCTGAAAGGCGAGGTTGACCTGAAAGGGCGAGGTCTCGTGATCCATGTCCTGCCCCCAGCTCAGGATGCCGGCGGCGATGCGGCGGTGGTGGCCGGGCGCGATCACGCGCAGGCCATAGCGCGCGCCGACGCCGCGCAGGGCGTACCACACCTGCTCGGCCGCCTCGTGGGCGTTGTAGACATAGACCTCATAGCCCTTCTCGCCGGAAAAGCCGGTCTGGCTGATCAGCACCGGCGCGCCGCCGATCTCGGCCTCCATCAGCCCGTAATAGGGAATTTTCCGAAGGTCCTCGCCAATCAGCTCGGCCATCATGTTCTCGGATAGCGGGCCTTGTATCTGCAAGGGCGCCACGTCGATCTCGTCGATTTCCACGTCCCAAGCCTTGGGCGTATTGACGCCTTGCAGCCACAGCATCAGGTCGCTGTCCGACAGCGAGAACCAGAATTCGTCGCGCGCGGGGCGCAGCACGACTGGGTCGTTCAGGATGCCACCCTTCTCGTTGCACAGGATGCAGTATTTGCCGCGCATCACCTTGATGCGGCTGGCATCGCGGGTGATGACGTAGTTCACGAAATCCTCGGCCTGCTTGCCCTTCACCCGTATCTGGCGCTCGACCGCCACGTTCCAGAGCGTCACGCCATGCACCAGCGCCCGGTATTCGGCCATCGCGCCGCCATCCTCGGGGCGGATATAGCCGCGCGGGTGATACATGCGGTTATAGACGGTGGCGCGCCACGCGCCCGCCTCGACAGACAGGTGCCAGAAGGGCGATTTCCGCACCCTTGTGGAAATGAGCATTTGCACGGGCGTCTGGCCGCTCTGGCGCAGGTTGACCGGAACGAGCCTGTCGCTCTGGTCGATGCCCGGGACGTTGGGGTGGGAGCGTTTTTGCGTCGGCATGGCCTGTATGACGTGGGGTCGCGCCAGTGGGGCGTCAAGCCCGCCCGGCGCGGATGTCACGCGCGTCGGCTCAGCTCGTCCATTTCAGCAGCCAGCGGGTGATCGGATCGAACTCCTGCTTGGCGCTGCTGGCCGAGGGGCTGCCGAAGGTCTGTTTCACGAACCCGCGCAAATCGTCGGAGTTTTCCACCGCATACATCACATGGCTTGCCATCTTGTGCATTCCGTCATGCACCGGCGGGACAAGGGCCCGGTCCTGCCAGATCCCGTAGAGCGACACGAAGATCAGCAGCGCCAGCACCGTCCGCGCCCAGCGCCGCGCCCTGTCCGAGCGCTTGGCGAAGGGTTTTTCCCGATACCGGTCCTGGGCTTTCTGAATGTAATCCATGATCGCCGCCTAGCAGGCCGGTTTGGCCAAAGCAGGGCAAAGGCGTGGCGGAATCGGGCCCGCGCGGGGCCCGGTTCAGAGGTTTTCGGCCTGCGGCATGCCCAGCACGTGATAGCCGCCATCGACATGGATGACCTCACCCGTGGTACAGGCGCCTCCGGGCGAGGCGAGGTAAACCGCCGTGCCGCCGATGGCCTCGAGCGTGGCGTTGGCCCGGAGCGGGGCGTTCTCCTCGGTATGCCGGAACGTGCGGCGCGCGCCGCCGATGGCCGCGCCCGCCAGCGTCTTCATCGGCCCCGGCGAGATGGCGTTCACCCGAATGCCTTCCGGGCCCAGATCATTGGCAAGGTAGCGCGTCGTGGCCTCCAGCGCCGCCTTGGCCACACCCATCACGTTGTAATTCGGCGCCACCCGGTTCGAGCCCTGGTAGGTCAGGGTCAGCATGGTGCCGCCCTTCTCCTTCATCAGCGGATGCGCCCGGCGGGCCACCTCGATGAAGGAATAGCAGGAGATATCCATCGAATGCTTGAAATTGTGGCGGCTGGTGTTGAGGAACCGGCCGGTCAGCTCGGACTTGTCCGAATAGGCGATGGCATGGACGATGAAATCGATGGTGGGCCACGTCTCGGCCAGCTTTTCGAACGCCGCGTCGAGCGAGGCTTCGTCGGTCACGTCGATATCCAGCAGAACGTCGGAATCGAGCGTCGCCGCCAGTGGCTCCACACGCTTGCCAAAGGCCGCACCTTGATAGGAGAACGCCAGCTCGGCCCCCGCCTCGTGCATGGCCCGGGCGATGCCCCAGGCGATCGAGCGCTCGTTCGCCACGCCCATGACCAGCCCGCGCATGCCCTTCATCGAATTGTTCATCTTGATATCGCCTATCCGTGGTACTTGCTCATCAGCATCGAGCCGTTGGTGCCGCCGAAGCCGAAGGAATTGGTCATCACCGTGTCGATCCCGGCCTTCTCGACGCAGGCGGTGGCGATTTCGCCCTCGTTGATCTCGGGGTCGAGCGTGTCGACATTGATCGACGGGATGATGAAATCATGCTCCAGCGCCAGCAGGCAGAAGATCGCCTCGAGCGCGCCGGCCGCGCCCTGCGCATGGCCGGTCAGCGACTTGGTCGAGCTGATGGGCGGCACGTTGCCCTCGCCGAAGATGCGCCGCACGGCGGCCACTTCGCCCGCATCGCCCACCGGGGTCGAGGTGCCGTGGGCGTTGATATAGCCCACCTTCCGGTCGCCCCCCAGCTGATCCAGCACCAGCCGCATCGCCCGTTCGCCGCCCTCGCCCGAGGGGGCCACCATGTCATGCCCGTCCGACGTGGCGGCATAGCCGGTGACCTCGGCATAGATCTTGGCGCCGCGCGCCTTGGCGTGTTCCAGATCCTCCAGCACCAGCATCCCGCCGCCGCCGGAAATCACGAACCCGTCGCGATCCGCGTCAAAGGCGCGGCTGGCCGCTTCGGGGGTGTCGTTGCGCTTGGACGACATCGCGCCCATCGCGTCGAACAGGCACGACAGCGTCCAGTCCAGCTCCTCGCCGCCGCCGGCGAACATGACGTCCTGCTTGCCCATCATGATCTGCTCGGCCGCGTTGCCGATGCAATGCAGCGAGGTGGAGCAGGCCGAGGTGATCGAATAGTTGATCCCCTTTATCTTGAAGGCCGTGGACAGGTTCGCCGACACGGTCGAACACATGCATTTCGGCACCGCAAAAGGCCCGATCCGCTTGGTCCCGCCGGTTTTCAGTACCGTCTGGTGCGCGCTGAGCATCGCACTGGTCGAGGGCCCGCCGGACCCGGCCACAAGCCCGGTGCGCGGGTTGACGATATCGCCCTCCTCCAGCCCGGCATCGGCAATCGCCTGCTGCATGGCAATGTGGGCATAGGCCGCCCCCGGCCCCATGAACCGCAGGGTCCGCTTGTCGACATGTTCGGACAGGTCGATCTTCAGATCGCCCGCGATCCGGCTGCGGAACCCGTGTTCCGCCATCTCTTCGTTGGCGGTGATTCCAGACTTTCCGCCCTTGAGCGACGCAAGGACTTCCTCGGCATTGTTGCCAATGCTGGAGACGACCCCCAGCCCGGTGACGACGACGCGGCGCATATTGCCTCCCTAGCTGTCTCAAGGCCTTGTAGGGCATTGGGGAAGGGTGGTGCAAGATGGCAGAAGGGCAATCGTGACAGGGGCTTGGCCCCGCGCGCCCGGCATGCCGGCCGGACCCGGCCCGTTCCGCCCCCGGCTCAGCTCTCGCTCAGCGCCACCTTCATGTCCTTGACCTGATAGATTACCTCGCCGTCCGCCTCGACCCGGCCGTCGGCCACGCCCATCGTCAGGCGCCGTGTCTGCACCGCCTTGGTGAAATCGACGTAATAGGTCAGCATCTTGCGGTCGGGGCGCACCATGCCGGTCAGTTTCACCTCGCCCACGCCCAGCGCATAGCCCCTGCCCTGCCAGCCGCGCCAGCCAAGGTTGAAGCCGGTCAGCTGCCACAGCCCGTCAAGGCCAAGACAGCCCGGCATGATCGGGTTGCCGGGAAAGTGGCATTCGAAGAACCACAGGTCGGGCGTGATGTCGAACTCCGCCACCACGTGCCCCTTGCCATGCGGCCCGCCATCGCCCGAAATATCGGTGATCCGGTCCATCATCAGCATCGGCGGCTCGGGCAGCTGGGCGTTGCCGGGGCCGAACAATTCCCCCCGGGCGCATTTCAGCAGGTCATCTTTGTCGAAGCTGCTCGGGTAGTCGGCCATTCAGAAGGCCCTTTCGTGTTGAATGCGGCACAGTCCTTTGTTGCTTACCATCGCGGCAAACCGCCTTGCAAGCCCGCGCCACCCCTCCCGCCGGGGGCCAGAGCCATGAAATTTGTTTGAAATCCCCCTGAGGCACTGCTTATATTGCACCCGATCCAAGAGGTGGAAAATGACCGAAACGCAAGCGAACACACGCGCCAAAGCGTGGCTAGCAGGCTCGGGCCTGAGACCGACAAGACAGCGCGTGGCCCTCGCGACGCTGCTGATCGGCGACGGCCGGCACCGCCATTTCACCGCCGAAAGCCTCTATGCCTCGGCGCAGGAGGCCTGCGAGAAAGTGTCGCTGGCGACCATCTACAACACGGTCAAGGCGTTCTGCGACGCCGGCCTCGTGCAGGAGATCACCGTGGACGGCTCGAAAAGCTATTTCGACACCAACACCCACGACCACCCGCATTTTTTCTGGGAAGACGATCAGAAACTGACCGATGCCCCCGCCGAGGAGCTTGAGATCGCCCGCCTGCCCAAGGCCCCCGACGGGGCCGAGGTGGCCAGCGTCGATGTGGTGATCCGCCTGCGCCGCACCGGCAAGTAAGAGCGTTTCCGAAGGCCCCAGCGGGGTTCCTTCTGTCCCCGGCGCGGATCCTTCCAAAGGGCGATACGCGTCCCGGAGCCTATGGCCGGGACACGATTTGCTTGATGTGCCTGTTTGCGCCAAACCCTTGGCGCGACCTGCATTGCGCTATTTGAGACAAAGATAGAGCCGCTTGGTCACAGCGACATACTGGCCGATCGGCACGCGTCTTTGACTCGCGAATTCCGCCCGGCGGTTCGGCCCGCGCGCACATATTTCCGCAGCTTTTGCATCGGCCTTCTGAACCGCTCGCGCTCTGACCTCTTCGCTGACAAAGCCCATGTCACCTTGGCCCATCTGGATTTCGACGCTGGCCTCATTGAAGGATGACACGATCGGCTCGGTCATGCTTTCAGGCGTAGCGCAACCGGCCAACCCGGCCGAGACGGCGAGGGCCGCGATGTAAAGTGCAGGTCTTCTCTCAATGATCATGTGCCACAGTCCGTTTACTTTCAGGGCCCCGAGCATTAGGTGCGCATGATAAACAAATCCTTTACATGCGCCTGCAAGCCAGTGATTCATTTGGAATTTCAGCAACAAGGAGAGCGAGATGCGCGCCGTTTGGTATGAACGTTTCGGCCCTGCCGCCGATGTCCTCGAAACAGGCGAGGCCGACACCCCCTCCGCCGGGCCGGGCGAGGTGCTGGTGCGCGTGGCCTTCTCGGGCGTGAACCCCTCTGATGCCAAGGCCCGCGCGGGCTCCCGCCCCGGCGTCACCAAGCCGCCCTTCCCCCGAATCATCCCCCATTCCGACGGCAGCGGCGTGATCGAGGCCGTGGGCGAAGGTGTCGACGCCTCCCGCGTCGGTCAGCGCGTCTGGCTCTGGAACGGCCAGTGGCAGCGGCCCTTCGGAACAGCGGCGGAATACATTGCCCTGCCCGAGGCGCAGGCCGTGCCCCTGCCCGAGGGCGTCTCGCTCGAGGCGGGCGCCACGCTGGGCATCCCCGGCCTGACGGCGGCGCAGACCGTATTCGGCGGTGGCGACGTGGCGGGGCAAACCCTGCTGATCAGCGGCGGCGCGGGCGCGGTGGGGCATAACGCGGTGCAGCTTGCCAAGTCCGGCGGCGCCACGGTCATCGCCACCTGCTCGTCAGGCGGAAGCGACCGCGTAAAGGCGGCGGGCGCCGACCACGTGCTCGACTATGCCGACCCCGAGCTTGCCGCGAAGATCACCGACATCACCAGCGGCACCGGCATCGACCGCGCCGTCGAGGTGGAATTCGGCGTCAACGCCGCGCTGCTGGCCGAGGTGATGAAGCCCTTGGGCACGATCGCCGCCTATGGCTCATTCAAGGAAATGACGCCGGAACTGCCCTTCGGCCCGTTCCTGTTCAAGGCGCTCAAGCTCGACATCACGCTGATCTACATCCTGCCCGACGCGCCGCGCCGGGCGGCCATCGACCGGCTTCATGCTGCTCTGGCCGATGGCTCTCTGACGCCGGATGTGGAGCATGTCCTTTCGCTGGAGAAAGCCGCCGAGGCACAGGATATCGTTCTGGAGCCGGGGCGCGCGGGGGCGGTTTTGCTGGAGATTGCGAAGGCTTAGCAGACGCCGGGCGGGATCGCCCCCCCCTCACACCGACCACATAAAAAAACGCGCGCAAGGCTCAAAGGCCTTGCGCGCGTTTCAACGTACCGGATTGTCCGGCGTATATCTTCAGGCCACCGAGACCAGCTCGATGTTAAAGGTCAGGTCCTTGCCCGCCAGCGGGTGGTTGGCGTCGAGGATCACCTGCTCTTCGGTGACTTCTTCCACCGTCACCGGCATGACTTGCCCCTGCGGTGTCTGCACCTGCAGCTGGGTGCCGATATCCAGCGGGATATCCTCGGGAATGTCGGCGCGCGGCACGGCCTGCTTGGCATTGGGGTCGGGCTGGCCATAGGCCTCGTCCGCCGTAACCTCGACGGTTTTCTTCTCGCCCTCTTCCATGCCCGGAAGCGCGGCGTCGAGGCCGGGGATGATCTGCCCCGAGCCGACGGTGAATTCCAGCGGGTCACGCCCTTCGCTGCTGTCGAAGGTGGAACCGTCAGTCAAGGTGCCGGTGTAGTGAATTCGTACGGTGTCGCCCGTCTTTGCCTGGGTCATATGGGATCCGATCGGTTTGGGGATGGGTTTACAAGGCCGCGTCCTAGGCGGGTGCTTGTCTCGACAAACCTCAACGTAGCAACGCCGAACCCGAATTGCAAACCGACGCGCGCCCGCGCGCGAGATTAAATCCAGTATTTCTTGAAGGAAATGGGCCTTTCGCCCGCCCGCAAGACATGCCAACCTGCCGCTCGTGACGGGGAGGGAACCCATGACCATCACCACCTGCATCTTCGACGCCTACGGCACGCTGTTCGACGTGGCCGCCGCCGCCCGCAGCGCCGCCGAGGAACCGGGGCGCGAGGCGTTCCGCGACCACTGGCCCGCCATCGCCGAGCATTGGCGCAGCAAACAACTGCAATACACCTGGCTGCGGGCGATCACCGCCGAGCATACCGATTTCTGGCAGGTCACGCAGGACGGGCTCGATTGGGCGCTCGAGGCCGAGGGGCTGGCGGGCGATCCCGACCTGCGCGAGCGCCTGCTCCAGCTTTACTGGGAGCTCGAGGCCTTCCCGGAAGTGCCCGCCATGCTCAAGTCTCTGAAGGATCAGGGAAAAACCACCGCCATCCTCTCCAACGGCTCGCCCGACATGCTGGATGGCGCGGTGCAATCGGCGGGCATCGGCGCGCTGCTCGACGATGTGCTCTCGGTCGAAAGCGTCGGCGTCTTCAAACCGGCCCGCACCGTCTATGACCTCGTCGGCCAGCGCTTCGGCTGCGCCAAGGACGAGGTGCTCTTCGTCTCCTCCAACGGCTGGGATGCCGCGGCCGCCGCCGGCTATGGCTTTACCACCGCATGGGTCAACCGCGCCTCCGCTCCCATCGACCGGCTGCCCGCCCGGCCCGACACCGTTCTCAAAGACCTGACCGGCATACCGGAGATCGCTGCCTGATGCCCAAGTTCACCACCTCCGACGGCCTGTCGCTTTTCTACGAGGATCAGGGCGACGGCCCGCCCGTCCTCTGTCTTGCGGGGCTCACCCGCAACACCACCGATTTCACCTATCTCGTACCCCACATGACCGATACCCGCCTGATAAGGCTCGATTATCGCGGGCGCGGTCAGTCGGACGTGGCCCAGGATTACATGAGCTACAACATCCTGCGCGAAGGGCAGGATGCGGTCGAACTGCTCGATCATCTGGGGCTGGAACAGGCCACCATCATCGGCACCTCGCGCGGCGGGCTCATTGCCATGGCACTCTCCGTCACACATCCCGACCGGCTCAACGGCGTTGTGCTCAACGATATCGGGCCGGAGGTCGCCCCCATCGGGATCGAGCGGATCATGGATTACGTCGGCAAGACGCCCCCCTTCCCCGATCTCGACAGCGCCGCCGAGGCGCTGAAAGCGGGCAACGAACCCGCCTTTCCCGGCGTGCCGCTCGAACGTTGGCGCGAACAGGCCGAGTTCATGTGGTTCGAAAAACCCGACGACGCCGGCATCGGCATCCGCTATGACCCGCGCCTGCGCGACGCCATGATCGGGCAGGCCGGCGCGGGCGACGCCCCCGATCTCTGGCAGCTTTTCGACGGGTTGAAGGATCAGCCGCTCGCCTCGATCCGCGGGCAGAATTCCGACCTCTTCACCGCCGAGACCCAAGGCAAGATGGACGCCCGCCACCCCGACATGATCACCGCCGTCGTGCCAAACCGCGGCCATGTGCCTTTCCTCGACGAACCCGAGTCCCTCACCGCGATCCGCGCCCTGCTGGAGAGAACCACTTGAGCGATATCACCATGATCCGCGCCGCGGCGGAACGCCTCAAGGGCCACGCCCGGCGCACGCCGCTCCTCTCCTCCCCCTTCCTTGACGAGATCGCCGGCCGCCGCGTCTTCGTCAAACCGGAATGCCTGCAACATACCGGCAGCTTCAAGTATCGCGGGGGCCGCTCCGCCCTCTCGGCGCTCGACCCGGAGATCCGCGCCAAGGGCGTCATCGCCTATTCCAGCGGCAACCATGCGCAAGGGGTCGCCAAGGCGGCGGCTGAATACGGCGTGCCAGCCATCATCATCATGCCCGCCGACGCGCCCAAGCTGAAGATCGACAACACCCGTGCGCTCGGCGCCGAGGTGGTGCTCTACGACCGCGCCGGCGGCGAAAGCCGCGAGGCGGTGGGCGAGGCGCTGGTGGCCGAACGCGACCTGACCCTCATCAAGCCCTATGACGAACCGCAGGTCATCGCGGGGCAAGGCACTTGCGGCCTCGAAATCGCCGAACAGGCGCGCGAGTCTGGCATCGAGAGCGGCGACGTGCTGGTCTGTTGCGGGGGCGGCGGGCTCACCTCCGGCATTGCCATGGCGCTCGAGGCCGAGGCGCCGGGCCTGCGCGCCCGACCTGTCGAGCCGGAAGGCTTCGACGATGTCACCCGCTCGCTGAAATCCGGCCAGCGCGAGAGCAACACCCGCGCCTCAGGCAATATCTGCGACGCGATCCTGACGCCGACACCGGGAGAGATCACCTTCCCGATCCTGCAACGCCTCTGCGGCCCCGGCATCGCGGTCAGTGAAGAGGACTGCCTGCGCGCCATGGGCATGGCCTTCCAGCGGCTGAAACTCGTGGCCGAACCGGGCGGCGCCGCCGCACTCGCCGCCGCGCTCTACCACGCCGATGAAATTGAAGGCGACACGGTGATCTGCACCATCTCGGGCGGCAATGTCGACACCGAGGTGTTCCGCCGGGCGCTGGCCACGCTGGACGATGCGCCTTAACGGCGCCTTATCACTCCCCGCGCGGTGCAGACAGACGCACCGGGCTCAAGACCTGCCTCTCATCTTTTCCCGCACCGGAATTTGCGCACATTCCGGGATGGAAAATACGCATTTTCCATCTCGTTTTCCGCGCGGAAAACGGCCCCGGCCCGCGCCTATAATTGATCCAGCCGGGCCGCTTGCCCGAACTTATCCCCAAAAATTCCAGACTGCCTTTCCAATTCCCGAGCCATACGAACAACCCAAAGGCCCGCCATGCCCCGCTTCACCCTCGCCAGTTTCAACGTCAAGAACCTCATCGGTGCCGACAAGGAATATTACGAGTTCCAGAAATACACGCCCGAGGAATATGCGTGGAAGAAGGACTGGCTGGCCGACCAGCTGCTGACCATGAATGCCGACATCGTGGGCTTTCAGGAGATCTTCGAGGAAGAGCCGCTGATCGAGGTGATCGAGGAGGCCTCCGACCGGGCCGAAGTGCTCAACGCCGCGACCGTGCCCGACAAGTCCAAGCGCTATCACCGCAAGGTCATCTTCGACCGCATCCGCGTCGATCCCTATGGCGATGCCGAGCTGGCCTTCGCCCCCAATTCCGCCGACAACGGCCAACCGGGCAAGCGCCGCCCCGGCCTTGCGCTGCTGTCGCGCTTCGGCTTTGCCGAGCCGCCCGAAATCATCCAGGACCTGCCCGAGCCGCTCCGGATCCCCTTCCAGCCCCTTCGCGGCCTCGACGCGCAGGAGTCCGGCCACTACACGCTGCGCCGCCTCTCGCGCCCGATCCTCAAGGCCCGCATTCCCATCGGCGGCCAGACCGTCACGGTCTTCAACTGCCACCTGAAATCCAAGCTTGGCGAATACATCACCCCCGACGGCGCGGCCTTTGCCCCCGAGGAAAACCTCACCGCATACGATCCCGTCGGCCGCGCCATGGGCTCCCTGCGCTCGGCCCTGCGCCGCATGGCCGAGGCCTGGGTGCTGCGCCGCGAGATCGTGGCGGAACTCCACGCCGGCAACCCGGTCATGGCAATGGGCGATTTCAACGACGGCGAGCACGCCGTCAGCTCGGAAATCATCACCGGCGAGACGCCCTTCCGCAACTACGCCTGGATGCTGCGCCACGACGCCCAAAGCCCCACCGACCGCTATAGCGAACAAGAAAACCTCCAGATCACCGAGGATATCGACCGCGTCCGCCTGCATTCCGCCGAAAAGCTCTTTGTGCGCAAATCCCTGCGCGACATGGTCTATACTGCGGCCTTTGGCGGGGTGTTCGAGTCGATCGACCAGATCTTCCTGTCACGCCATTTCCACCCGGATTTCGAGGATCGCATCGGCGAGATGACCTATTTCAGCGCCTTCAACGACCATCTCACCGATGGATCGCACCCCGAGGCGCCCTATAACAAGCTGGCGTCGGACCATGGACAGGTGATGGCGCATATGGACCTCTACAGGGGTTAACGGCCCCGCAAAGCGGGCCGGCAAGGAAGGGAAGGGAGAACCGCGATGCGTACGCAGGTCGCCATCATCGGCGGCGGGCCGTCCGGCCTGCTGCTCGGGCAGTTGCTGCTGAAACACGGGATCGACACGGTGGTGCTGGAACGCCAGACCCGCGATTACGTGCTGGCCCGCATTCGCGCGGGCGTTCTGGAAACCGGCTTTGCCCGGCTGATGCGCGAGGCCGGCACCGGCGCGCGGATGGACAAGGACGGCATCGTCCACGAGGGCACCGGTATCGCCCACGAAGGTGGCCTCTTTCGCATCGATTTCGAGAAGCTCACCGGCGACCACGTCATTGTCTACGGCCAGACCGAGGTGACCCGCGACCTCTATGACGCACGCGAGGCGGCGGGCGGCAAAACGTATTTCGAATGCGCAGGCGTCACGCCCCAAGACCTCGACACCGACGCGCCCTACATCACCTTCCAGCAGGGCGGCCAGACCATCCGCCTCGACTGCGACTTCATCGCCGGCTGCGACGGCTTTCACGGTCCCTCGCGCCAGGCCATCCCCGAAGAGGTGCGCACCGAGTACGAGAAGACCTACCCGTTCGGCTGGCTCGGCATCCTGTCGGAAACGCCCCCCGTCGAAGATGAACTGATCTACGCCAATTCCGAGCGCGGCTTTGCCCTCTGCTCGATGCGCAACGCGAAGCTCAGCCGCTATTATATCCAATGCGCCCTCTCCGACCGCCCCGAGGATTGGGAGGACGAGGCGTTCTGGAACGAACTCAAGCGCCGCCTGCCCGAGGATTCGGCCGACAAGCTGATCACCGGACCGTCGATCGAGAAATCCATCGCGCCGCTGCGATCCTTCGTGTGCGAGCCGATGCGCTGGGGGCGGATGTTCCTCTGTGGCGACGCCGCCCATATCGTGCCCCCCACGGGCGCCAAGGGCCTCAACACCGCGGCCAGCGACGTGCACTATCTCTACCACGGGCTGCTGCGCCACTACGACGACGGCGACAGCGAGGGGCTCGACCGCTACTCCGAGACCGCGCTGAAACGCATCTGGAAAACCCAGCGGTTCAGCTGGTCGATGACCAACCTGCTCCACCGCTTCCCCGAACAGTCGGAATTCGACCTCAACGTGCAGGCGGCCGAACTGGCCTTCCTGTCCGAGAACGAGGCCGCCCAGCGGGCGCTGGCGGAAAACTACGTGGGGCTGCCCTACTGACCCGTCCCGGGCTTGACCCCGGCCCCCCGCGCAACCCACAAGGAAGCCCCCGGGTCAGGCCCGGGGCGCGACGCACAGACCACCGGAGGCCCACCATGCCCGAGCTGCAGCTCGACGACGTCACCCTGAACTATGCCGAAGACGGCGACCCGAACGGCGCGCCCGTGGTCTTTGCCAATTCGCTCGGGACCAACCTGCACCTGTGGGATCCGATCCTGCCCCACCTGCCGCAGGGCCTGCGGATCATCCGCTACGACAAGCGCGGCCATGGCCAAAGCTCGGTGCCGCCCGCGCCCTACGCGATGGGCGCGCTGGTGCGGGACGCCGAACAGCTTCTCGACCACCTCAACGTGCGCGACGCGGTCTTTGTGGGCCTCTCCATCGGCGGGCTGATCGGGCAGGGCCTTGCCGTCAAGCGGCTCGACCAGGTTCGTGCGCTGGTGCTGTCGAACACCGCGGCCAAGATCGGCACGCAGGAGATGTGGCAGGACCGGATCGACGCCGTTCGCAAGGGCGGGATCGAGGCGCTGGCCGACGCGGTGATGGAACGTTGGTTCTCGCGCGATTTCCTCGCCTCCGACGCCCTGCCCTATTGGCGCGATATGCTGGTCAGCCAACCCGCCGAGGGCTACATGGGCTGCAGCGCCGCCATCTCCGGCACCGATTTCTTCACCCCCACCAGCGGGCTGCGCCTGCCGCTCATGGGCATCGCCGGCTCCGAGGACGGGGCCACGCCGCCCGACCTCGTGCGCGAAACGGTCGAGCTGGTGCCGGGGTCGTCCTTTCACCTGATGCGCCGGGCGGGGCATTTGCCTTGCGTCGAGAAGCCCGAGGATTACGCCGGGCTGCTGGCCGACTTCCTGCGCGAGACGGGGCATATCTGACACCGGGTCGCGGGGGGGCGTTGCCCCCCACGTTGAAACCCTGCAGGGTTTCAACGCTCCCCCCAGGATATTTTGACCAAGAAGAAGCATGGGCGTTCCATCTGCCCGGCCATGACACGGCTTGGCGTTTTTCCCGCTTGCACCGCCGAAAGAATCCGGGTCAGGCTGCCCCTCAAAACCTGCCGGAGGGACGAACATGCAAACCATCAAGGCCGCCGTCTGCCACGAATTCGGCAAACCCCTCGTGATCGAGGATGTCCGCCTGCGCGCGCCTGAAATGGGCGAGATTGAGGTCACGCTCGACGCGGTGGCGATCTGTCATTCCGACATTTCCTATGCCGAAGGGGCCTGGGGCGGAACGCTGCCGGCCGTCTACGGGCACGAGGCCGCGGGCCGTGTCACCAGCGTCGGCGCCGGGGTCAACGGGCTGACCGAGGGCGACGCGGTGGTGGTGACGCTGATCCGCGCCTGTGGCGAATGCCCGTCCTGTGGCGGTGGCCGGCCGACGGGGTGCGAAACCGCGTTTGACGGCGATCATGGCGCGCTCAGCACCGCCGAGGGCGGCGTGCTGTTTCAGGCCATGGCGTGCGGCGCCTTTGCCGAGAAGGTCGTCGTGCATCACAGCCAAGTGGTGAAGATGCCCGAGGATATGGCGATGGACGCCGCCTGCCTGCTGGCCTGTGGCGTGATCACCGGCATCGGCGCGGTGGTCAATGCCGCCAACCTGCGCGCCGGGCAGGACGTGGTGGTGATCGGCGCGGGCGGCGTGGGCCTCAACGCCATTCAGGGCGCGCGCATCGCCGGCGCCCGCCGCATCGTCGCCGTCGACATGAGCGAAGCCAAGCTGGACGACGCCCGCGCCTTCGGAGCGACCGACGGCGTGCTGGCGACCGACGCGAAACCCTGGCGCGCGGCGAAGGCCGCGATGGGCCGGGGCGCCGACGCCGTTTTCGTAACCGTGGGCGCTGTGCCCGCCTATGATCAGGCGCCGCGCTACCTTGCCGGGGGCGGGCGCGTCATCATGGTCGGCATGCCCCATTCCGGCGATAGCTCGACCTATGAGCCGGCCAATTTCGCCGCCGCCGGCCAAGGCATGATCGGCTCGAAGATGGGCGAGGTGGTGATCAAGCGCGACATTCCGTGGATGATGGACCTTTATGCGCAAGGGAGGCTCAAGCTCGACGAGCTGATCTCGAACCGCTGGTCGCTGGACCAGATCAACGAGGCCTTTGCCGACACCAAGGCGGGCGGCGCGCGGCGCAACGTGATCATGCTCCGCTAGGGTCCGCCGATCTCGCACCGACGTAATACCGACAAAATACCGACGTTATACCGACGTTGGGAAACCTCCCTCCCGGAGCCCCGCCATGAAGCTGCAAGACCTCGATATCATCGTCACCTCGCCCCCCGCGCCGGGCTGGGGCGGGCGCTACTGGATTCTGGTGAAAGTCACCACCGATGACGGGATCGTTGGCTGGGGCGAATGCTATGCCGCTTCGGTCGGGCCGGAGGCGATGAAGCCGGTGATCCGCGACGTGTTTGAGCGGCATATGCAGGGCGAAAACCCTGAAAACATTGAGCTTATGTTCCGCCGGGCCTATTCCTCAGGCTTCACCCAGCGCCCCGATCTGACGGTGATGGGCGCGTTTTCCGGGCTCGAGATCGCCTGCTGGGATATCCTCGGCAAGGCCCGGGGTCGCCCCGTCTGGGCGCTCTTGGGCGGAAAGATGAACGAGCGCATCCGCGCCTACACCTATCTCTACCCCCTGCCCCACCACGATATTGCCGATTTCTGGACCTCCCCCGAGATGGCCGCCGAGAGTGCGCTCGATTGTGTAAGCCGCGGATATACCGCGGTAAAATTCGACCCCGCCGGCCCCTATACCCTGCGCGGCGGCCACATGCCGGCCATGTCCGACATCTCGCTCTCCGTGGCCTTCTGCAAGGCCATCCGCGAGGCCGTGGGCGACAGGGCCGATCTTCTTTTCGGCACCCACGGCCAGTTTACCACCGCCGGCGCCATCCGCCTCGGACAGGCGCTCGAGCCCTACTCGCCGCTCTGGTACGAAGAGCCGGTGCCGCCTGACAGCGTCGGCCAGATGGCGCAGGTGGCGGCCCGCGTCCGCATCCCCATCGCCACCGGCGAGCGCCTGACCACCAAGGCCGAGTTCGCGCCGATCCTGCGCGAGGGCGCGGCGGCCATTCTGCAGCCCGCCCTTGGCCGTGCCGGCGGGATCTGGGAGATGAAGAAAGTTGCAGCGATGGCAGAGGCTTACAACGCACAGCTCGCCCCGCATCTCTATGCCGGGCCGGTGGAATGGGCGGCCAATCTCAACCTCGCCGCCTCGATCCCCAACCTGCTGATGTGCGAGACGATCGAGACCGATTTCCACGACCGCCTCATCAAGGGGTCGATCCGCGTCGAACAGGGCTTCGTCACCCCGCCCGAGGCGCCCGGTCTCGGCATCGAAATCGACGAGGATTTCGCCCGCGCCCACCCCTACGAGGGCGACGGCCTGCACCTGCAGATGCAGGAGGCGCCCTGCGACTACGTCAACGGCAACAGCTTTGCCGGGGGCGCCCCGCCGGAAGAGTGATTGCGGGGCGTTGGCGAAATATTAAGGAAACCGGTCCAGGATCGTCGACAGCATCACGGTCTACGGAAGGAAGCTCAGCCACACCCACGCGGTACCAATTGTTAACGTCGTGGCGAACAGCACCGTTGTCGCCACCACACGCATCGCGCGGCCATACATCGAGGCGAAGATATAGGCGTTCACCCCCGGTGCCATCGCCGCCGTCAGCACGGCCGAACGCGTGGGCTCGACCGGCAGGTGCAGCCCGATCCCAAGGCTGCGCGTGACCGCCGGGTGCACGATCAGCGAGACGAGACAGGCATACAGCACGATCCGCACGTCGCCCTCTGCCTTGTAGCTGGCCAGCACGCCCCCCAGCCCGAAGATCGCCGCCGGCAGCGCCGCGCGTACCATCAGGTCGAGCGCGTCATTCACCACGCCCGGGATATATAGCCCCGACAGGTTGACGATGAACCCCGCCCCGATCCCGAGGATGAGTGCGTTCGAGAACATCGCCTTCAGCACGCGACCGGCCACGTTGATCCCTGCCTGCCCGCGGGCCCGCACGAACTCCATCACCGTGATGCCGACGCCGTAACAGAAGGGCGAATGCACCGCGACGATGGCATAGTTCGCCTTTAGCGCGTCCGCCCCGTAGGCCCGTTCGGTCAACGGCAGGCCAAGCAACAGCGAATTGGAGAAAAGGCAGCAAAATCCGATGACAACGGCATCTTCCCAATCCCGTCCGAACAGGAATCGCGCCCCCAGAAGCCCCAGCGTGAACCCCGCAAGCGCGCCCGCGTAGAAGCTGACCAAGAGCCGCATGTCAAAGCTCTGCCCGAGGTCCAGCCGCGCGATGGCGGTGAACAGAAGGCAGGGGATCGCGAAGTTCTGCGAGAATTTCGTGAGCCCGTCCACGCCCGCCTGGCTGAACCAGCCGCGCCACACCGCGACATAGCCGAACCCGATCACCAGGAAGACCGGAAGGATAACGTCAATAAGTGCCTGCAAGGCCCTAATCCGTATAGGTTATCACCATGCCGTCATAGGCGGGGGTGATATGCTCGGGCGTCTCGTCCGCCACGGTCTGATAATCCAAGTCGATATGCATATTGGTCAGCACCGCCCGGCGCGGCGCCGCCCGGCCGATCCAGTCCAGCGAGCGTTCGAGATGTGCATGGGTCGGGTGCGGCGTGCGGCGCAGCGCGTCGAGCACCCAGCAATCAAGCCCCTCCAGCGCGGCCCATGTCTCCTCCGGTATCTCCGCCACATCCGGCAGGTAGGCCAGATCGTCCACCCGAAACCCCAGCGCGTCGATCGAGCCGTGGTTCACCTTGAACGGGCGCAGCGTCACCGCCCCGCCGGCCCCCTCGACCACCACATCGCCATCGATGGTGTGCATCTCCAATATCGGTGGATAAGGCGAGCCTTCAGGTTGCATAAAGGCATATCCGAACCGGGAATAGAGCGTATTCTGCGTGTCGCCATCGGCCCAGACCGGCACCCGGCGCTTCATGTTGAAGACGATCATCCGCAGATCGTCGAGCCCGTGCACATGGTCGGCGTGGTCATGGGTATAGACCACCGCATCAAGCTCGCCCACGCCTGCGCCCAGAAGCTGGCTGCGCAGGTCCGGCGAGGTGTCGATCAGCACCCGCGTCGTGCCCCCCTCGCCGTCCCGCTCGATCAGCATCGAACAGCGGCGGCGGTTGTTCTTCGGGTTCTCCGGGTCGCAATCGCCCCAGTTGTTGCCCAGCCGCGGCACCCCGCCCGACGACCCGCAGCCAAGGATGGTAAAGCGCGTTTCGGTCATGCGGCGGCCTTCCAGAACAGCCGTCGGAAATTGGCCTGCGTCTGCGCCGCGAAATCGGGCCAGTCCATGCCGAACACCTCGGCGCCCACCTTGGCGGTATGCACCGTATAGGCGGGCTCGTTCCGCTTGCCGCGATAGGGCGGCGGCGCAAGGTAGGGCGCGTCGGTCTCGACAAGGATGCGGTCGGCGGGGGCGGCGGCGAAGATGTCCCGCAATTCCTGGCTTTTCGGAAAGGCCGCAATGCCCGACATCGACAGGTAGAACCCCAGCTCCAGCGCCGATTTTGACAGTCTGGCGCCGGAGGAAAAGCAATGCATCACACAGCTATACGCGCCGTTCCTGTACTCGTCGGTCAGGATGCGCGCCATGTCCTCGTCGGCGTCGCGGGAATGGATGATCAGCGGCAGCCCGGTCTCGCGCGCCGCCTCGATATGGATGTGCAGGCTTTGCTTCTGCACCTCCGCGCTCTCAGCCGTGTAGTGGTAATCGAGGCCGGTCTCGCCGATCCCCACAAATTTCGGATGTTCCGCCAGCTTCACCAACTCGTCGACCGTCGCCATCGGCTCGTCGGCGGCGCTCATCGGGTGGGTGCCGGCGGCGTAGTAGACCGGCGCGTAGGCCTCGGCGATCGCCCGCACCTGCGGCTCCAGCCGCAGCTTCGTGCAGATCGTAACCATCTTCGTGACCCCGGCCTCGACCGCGCGATTAACGATATCGTCACGTTCTTCGTCGAACGTGTCGAAGTCGAGATGGCAATGGCTGTCGGTGATCGCGACGGGGTCTGACATGAAACCTCAGGCTCTGGCACAGTTTTGCAGCTTGAAGACCGTATCAAGCACCAGAGCGGCAGGGTCAAGGTTCACCGCCCGGCCATGGCGCGCGCGTTCGCCGATCTCGACCGCAAGGCTGGCCCAGGCGCGGGCCTGATGGGGCCCCGGTGACAGGCGCGCCAGCATCTCGGCCTCACCCCGCGCGGCCTCGGGCGGCGTGGCGCCGGTGGCGCCCGTCCGCGCCAGCCGCGCCAGCATCAGGTCGGTGAGGCCAAAGAGCAGGTCAAGCCGCTCCTCCGCCCCGCGCGCCGCCGCGGCCTGCGCCAGCGCATTGGCGCGGGGCCGGTCGAGCCGCGGCAGGCTGGCCGCCAATCCGACCAGCTCTTCATAAAGTTTTAACCCTTCGAGGTTCAGCAGCCGCACCGCCTCCCCCACGGACCCGCCGGACAGCTCGGCAATCGCCTCCGTCGCCTCCCCCGGCTCCACCCCGGCCTGGCGGAGCGCGGCGGCCATGTCATCCGTCGACAGCGGCACCAGCCGCAGGTCCCGGCACCGCGACCGGATCGTCGGCAAGAGCCGCGCCGGCTGGTGGCTGATCAGCAGGAGCGTCGTCCGCGCCGGCGGCTCTTCCAGCATCTTCAGAAGGGCGTTGGCGGCCTGCGTGTTCATCTCGTCGGCGCTGTCGATGATCACCACACGCCGCCCGCCCTCGGCCGCCGACATATGCAGGAAGCGGTTCAGGTCGCGCACGTTCTCGGCCACGATCATGTCGCGCAGTCGCCCCGTCTTCTCGTTGACACGCCGGGTGATGTGATAAAGCCCCGGGTCCGACCCCGCCAGCAAACGGCGCGCAACGGGGTGATCCCCGGGCACGTCCAGCGTCTCCGGAACAGGCGGAGCATCCCCGAACAGCCCGCCCTCCTCGGCCTCGGGCGTGGCCAGCAGAAACCGCGCGATCTTCCACGCCAGCGTCGCCTTGCCCACCCCGCGCGGGCCGGTCAGCAGCCAGCCATGGTGCATCCGGCCCGAATTGAAGGCAGTCAGAAACGCCTCCTCCGCGGGCTTTTGCCCATGGATTTCAAGCGTCTCCCGCGGGTGCGGGGCGCCGGCGATCTGGTCGGGTCTGGCTGCGGGATCGTCGCTCATCTGAGGCGCGAGGTTACGATGCCCAGGATATCCCGCGCAACCTGTTCAGGCGCGCGGTCCCCGTCGATCAGGGCGATCCGGTCGGGAAACTCCCGGGCCAGCGCGAGGAACCCCCCGCGCATCCGCGCCTGCAGTTCGGTGCCGAAGCTCTCGAACCGCTCCTCGCTGCCCTTGCGCGACAGCGCCCGGTCAAGACCTGCCTGCGGATCGAGGTCGATCAGCAGCGTCAGGTCGGGCTCGCGCTTGATCATCAGGTCATGCAACTGGTCGACCATCGCCCGCCCCTCGGCACTGCGCAGGCCCTGATACATGCGCGTGCTGTCAGCGAAGCGATCGCAGATCACCACCTCGCCGCGCGCCAGCGCCGGCTCGATCACCCGTTCGAGGTGGTCCCGCCGCGCGGCGGTGAACAGCAGGATCTCGGTCTCGGCCGACCAGCGATCCGGGTCGCCCTCCAGCACCAGCTTGCGGATTTCCTCGGCCCCGGGGCTGCCCCCCGGCTCGCGCGTCAGGTGCACCACGTGCCCCTCGTCCCGCAACGCCCCGGCCAGCAGCCGTGCCTGCGTCGACGTGCCCGACCCGTCTATCCCTTCCCGCGTGATGAACCGGGCGGCGCCCTTCAAAGCTGGCCCTCGGGGCCCTGCCTCAGCCGTTTCAGCAATATCCCCGACACCGTCTTCAGCCGCACGAGAAAGCCGCCCGACGGGACGTCGTTGGCGGCATAGAGCGGCACGCTCCTCTCGGGCAGCCCCTCGGGCGCAAAGACCAGCTGTGCAAGCTCGTCCCCCTTGGCCACCGGCGCCCGCACCGGCCCCTTATAGACCACCTGCGCCTGCACCTCCTCGTCCGACAGCACCGGCAGCAGCGCCGAGACATCCTCGCCCGGCACCAGCCCGACCCGGTCGGCCTGCCCCATCCAGACATCGGCGGCAGCCACCTGCGTATCCGCCTTTACCACCGATTTCTGCACGAACTGGCGGAAGGCCCATGTCAGCAGCCCCTCGGCCTCCTCGGCTCGCTGTCCGGCGGTCTGGAGGCCCGACACAACGACGATCACCCGCCGGTCGCTCTGCTCGGCCGAGCCGACAAGGCCGTAGCCCGCGCGCTCGGTATGGCCGGTCTTGAGCCCGTCCGCCCCGATCCCGAGGCGCAGCAGCGGGTTGCGGTTCTGGGTGTTCTGCGGCGCGCGCCCGTCAAAGGAAAACTCGGTCTCCGCGAACATCTGGTAGAATTCCGGAAAATCCTCGATCGTGCGCCGGGCCAGCAGCGCAAGGTCGCGCACGCTCATCAGGTGGCCAGCGGCGGGCCAGCCGTTGGAGTTCTGGAAGGTCGAGTTGGTCATCCCCAACTTCTGCGCGCGCTGGGTCATGTAGCGGGCGAACCCCGCCTCGGTGCCGTTGGGGCTCAGCGCCTCGGCAATGACGGCACAGGCGTCGTTGCCCGACAGCACGATGATCCCGCGCAGCAGGTCCTCGACGCTCACCCGGTCGGTGGTGTCAAGGAACATGGTCGAGCCGCCATAGCTCATCGCATGCTCCGACACCGGCAACTTTTCGTCCAGCGAAAGCCGCCCCTCGCGGATCGCCTCGAAGGCCACGTAAAGCGTCATCAGCTTCGACATCGAGGCCGGCGGCAGCGGCGTGTCGGCATTCTTTTCCAGCAGCACGGTGCCGGTCGTCATGTCGTACACGAAGGCGGCCTTGGCCCTTGTGTCGAAGGCACTGGCCGGCAGCGCCAGCAGGAGGATCAGCACGATGTGTGCCAGAAGGGGGGCAAAGCGGGGCATATGGATCAGGCTCAGTTGGTTACGGGATAGGCATCGTCGAAGCCGACGCCCTTGACCTTGCGCAGCAGGGCGTTGCGCTCGGTGGTATTGGCGGCGGGGCCGACGATGACGCGCCAGAAGGTCTTGCCCTTGGCGCTCTGTTTCTTGACGGTCGGCATCATGCCGTTCTGGCGCATGGCCTCGGCGGTGTTCTGGGCGTTCTCCTCGACGCTGAAGATGCCGATCTGCAGGTAGGGTTTTTCCAGCGACGAGGTCTGCGCCGGTTTGGGCGCGGGAGTGGGCGGCGTCGCCGCGGCCTGATCGATCGTGGCGGCAGCGGTGTTGACCGGATCGAGCGCGGTCTCCTCCACGGTGTCGGGAGCGGTCAGGTCGGCGGGCGCGGCGGCCACGTCATCGGCTTCGGGCTGCGCCTCGCGCCGCAGGGCCGTCACGTTGAGCTGTGCCGGCGCGCCGGCCAGCATGCCCAGCGCCGAGGCCGCGTCGGACGAGACCTGGATCGACGGGCCGGGATTGCTGCGCTCGCGGCGGAACAGCGCGCCGATCACGAACTTGGAATTCTTGTCGTTGCGGATGATCACCCGCTCGGGCTCCTTCACATCCGGGTGCGCCACCCAGACCCCGCCCAGCGACGGCCGGCCGTCCCACAGCCCGCTGTCGGTGACCTGAAAGACCTCGGGCGCCTCGACATCGCGCTCGACCAGCTTGGTGGTCGAGGTGTCCTGCATGCCCGCAGCCTCCGCCTCGCCCGCCTTGGGCTTGAGAAACCCGAAGGCGCCGCCCTCGGTGCCCTCGCCGCAGCCGCCAAGGGCCAGCCCGCCCGCAAGGGCGAACGCCGTGCCCGCTCTCAACAAATTGCGCCCTGAATTGTGATACGCCATCCCAAGTTCCTTGCCTGTCGCGGCGCGATGCCCTGCGCCTTCCCGGTTCGCCCGGATTATTCCGCTATTGCCCCACGTGCAGACCCGCGACGCGGGCCCTGCTCGGCGCAGTCTAGCGCCAGTCAGGCCACAAGAAAAGTGCGCCGCGCACCCCTTGGCGAAATTCCCCTTGATTTGCCACCTTTCAGAATCGCGTGGGCCCCCTTATGGAGATGCGGACCCGGAGGAGTGGCAGAGTGGTCGAATGCACCGGTCTTGAAAACCGGCGTACGTGAAAGCGTACCGTGGGTTCGAATCCCACCTCCTCCGCCACCCAGACCAGTCTCATTTCCCGTGTGCAATTTCCCTGCGAATTCCCGCGTGTTTTCCGGGTCTTGCAGACGGCATCTGGAAACAGAGACGCACCGTTTCCCTGATTTCCCGCGCAACATCGGGCCGCGTCTCAGTCGGCCAAATGGCGCGCTTCGGTTTTGCTGAGATTTCCCTGGTCGCAGGGAATTTTGCAGGGAAATTTCTCAAATTTCGTCGAACAACGAGAAAAGACCCGAGGAACGCTTCGTGATATCAGGCAGTTTACGAGAAATTCCCTGGCTGTCCGAGCAGGGAAAATGCAGGGAATGGTCAAAGCTTGCTTTCTGAAGCTCTTTGAAGGTTAACCAAGGAGGACGCCGCCGGCCGTCCTCTCAAACACACTTGGCGCAGGCACGCAGAGGAACTCGGCAGCTCGAAGATCACCATTCTGCCAATTCGACAGATTGTGGCGGGCCACCAATGCGCGCCTATGACCGGTTTCCGTGTCCAACGCTTGCCACTGGCTAGCGTCTTGTCCATGTCAGCGCATGCGCCGTGTCGCACGCCGGCATCGGCCTGATGCGAGCCGACCGAGACAAAGGCCCAATCTTTTCGGCCCATTCACAACCGCCCTTCGAACCGCATCGTCCTGATGGCAATGACGCTCTGTTCGCGCGCCAAGTCCAGTCTAAACTGCAGGGATACTGCCAAGGACCTTCAGGCCGTTTGTCTACTACGTTCAATAAGTTACGCTATTTTTATCTGTTGACATCTTTGGGCGATCTTGCGATTGAAAAGGTACAAAACTCGAAGCTCGAATACAGCAAGCTTCCGACTTCATCGCCCTGAACGCGATGGTCGAAGCACGCCGTGTAGGGCGCTTCTCTCCATCGCAGAAATCAACATTGCGTACGGAGAGACCATGCCTGTTACCATCAATAAAGCGAAGCCGAGCCACGGCACAAATGATCCCTTCCCTCCAGTGGAAGTTGTTTGGGTCGAGATTGACAAAATCAAAGACGCACCGCGCCGAGTTCGGAAGGCTCTCGAAAAACAAGAGAAGGCTGTCAAGCAGTCCATCGCGCGCTTCGGCAACCGCATTCCGATCCTGATCGATGGCAAGTACCACGTCATCGACGGGCACGCGCGGCTGGCGGCAGCGCGCCTGCTCGGGGCCGAACAAGTGCCCTGTATTATCGTAGATGATCTCCCCGACGAAAAAGTGCGGCGTCTTAGACTGTCCCTGAACAAGCTTCAGGAAACCGGTGCGTGGGACGACGACGCGCTGCACATCGAGGTAAATGAACTTATTGAGATCGATGGTGATTTAGAAATCCCGGGCTTCGAGCTTCCCGAGATCGAAGCGATCAAGATCGGCGGAGATGACGGTGGCGAGGATGACCCGGCCGATAACCTCGATGACGTCGCGGCGCATGGTGAACCCATCGTCAGCCAACTGGGTGACGTGTGGATTGTGGGCGACCACCAGATCGTTTGCGGTTCATCGCGCGACAGCAGCAGCCTTGCCAAATGCCTCAACGGCGCTGTGGCGGACGCGGTCTTCACCGATCCGCCCTACAATGTGAAAGTCAACGGCCACGTGCGCGCCAAGGCGAGCGGCTTCAAGGAGTTCGCGGAAGGCTCGGGCGAGATGTCCCGCAAAGAGTTCCTGGCCTTGCTGGTCGATGCACTGGGGTCGGCCGTCGCCTACATCAAACCGGGCGCTGTAATCTTCTCCTGCATGGATTGGCGGCATCACGTTGAAATGGACGAGGCGCTCGAAAAGCTTAATCTCGACATCCTCAACATCTGCGTCTGGGCCAAGAGCAATGGCGGGATGGGCAGCCTTTACCGCAGCCGCCACGAGTTCGTTTTTGTCGCCAGAAAACCCGGGGCGAGCCACATGAACAATGTCCAATTGGGGCAGTTTGGCCGGAACCGCACCAATGTCTGGGAATACGCCGGGGCAACAGGTGGCGCAAAGGACCCGGACGACAACTGGGCGGCGCATCCAACGGTCAAACCGGTCCGACTGGTGATGGATGCGCTTCTAGATGTCACGGCACCGGGCGACCTGGTGCTGGATCCATTTCTGGGATCGGGCACAACGCTCATGGCCGCCGAGCGCACGGGGCGGCGCTGCGTGGGTGTCGAGATCGAGCCGGCTTATGTCGATCTGGCGATCCGCCGCTGGCAGACGCTGACAGGGCGCGACG
>JAVJTX010000086.1:0-13586 GCA_040220035.1 Roseovarius sp. | reverse complement strand
CACGATCTCGGGCAGGATAACATTCAGATCAGCCTGCATCATGGGTCTCCGTTATTCCGCCACCTGCGCCACGTCATTGGCGGCGCCCGCCTCCGACAAGGCCGTTTCATAATTGCCGATCAGCGCCTCGACCGCCGGGCCTGTGACATCGGTCACAAGGCTCGGGTAGACGCCCAGCAGCAGGGTCATCACCACCAGCGGTGCAAAGATCGCCCGTTCGCGTTTCGTCATGTCGGTGATCGACTTGAGGCTCTCCTTGACCAGTTCGCCCAGCACCACCCGGCGATACAGCCACAGCGCATAGGCCGCCGACAGGATCACGCCCGAGGTCGCCACAGCCGCCACCCAGGTATTGACCTGAAAGATACCGACCAGCGTCAGGAACTCGCCGATGAACCCGGAGGTCCCCGGCAGGCCCACATTGGCCATGGTGAACAGCATGAACAACAGCGCAAAGGCCGGCATCCGGTTCACCAGCCCGCCATAGGCGTCGATGTCGCGGGTGTGCATCCGGTCATAGATCACGCCGACAATGAGGAATAGCGCACCCGAGATGAAGCCGTGGCTGATCATCTGGAAGATGGCGCCGTCGATCCCCTGCTGGTTGGCCGCGAAGATGCCCATGGTGACATAGCCCATGTGGGCCACCGAAGAATAGGCGATCAGCTTCTTCATGTCCTCCTGGGCCAGCGCGACCAGCGAGGTATAGACGATGGCAATGGCCGACATCCACAGCACCAGCGGCGTCATCACGTCCGCCCCCACCGGGAACATCGGCAAGCTGAACCGCAGGAAGCCATAGCCCCCCATCTTCAGCAGGATCGCCGCCAGCACGACCGAACCCGCCGTCGGCGCCTGCACGTGCGCATCCGGCAGCCATGTATGCACCGGCCACATCGGCATCTTCACCGCGAAGCTCGCGAAGAAGGCGATGAACATCAGCGTCTGCATGCCGCCCACGATCTGTATGCCCAGAAGCGAGAAGCTCTCGAACGCAAACTCATGCGACATCAGCGTCGGGATGTCGGTCGTGCCCGCCTCGGCGAACATCGCCACCATCGCCACCAGCATCAGCACCGAACCGAGGAAGGTGTAGAGGAAGAACTTGAACGAGGCGTAGATCCGCTCCTTGCCGCCCCAAATCCCGATGATCAGGAACATCGGAATGAGCCCCGCCTCGAAGAACAGGTAGAACAGCACCAGATCGAGCGCCATGAATACGCCCAGCATCAGCGTTTCAAGCACGAGGAAGGCGATCATGTATTCCTTGACGCGGCTCGTCACGTTCCACGACGCGGCGATGGTCAGCGGCATGATGAAGGTGGTCAGCATGACGAACAGCACGCTGATCCCGTCCACCCCAAGCTTGTATTTCAGCCCCAGCAGCCATTCCCGCTCTTCCACGAACTGGAAGCCGGTGTCGTTCGGGTCGAACCCCACGAGGATGAAGATCGAGACGACAAAGGTCAGCGTCGTCGCGATCAGAGCCACCCACTTGGCGTTCCGCTGTGCGGCCGCATCCTCGCCCCGCAGGAAGATCGCCAGAATCGCCGCGGCGATGGCGGGGATGAACGTGGTGATGGAAAGCAGGTTATCCATTATTCAGCCCCCCCGGAGAAGGTCATCCACGTGACCAGAACCGCGATACCCAGCACCATGGCAAAGGCATAGGTGAAGATGTAGCCGGATTGCGCCCGCCCCGCGAGGCGGGTGAAGAACGGGATGATCCCCATCGCCACGCCATTGAGGAACCCGTCGATGATCCGCCCGTCGCCGCCGCGCCACAGCACGCCCGCTAGCCGCTTGGCGGGGCGCACGATCAGGAAATCGTAGATCTCGTCGACATACCACTTGTTGAGCAGGAACAGGTAAAGCGGCCGCTGGTTCTCGGCCAGCGCCTTGGGCATGGCAGGGTTCAGGATGTAGAACCAGAATGCCACGAGGAAGCCCGCGAGCATCGCCACGAAGGGGCTGACCTTGACCCATACGGGCGCGTGGTGCGCGTCGTCCATAACGTGGTTGTCGGCACCCATGAAGATCGCGCCCTGCGGCGGGCCTGCCATGGCCATGTCGTGCCCCGCCTCGGCCTCGCCTTCCGCGTCGGTCTCTTCACCGTGGCCCTCGTCCGCCGCGGTTTCCTCGCCATGCCCGGCATCCGCCTCGGCATGATGCGCCGGGATGCCGAAGAACCGGTTCACCTGGTTATGGTCGCCGAAGAAGCTGCCATACCACACCATCCCCGAGAACACCGCCCCGAGCGCCAGAACGCCAAGCGGCACCAGCATCACCACCGGGCTTTCATGGGCGTGCTCATGGGTGTGCTTGTCACCGCGCGGCGTGCCGAAGAACGTCATGAACATCAGCCGCCAGCTATAGAAGCTGGTGAACAGCGCCGCGATGACCAGCGCCCAGAAGGCGAATCCGCCCGCCGTACCGGCATAGGCACTCTCGATGATCGCGTCCTTCGACAAGAAGCCGGCAAACCCGATATGGGTCAGCGGAATGCCCACCCCCGTAATCGCCAGCGTCCCGATCAGCATCGCCCAGAACGTATAGGGCATCTTCGAGCGCAACCCGCCATAGTTCCGCATGTCCTGCTCGTGATGCATTCCGTGGATGACAGAACCGGCCCCGAGGAACAGCATCGCCTTGAAAAACGCGTGGGTCAGCAGGTGGAACATCGCCACCGAGTAGACGCCGACCCCGGCGGCCACGAACATGTAGCCCAGCTGAGAACAGGTCGAATAGGCGATGACGCGCTTGATGTCGTTCTGCACCAGCCCCACCGTCGCCGCGAAGAAGGCGGTGAGGGCGCCGATGAAGACCACGATCATCTTGGCCTCGGGCGCGAATTCGAACACGGGCGACATCCGGCAGACAAGGAACACCCCTGCGGTCACCATGGTCGCGGCGTGAATGAGCGCTGACACCGGCGTCGGGCCTTCCATCGCGTCAGGCAGCCACGTGTGCAGGATGAACTGCGCCGATTTGCCCATCGCGCCCACGAACAGCAGGAAGGCAATGAGGTTCGCCGCGTTCCACTCCGTCCACAGGAAGGTCAGCTGCGTCTCGGCCAGCTCGGGCGCCGCGGCGAAGACGTCATCGAACTTGATCGAGTCCGTCAGGTAGAACAGCGCAAAAATCCCCAGTGCAAAGCCGAAATCGCCCACCCGGTTGACCACGAAGGCCTTGATCGCCGCGGCATTGGCGGAAGGTTTGCGGAAATAGAACCCGATCAGCAGGTAGGATGCGAGGCCAACCCCCTCCCAGCCAAAGAACATCTGGGCGAGGTTGTCCGACGTCACCAGCATCAGCATCGCAAAGGTAAACAGCGACAGGTAGGCAAAGAACCGGGGGCGATAGCTCTCGGTCTCGTCGTTGAAATTCTCGTCATGGGCCATGTAGCCCATCGAATAAAGGTGAACGAGCGCCGAAACCGTCGTGATCACGATCAGCATGATCGCCGTCAGCCGGTCGAGCCGGATGGCCCATGCCGTATCCAGCGTGCCTGACTGCACCCAGTCGAGGATATGGATCGAATGGCTCTGCCCGTCATGGCCCAGAAACACGATCCAGCTCAGCAAACAGGCAAGGAACAGCAAGCCCGTCGTCACCCATTGCGCGGCGGCGTCGCCGATCAGCTTCCAGCCAAACCCCGCGATGATGGCGCCCACAAGCGGGGCGAAAAGAATGATCGTTTCCATCGCCTCAGCCTTTCATCACGTTGATGTCTTCCACCGCGATCGTGCCGCGGTTGCGGAAGAAGCAGACAAGGATCGCAAGGCCAATGGCGGCCTCGGCCGCGGCCACGGTCAGCACGAAGAGGGTAAAGACCTGCCCCACCAGATCGCCCAGATGGGCGGAAAAGGCGACGAGGTTGATATTGACCGAAAGAAGCATCAGCTCGATCGACATCAACAGGATGATCACGTTCTTCCGGTTCAGGAAAAGCCCGAAAATACCGATGACGAACAAGGCCGCCGCCACTGTCAGGTAATGTTCCAGTCCTATCATGTCGTCCCTCGGTTACTTTTGCGGGGCCTTGGCCGCCCCTTTTGGTCTTACTGCTGCCAATGCCCCGGATAGAATTCGCGGCAGGCACAGGTTTCTTCGGTTTCACGCAGGGTCAGAACACGCACATAGCTCTCGCCGCCGTAAAGCGCATCCGCCGCCCGGCGCACATCCTGCGTCCGAACCGCTTGTCCCGCCTTCAGCCGCGGCCGCAGGAACTCTGTCGCCGTGAGCGCGGCATAGGCCTCGCGCTGGCCCACGCCGTGGATCGCCACGAAATGTCCGCTCCGGCAATCGGTCACCCGAACGCCGTTGAAATTGTCGAGTTGCGGGATCGGCCCCGGTGCGCCGGCGACAATGCCGTCGGCGCTGGTCTTGTTAAGGTAGGTCTCGATCGTGAAGCCGCTGGTCTCGTCGCCCAGATATTCCACGTCATGGGTCATCATCCCGTTCTCTTCCCCGTCACAGGGCGGCATCGGCGTCAGCGCAAGCGCCGCACCGGCCCAAAGCGCACAGACCGCGCCAAGGGATATGCCGACAGGTGCGCTCAAAGCCCCTGCCCCGGTTTCACGTCCTTCAGCTCCATAGCCTTGGCCGGGTCGCGGTACATCTGCGCCAGAACGTCTTGCCGCTTCACATGGGTCCGATGCCGCAGGGTCAGCACAATGGCCCCCATCATCGCCACCAGCAGGATCAGCCCGGCCAGCTGGAACAGCAGGAAATACTTGTCATACAGGATCAGCCCCAGCGCGGCGGTGTTCTCCACCCCCTCGGGCGGCAGCGCGGCACGGGCGCCCTCCGCCCCCTCGGCCACCTGCCAGTTGCCAAAGGCCAGCCCGAACTGCATCAGCAGGATCACCCCGATCAACAGCGCCAGCGGCATGTATTTTGCCATCTCTGCCTTCAGCTCGGCGAAATCCACGTCGAGCATCATCACCACGAACAGGAACAGCACCGCCACGGCACCCACGTAGACGATGATCAAAAGCATCGCCACGAACTCCGCCCCCAGCAGCACGAACAGCCCCGCCGCCGAGATGAACGACAGGATCAGCCAGAGCACAGAATGCACCGGGCTGCGGCTGATCACGGTGAAAAGCCCGCCCACAAGTGCCGATATGGCAAACAGGTAAAAGGAAAACGCGGCTACGGTCATCGGTCTTTATCCCCTTCCTTGTCCTCGTCCAGCACCTCTCGGGCGAACTCCATCGCCCGGGTCATGGACGGGATGCCGGCGAACATGGACATCTGCGCGATCGTCTCGGCAATCTCATCCTTGGTCGCCCCGGCCTCGAGCGCATGGCGCACCGTCATCCGGATCTGCGAGTCGCTCTGCGCGCCCAGCATGGTCAGCCCCGCCAATGTCAGCAGCAGCCGCGTCTTGGCATCGAGCCCATCCTTGTTCAACCCCCTGCCAAAGGACATTTCCATGAATTCCTTCGGCATGGTCGGCCAGAGCTGTTCGAACCCCTTGGGCGAGAACGACTCAAGCGCAGGGTTGAAGGCCTTCGCCATCTCCTGCGCCTGGGCCATCATGGCCTCGAAGGGGTTCTTCGTGTCGCTCATCGGTAAGGCGCATCTATTTCGAGGTTCCGGGCAATCTCGGCTTCCCACCGGTCACCGTTCTCCAAAAGCTTCGCCTTGTCGTAGTACAGCTCTTCACGGGTCTCGGTGGCGAACTCGAAATTCGGCCCCTCGACGATGGCATCAACCGGACAGGCCTCCTGGCAGAAGCCGCAATAGATGCACTTGGTCATGTCGATGTCATAGCGCGTCGTCCGGCGGCTGCCGTCGTCACGCGGCTCGGCATCGATGGTGATCGCCTGCGCCGGGCAGATCGCCTCGCACAGCTTGCACGCGATACAGCGCTCTTCGCCGTTGGGATAGCGACGCAACGCATGCTCCCCCCGGAACCGCGGCGAAAGCGGGCCCTTCTCGTGGGGATAGTTCAGCGTGGCTTTGGGCGCGAAGAAGTACTTCAGGCCAAGCCCGAACCCCTTGAACACGTCCTTCAGCAGAAAGTACCCGGCCGCGCGGCCATAATCGATCTGCGTCATCTGTCAGCCTCCAATCGCCCAGCGGGCCCAGAAGCCCCCGAGCACTTCGAATTTCGCAAGGAACGCGATGATCACCACCCATGCCAGCGACAGCGGCAGGAACACCTTCCAGCCGATCCGCATCAGCTGGTCGTAGCGATAGCGCGGCGTGATTGCCTTCACCATGGCGAAGATGAAGAAGAAGAACGCCATCTTCGAGATCATCCAGAACACCCCGTCCGGCAGGCCCGGAATGGGCGACAGCCAGCCGCCAAAGAACAACAGCGACGTCAGCGCGCACATCAGGAAGATGGCGATGTATTCGCCGGCCATGAACAGCAGGAAGGGCGTGGCCGAATATTCCACCTGGTAGCCTGCCACCAGTTCCGATTCCGCCTCCGGCAGGTCGAAGGGCGGGCGGTTCGTCTCGGCCAGCGCCGAGATAAAGAACAGGAACACCATCGGAAAATGCGGTAGCCAGTACCAGCCGAAGAAGCCATAGGCCGTGTCCTGCGCGCCGACGATGGCGCTGAAGTTCATCGACCCGGTCGAGATGATCACCCCGATGATGATCAGGCCGATCGACACCTCGTAGGAGATCATCTGCGCGGCGGACCGGAGCGAGCCGAGGAACGGGTATTTCGAGTTCGACGCCCAGCCGCCCATGATCACGCCGTACACCTCGAGCGAGGAGACCGCGAAGACGAACAGGATGGCCACGTTGATATCCGACAGCACCCAGCCCTCGTTCATCGGAATGACCGCCCATGCCAGGACCGCCAGCACGAAGCTGGTCAGCGGCGCCAGCATGAACACCGCCTTGTCGGCGCCCGCGGGCACCACCACTTCCTTGACCACGTATTTCAGCGCATCGGCCACCGTCTGAAGCAGGCCGTAGATGCCCACCACGTTCGGCCCCCGCCGCATCTGCACGGCGGCCCAGATCTTGCGGTCGCCATACACGAGGAACAGCAGCGAGATCATGACGAAGCCGACCACGGCAAGGCATTGCGCGGTAATGATCAGCGCGATCCCTAAGGGGGTTGTCAGAAATTCAGCCATCAGCTCCTCACACCATCGGTATTCCGTTTTCCGCGCAATCGGCGGCGACGACTTCGGCGTCTATTTTCTTGATCCCGTCGGGCAGCGCCGGCGAGATCGTGTAAACCGCATCTCCACGCCAGATGCCACCCTCTTCGACCACTTTCGTACGCACATGTCGCGCGAATCCGAAGCCCCGGATCAGCGTGTACTGCGCCGCGGCGCATTCGGCATAGCGATCGAGGTCCGTACTGTCCCGCGCGCCGGCCATTTCCACCCGGAAACTGACCAGATCACCGTCCAGCAGGCGGGTTTCGATTCCCCGGTAATCAGGCTGAAACCGGGTCACCTTCCCGGAATCGGCCGCGTCACACCCCGACACGGCCGTCGCCACCGAGATCGCCAGCGGAGATATCAGCGCGCCGCGCCGCATCACTCGGCGGCCACCGGCTCTGTCCGGCGCGCCTTGGCCTCGGCCGACAGCTCGGCCATCAGGGCGCTTGCCCGCGCGATCGGGTTGGTCAGGTAGAAATCGTGCAACGCGTACTGCAACTGGCCGGCGCCAAGCTCCACCTCTTCGACCAGCGTCCAGCCATTGTCCGGCACGGCGTCGATCGTGGCCAGATGCGGCACCGCCTCGACCATCGCCCGGCGCAGCTGCGCGATGCTGTCGAAGGGCAGCGCACTGCCCATCTCGCCCGACAGCGCCCGCAGGATCGCCCAGTTCTCCTTCGCCTCGCCCGGCGGATGCCCCGCGCGCAGCGCAAGCTGCGGCCGGCCCTCGGTATTGACGAAGAGTCCCTGCTCTTCCGTATAGGCCGCCGCCGGCAGGATCATATCGGCACGATGCGCGCCCCGGTCGCCATGACTGCCCTGGTAGATCACGAAGGGGCCATCGGCGATCTCGATCTCGTCGGCGCCGAGATTGTAGACCACATCGGCCCCGTCCAGCGCGCCCTCGACACCACCATCGCTGACAGCGCCCACGTCCATCGCGCCCACGCGCGACGCGGCCGAGTGCAGCACCATCATCTTGCCACCCAGCTTCTCGGCCAATCGCATAGAAAGGCTCAGCACCGCCGGCCCGTTCTCGCCCCGCAGGCCACCCTGGCCCACCACGACGATCGCGCCCTCGGTCGCCTCGGCTTCCGCCAGCGCCCGGTTCATGAACTTGTTCCGCGCGCCCAGCTGGGTCGCGTCATAGGTCAGGTCGGTCGGCTGGCCGATATGGATCACTTCGGCCCCGTTCAGCCACGCCTTGCGGATACGCGCGTTCAGCACCGGCGCCTCAATCGCAGGATCAGTGCCGATCAGGTACACCGTCTTCGCAGTATCCAACTCCTCGACCGACGCATTGCCCACATAGGCGGAACGGTTGCCAGCCGGCAGATGCGCCCCGTCGGTGCGACATTCCACCTGCCCGCCAAGGCCCTCGACCAATTGCTTGAGCGCATAGGCGCCCTCGACCGGCGCCAGATCACCGACCAGACCGGCGACCTTCTTGGCGCCCTTCAGCGCCTCGGCCGCCTTGGACAGCGCCTCTGGCCACGTCGCAGGCTTCAGCTTGCCATCAACGCGGATATACGGCCGGTCCAGCCGCTGGCGGCGCAGGCCGTCCCACACGAAACGGGTCTTGTCGGAAATCCATTCCTCGTTCACGCCGTCATGGTTGCGGGGCAGGATACGCATGACCTCGCGGCCCTTCGTATCCACCCGGATGCTGGACCCCAGCGCATCCATCACGTCGATCGTCTCGGTCTTGGTCAGCTCCCAAGGCCGCGCGGTAAACGCATAGGGCTTCGACACCAGCGCGCCCACCGGACACAGGTCGATGATGTTGCCCTGAAGGTTCGAATCTAGCGTCTCGCCCAGATAGGCGGTGATCTCGGCATCCTCGCCCCGGCCTGTCTGGCCCATCTGGTGAATGCCGGCCACCTCGGTGGTAAAGCGCACACAGCGCGTGCACGAGATGCAGCGCGTCATGTGGGTTTCCACCAGCGGTCCAAGGTCAAGGTCGTCCACCGCCCGCTTGGGCTCGCGGAAACGGCTGAAGTCCACCCCGTAAGCCATTGCCTGGTCCTGCAAATCGCATTCCCCGCCTTGGTCACAGATCGGACAGTCGAGCGGGTGGTTGATGAGCAGGAACTCCATCACCCCCTCGCGCGCCTTCTTGACCATGGGCGAGTTGGTCTTGACCACCGGCGGCTGCCCCTCCGGTCCGGGCCGGAGGTCACGCACCTGCATGGCACAGCTTGCCGCGGGCTTGGGCGGGCCGCCCACCACCTCGACAAGACACATCCGGCAATTGCCCGCGATCGAAAGCCGCTCGTGATAGCAGAAACGGGGAATCTCGATCCCCGCCTGCTCGCACGCCTGGATCAGGGTCATGGCCCCGTCGACTTCGACCTCGTTGTCGTCGATGATGATTTTGCGAAGGTCAGACATCCGTTCTCACTTTGCTCTCAGTAACTGTCCGATCCGGCTTTTCCGGGACATTTCCGCCCGGCCGAGCACGCACAGGCTCTCGGCATCCAGATTGCTGGCCCCTCTGGCTTCGAAATAGGCGTTGCGCCGCTGGCGCATCTTTTCCTTTTCGACGTCGTCGTTGATGTAGGCGTCGATCTGCGACTCGCTGTACCCCCGCGCGGAGGCCAGCGATTTGAGACCGTTGGCATAGCTCTGCGCCTTGAAGAACTTGCCGCCGATGCTGTTGCACTCGCGGCGGATCTTGTCGGCCACGGCCAGCGCCAGCAGGCCCTCATTGATGTCGCGCTCGTTCTCGAGGCCGGTATCGGCGCTGGCAGCAGCGGCACCGGCGGACAAGGCAAGGCTCAGGACAAGAGCGGTGATGCGTTTCATGTGGAATTCCTTTCACTCACACGGGGGCGCGCCACGGCGGCACACCCATCTGCTGCGCAGATGGGTCGCACCCCGCGTGATATGCAATAACACGCGCGCCAAACCCCTGATATGAAAGCCGAAATTACCAAAGAATACAGGTCCCGCTAAAGGTCAGCCGGCCACTCTGCCGGGCCAGCACCGCGTCAGGCGCTTCCGGCCCGACGGTCCATTGAATCTCGGACGTGCCAAAGTTCTTCAGACAGTATTGCTTACCGCCATACCGTCCGGCCTCGCGCGCCCCGGCCCGGCCCTGGTCAGCCCGGCGCACCGCCACGGTGAACCGCTTGCGGTCGGATTTGTCCGCCGCCCGCGCCTTGGTCGGATAGTAGTTGCCGTTGAAATAGACCCGCTCGCTCTTCTTCGAGCAGCCCGCCACGGCCACCGTCGCCACCAGCAGCAGGGCCACCGCCGATTTGTGCCAAATCCGTTCAGCCATAGAAAAACACCGCCTTTACAACAAGATACGCAAGGCCAAGGCACATGAGCCAGCCTGCGACATAGGTGAAGGACCGCAGCCCCATATCCGGTTTTCCGATGCCGTTGATATGCACCACCGCCAGAAGGATGCGCAACAGCAGAAAGCCCGAGGCGAACAGGTTCACCCAGAATGGGTTGCCCCCGGCAAGGATCGCGGCCAGCACCAGCCCGACAAAGACCGGCATCGACTCGGTCAAATTGCCATAGGCCCGGTGCCACCGATACCCGCTGTCGGCATAATCTGCCGGCGGCTGCGCCCCCGGCGCCAGCCCTGCCCTCGTCTTGCGCATCGCCGACAGCGGGCCCAGCACCAGATGCACCAGCGCCAGCCCGACGATCGCCACAAGGGCATGTCCGTATTCCGCAAAACCCGTCATCGGCTCAATTCCGGCTCCTCAGCTTTCCCCGGCGCACAACACTTCGTACTTCCCGGCCCCCGCGGCGACGCCCACCATGAGCGAAACCAGCACCTTGCGGCCCCGGCACGCCGCGTTCTCGGCAAAGCCCACATACTCGCGCAACTCGCCTTCGCCGATCGGCTGACCGTCGCGGCGGCGCATGGTCACGTAAACCTGCTGGCCCCGGATCACGTCGCCATCCTGTGACGTCATCGTCACCGGGCGCCGGCTCAGTTCCGCCTCAAGACTGTCGGATTGCAGCGTCTCGGCCCCCGCCATCGCGGGCGCCAGCAGTGCCGCCATTGTCATCGCCCACCGTCTCATTCCGCTGCCACTCCCGTACATGCGTGGTCTCGCCACGGTTTCGTGTCTTTCAGATACGCCCGGCCCAAGCTCCGCGCGCCGCCTTCGTGGTCGCGCAAATGCGCCAGCTGTTCAAGCGCCTCGTCCGACGTCGGCCGCTGCCCCCCGGGCACCCGGGCCATCACTGGATGCACCGCGCCCCCCATCTCAGTTCACCTTCGAATGGGTCGGGGGATGCACCGCATCCTTTTCGATCACCACGATGGAATCGTGTACGTGCAGCCCGCTCACAGCGCCGTCCAATTCGGGCACGTGATACCCTTGGTGGTGATAGCGTTCATGCATGTCATCCACGATCCGCCGCACCGTGTTGAAGAAATTCGCCTCGGCGTCATAGCCGCCCTCGAATCCCTTCCAATAGGCCGCGTGCAGGTCTTCGATCATGTAGGTGCCGCCCAGCTCCAGCCGCGGATAGACCGCCCGCAGGGACGCCTCGATATGCGGCATCTGGTGGCTGCCATCGTCCAGCACCACTTCGACCCCGCCCATCTCGTCGATCACGGAATTCAGGAAATCCGGGTCATCCTGCGACCCGATCCTCACCTGCCCGGCGACGCCGTCGAACTCCTTGCAGCTCTTCTTGATATCCACCCCGAACAGCACCGCATCCTCGCCAAGGAACCGCCGCCACATTTGCAGGCTCCCCCCCTTGTCGACGCCGATTTCGAGGAACCGCACCTTGGTCCCGCGATACTTGCCGAAATACCGGTCATAGAGCGGAATGTAATGGTGCCACTTATGCACCACGTAATCCTGCGTCGTGGCATAGATCTCGGCCAGATCGCCGTCATAGTCGTATTTTTCGCGGATATCCGCGACCACGTCCTCGCCGGTGAAACGGTACTTCTTGATCACGACGCCCCCTTCCCCCGCGCGGGCGCGGTCACCGGCCCTGCCGGACAGGGGTATATGGGGCAAACGCACATGGTCCGCTCACTCCGCCGCAACGGCGCTGACACGGCCGGTCTTCTGCGCCTTGATACGATCCTCGATCTCATCACGGAAGTTGCGGATCAACCCCTGAATGGGCCAGGCCGCCGCATCGCCCAACGCACAGATCGTGTGGCCCTCGACCTGCTTGGTCACGTCGAACAGCATGTCGATCTCCTCGACCTCCGCCTCGCCGCGCACCAGCCGGTCCATCACCCGCATCATCCAGCCGGTTCCTTCCCGGCAGGGCGTGCACTGACCACAGCTTTCGTGCTTGTAGAATTTCGACAACCGCCAGATCGCCTTGATGATGTCGGTCGAATTGTCCATCACGATCACCGCCGCGGTGCCAAGGCTCGATCCGACATCGCGCAGCGCGTCGAAATCCATGACCGCGTCCTTCATCTTCTCGCCGCGCACGCAAGGCACCGACGACCCGCCGGGTATCACCGCCTTGAGGTTGCCCCAGCCGCCCCGGATGCCGCCGCAATGCTGGTCGATCAGCTCCTCGAAGGAAATCGACATCGCGTCTTCCACCACGCAGGGGTTATTCACATGGCCCGAGATGGCATAGATCTTGGTGCCGGCGTTGTTCGCCCGGCCAAAGCCCGCAAACCAGTCCGCCCCGCGCCGCAGGATCGTCGGCACCACGGCGATCGACTCGACGTTGTTCACCGTCGTGGGACGACCGTAGAGCCCTGCGCCCGCCGGGAAGGGCGGCTTCATCCGCGGCATCCCCTTCTTGCCTTCAAGGCTTTCCAGAAGCGCGGTTTCCTCACCACAGATATAGGCCCCGGCACCATGCACCAGATACAGGTCGAAATCCCAGCCGGAGCCACAGGCGTTCTTGCCGATCAGTCCTGCGTCATAGGCCTCGTCGATGGCCGCCTGCAGCGCCTCGCGCTCGCGGATATACTCGCCGCGGATGTAGATATAGCTGGCATGCGCCCCCATGGCGAAGCTCGCGATCAGGCACCCTTCGATCAGCGTATGCGGATCGTGCCGCATGATCTCGCGGTCCTTGCAGGTGCCCGGCTCCGACTCGTCGGCATTGACCACCAGATAGGCCGGCCGCCCGTCGCTTTCCTTGGGCATGAACGACCATTTCAGCCCGGTCGGGAACCCCGCCCCCCCCCGGCCGCGCAGCCCGCTCGCCTTCATCTGATCGACGATCCCGGCCCGGCCCATTTCGATAAGCTTCTTCGTACCGTCCCAATGGCCCCGCGCCTGCGCGCCTTTAAGCGTGCGGTCGTGCATCCCGTAGAGATTGGTAAAGATACGGTCCTGATCCTTTAGCATGCCGCTACCCCTGATTGTCCTGGCGAGCCCGCCAGTATTGAAAGATCAGCCAGAAGGCAAAGACGAACCCCGCCAGCGCCAGCAGATCGAAGAGAAGCCGCAGCCGCTGGCTGAAGCCTTCCTTGTCTCC
>JAVJTX010000085.1:0-28925 GCA_040220035.1 Roseovarius sp. | reverse complement strand
AATCCTCCAGCACGGCGGCAATGGTGCGGCGCTGGCCGGTCATCCGCAGGCCCTTGGCCTCGCAACGCTCGGTGATGGTCTCGGTCATCGGCTCGATCTTTTGCGACTCGTGGGCCCGTTGGATAGCCGGTTCGCGGCGTGATGGCCAGATTTTATCGGCGGGTTACAGGAGGCGGCCTTCCATGACTTTCACGGCCTGGCCCGAGACGGTCACGCGGCCCTGTCGGGTTTGCAGGCCGATGCGGCTGGGGCGGCCCATATCCTCGCCCTGATGCACGGTGAGGGAGAGGTCGCGGCCCAGCCTGTCGGCCAGCAGCGCGGCGAGTGTGGCGCAGGCGCTGCCGGTTGCCGGGTCTTCGGGGATGTTGTCGAGCGGGGCGAACATGCGGGCGTGTACGGTGTCGCCGTCGCGGACATAGGCGAATTGCGCGAAGTCGAGGCCGCCGGGGTGGGCGCTGGCGCCCTCGCGGAAGGCGGCGATGTCGGTCCGGCAGGCGGAGAGGGCGGCGCGGGAGGTGAGCTCGGTGAGGGTGAAGGGCAGGCCGAGCGTGGCCATGGTGGGCGGGTGCGTTTCCGTCGCGATGTCAGAGGGTTGCAGGCCGAGGGCGCGGGCCACGAGGGCGGGGTCGGGCGTGGCCAGAACCTCCAGCTTGGCGTCGGTGGTGAAGGCGGCGGTGCCGGTCTCGACGCGGCAGGACAGGGGGCCGACGCCGAGTTCCAGCACCATGTCCGGCCCGTCGCCGAGATCTGCCAGCGCGATGGCGGTGCCGATCACCGGATGGCCGGCGAAGGGGATTTCCATGGTCGGCGTGAAGATGCGGACGCGGGCGGTGTGGGCCGTGTCTTGGGGCGGATAGACGAAGGTGACCTCGGAGAAGTTGAACTCGGCCGCGATGGCCTGCAACTCGGCCTCGGGGAGGGCAGTGGCGTCGGGGAAGACGGCCAGTTGATTGCCGCCGAAGCGGGTGTCGGTGAAGACGTCATAGACGACATAGCGGGCCATGGGCGGCCTCCTCAGACAAGATCGGGCGCGCGGCCCACGCGGTTGGCGAGCTTGCTGACGGTCAGCCCCTGCACGATGATCGAGAAGATCACCACGATATAGGTGGCGGTCAGGATCAGCGGTTTCCATTCATTGTCGGGCAGGGAAAGGGCCAGCGCGACCGAGATGCCGCCCTTGAGCCCGCCCCATGTCATGATCGGCACCACGCCGGGGGAGAAGGTACGGAAGGGGCGCAGGATCAGCACAGGCACGGCCACGGCGGCCAGCCGGCCTATGAGAGCAAGGCCGATGGAAAGGACGCCGGCCACGAGGAAATCGATCTCGAAGGCCACGGCGAAGACCTCGAACCCGATCATCAGGAAGAGGACGGCGTTGAGGATTTCGTCGATCAGTTTCCAGAAGGCGTCGACATAGTCGCGGGTTTCCTCGCTCATGCCGTGCTTGGCGCCGACCTCGCCGATGAGGAGGCCGGCGCAGACCGCCATGATGGGGGCGGAGACGTGCAGGAAAACGGCCAGTTCGTAGCCGCCGAAGGCGAGGCCGAGGGTGAGGAGCACCTCGAGCGAGTAATCGTCGATCAGGCGCATGACGCGGAAGGTGAGCCAGCCGAGAACGAGGCCGAGGACGGCGCCGCCGAGCGCCTCCTGCACGAAGAGGAGGGCGGCGCCCTGAAGGCCGCTGGCGTGGTGGTCGTCGCCGGGAAAGGCCAACCCGACCAGCACGAGGAAGACGACATAGCCGACACCGTCATTGAAGAGGGATTCGCCGGCGATCTTTGTTTCCAATGACTTGCGCAGGTTGGCCTCGCGCAGGACGCCCAGCACGGCGACCGGATCTGTGGGGGAGATCAGCGAGCCGAAGACCAGCGCCACGATCAGCGGCATGCCGGTCAGCCAGTGAAACCCGGTGCCGATGACGATGGTCGAGAGGGCCACGCCCATGGTCGCCATCAGGAAGACGGCACGCCATTCGGCGCGGAGGTCTTCCAGCTTGACGTGGAGTGCGCCGGCAAAGAGCAGGAGGCCCAGCATCCCTTCGAGCAGGGCGTCGGAAAAGTGGATGGAGGTGATCAGGTCGCGCGCGGTGTCGGCGATGACGAGCTGGGGCCAGATCACGTCGGTCAGCAGCACCCCGAAGGAGGCCAGCAGCGCCACGACAAGGATGCCGATGGCCGAAGGGAGCTTTAAAAACAGGTAGTTGATGGCGCCGAAGACGCCGGCCAGCACGATGAGAAGCGAGGCGATCTGGAGAATTGTCATTGGGCGTCCATGGTTTGGCGGGGCGGCGGGCTTGCGCCTAGCACGGTGCCCCGGGTGGCGCCAGATGTCTAGCGCGGCGCAAGTTCGAGATCGGCCCAGATGGGCAGGTGATCGGAGGCGATATGGGCGGGTTTCGCCGTGTGGGTGCCGCTGGCCCGTGCGACGAGCGCGTCGCAGGTGGCGATGCGGTCGAGCCGGGCCACGGGGCGGGGGGCCGGGTAGCTGGGGGGCGTGGGGGCGAAACGCTTGTCGTCGACCGCCGCCGCGAGGGCCGCGGCGCTGCCCCATTCGTTGAAATCGCCGGCCAGAACGGTGGGCATCGGGGCAAGGCGGCGCAGGCGGCGCTGGATGGCGCCGAGTTGCAGAAGCCGGTAGCGGCGGACCAGTCCGAGATGCAGGCCGACCACCCGCAAGGGGCCGATGGCGGTGTCAATTTCGGCCATGATGGCGCCGCGCGGCTCCAGCCCCGGAAGCTCCAAATGCCATGTATTACAAAGCTTTACACCGGGGCGGGCGAGCATGGTGTTGCCATGCCAGCCCAGCGATCCGCCCGGCGCGCCGAAGGGCAGGATGCGCCAGCCATCCTGCTCGGCCATGTCGTGGGGGAGGGCTGCGGGCCGGGGAGGCAGGCGCTTGTCGGCCTCCTGCAGGACCACGAGATCGGCGTCGAGCGCGGCGATCACCGACAGGCTGCGGCCGGGGCGGCGGCGCATGTCGAGGCCCACGCATTTCTGCAGGTTGTAGGTTGCAATCCGGAAGCTTTGACCGTTCATATCCTTCAGATAGCACTTGAAGCAGAAAGAGACATCACCGGTGTTCGCGGATCAGACATGGCTGGCACGGGCGATCTGGCTGGCGCTGGCCGGGGTGGGGCTGTTCGCGCTGGTGGAGTTGCGGCTGGAGCTGGCTTTCGTGGCGCTTGGCACGCTGGCGCTGTCATTCGCCCCGGTGGTGGTGGCGCGGTGGACGGATGTGCATGTGCCGCCGAGCTTTATCGCGGCGCTGGTGCTCTTTGTCGGGGCCACGCTGTTCCTTGGCGAAGTCTATGATTTTTATGAGAGATTCTGGTGGTGGGACATGGTGATGCACGGCGCCTCGGCCGTGGGGTTCGGGCTGATCGGGTTCGTGCTGGTCTTCATGATGTTCCAGGGCGACCGCTATGCCGCGCCGCCGGTCGCGGTGGCGTTTTTCGCTTTCTGTTTCGCCATGACCATTGGCACGGTGTGGGAGATATTCGAGTTCTTCATGGACCAGAGTTTCGGCTTCAACATGCAGAAATCGGGGCTGATGGACACGATGGGGGACCTGATCACCAATGCGGTGGGGGCGCTGTTGGGGGCGGCGACGGGGTTCTTCTATCTGAAGGGGCAGGGGAAGGGCGGGTTGGCGGTGCTGATCGACCAGTTCGTGACCAGCAACCCGCGCTTGTTTCGGAGGCTGCGGCGGAAGTAGGCGCGGGGCGCTGTCGGCAGGGTTTCGGGGCGAATCAGGTTAACGGCCATATTTTGCAGGGAAACCGACGTCGGTATCGCGTCGGTATTACGTCGGTATCGCGTCGGTGTCGGGGGCGGTAAGGCCATGGGTTGATGTGGCGTTCGGTGGTCCCTGCCACGAGATGTTGTTTCCGGCGCAACGGAGGGGCACGCGGGTCAGGTGCCGCAGAAGGTCTGCTGCACCACTTCCGACGGCTCGGGCGGGCGGGTGAGATCGGCGGCGTCGGGCTGATCCTCGTAGGGGGAGGCAAGCACGTCCAGCAAGCGTTCGAAGGGGGCGAAATCATCCGCCACGGCGGCCTGTATCATCTTTTCGACGCGGTGATTGCGGGGGATGAAGGCGGGGTTGGCGGCACCCATCCGGTCCTCGGCGCCGTCCTCGGACGAGAGCCGTTTCTGCCAGAGCGGTTCCCATTCATCGAAAGCCTTGGGGTCGAGGAACTGGTCGCGGGCCTTGCCGGTGCCAAGGGCGCGGAAGGTGTTGGTGAAATCCGCCCGGTTCTCGGCCATGCGGCGCAGGAGGTTGGTGATTAGCTCTTCGTCTCCATCATCTTGCGTGGCAAGGCCCAGCTTGGCGCGGAAAAGGGTCAGCCACTCGGCCTGTATCTGGTCGGGCATGGCGTGGACGGATTGGGTGAAGGTCTCGATCGCGGCGTCCTGATCGGGCATGAGCGGGACGAGGGCAGTGGCCAGTTGCGCCATGTTCCAGACGATCACGTTGGGCTGGTTGGAATAGGCATAGCGCCCATGCGCGTCGATCGAGGAATAGACGGTGTCGGGGTGATAGGTGTCCATGAAGGCGCAGGGCCCATAGTCGATGGTTTCGCCCGAAAGGGTGGTGTTGTCGGTGTTCATGACGCCGTGGATGAAGCCCACGGACATCCAATGCGCGACGAGCTTGGCCTGCCGCGCGATGGCGGCGTTCAGGAGGTCGGTGGGGGTTTCCACGCCGGGATAGTGGCGTTCGACCGTGTGCTCGAAAAGCGCCTGCAGGCCTTCGGCATCGCGGCGGGCGGCGAAGAACTGGAAGGTGCCCACGCGGATATGGCTGGAGGCGACGCGGGTCAGCACGGCGCCCGGCATTCCGCCGTTCTCGCGGAAGACCCGCTCGCCCGTGGCCACGGCGGCGAGCGCGCGGGTGGTGGGGATGCCCAGCGCATGCATCGCCTCGGAGGCCACGTATTCGCGCAGCACCGGGCCCATCCATGCCCGCCCGTCGCCCATGCGGGAATAGGGCGTTGGGCCGGAGCCCTTGAGCTGGATATCGAAGCGCTTGCCGTTCGCCACCGTCTCGCCCAGCAGGTTGGCGCGGCCATCTCCCAGCTGGGGCGAGAAGCCGCCGAACTGGTGCCCGGCATAGGCCTGTGCCAGCGGGTCGGCGCCCTCGGGGGGCGTATTGCCGGAGAAGGCCAGTGCGATCTCTTCGTCGGTGCCGGGGGTGATGCCCATCTCGGCCGCCAGCGCGTGGTTGAAGCGGATGAGCTGCGGGGTCTTCACCGGCATGGGGTTCAGCCGTGTGAAGAACCGGTCGGGCAGACGGGCGTAGGAGTTGTCGAACGGAATGGTCAGGGTCATGGGAGAAAGATAAGTGTTCCGGCGCGAATGGCTAGGGGCTGCGCTTACAACTCGCGCGTCATCATCGCGTAGCCCTCGCGCGCCTTGAAGCCCAGCTTCTCGTAAAGCTTGCGGGCGCGCGGGTTTTCGTTGCCAACTTCGAGGTGGATGGCCTTCAGGCCCGCCTTGGCCAGCGCCTTGGGCAGGGCGTGAAGCACCTCGGTGCCGATGCCGCGGCCGCGCACGGCGGGGCGGACGTAGATTTCGTCGACGAACCCGTCCATGCCGCCGAATTCGATCGACCAGCCGAAGCAGACCACGACATAGCCGATCGGTGCGCGGCCCGGGCCCATCAGGTAGATGACGCCGTGCGGCGAGCCTTCGAGGAGCGGCAGGATGGCGCCGCGGCGGGTGTCGTCGGATTGAGCGATGCCTTCCTCGCCGTGGTAGTCGGCGACGAGGCGCATCAGCCGGTCGAGGTCGTCTGTCTTGGCGATGGTGAGTGCGGTCACAGCCGGGCCAGCCTTTCCGTCAGCAGGTCGAAGAAGGCGCCCGCGTCGATGTCGCCCATGAAGAGCGCGTTGGGTTTGCGGCGGGTCACGCGCCACCAGTCGGCGACGGTCATGCCCATGGTGAGCTCGGAGGTGGTTTCGATTTCCACGTTGATGTGCCGGCCGGTGAAGAGATCGGGGCGGATCAGGTAGGCGATGGTGCAGGGGTCGTGCAGGGGGGCGCCGGCAGAGGCGTATTTTTCCTTGTCGAAGCGTTCGAAGAAATCGGTCATCTCGGCCACCGCTACGCCCACGGGGGTGCCCAGCGCGCGGAAGGCGTCGTTGCGGGGCTTGGTTACGAGGGCCTTGTGGGTGACGTCGAGGGGCATGACGGTGATCGGCGCGCCGGAGCCGAAGACGATTTTCGCGGCGTCGGGGTCGACATGGATGTTGAACTCGGCCGCCGGGGTGATGTTGCCCACCTCGAAATAGGCGCCGCCCATGATGATGATTTCCTGAACCTTTTCAACGATATCCGGGGCGGCCTTGAAGGCGGCGGCGATGTTGGTGAGCGGGCCGATGGGGACAAGGGTGATGGTGCCCGAGGGCTCTGCGCGCAGGGTGTCGATGATGAAGTCGACGCCGTGCCCCTCGGCCATGGGCATGGTGGGGTCGGGCAGGTCGGGGCCGTCGAGGCCGGTCTTGCCGTGGACATGCTCGGCGGTGACAAGCTCGCGGCCCAGCGGGCGGTCGCAGCCGGCATAGACGGGGATACCGGGGCGCCCGGCCAGTTCGCAGATCATGCGGGCGTTGCGGGTGGTCAGGTCAAGCGGCACGTTGCCGGCGACGCAGGTGAGGCCCAGAAGCTCGATCTCGTCGGGGCTGGCCAGCGCCAGCAGGATGGCGACGGCGTCGTCCTGTCCCGGATCGGTGTCGATGATGATCTTGCGCGCGGTCATGGCTTGCCTGTCTCACGGCGGGGGGGATTTGTCTACAAAGACATGATCAATTGCGCGCCGTTCCGCCCTTCATCTTGCCTTAAATATTCCGGGGGTCCGGGGGCTGGCCCCCGGTCGTCGCCACTAGCGCCCCAGTTCCTTCATGCCCTGTTCGATCCCTGCAAGGGTCATCGGCACCATCCGGTCTTCGAAGATCTCGCGGATCATCTGGATCGACTGGGTATAGGGCCAGTATTTCTCGGGCACCGGGTTGATCCAGAGGTGCTGGGGCCAGTGTTCGCGGGCGCGTTGGAGCCAGACCTGGCCCGCTTCGGCGTTCCAGTGTTCGTTGGCGCCGCCGGGGTAGGCGACCTCGTAGGGCGACATCGAGGCGTCGCCCACGAAGATGCATTTGTAGTCGGCGCCGTAGGTGCGGAGGATCTCGTCGGTGGGGGTTTGCGCGTCCCAGCGGCGGCGGTTGTCGCGCCAGACGCCTTCGTAGAGGCAGTTGTGAAAGTAGTAGTATTCGAGGTGCTTGAACTCGGTCCGTGCGGCGGAGAAGAGTTCCTCGACCAGCTTGATATGGGGGTCCATGCTGCCGCCCACGTCGAGGAAGAGCAGCACCTTGACGGCGTTGTGGCGTTCGGGGCGCATCTTGACGTCGAGATAGCCGTGCTCGGCGGTGGCGCGGATGGTGCCGTTCAGGTCAAGCTCGTCGGCGGCGCCTTCGCGGGCCCAGTTGCGCAGGCGTTTGAGGGCAACCTTGATGTTGCGGGTGCCGATTTCGACGGAATCGTCGAAATTGCGGAATTCGCGTTTGTCCCAGACCTTGACCGCGCGCTGGTGGCGGCTTTCCTTCTGGCCGATGCGCACGCCTTCGGGGTTGTAGCCATAGGCGCCGAAGGGGGAGGTGCCGGCGGTGCCGATCCACTTGTTGCCGCCCTGGTGGCGGCCTTCCTGTTCCTTGAGGCGGTCCTTGAGGGTTTCCATCAGCTTGTCGAAGCCGCCCAATGCCTCGATCTCGGCCTTCTCCTCGGCGGAGAGGTGTTTCTCGGCCATCTTTTCGAGCCATTCCTGCGGCAGGTCGACGGCGTCGAGCACTTCGCCCGCGCTGATCTGTTCGAGGCCCTCGAAGCTGGCGGCGAAGGCCTGATCGAAGCGGTCGATCAGGCGCTCGTCCTTCACCATGGCGGTGCGGGCGAGGTAGTAGAAGCCTTCGATGTCGTAGGTGACGAGGTTGGCGGACATGGCTTCGAGAAAGGTCAGGTATTCGCGCAGCGAGACGGGCAGGCCGGATTTGCGCAGGTTCTCGAAGAAGGGAAGGAACATCGTCGCCCCCTCAGCCCGAGGCCCGGACGATGAAGATGGTGATGAAGAGGCCCGCGAGCGCGAAGAGGATGGCGAAAACCGCCGCGTATTGCAGCATGTCGGTTTTCGAGCCCTTGCGGCGGCGCGCGACGAGGGCGCCGAGGAGCGCCCCGATGACGAGGCCTATCAAGGCAAGAAGCATGGTCAGGATACCCGTTCGTTTACGTTCGCGGGCTGAGGGCGGAGATTTCGCTCATCTTCGCGCGCACGGCCCAATCTGCCCCGAACCCGTATCGCGCCCAGCCGACACTGTCCAGCCGCAGGGCCCGGGCCTCGTCGGTGCGGCCGGCGAGGTCGAGCGCCTCGGCCTGAAGCATCATCAGCGTGGCCAGCAGGGCCGCGTTCTCGTGCCGCTCAGCGATGCCCATATGCGGCGCGATGAGGCGCAGCGCCTCGGCGCTGCGGCCCTGGCTGATGGCGTAGGCGGCAAGCTGCGAGGCCGAGTAGGCGTGGTGCAGTTCGGTGCCCGGCGTGGCCTGATAGATCGCCTCGGCGGCCTGAAACTGGGCGAGGGCGAATTGGGGGTCGGTCATCTGGGTCAGGCGGCCGAGGGCGAAATGGCTGAAGGCGAGGCGATGGTCGTTCCAGCCCTGCGCGCGGGCAATCGACAGCGCCTCGAGTGCGGCGCGGCGGCGCTGGCCGGAGGTGGCGCCGGGGCCGAGCGCCGTCTGGATGGCGCGAATCCACGAGCGCGGCGTGGGGCCGAGAGCGCGGGGCGGCAGGCTGTCGCCGCGCGGGTTGAGCCGGGTCAGGATGGCGGGCAGGCGGGAGGCGACCTGTTGGCGGGTCATGCCGGAGCGCAGTTCCGGCGCGTAATAGGCGCGCAGGATCAGCATGTCGAACCCGGTCAGCACGGTATGCACATTGTCGTCGTTGAAGACGCTGTCGGGCAGGCGGTAGAGGTCGTTCAAGGGCCCCAGCGCCTGTGCCAGTTCCTCGTGCAGGCAGTCGCGCACCTCCTGCGGGGAGCTGTCGCCGGGCACGAAGATGGCGATGCGCTCGCGCTCGATCAGGTCGCTCCAGTTGGTCTGGCGGGAATGGCGGGCGCGGCGGTATTCCTCGAGGCTGGAAACGTTGGGGACGACGAAACAGGCGGCTTTCGGCAGGTACTGTCGGATGTCGGCGCGGCTGACCGCCTCGATGGTGATGCTGGCATGGCCGCCGCTGCCCCGGACCCGGCCGATGTCGATGCCGGCCTCGGAGCGCAGGCGGCTGACAAGGCGGTTGAGGTCGGGCAGCAGGCTGGGCGGGGGCTTGCCCGTCACCCGCACGGAGATCGGCCCCTCGAAACGCGAGAAGCGGTCGAGTTGTCGGCCGGATTCGAGCTGGAAGCCGAGTTCGAGGAAGTCGCGGTAGATATCGCGGTTCGAGCGGGCCGGGGGCACCGGGTTGGCGACGGAGAACGCCTTCATCGGCGGCAGGTTCGCGGCCTCGGGCGTGGCGGCGCGGGAGGGCACGTCGTTTTGCGGGGCGGCGGTGCAGGCGCCGATCACGAGGCAGAGCGGCAGCAACGCCCCGCGCAGCGACCGGCGAGTTGACTGGCCAAGCCCATCACGGCGATTCGTGGATAGCGGGCCGGTCAGGCCGCTCAAAACGCGAAACAATTCTTTGAAAGGCCCTTTATTGTTTCCCTTCGCCGTCTCGCGCGCTGTTGCGGCAAGGCCGGTCTGGCCTGCCGCTTGCAGGCGGCGGTGGCGGTGCAGACTGGGGCTGGCGGATGGCACGGGGTCGGGGGCTTTCTGTCGGTGTCCCGCAACGGGGGAGGTCGTTTCCCGGCCAAGCCTACACGCTTTGCCCGGCCGGGGAAGGGCTTTCCTGTGGCCGGGGCGGATGGCCCGGTCAGCGTTGCCGGCGTGCCATGAAGGCGAGCCGTTCGAAGAGGTGAACGTCCTGTTCGTTCTTGAGGAGCGCGCCGTGCAGTTTCGGCAGGGCGTCGGCGCCGTCGCGGCGCAGGTCCTCGGCGGTGAGATCCTCGGCGAGGATCAGCTTGAGCCAGTCCAGCACCTCGGAGGTCGATGGCTTTTTCTTGAGCCCGCCCTGATCGCGGACCTCGTAGAACTGGGTGAGCGCCGTGGTCAGAAGCTGTTCCTTGATGCCGGGGTGATGGACCTCGACGATCTGCTTCATCGTCTCGACATCGGGGAAGCGGATGTAGTGGAAGAAACAGCGCCGCAGAAAGGCGTCGGGCAGTTCTTTTTCGTTGTTTGACGTGATGATGACGATGGGGCGGTGCTTGGCGCGGATCGTCTCGCCGGTCTCGTAGACGTGGAATTCCATCTTGTCGAGTTCCTGCAGGAGGTCGTTGGGAAACTCGATATCGGCCTTGTCGATCTCGTCGATCAGGAGGACCAGTTTGCTGTCGGCGTCGAAGGCCTGCCAGAGCTTGCCCTTGCGTATATAATTCTTAACGTCATGGACGCGTTCATCGCCCAGTTGGCTGTCGCGCAGGCGGCTGACGGCGTCGTATTCGTAGAGACCCTGCTGGGCCTTGGTGGTCGACTTGATGTTCCATTCGAGCATCTCGACCCCCAGCGCGCTGGCCACCTGACGGGCCAGTTCGGTCTTGCCGGTGCCGGGCTCTCCCTTGACCAGCAGCGGACGCTCGAGCGTGACGGCGGCGTTGACCGCGACGGTCAGGTCCTCGGTGGCGACATAGGATTCGGTGCCGGCGAACTTCATGAAATATCTATCCTTTTTTCAGCTTTCCTCGGGCGGTCGCGTCGCACCGTACTGCGCCGCAGAAATCACCGCAATGGCGTGTATTTGTGTAGTGACAATCCACGGTCGTAAGTGTAAGTGCTCGCTCACGGGCTTGCCAAATGTCTGAGGAGAATATCATGCCAGACACTGGCTTTGATGAGGGAGTTGAAATGAAAGCCGAGGTCTTTCTTCCCGAGGACTACAGTCCCGCCGAAGATGAACCGTTCATGAATGAGCGCCAGCTTGAGTATTTCCGCCGGAAGCTGATTCACTGGAGAACCGATCTGCTCGAGGATAGCCGCGACACGATCGAAGGGTTGCAGGATGGCACGCGCGCCATCCCCGACGTGGCCGACCGCGCCAGCGAGGAAACCGACCGCGCGCTGGAATTGCGCACCCGTGACCGCCAGCGCAAGCTGGTCGCCAAGATCGATTCCGCGCTGCGGCGTATCGATGAGGGCGAGTATGGCTATTGCGAAGTGACCGGCGAGCCGATCAGCCTCAAGCGGCTGGATGCGCGCCCGATCGCGACCATGAGCCTCGAGGCGCAGGAACGCCACGAACGGCGCGAAAAGGTTCACCGCGACGACTGACGGGGCGTGGCCTGAGAAAGTTCAAGGCGCCGGGGTGAAAGCTCCGGCGTTTTTCGTCGGGGGTGATGTGATGCATCTGGATGACATGAAGATCGTCGTGGTGGGCGGTGGCATCGGCGGGCTGGCCGTGGCGCGGGCGCTTGCGCTGCGGGGGGCCGAGGTGACGGTGTTCGAGCAGGCCGAGGCGATCCGCGAGGTGGGCGCCGGGCTGCAGGTGAGCCCGAACGGGTTCCGGGTGCTCGACGCGCTGGGGCTGGGCTGTGCGCTGCGGGCGGTGTCGGTGCAGGGGCAGGCGGTGCGGCTGAAGGATTACCGGGGCGGGGAGGTTTTGCGGCTCGATATGGGGGGGCTGGAGAGCGCGGAGTATCATTTCGTGCACCGGGCGGACTTGATCGACGTGCTTGCGACGGGCGCGCGGGAGGCGGGCGTCAGGATCCGGCTGTTGCAGCATGCGGAGGGGGTGAGGCCCGGGGCGCGGCCGGATGTGGCGCTGGCGCGGGGGGTCGGGGTGCAGGCCGATCTGGTGGTGGGCGCCGACGGGCTGCATTCGGTGGTGCGGCAGGCGCTGAACGGGACGGTGGCGCCGTTTTTCACCCGGCAGGTGGCGTGGCGGGCGGTGGTGCCGAACGCGGCCGGAAGAGGCCCGGAGGTGCATGTGCATATGGGGCCGCACCGGCATGTTGTCAGCTACCCGCTGCGGGGCGGGGCGGCGCTGAACCTCGTGGCGGTGCAGGAAAGGGCCGAGTGGCAGGCGGAAAGCTGGAGCCAGCGGGACGATCCGGACAGCCTGCGGGCGGCGTTTGCCGATTTCGGGCCGGAGGTGCGGGAGATGCTGAGCCGGGTGGAGACGGTGCATCTGTGGGGGCTGTTCCGGCATCCGGTGGCGCGGGCGTGGCACGGGGCAGGCACGGTTCTGTTGGGGGATGCGGCGCATCCGACGCTGCCGTTCATGGCGCAGGGGGCGTCGATGGCGCTGGAGGATGCGTGGGTGCTGGCCGAGGAGTTAATGCAGCCCGGCGCGCTGGAGGCGCGGCTGGCGGCCTACCAGGTGCGGCGGGAGGGGCGTGTGCGCAAGGTGGTGGATGCGGCGAGTTCGAATGCGTGGAAATATCACCTCGCGTTTCCGCCGCTGCGGTGGGCGGCGCATACGGCGCTGCGGCTTGGCGGGGCGGTCGCGCCGGGCAAGGTGCTGCACCAGTTCGACTGGATCTACGAGCATGACGTGGTGAGCGGCGGATAGTCTTTGTTTTGCGACGTCTTGGTGCCCGCGTCGGGTCAGGTCCGGGGCCTCTGGGTAACATGAGGTCCCGGCTCGGGGCCGGGACGAGGTTAAACGACCGGAACAAGGCCGAAGGCCGCCGGGCGAGGATCGAGGCCCAGGGTCTGGCCCGGTGCGGAGGTCTTTGAAGAGGGCGGTCAGAGATTCGAAAGCGTGTGCGAGGGCTTACGCGTCGAGGTTCACCCAAATGGGCACATGGTCGGAGGGCTTTTCGCGGCCGCGGATTTCCTTGTCGATCTGGCAATCGGTCAAAAGGTCGGCGGCCTGCGGGCTGAGCAGGAAATGGTCGATGCGGATGCCGTCGTCGCGGTTCCATGCGCCGGCCTGATAATCCCAGAAGGTGTAGTGGCCGGGGCCTTGAACGCGGGCGCGGAAGGCCTCGGTGAAGCCGAGATTGACCACCCGGCGGAAGGCCGCGCGGGTTTGCGGCAGGGCGAGCGCATCCTCGGCCCAGACTTCGGGGCGCTTGGCGTCCTCGTCCTGCGGGATGACGTTGTAATCGCCCGCCATCAGCGCCGGTTCCTCGGCGTCGAGCAGGGCCTTTGCGCGGGCCTCGAGCCGTTCCATCCAGGCCAGCTTGTAGTCGTATTTCGGGCCCGGCGCGGGATTGCCGTTGGGCAGGTAGAGGCCGCAGACGCGGACCGCCGTGCGCTCGCCCATGACGGTCGCCTCGATCCAGCGGGCGTGATCGTCGTCATCATCGCCGGGCAGGCCGCGGGTGACATCCTCGAGCGGGAGTTTCGACAGGATGGCGACGCCGTTGAAGCTTTTCTGGCCGTGGGTTTCGACGTTGTAACCGCGCTCCTCGAACAGCTCGCGGGGGAAGTTCTCGTCGACCGACTTGATCTCCTGCAACAGCGCGACATCGGGTTGCGCCTCGTCCAGCCAGTCGGTCAGGGCGGCCGCGCGGGCCTTGATGCCGTTGATGTTGAAACTGGCGATTTTCATCGAGGTCCTCCGCGCTTGACTGGCCCCTTCTATCGCCCAGCCGATCCCCACTGACAAGGGAATCCCGTGGGCGGGGTGGTCAGCAGATGATTGATTCGGCGGCGCGGGAACAATCAAAAGTTGAAAGTCGTTCAAGATCAGGTCTGTGGATAACTTTTTTTACCCAAACGAAAAATGTCGGGAATGCGGCGGAGTTTCAAAGATTTGCCGGAGCGGCCCGGTTGAATGGGGCCTGTGGATAACTCGTTATGAGGGAAAACTATATTGGCAAGACCCGTTTAACGTGCAAGCGTTTTGCGGCAACGTCATACACGGGAGTTACCAAATGTCTGCAAATCGTAAGTTTGATCAATCTGTTGAAACCACCACTTCGCGCAGCTTCGCCAGCCTTCACGACGGCGAGGCCGTGGGCGCCTTCACCTCGTCGATGGGGCCGGTCGCCGAGGCCGATGCCGGGCTTGGCGAGGGTGTCGAGATGTTCACCTCGTCCATGGGCCCGCTGACCGTGGCCGAGGCCGGGGCGGGCGATGCGACCGGTCTTTTCACCTCGTCGATGGCGCCGGTGGCGTCGGCCCGTGCCGAAACCGGCGATGCGGTCGAGCTGTTCACCTCGTCCATGGCGCCGGTGACGGCCAGCGCGACCGAGACCGGTGAGGCCGTCGGCGCCTTTACCTCGTCGATGGGCCCCCGCGCGGATGTGACCGCGGAAGAGGGCGATGGCTGCGAGATGTTCACCTCGAGCATGTGAGCCGCGGGCACGGAACGGAATATCTGACGAAGCAGTGGGAAATCAATTAGATGGCTAGCATACTTCATCTTGACATTCCGTTTCGCCAGCGCAGCCGCGCGGCACGGCAGGCAGCACTTGTCGACCGTGTCGCCCGGCAGCGACGGCCGCATGAAGACGTCTATTGGCTCAAGGAAAATGCCGAGCTGTTGAACGTCCTCGAAACCGCCGATGCACGGCCGGGCGAGGCGGCGCTCGGGGCCTATGCGGAGATCTACGCGGAGATCGAGAAGCGGCTGGGGTTCTTTCCGCAATATTACCGTTTTCTCCTGTCGATCTGCCTTGATCTCGAGGATCTGGGCCAGACTGGTAACAAGGGGGCGGCGCTGGCCGAATGGGTGGCGCGGCAGGGGCTTGCCGGGGCGGAGCTGTCGGATTTGCAGCGGGCCGAGGCACGGCGGCTGTGCCTGCGGCGCGGGGTCGACCCGGTGATGTCGGATCACGGGCTGGACGATCGTCTGCGGGCCTTTGCGCGGCGGTCGGACACGTTCACGCTGCCCAACAAGAAGGCGGCCTATGAGCTGACCCATATCATTTTCTACCTGTCGGAATATGGGCGCACCGACCCCGGTGCCGACCCCGAGATGATCGACAGCCTGTGCTATGCGGGTACGCTGGCCTTTCTGGAGCTGAACATCGACCTTCTGTCGGAGGTCTGCATCGCGCTGCGCTTTGCCGGCAAGACGCCGCCGCCGGTGTGGGAGCGCTGGCTGTCGGATCAGTCGATGCGGTTCAAGGTCATGCCCGCCGACCGGCCGGGTGGCATGGATGACTATCACACATGGCTGATGGTGAACTGGTTCATGGACCTGTCGGGGCGGGGCGGATTTGCCCATGAGATGCCGGAGGGGGCGGTGGTGTTTGCCGCGCCGGAGCCGAATTCCGGCCCGCTGCGGGAGCTGTCGGATTGCATGTACAACATGAGCGGGGCGCGCAGCCCGGACTGGGGCCAGATGCGCGACCGGGTGGGCGACCGGCTGTCGGACGAGGCGCGCACGGTGTTGGCGGCCGCCGAGCAGGCGGTTGATTTCGAGGCGTTTTTCAAGGGGTTCGCACGGGCCGGCGGGCCGGGGGGCCTGTCGTGATCGGGTCGGTGGCGCGGGGTGCGTGTTTGGCGGGCGTGGGGCTGACGGCGGTTTACACGCTGCTGATTTCCACGGCGGATGCGATCACCAAGCTGTTTGCGACCTCCTATGCCGCGCCGCAATTGTTCGCGCTGTCGGGGGGGATCGTGGCGCTGCTGGCGCTGGTGTCGAACCGCAAGGGCGGGCAGTGGCGGGGCGTGGGCACGGCGTGCCCGAAGGCGATGGGCGTCAGGGCGGCGGCGACGGTGCTGGGCTCGATCGCGTTTTTCTATGCGTTCCGGTTGTTGCCCTTTGCCGAGGTGTTCCTGTTCATCGCGCTGATCCCGCTGGTCGCGGCGTTGATGTCCGGCCCCGTTCTGGGAGAGCCGGTGCGCCCGCAGGTCTGGGTGGCGCTGGTGCTGGGCACGGTCGGGGTGATGTGCCTGTTTCCCGGCGGCTTGAGCAGCGTGGGCCTTGGCCATCTGGTGGCGCTGGCGGCGGTCGTGCTGGGCACGGTGTCGATGGTGGCGTCGCGCTATATCGGGCAGCGGGACGACAATATCCTGTCGCAGGTGTTCTATCCGAATCTGGCGCTGATGGTGGTGATGGCCTGTGCGCTGCCTTTCGTGTTCCAGCCGATGGGGCTGGCCGATCTGGGCTGGGCGTTTGCCTATGCGGTGTTCCTGTTCGGGGCGCGCTGGGTGTTGGTGGCGGCGCTGCGGATGCTGCCGGCTTACGTGGTGACGCCGCTGATGAACCTGCAGTTTCTGTGGATGGTCGCCATCGGGTTTGTCGCTTTTGGCGAGACGCCGTGGGCGGGGGTCTTCGTGGGCGCGGCGATCGTCATCGCGGCGGGGAGCTGGCTGGTCTGGGATCAGACAAGGCCACGGCAGGAGACGCGGATCGTGCCGGCGGAGTGATGGGAGGGGCGCTTTAACGGCGCCCTTCAACCATATGATTTACATAGAGAAAGATGTTCCGCAGCCGCAGGAGCTGCTGGCGTTCGGGTTCTCGATGGTGAACCGGGCGCCGATGAGTTCCTCGGTGAAATCGATGGTCGCGCCGTTGAGGAAGGGCAGCGAGATGCTGTCGACCACCACTTTCTGACCCTGACCTTCGAGGATGAGGTCGTCATCGGCGGGCTGGTCCAGCTTGATCTCATACTGAAACCCCGAGCAGCCGCCGCCTTCGACGGCGATGCGCAGGGCCTGCCCCTGATCGCCGGCGCCGATTTCGGCCAGCTGGGAAAAGGCGCGGTCGGTGACTTTCGGTGGCAGTTCCATCTGTCGATAAACCCTCGTGGTTTCCTTGTTCGCTTGGCTGCAATATATGGGCTCGGGGAACAGGCGACAAGGACAGTGGTCATGCAGAAACGGTATGCGGCGGACCCGGTGCGAACGCATGGCCGGCTGGTGGCCGAGGAGGAGAGCGCGTTCCGGTCCTGTTTTCAGCGGGATCGTGACCGGATCATCCATTCCAGCGCCTTTCGGCGGCTCAAGCACAAGACGCAGGTTTTTGTCGAGCATGAGGGGGATTATTTCCGCACGCGCCTGACCCATTCGATCGAGGTGGCGCAGGTGGCAAGGACGATTTCCGGGGCGCTGGGGCTGAACGAGGAACTGACCGAGGCGGTGGCGCTGGCGCATGATCTGGGGCACACGCCGTTCGGGCATACGGGCGAGGATGCGCTGGATGCGTTGATGGCGCCCTATGGCGGGTTCGATCATAACGCGCAGGCGCTGCGGATCGTGACGGCGCTGGAGCGGCATTATGCGGGGTTCGACGGGCTGAACCTGACATGGGAGACGCTGGAGGGCATTGCCAAGCATAACGGGCCGGTGACGGGCGATCTGCCTTGGGCGCTGGCGGAGTATGACGAGCGGCACGATCTGGAGCTTTATACCCATGCCAGTGCCGAGGCGCAGGTGGCGGCGCTGTCGGATGACATTGCGTATAACAACCACGATCTGCATGACGGGCTTCGGGCGAAGCTGTTTACCGAAGCCGATATTCGCGGGCTGCCCATCATCGGCGCCTGTTATGACGAGGTCGACCGCACCCATCCCGGCCTCGATGATTACCGGCGGCGGCACGAGGCGCTGAGGCGGGTGTTCGGCGTGATGGTGGCCGACGTGATCGAGACGTCGCGGGAAACTCTGGAAGATGCCGACCCCGAGAGCGTGGAGGCCGTGCGGCATATGGGCCGGCCGGCGATCGCGTTCTCCGACGATGTCTGGCGGCATATGAAGGAGATTAAGGCGTTCCTGTTCCGGCATATGTACCGCGCGCCATCCGTCGTGGAGATGCGCAAGCAGGTGACGCGCGTGGTCGAGGAGCTGTTTCCCTTCTACATGAGCAAGCCCGAATTCCTGCCCAAGCGCTGGCAGGAGGACGTGGGCCGTGCCGATAGCGAGACCGCGCTGGCGCGGCTGGTCTGCGACTATATCGCCGGGATGACCGACCGGTTCGCGCTGGAAAGCCATGCGCGGCTGCTGGGCGGGCCCGGCGGGGCGGGGGAACGGCGCGGCTGACGGGTGGTCAGCCCGATTGACGCCAAGATTGGCGGTGGTAAACCGGCGCCAACGCTGGAAGGACGAAACGGATATGAACCTCTTCACCGAAATCAGAAGCCTTGTTCTGGAGACGCTGCAGGCGATGCAGGCGGCGGGCGAACTGCCCGAGGGCCTTGATACCGCCAACGTCACGGTCGAGCCGCCGCGCGACGCGGCGCATGGCGACATGGCGACGAACGCGGCGATGGTTCTGGCCAAGCCGGCGGGGATGAAGCCGCGCGATATTGCGGGGTCTCTGGCCGAGCGGCTGTCTGGTGAGAGCTGGATCGAGAGTGCCGAGGTGGCGGGGCCGGGGTTTTTGAACCTGCGGCTGTCGCCGTCTGTGTGGCAGGGCGTGATCGGCAAGGCCCTGAGCGGCGGCGAGGCGTTCGGGCGCTCGGGGATGGGCGGGAACCAGAAGGTGAATGTCGAGTATGTCTCGGCCAACCCGACGGGGCCTTTGCATGTGGGCCATACGCGCGGCGCGGTGTTCGGCGATGCGCTGGCGAGCCTGCTGGATTACGCAGGCTATGACGTGACGCGGGAGTATTACATCAACGATGGCGGCGCGCAGGTCGATGTGCTGGCGCGGTCGGTCTACCTTCGGTATCTCGAGGCGCACGGGCAGGCCGTGGCGTTTGAGGACGGCACCTATCCGGGCGATTACCTTATCCCGGTGGGCGAGGCGCTGAAGGCGGAGGTGGGTGATGCCTATGTGGATCAGCCTGAATCTGTCTGGCTCGAGAAGGTTCGGGATTTTTCCACCGACAGGATGATGGGCCTGATCCGCGACGACCTGAAGGCGCTTGGCGTCGAGATGGACGTGTTCTATTCCGAGAAATCGCTCTACGGTACGGGCCGGATCGAGGAGGCGCTGACGGCGCTGGAGGAGAAGGGCCTGATCTATGAGGGCGTGCTGGAGCCGCCCAAGGGCAAGCTGCCCGAGGATTGGGAGGCGCGCGAGCAGACGCTGTTCAAATCGACCGAGCATGGCGATGATGTCGACCGGCCGGTGAAGAAGTCGGATGGCAGCTGGACCTATTTCGCGCCCGACATCGCCTATCATTATGACAAGGTTTCCAGGGGGTTCGACGCCCTTATTGATGTGTTTGGCGCCGATCACGGCGGCTATGTCAAGCGGATGAAGGCCGCTGTCAGCGCGCTGTCGGACGGGCGCGTGCCGCTGGATATCAAGCTGACGCAGCTTGTGAAGCTTTACAAGAATGGCGAGCCGTTCAAGATGTCGAAGCGGGCGGGCACGTTTGTCACCCTGCGCGACGTGGTCGACCAAGTCGGCTCGGACGTGACGCGGTTCGTGATGCTGACGCGGAAGAACGATGCGCCCTTGGATTTCGATTTTGACAAGGTGCTGGAGCAGTCGAAGGAAAACCCGGTCTTTTCCGTGCACTATGCCCATGCGCGGGTCTGGGCGGTGCTGCGCAAGGCGGAAAGCGCGGGGATCGACGTGAGCGATGCGGCGCTGTCGGAGGCGGATATCAGCGGGCTGACCCATGAGGCGGAGCTGGCGGTGGCCAAGAAGCTGGCGGAATGGCCGAGGCTGGTGGAGATTGCCGCGCGGACGCATGAGCCACACCGGGTGGCGTTCTACCTCTACGATCTGGCGAGCGAGCTGCATGCGCTGTGGAACCGGGGCAATGACGAGCCCGGCTTGCGCTTCCTTCAGGAGGACGATCCGGCCACCTCGCAGGCAAAAATCGCGCTGGCGCGGGCCGTAACCGTTGTTATTTCCGCCGGTCTTGGTATTCTCGGCGTTGTCCCGGCAGAGGAGATGCGCTGAGCCGCATCCGAGACATAAAACAAACCGCCGGGCGCTAGAGGCAGATATCAGAAAGTCCGGCGGCCAAGCATCGCCGGAAGTGGCGAGGCGAGACATGGCAGAGATGCAGCAGGGGCACCGCGAGGGTGCCGAGGGGCAGCCGAGATCCATCACGAACGTCGTCAATCTGCTTGGGGCAGTCACGTCGCTGGCCCTTGTGGTTGGCATGGGCGTTTGGGGATACAAGCTGGTGATGCGGGACGTGAGCGGCGTGCCGGTCATCCGCGCGGCCGAGGGGCCGATGCGGGTGGCGCCCGAGGACCCGGGCGGGCGGCAGGCGTTGCACCAGGGGTTGTCGGTGAATGACGTGGCGGCGGAAGGGACGGCGGCGCGGCCCGCCGACCGGCTGATCCTTGCGCCCGAGCCGCTGGACCTGACATTGGAAGATACGCAGCTTGCCCGGCTGGAGGCGCAGGGCGCCACGGCCGAGGCCGAGCCCACCACGATCGGCGCGGCCGAGGGTGGCGATCAGGGCGCGCAGGAGGACAGCACGATGCGCTTTGCCTCGGTCGAGGCGCTGGCGGAGTCGCTGGCCGACGGGGTGGCGCCGCTCGAGGCGCTGCCCGCCGCGGAGCCGGTGGAGGAAGAGGAAATCGAGGAGCGCGACAGCCCGCCGGTGGAAGGCGGGATCGGGCGGTCGCTGCGGCCCAAGACGCGGCCCGCGAGCCTTGTGACCTCGCCCGAGGGCGTGGCGCTGGCCTCGATCGCCAATGCCTCGGCCCGCGATGTGGACCCGTCGAAAATTCCCGTGGGCACGCGGCTGGCGCAGCTTGGCGCCTTTTCCAGCCACGAGATCGCGGTGCAGGAATGGGACAAGCTGGCCGACCGGTTCGATGAATATCTCGAGGACAAGGACCGGGTGATCGAGAAGGCGACGAGCGGTGGGCGCACCTTCTATCGGTTGCGGGCCATGGGGTTTGCCGACCTGTCGGAGGCGCGCCGGTTCTGTTCGGCGCTGGTGGCGGAACGGGCGGAATGCATCCCGGTGGTCACGCGGTGAGCCGGTTCGGCGCGACGATCCTCGACGCCGATGGCCTGAAGCTTTCGGAGGCGGAGAAGGCGCTGTTTGCCGAGGCGGATCCGTTCGGCTTTATCCTGTTTGCGCGCAACCTCGATACGCCGGACCAGATTTACGGGCTGTGCGAGGAGATGCGCGCGGCGGTGGGGCGCGAGGCGCCGATCCTGATCGATCAGGAAGGCGGGCGGGTGCAGCGGCTGCGCGGGCCGCGCTGGCGCGAGTGGTTGCCGCCGCTGGAGCATGTGGAGGCCGCCGGGGACGGGGCGGCGGAGGCGATGTATCTGCGCTATCGGCTGATCGCGCATGAGCTGCGCGCGGTGGGCGTGGATGGCAATTGCGCGCCGCTGGTGGACGTGGCGCGGGACGCGACGCATGATTTCCTGAAGAACCGCTGTTACGGGTTTGACGCGGGCACCGTGGCGCGGCTGGGCCGGGCGGTGGCGGACGGGATGCTGGATGGCGGCGTGCTGCCGGTGGTCAAGCATATCCCCGGGCATGGGCTGGCGCTGGTGGACAGCCACGAGGAATTGCCGGTGGCCGATGTGGCGGGTGAGGAATTGTCGGCGGTGGATTTCGCGCCGTTCCGGGCGCTCAACGACCTGCCGATGGCGATGACCGCGCATGTGGTCTATTCGGCGCTGGATGGATTGCCGGCGACCACCTCGAACACGGTGATGGGGTGCATTCGCAAGGAGATCGGCTTTGGCGGGCTGGTCATGACCGACGATATCTCGATGAAGGCGCTGGATGGGTCGCTGGCGGATATCACCCGCGATGCGCTGGCCGCCGGGTGCGACGTGATCCTGCATTGCAACGGCACGCTGGACGAGCGCCGGGCGGTGGCCGAGGCGGCGGGGCCGTTGTCGAACAAGGGGCAGGCGAGGGCGGAAAGCGCGCTGGCGGCGCGGCATGAGCCCGACGAGGTTGACATTCCGGCGATGGAAGCAAAGCTTGAGGCGCTGATGAACGGGCGCGTCTATGGTGGATGAGACTTTCGAGGGACCGGGACAGGTGGAGCGCGTGGCCGACCGCATGGCGGCCGAGGCGCTTATCGTCGATGTGGACGGGTTCGAGGGGCCGCTTGACCTTTTGCTGACGCTCGGGCGGACGCAGAAGGTGGATTTGCGGCAGATTTCGGTGCTGCAACTGGCGCAGCAATATCTGGCCTTTGTCGAGAAGGCCAAGCAGCTTCGGATCGAACTGGCGGCCGATTACCTTGTGATGGCGGCGTGGCTGGCCTTTCTCAAATCCCGCCTGTTGCTGCCGCCCGACCCCGAGGATGAGGGGCCATCGGGCGAGGAGCTGGCGGCACATCTGGCGTTCCAGCTTGAGCGGTTGCAGGCGATGCGCGAACGCGCCGCGCAGTTGATGGGGCGCGACAGGCTGGGGCGGGATTTCTTTGCCCGTGGCATCCCCGAGGATGTGACGCGGGTGAAGACGGTGACCTATACCGCGACGCTTCTGGACCTGATGCAGGGTTATGCGCGTATTCGCACCAAGGACGAGTTCAGGCCTTATGCGATGGACCGCGAGGCGCTGTTCACGCTGGAACAGGCGCTGGAGCGGATGCGCGGGCTGATCGGGTTTGCGGGGACGTGGACGGATATTGTGAGCTACCTGCCCGAGGGGTTCACCACCGATCCGGGGCGGCGGCGGTCGGCCACGGCCTCGACCTTTGCGGCCTCGCTGGAGCTGGTGAAGGAGGGCAAGGTCGAGATCCGCCAGACGGAGCATTTCGCGCCGGTTCAGTTGCGGCGGAAGGATCAGTAGGATGGTCGGTGGTGTCGAAATCTTTAAAAGATTTCGATCCGATTTCTTTTCAAGAAATCGGGGCCGGTACGTTGGGGCGAGGTCGTGACGGAAGAGACGGAACATAAGGAAGAAAGCCTGTTCGCGGCCCCGCCCATGGCCGAACAGGAGCGCATGTGCGAGGCAATCCTGTTTGCCACTGTCGAACCCATTACCGTGCGCGAGATGGAGGCGCGGATGCCCCATGGCTGTGACGCCGCCGAGGCGCTGGTGCATCTGCGCAAGCGCTACGAGGGGCGCGGCGTGCATCTGGTGAAGGTGGGCGATGCGTGGGCGATGCGGACGGCGCCCGATCTGGGCTACCTGATGCAGAAGGAGACGGTCGAGACGCGCAAGCTGTAGCGGGCGGCGATCGAGACCTTGGCGATCATCGCCTATCACCAGCCCGTCACCCGCGCCGAGATCGAGGAGATCCGCGGTGTTTCGGTCAGCCGGGGCACTGTGGACCAGCTTTTGGAGATGGAGTGGATCCGGTTCGGCCGCCGCAAGATGACGCCGGGGCGGCCGGTGACCTTCGTGGTGACGCAGACCTTCCTTGATCATTTCGGGCTGGAAAGCGCGCGCGATCTGCCGGGGCTGAAGGAGTTGCGCGCCGCCGGTCTGCTGGAAAACCGCGCGCCGCTGGGAGAGATGCCGACGGCGGGCGAGGGCGAGGACGAGGACGAGCCGGGCGCCAAGGGGCAGGACGAGCTGTTTGACGACTGAAGCGGCGGGGGCCTGTCGGGAAAATTCGCGCGGGTGCCCTGAAATCTCCACGTTTTCCTGCTATATATGGATCAGCAGGCAGGAAAGGAGGGCGTCATGAACGCCAATCGGATTATCAGTATGGTCGTGCGCATGGTGATGCGCCGCCTTCTGCGCTCGGGCGTCGATGCCGGGGTGAACGCCTATGCCAATCGCCGTCAGGCGAAGTCGGGCAAGGGTGAGGGGCAGCCGCAGGGCAAGAGCCCCGAGACCGGCAAGACCCAGAAACGCATGCGCCAGACGATGCGCATGACGCGGCGGATGGGCCGCTTCTGATCTATCGGTAACCGGATCGCCGGAGGGACCGGGCGTCAGGCGCGGAAGTGTTTCGACAGTTTCAGCCCCTGGCCCTGGTAGTTGGAGGCGATGCCGGCGCCGTAGAGCTGGTCGGGCACCTGATCCATCTTTTCATAGACCAGCCGGCCCACGACCTGCCCGTGTTCGAGGACGAAGGGCGCCTCGTGACAGCGGACTTCGAGCACCCCGCGCGAGCCTTTGCCGCCGGCGGCGTCGTGGCCGAAGCCGGGGTCGAAAAAGCCCGCGTAATGCACCCGGAATTCGCCGACCATGGCAAGGTAGGGCGCCATTTCGGCGGCGTAGGCGGGCGGGATATGCACCGCCTCGCGGCTGACGAGGATATAGAAGGCGCCGGGGTCGAGGATGATGCGGCCGTCGCCGCTGTGGACCTCTTCCCAGTAATCGGCCGGGTCGTAATGGCCGATCAGGTCGAGGTCGATCACGCCGGTATGGGGTTTGGCGCGGTAGCCCACCAGCGAGCCCTGCGTGGGCTTGAGGTCGACCGAAAAGCCCAGCCCGTCGGAGATCACCGCCTCGCCATCGACCAACGGAGCCTCGGCGTGGAGCGCGGTGAGCTGGGCATCGTCGAGCACGGCCTGCCCGTCGCGAAAGCGGATCTGGTTGAGGCGCATGCCGGGGCGGACCAGCACGGAGAAGGAGCGGGGGCAGATTTCGGCATAGAGCGGGCCGGTATAGCCCGGTGTGATGCGGTCGAATTCCTCGCCCTGATCGGTGATCGTGCGGGTCAGCAGATCGAGCCGGCCGGTGGAGGACTTGGCATTGGCCACGGCCGCCACGTCCGCCGGCAGGTCGAGCATTTCCATCAGCGGGACGACATAGACGCAGCCCTTTTCCAGCACCGCGCCATTGGTCAGGTCGATGCGGTGCATTTCAAGCTCTTCCAGCCGTTCGGCCACGGTGCGCCCGGCGCCGGAGAGGAAGGAGGCCCGCACGCGATAGGCGATATGCCCGAGGCGCAGATCGAGGCTGGCGGGCTGGACCTGTTCGCGGGGAATGGGGGTGGGGGCGGAGATGCGGCCGTCGGCGATCATTGCCCTGAGTTGCTGGCTGGCGAGAACACCTGTCATGCTGCGGCTCCGTTGCGGCCGGGCGATCTGCGCAAGGTGCGCCGCACCTGGTATTTCGGGTCTGCGGGGAGGGTGTTCATGGTCGGGCTAGCAGGATTCGAACCTGCGACCTCCCGTCCCCCAGACGGACGCGCTACCAGCCTGCGCTATAGCCCGACGATTGGCGTTACATACTGGATTTGGGCACAGGGACAAGGGGCAAATGTGAATTTCTCCCGTCAATCCTGATCCGTTTCATCAAGCGTCTTGCGCAGCCGTTGGGCCAGGGGCCGGATCGCCTTGATAATGTAGCCCTGGAAGGGGCGTGGCACCTCGGCGAGGACGGTGATCGGGCCGGGTGACGCGAAGGCATCGTCGGCAGGATCGTCGGGCACGTCGACGGTGAGCGGCGCGCGCGGGGTTCCGGGGGCCAGCGGTTCGGGGGTGTCGGCGGGCGGTTCGGTGCCCTCCTCGTCGACGGGCGAGCCGATCTCTGCCGGCGGGCGGCTGAGGAAGGCGGGCAGGCCGGATTTGACGGGCGGATCGAGGGCCGGGTCGGGCGCAGGGGGGGCGTCCGGGTCGGGCGTAGACGTGTCGTCCGGATCCGGCGCAGACGTGTCGTCCGGGTCGGGCGCGGTTTGCTGTTCGGGCCGGTCGTCCGGGTCGGGAGTGGCCTGTGCCATGTCATCCATCTCGGTGTCGGCCTCGGCCGGGGGTGTGTCTGGGCCGGGCTCCTGAAGCGAGGGGCGGCTTTCGTCTTCGGCGGGGGGCGGGGTGTTGTCGCCGGAGGCGCTATCCTCCGGGGCGGGGTCCTGCGGAGGCTTGCGGGGCACGGAATGGGTCAGGGCGAAATCCCGCCGCGGCGGTTCCGGTTCGGCGGGCGGGGTGGGCTCGGGCGCGGGGTCATCGGAGCGGGGGCGGAAATTGAGCACCCGCGCCGGTTCCGGCGCGCCGGTCTCCGGTGTCTCGGGGCCGGGCACATGGGTGTAGGCCGTGTCCTCTTCGCCCGCCAGCGGCGGCGAGAGGGAGGAGACGTGCTTGATGCCGTTGTCGCGCAGAAGTTTCTGCACGCCCTTGATGGTCATCCCGTCATCGTGCAGCAGCTTCTTGATCCCGCCGAGAAGGCGCATGTCCTGAGGCCGGTAATAGCGGCGCCCGCCGGCGCGCTTGACCGGCTTGACCTGGGTGAACTTGCTTTCCCAAAACCGCAGCACGTGCGCCGGGGTGTCCAGCCACTCGGCAACTTCGCTGATCGTGCGAAAGGCGTCTGCGGATTTGGCCATCGCGGAGGGCCTTCGTTATTTCCGGTTGCCGGCGGCGACGCGGTCTTTCATCAGGTGCGACGGCCGAAAGGTCAGCACGCGGCGCGGGTTGATGGGCACTTCTTCACCGGTTTTGGGGTTGCGGCCCACGCGGGCCGATTTTTCGCGCACCGAGAAGGTGCCGAAGGAGGAAATCTTGACCTGCTCGCCACGCACCAGCGCGTCGGAGATATGATCGAGCACGGTTTCCACCAGCGTCGCCGAGTCATTCCGTGAAAGGCCGACCTCGCGGAAAACGGCCTCGCTCAAATCCATTCTGGTCAATGTCTTGTCGCTCATCTCATCCCCTCGTTCTTTCCAAGACTTTAGGGCGGAAGGAATTTCCGAGTCAATGTCAATGACTTGGCGGAAGGAGTTTAAGCGCGGTTTCAGGCCAAAGAAGCGGGTTTTACCAGCGCAGGACGACCGCGCCCCAGGCCAGCCCGCCGCCGATCGCCTCGGAAATCAGAAGGTCGCCGCGCTTGATCCTGCCCTGTGCCACGCCCTCGGACAGGGCCAGCGGAATCGACGCGGCGGAGGTGTTGCCGTGCTCCTGCACGGTGATGATCACCCGGTCGAGCGGCACGCCCATCTTCTTGGCGGTGCCGGCGATGATGCGGATATTGGCCTGATGCGGGACGATCCAGTCGATGTCGTCATGGGAGAGCCCGGCGCTTTGCAGGGCGGTCTCGGCGGTCGAGGTCAGCTTTTCCACGGCCTGCCGGAAGAGCGGGTTGCCCTGCATCCGCAGCTTGCCCGAGGTGCCGGTGGTCGAGACGCCGCCATCGACATAGAGCATCTCGCGATAGCGGCCGTCGGAATTGAGATCGCAGGCGACGATGCCGCGATCGGCCGACGTGCCGTCGCCCTCGGCCGCGCCCAGAACGACGGCGCCGGCCCCGTCGCCGAAGAGAACGCAGGTCGAGCGGTCTTCCCAGTCCATGATCCGGCTGAAGGTTTCGGCGCCGATGACCAGAAGGCGCTTGGCCTGACCGGATACGATCAGCGCGTTGGCGTTGGCCAGCGCATAGATGAAGCCCGCGCAGACCGCCTGTACGTCGAAGCCGAAGCCGCGGGTCATGCCCAGCCGGCTTTGGACCATGGTGGCGACGGAGGGGAAGGTCAGGTCGGGGGTCGAGGTGGCGACGAGCACGCCGTCGATGTCACCCGCCGTCAGCCCGGCCTTTTCCAGCGCGGCATTCGCCGCGTTGACGGCGAGGTCGGAGGTGGTTTCGCCCTCGGCCGCGAAATGCCGCCGCTCGATGCCTGAGCGGGTGCGAATCCATTCATCCGAGGTGTCGAGGAACTCTTCGAACCATGTGTTCGGAACGATCCGTTCCGGGAGGTAATGGCCGACGCCCTCTACAACGGCGCGTATTGTCATGAAGGGTCACCGCTGGCTTTCGAGTCTTCGGTCGGGTCATCCTGATCAAGCATGGAGGCAGATGCAACCCGCGCGGCGAGTTTTTCGGTGAACCCGGTCTGGGCAAGCTGAAAGGCCAGCTTGACGGCCGAGGATACCCCCATCGCGTCGGCCGCGCCGTGGGATTTCACCACCGTGCCGTTCAGGCCCAGAAACACCCCGCCATTGGCGCGGCGCGGGTCGATTCGCTTCTTCAGGCGTTGAAGCGAGGCATAGGCGAGGATCGAGGCGAAGCGCGACAGGGGCGTGTAGCGGAACGCCTCTTTCAGAAGGTCGGAGACCAGCTTGGCGACGCCTTCGCCGGTCTTGAGCGCGATATTGCCGGTGAAGCCGTCGGTGACGATCACGTCGCACAATGTGCCGGGCAGATCGCGGCCCTCGACGAATCCGACGAATTCGAAATCGGCCTTGCGGGCATTGGCGGAAATGAGGTCATGCGCCTCGCGCAGCTCGGCCCGGCCCTTGTGTTCCTCGGTGCCGACGTTGAGCAGGCCGACGCGCGGGCGCTTGAGGCCAAAGCCATTGCGGGCATAGGAGGTGCCCATCAGGGCGTATTGCATCAGGTCCTTGGCATCGGCCCGGATATCGGCGCCGCCGTCGAGCATGATGTTGAAGCCCTGCGGGTTGCGCGAGGGCCAGAGCACGCCGATGGCGGGGCGGTAGATGCTGGGCAGCTTGCGCAGGCGCACGACCGACATCAGCATCAGCGCGCCGGTGTTGCCGCAGGAGACGCAGACCGTGGCCTCGCCCATGCGCACCGATTCCAGCGCCGACCACATCGACGTTTCCTTGCCGTGGCGGATCACCTGGCTGGGCTTCTCGTCCATCGAGACGACATCGGGCGCATCGCGAATCTCGCAGCGCCCCTCGAGGTTCTTGCGCTTGGCGACAAGCGGTTCGAGGACGCCCTTGCGGCCATGCAGGATGAAGCCGATCTCGTCGTTCTTCTTGGCCGAACGCGAAATGCCGGCAACCACGGTTGCCGGCCCCAGATCGCCACCCATCGCGTCGACGGAAATGATCGTGCGTTTCGGGCGTGCCCTGGTCTGATCCGAATCTGCGGTCATCAGGACGCCCGCCCTCGCGTCATTCAGGCTGCGTCGTCGTCCAGATCGACCTCGTCAGCCATCGCCACGACCTCGCGGTCGGCGTAATGACCGCAAGCCGCGCAGACGTGGTGCGGACGCTTGAGTTCGCCGCAGTTCGGGCACTCGTTCGGATTCGCCGCAGTCAGCGAGTCGTGGGCGCGACGGTTGTTGCGGCGCGATTTCGATACTTTGTTCTGTTGGACGGCCATGTCGCAACCTCAGTTTTCTGTGGGTCCTTGGAAAGACCCGTGTGTCACGGGTTGAGGCGGCTCTTAATCTGTCTCGAGCCGCCGGTTCAACCCCAAATTCCGG
>JAVJTX010000084.1:0-44498 GCA_040220035.1 Roseovarius sp. | reverse complement strand
TTTCTTGGTTTGGTGGTCATAGCAAGAGCAAAACACCCGGTCCCATCCCGAACCCGGCCGTTAAGTGCCTTAGCGCCGATGGTACTGCGTCTCAAGACGTGGGAGAGTAGGTCGCCGCCAAACCTAGTAAGACCCTTGATTAGTATCTCTCTTACGATGCCGCCTCTCATTCCAGACAATTCGAGGCGGATCAACGCAATGGCGCGGGATGGAGCAGTCTGGTAGCTCGTCAGGCTCATAACCTGAAGGTCGCAGGTTCAAATCCTGCTCCCGCAACCAATATTCAAGGCTCCCGAGGGTAACACCCCCGGGAGCCTTTTGCTTTGTTGGTGGTTGCCCCGTGTGCTGAGCACGGCGCCGCTCATAAGAGCTCTATGGGTCCGTATGGTCCGCTGGCCGGCTTGCGGAACGGCTTGCCAATCTCTCGGGCGCCCCGGCATAGAGCCCGTTCCGCAGCGAGCGAAGGCCGGTGGTCGCGCTGTCGGGATCACTTTTCCCTGTGACAGATTTTACCTTCCAGAAAACTTCTAACGGCTTTCGGCCACGGGGCTTCCTTTATGCAAGGGCCTTCCCGAACTATGGTCGATGGAGTGGGCAGGCGAGGAACGGAATTTTGCCGGGTTCCTGAGGGTGGCGATGCAGCTATTCAGCTACGCACGATCGCCAGCTCCTGAAAACCCGCATGCAGCGGGCCCCTGGGCCGGACAGACGGGTCAGTCGGCACGGTGGTGTCGAGCGGAGCAGGCGCGCAACAGCCGCCGGGGCATTTACCGGGGACGTTATCAACATCTTGAGAAAACCCGCTTCTCGCAATAGCATGATGCCGTTCGGTGTGCTTGGGGGCATCACCTGCATTACTGGGGACCCTCCGGGGGAAACGCAAACGCCTGTATTTCAGGCAATTGCAAGGGATGATTCGGTGTTTAAAATCGCGAGTTTATTGAAATCCGTCGCCGGTGCCGCGGTGGCAGGCGTATTTTTGGGATCGGCGCCGCATGCTGAGGCGACGGATCTCGATTCCGCCGATGCGGCCCTTCTCGACAAGCAATGGGCCGAATACGAGGCCGACCGACCGAAGTCGATCAGGGAGGTTCAACCCTTCCGGAGGTCTGCCTCCACGACCGATGCGGACGGGACAGAATTCACCCTCACGTCGCTCAATCCGGCCTTTAACACATGGTTCCTGCTCGATGTCACTACGGTGGCCCGGCACACCAAGACGACCACCTATCACCTCGAAATGACCGATCCGGAAGAGACCACAGTGTCGCTTCGGACGACGGACACGCCCGAGCTGATCTTCGAGAATAACGGCATCGTGGAACGCTGTGCGCCGTGGAGCGGGCGGAACTCGGAGCTCGACAAGGCGGCCAATTCCGGCCTTCCCTATGCACCGATCTGCGATGACCGAGTGTTTGTGCGCAATTATGTGCGCGGGTCCCGGAGCAACCGAGAGGCGGTGGCGGAATTCCTGCGCGACAACGTGATCTTTGGCGAGAGCATCGTCGGAATCATCAAGGGCTCGTTCTATGAAGATGCCTACATGGTGTCGGGCGAGGTTGTGGCCGGCGGCGATTCCGGCGAGGTGGCGGCCTCGCTTGGCAAGGCCAACCTGTCGCAGCACCCGGTGTTCCGTGCCTATTTCGGCTTCGAGCTGGAAGGGGCCGATGGCGGGATGCAGGCCGGGAGCTGGTATGGCGTGAAGGACGCGCCGGGCATCTACGCCAGCGCGATGCAGCCCGGAATGATCCACCCCGATATCCTGAACCGGAAGGGCGAGACCCATTGGCTCGACGGGGTGGAGAACCGTGCGGATGTCTATCTCGTGGCGTTCGACCTGTCGCAGTTCGATCTGGGTTACGAGGTGGGCACGGACCACCCGCGCCTTGGCTGGTCGCCGCGGCCGAGCGGGTCGGGCAAAAACTGGCAATTGCCGGGGCCGGACGGGTTCAATCAGTCTGATCCAGTTGTGCGGACCGGGATGTTGAGCCCGGCGTTGACCGATCGTGTGGCGGCCACTTTCGCCGGGGGCTTCAAGCGGGACCACGCGGCGTGGCGCGCTGGGGACAAGGCCTTCACCAATTATGGCCACCACTACGGGTTCCTCGCCAACGGCGTGATTTTCAGCAAGCTGCATCCGGGGCTGTCGACGATTTTCGTGCTGGATGACGGTTCGATCCACATGCGGAAATGGACCGAGGCGGATCGCGAGCTTCTACCGCGGGTGCGGTTCGCGCGACAGAACGGCGTTCCGCTGATCGAGAACGGCGTGCCGGGCGACCAGGTAACGAGCTGGCTGGGCGGAAACTGGTCCGGCTCGGCCGAGGCCGATTTGCGGACCCTGCGGGGCGGCGCGTGCATGAAGGAGGTAAATGGCCGGAAATTCCTGATTTATGCCTATTTCTCCTCTGCGACGCCGTCGGCGCAGGCGCGGACGTTTCAGGCGTATGGCTGTGATCATGCCATGCTGCTCGACATGAATTCGCAGGAGCACACCTACATGGCGCTCTACACCAACGAGGAAGGCCGCGTGGTGCCGCATCATCTGGTGAACGGCATGTCCGCGGTGGATAGCCAAGGCAACGACGGTCATCCGATCGCCCGTTTCGTCGGGTTCTCCGACAATCGTGATTTTGTTTACCTGCTCAGAAAGTAGAAACGGGGAGAGAGCATGCTGAAACGTTCGAGGGCCGTTGTTGCGGTAGGGCTTCTGGTGATGATCGGGGCGCTGCCCGGACAGGCGCAGACGCTTCAGGACAACAACGAGAAGATGTTCCGCGAGATGCAGGCCGCGCGGGGCCTGAGCGGGGCGGAGATGCAGCGGATCCGGTCGATCTTTGCCGGGTCGCGCTATATGGGTCAGGGCAACCCGTCCGTGACGCGCCATCCGCTGACGCCCCAGCAACTGGCGGCGAAGCTGGGGCAGGACCCTAAGAGCTATTATCGCAATGCCGAGTTCGAGCGGATCTGTGGCGAGCCGTATATGGCGCCGCTTTATGATCCGGCGTCGGAAAGCCCGGGGGATGCGAAGGTCTGTGCCGATATGTTCGAGTATCCGGGCGTGCCGGGGATGTACCCGGTGACATGGGTGCAGGCGAACGAGGCGGCCGAGCTGTGCTGGGCCGAGGGCAAGCGGATCGGCGATGCGCATGAATGGGAAGGTGCCTCGCATGGGGCGCTGACGGCGCCGGATTATTTCTTCGGGCGCAGCGTTCAGGCGGCGAGGGCGGCGCATAACGCCAAGTACCAGCCGTCGGCGCGCTATTCGATCGGGCCGCAATGGAAGGCCGGTGTCTGTGCGACGGGCAGTTTCAAGAATGGCGGCTGTAATGGCGGAAGCTTCACCGGCTGCGGGTCGAACACCTATCCGGCGGGCAGCTTTCCGGCCTGCAAGAGCCCTCTGGGGGTCTACGATATCGACGGGAATGCCGCCGAGCACATGAACCTGCCGCTGTCGCCCGACGAGATGTCGAGCCGGGGGAGCCGCAAGCTGGGCGTGACCGAGATGAAAGGCAGCTGGTTCATCTGGGATACGGTGCGGGCGCATACGCATTGGAGTCGCTGGCGCGCGCCATACTGGCATGGCGGGCGGGTGATGGCGTCGAACAGCCATCGGAATTACCACTTGGGCTTCCGCTGCTTCAAGGATGTGAAGTAACGGTTTGTTAACCGGGTAACCAAAAGTAAAGGCGCCCCACGGGGCGCCTTTTTCATGTCATGTCAGGTTTTCGACGTCAGTTCGAGGCCAGCGCCGCCATTCGTAAACCGGGTCCGGAAATCGGCCCTTCGCTGCTGAGCAGGCCGGCATAGCGGGGGTCGGCCATCAGCTTGCGCAGGTCGATCGACTTGCCGTTGAGGAAGGCCGTGCGGCTGACAAGTCGGACGCCGTGGCTGTAATCGGCGTAGCCCGCGCCGTGGACCGTGCTGAGCGGCTGGATCGGCTGGCCGTTGCTGCGGTGCCAGCCATAGATTGCCACGCGGCCCCGGTTCGAGGCGAGGCGGGTTGTCAGCACCACGTCTTTCTTGTGGCCCGAGATCAGTGTGCCCGGCGCGGCGCCGGCCGACTGGCGCTGAGCCTCGACCGTGGCATTGTGGCGCATGAAGTACTTGGTCGAGGTCATCTGCGGCCCCGGCGTCATCGGACGGGGCGAGAGGCGCAGGTCGGCCTGACGGTAGATCGTGTCGACCATGCGCGGGGTGGGCAGGATCATGTTGAACTGCTCGCCGATCCGCGTGGCGGCGCGCAGCCCGAGCGGGACGCGGACGTAGTCGCGGTCACTGCCGAGGGCGAGATAATCGGGGGTTACGCAGAGGGTGATGTTGACGTTACTGCCATCGGCGGCACGGCCACTGATGTTGACCGGCGCGAGGTTGCGGATGAAGCCGGGCATGTTGCCGCCGAGGATTTCGCGGAGCACGGTCTGGTCGCGCTTGACGCCATCGACATTCGCGACACTGGCGAGCACGGCCTTTGCGCCACGCGCGCTGCCCTGGCGGCGGGGGATATCGCGCGCGAGCTGATTGGGACACTTGCCGGAACTGTTGGCTATGCGCGGCGTCGACGGTGTTTCCGTGGCTTCGGGCGCAAGCAGCGCCTTTATCTGGCCGGGCGACAGGCTGGCCAGCCGCAACTCGGAGGTAGTCTCGGCGGGGGCGGTGTCGAGCGTCTGCGGGCGAAGCTGCGGGCGCAGGGAGGTGGTGACGATGCCCGGCTCGGCCGATGTGATCGCGTCAAGCTCGAGCGGTTCGGCGATATCGGTGCCGTCGGGCAGGATTTCGAGTGACGGCTCCTGTCCGAAGGCGGGGCGATCCGGCGGGATGACAGAGGGCTTGCCCGTAAAGATGCGCGACAGCGGCGAAAAGAGATCGTGAGTCAGGCGCGTGTCGGGGGCGCCGAGCGCGGCCATTCTGGGCGCGTCGGAGAGACCCGCCGGGCGCGAGAGCAGGCCGAGATGCGGCGAGGCCTCTCCATCCGCGAGGTCATCGGGCAGGGGCAGGCTGTCGGTGATTTCGGTGACGATGTCGGGTGCGCTGAATCCTTGATCGCGCAGCGTGTAGGCGCTTGCCGCGATGGCGGTCATGCCCAGCAGATAGACCCCGACGATCGCCGCACCTTTCGGCGCAGCACGACGGGGCAAATCGCGCGGCATCACTTGTTCCAGCTCGTTTGCAGATTCGGTGGTCATGCACTGTTCCTTAGAAGCGATTAATTGATGCTTCAATAAACCGGTCAACGATGGTGCCCCGACGCCACGTCAAACGGCAGGAACCCGCCCATAATGGCAAGGCTTTGCGACCATTTGCCGGCACTGGCGCCATTCGCGTGGAAAGCGGCATGGTGACGAAGGCACTGTTTCGGTTGCGTCAACAATCTGCGCCGCAATGACCAGTAGCTTTTTGGTCGGAGGGCTGGCAATTTGATCGGCATAGAGACGGGGGCGATGCGCCTTGTGGTTTGGTTTTGGCCTGCTTTGGAAAAGGGATTTGATATGCGGCATGTGAGATTGGGGCTGATGGCGGCGATGACGGTGCTTGGGGCAATGGCTGTTCCGGGGACAGGTATCGCGCAATCCGCGGCCGCGGAGGCCTGTGCCGAGATCACGGGTCAGCCCGATGCAGGCGCCCCGGTCAGCCGGGAGGCGTTGAACACGTATTTCAACACGCTTGGCACGGCGCGCCCGCATTGCGAGGCCGCGGTGATCGGGGCCGAGCCGGATGCCGGGGCGATGTTCCATCTGGCGGTGATCATGCAGCGCGAAGGCGTGCACGAGCGGGCGCTGGAGGTGTTCGGCATGGCCGGCGAGGCGGGTGTGGCGGCGGCGCATACCAAGCTGGGCGATTACTACAATTTCGGGATCGGCTCTGTGCCGGAGGATCACAAGCGCGCGGTGGCCGAATATCAGAAAGCCGTCGATGGCGGTGACATTCCGGCCATGTCGACGCTGGCGATCATGTACCAGCTTGGCCGGGGGGTGCGGAAGGATTTCGACCGGATGCTCGAATTGCTGACCGAGTCGGCCGATGCGGGCTATCATTTTTCGCAGTTCCGGCTGGCCGAGATTTACATGAACCCGCGCAGCGTACCGGGCCGTCTGGCGCGCAAGCTTGACCTGCCCGACCCGATCAAGGCGGCGGAGCTGTACGAGAAGGCCGCCGCGCAGGGCAGTGCCGAGGCCGAGGCGGCGCTGAAGGCATTCTACGAGGGTGACGGCGTGTTCGACGACCCGGAGGTGCGGCTGAAATGGGTGCAGAGCGCCGCCGACAAGGGTGATGCGCAGGCGATGAACGAGCTTGGCTTCATGTACGAGCAGGGTGACGGCGTCGAGTATGACCCTGTGCGTGCGGCGGAGCTGTATATCGCGGCGCTGGAGACCGGTGATCTGCGGGTGGATCAGTTGCGGGGTACGGTGAACGGCTATACGCCGCGCTGGGACCGCGAGACGGCATTGAACTTCCAGACGATCTTGCAGGAGCGCGGGCTGTATACCGGGGCGCTCGATGCGATGGTCGGGCGCGGCACGCTGGGCGCCGCGGCGAGGCTGGCCCAGCAGTAGGCGTCAGATACTGAGCTTTTTGAAGATCGCCTCGGGGATGTTGCGGATGATCAGCATCACCAGCCACCAGACGGGTTTGACGTAGATGATGTTGCGCCGCATCTTCGCGGCGCGCAGCACCGAGCGGGCGAGCTTGTCGGGGTCGGCGGTCAGCTTTTCGGGCAGGTCCATGCCTTCGGTCATCCGGGTGGCGACGAAGCCGGGCTTGACGGTCATGACGTGGACGCCCTTTTTCGCCAGCCGGTTGCGCAGGCCCGACAGGAAGGCGGTGAAGCCTGCCTTGGCCGAGCCGTAGACGTAGTTGGTGGCGCGGCCCCGGTCGCCGGCGACGGAGCTGATGCCGATGAGCGTGCCGCTGCCGCGGGTCTCGAACCGGTTGGCGAGGAGGCCGAAAAGGTTGGCGGGGCCTTCGAAGTTGGAGCGCATCACGAGGCGGGCGGCTTGCATGTCGGCCTCGTTCTCGGATTGCTCGCCCATGTAGCCCACTGCGCAGACCGCGATGTCCGGCAGGGCGGGCAGGCTGTCGAGGAAGGTGTCGTGGCTGTCGTAGTCGAGCGCGTCGAGCTCGTGCAGGGTGACGTCGACGCCGTGGCGGAGGGTGATGTCGTCGCGCTGGGGTTCGAGCGTGTCGGCGTTGCGGGCGGCGAGCTGGATCGTGTGGCCCTCGGCGGCATAGGCGCGGGCGATGGCCATGCCGATATCGGACCGCGCGCCGAGGATCAGGACCGCACCGCCGCTCATAGCCCCAGCCTTTCGGATTGCATCGAGGCGAAGGTGGTGTCGGCGCCGGTATCGCGGCGCATGGCCGCGAAGGCGCCGGCACGGGGATCGGTGGCGTGGAACATGTCACGCGAGAGGCGCGCATCCTTGGCGAGGTAGAAGCGCCCGCCGTGGTCGAGCGTGATCCGGTCTAATTGGGTCATGAGGGTAAGCACCTTGTCGGAAACGGGGAAGTCGAGCGCCAGCGTATAGCCGGGCATGGGAAAGGAGAGGCGGCCGCCTTCGGGGCCAAGCTTCTTGAGGACGGCGAGGAAGGAGCCTTGGCCCGCCTCGGCGGTGGCCGTGAGCAGCGCCTCGAGCCCGGCGCGGGCGGTGTCGTCGGGCAGGACGCACTGGAACTGGACAAAGCCGCGTCGGCCATAGATGCGGTTCCAGCCGAGGATGCCGTCGAGCGGGTAGAAATAGGTGTCCCAGGGCACGTAGCTGGTGCCGGTGTTGCGGGCGCCCGCACGGTAATAGGCGGCGTTGAAGGTGCCGACCGTCCAGCGGTTGAGGGCGAAGGCGGGGAGGTTGAAGGGCACGCTGCGCTTGCGGCCGGGCGGGGGGCCGAAGGGGATCTGGCGGAAGCGGGTTGGCAGGCGGTCGAGGGTGGCGTGCTCGCCCAGCATCACGATGGAGCGGCCGAGCTGTTCGCCGGTGCCGAGGCAGTCGATCCAGGCGACGGAATAGGGGGCGTCGTGGGCCGCCTCGAAGGCTTCCATCGCGGCGGTCAGGTTGGGGGCGGGCTGTGTGTGCTGGCGGATCCAGCCGGTTTCGACCGGGCGCAGGCGGATGGCCATGCGAAGGATCACGCCGGTCAGGCCCATGCCGCCGATGGTGCTGTCGAACAGCTCGGCGTTGTCGGCGCGGGAGCAGCGGGTCACGGTGCCGTCGGGGCCCATGATGTCGAGCCAGTCGATGTAATTGCCGAAACCGCCGTCGATATGGTGGTTCTTGCCGTGCACGTCCGCCGCCGCCATACCGCCCAGCGTGACATACTTGGTGCCGGGCGTGACCGCCGGGAACCAGCCGCGCGGGAGGAAAGCGTCGATCACATCGCCCAGCAGCACGCCGGACTCGGCGATGAGCTGGCCGGTGGTGGCGTCGAAGGCGATGATCCGGTTGAAATGGCGCATCGAGACGGTGTTGTCTTCGTTCATGGCGCTGTCGCCATAGGCGCGGCCATTGCCGCGGGCGATGAGCGGGCCAAGGCTGCGGGCCTCGGCCAGCGCTTCGGGCGTGCGGGGGGCGGTGAGCCGGCAGTCGGTCACCGGGTAGCGGCCCCAGCCCGAGAGCTTCATTCCGCCGCCTCTGCCCGGAGGCGTGGCGCGAAGACGAAGCGGCGGTCGAGCTGATACTTGGTCACGTAGCCGACGGTCAGGCCGATGACGGCGCCGGCCTCGCGCATGGCGTGGGTTTTCCAGAGGAGCCAGAACAGGGTTTCGGTGCCCCAGAAGAGGGCCGTGGTGACCAGCCCCATCGTGGTATAGAGCGCGAATTTCCGGCCGTGATTGGCCAGCCCCCCTTCGGCGTCGTAGAAGATCCAGCGCTTGTCGAGCAGGTATTTCACCACCAGTCCGGTGGCCGTGCCCGCCGCTATCGCCAGCGCAAGTCCTGTGCCGGGCGTGGGCCAGCCGAAACCCAGCACGAGCCGCTGGGTCGCGAGGTTGACCAGCACCGCGATCACCGCGAAGCTGGCATAGCGCAGGAGGAGTATGCTCCGGCTCAAAGCACCGAGGCCCCGGCGGCGAAGGCTCCGACGAGCAGGATGCAGAACAGGCTGGTGCGGTCGCGGAGCGCGTAGACGATCGGGTCGTCCTCCATCCGGCCGCGATGGGTGACCAGCACGACGCGGCTGAGCCAGTACATCAGGACGAGGCAGATGCCCCAGAGCAGCCAAGGCGCCGTGTAAAGCTCCTGCACCGCGTAGGTGTTGACGTAGAGCGCGAGGACCAGCACCGAGATATAGCCGGAGGCCGTCGTCATTTGCGAGATGAGCGGCGCGTCCTCGACATGGTAGCCGCGGCGCTTGGCCGTCTGGATGCCGCGCTTTTCCAGGTCGACCAGCTCGGCCAGCCGCTTGACCGCCGCCAGCGCGAAGAAGAAGAACATCGAGAAGGCCAGAAGCCAGACCGACAGTGCCACCCCTGTGGCCACCCCACCCGCGATGATGCGCAGGGTGTAGAGCCCCGCCAGCGTGCCGATATCGGCCACGGCGCGTTGCTTGAGCCATGTGGAGTAAACCGTGGTCAGCACGAAATACCCGAAGATCACGCCCAGCAGGTTCGGCCCGGCGAGACGCGCGGTCACCAGCCCGCCGAGCAGCAGAAGCGGCATCATCGCGGTTCCGTGCGCGATCGGCACCCGGCCCGCCGCAAGCGGGCGCCGGCATTTGCGGGGGTGGGCGCGGTCGGCGCGCAGGTCCATCAGGTCGTTGAGGAGATAGCCGCTGGAACTGACGAGGCTGAAGGCGATGAAGGCGAGGATGGTATTGAGGATGTGCACGCCGCTGAAGGACTGCGCCGCGACGAGAGGCACGAAGACCAGCACGTTCTTGAGCCACTGGTGCGGGCGGAGGGCGGCGAGGTAGCCGGATTTCGTGCCGCTTTGCAGGTGCTCGCTGTCGCCGCCCTGTGCCGAGAGCCGCCGTTGCAGGGCCGGAGAGGCGTCGACCGAGACCGATTTTTCCGAGGCTTCCCAGACTGGAAGGTCGGCCGCGCTGTCGCCCATGTAGGCAAAGCCGCCGGCGCCGAAACGCTCTTGGAGAAAGCGGGCCTTGGCCGCGCCCTTGAGGTTGTGCCGCCCGTCCGAGCCATGCGCCTCGTCGAAGAGGCCGAGGTGATCGGCAATCGCGTTGGCGACGCTGTCATCGGCGGCGGTGACCAGAACGGCGCGCCCGCCGTTTTCGCGCCAGTCGCGGACATAGTCGAGCACCACGGCGTTGTATGGCAGGTGTTCGGGTTCGAGCACGGTGCGGCCGGCCATGGTTTTCTTGAGTGCCGCGCGACCGCTGGTCAGGGCGCGGAGGGCGGCGAGGGCGGTGCCCCAATCTTCCGACATGCCCGCCCAGAAGGTTTCATAGAGCGAGTCGGTCCGGATCAGGGTTCCGTCGAGGTCCACCACGAGGACCGGCATCTCGTCCCGCCTGTCTTTGGCTGTCATCCCGATTTACTGCCCGTATCGCCTTGTTTTACCGGACCTTAGCACGCGGGTTCTTGCCAAGGAAGGCGCGAGAACCTGCAAAGGGCTTGACCGTTGGAAAAATGCGGCATTGGCGGGGCGGGCCGAAACGGGCAACATCGCGGGACAAAGAAGGAGCAGTGAGAATGGCCGATCTGGAGACACGCATCGCGCAAGGGCGCGGGGACGAACCGGCGGACAAGGTGCTGCGCGGGGGCGAGGTGTTCGACCTTGCGACCGGCACGCGTATCAAGGGCGATGTAGCGATTTGTGGCGACCGGATCGTCGGCGTCGGCGAGGTGTACGAGGGGCGGGAGGTGATCGATGTCAGCGGCCTGTCACTCGTGCCGGGGTTCATCGACACGCATCTGCATATCGAAAGCTCGCTGGTGACGCCGTTCGAGTTCGACCGTTGCGTCGCGCCGAGGGGGGTGACGACGGCGATTTGTGATCCGCACGAGATTGCCAACGTGATCGGGGTGGAGGGGATCCGGTATTTCCAGCAGGCGAGCGAGCGGACGGTGATGGATATCCGGGTGCAGCTTTCCTCCTGCGTGCCCTCGACGGATATGGAGACCGCCGGTGCGCGGATCGAGGCGGAGGATCTTGAGCCGCTGCGCGGGCATCCCTCGGGCATCGGGCTGGCGGAGTTCATGAATTATCCCGGTGTCATTCATCGCGATCCCGGTGCGATGGCCAAGCTGCGCCTCTTTGAGGGGGGGCATGTGGACGGGCATTGCCCGCTTTTGTCGGGCAAGGACCTGAACGCCTATTGCGCGGCGGGGATTCGGACGGAGCATGAGGCGACCAGCGCGGAGGAAGCGCTGGAGAAGTTGCGCAAGGGGATGCGCGTGCTGATCAGGGAAGGGTCGGTCAGCAAGGATTTGCAGGCGTTGCAGCCTGTTCTGAGCGATGTGACCGCGCCTTACATGTGCCTTTGTACCGATGACCGGAACCCGCTCGATATCGCCGAGCACGGGCATCTGGATTACATGATCCGCGAGCTGATCCGGCTGGGTTGTTCGCCGCTGGCGGCGTATCGGGCGGCCTCGCTGGCGGGGGCGGAGGCGTTCGGGCTGAAGGATCGCGGGCTGGTGGCGCCGGGGTATCGGGCGGATATCGTGGCGGTGGGCTCGCTTGAGGCGTGCGATGCGCGGCTGGTGCTGTGCGGCGGGGTGGTGGCCGACGAGGGGGCCTTTGCAGCGCGGGAGAAGATCGCGCCGGTTGGGCGCAGCTCGGTATCTGCGCCGCGGGTCAGGGCCGAGGATTTCCGCGCGACCGGCAACCGGGAAGAGACGGATGTGATTGGAATCCTTGAAGGAAAAATCATCACCGAGCATCTGCGCGAGGATATTGCCATCGCCGATGGCGACAAGCGGCCGGATGTGTCGCGTGATCTGGCAAGGATTGCGGTGGTCGAGCGGCACGGCAAGAATGGCAATATCGCTACCGGCTTCGTTCGGGGGTTCGGACTGAAGGCGGGGGCGATTGCCTCGACCGTCTGTCATGACCATCACAACATCGTCTGCGTGGGTCAGGATTACGGCGACATGGCGCTGGCCGCGAACCGGCTGAGCGAGCTGGAAGGCGGGTTCGTGGTGACGCGGGGCGGCGAGATTCTGGCGGAACTGGCGTTGCCGGTGGCCGGGCTGATGAGCCTTGAGCCGTTCGAGACGGTGCGCGACAGGCTTGTTGAATTGCGCGATGCGGCCAAGGGCCTTGGCGTGGAGTTAACAGAACCTTTCCTGCAGCTTGCGTTTCTGGCGCTGCCGGTGATTCCGGCGTTGAAGATCACCGACCGGGGGATGGTCGATGTCACGAAGTTCGAGATCATCGCGTAGAGGGTATCGGGGCGAAGGGTGGAGAACGGGTTAATGCGGCGGCACGGGGTGGTGGGTTTGCACCCACCCTACGCAACACCGGGCGGCTTCAGAACGCCTTGAAGGTCAGGGTCGTCTCGGTCCGTTCGATGCCTTCGATGTCGAGCAGGTGCTCGTTGATGTAGTGGCCCACATCCTCGGGTTCGGGAACGTAGAGCTTGAGCAGCAGGTCAAAGGGACCGGAGGTCGAGTAGAGTTCGGAATGGATTTCGCGCAGGGCGATCTCCTCGGCCACGCGATAGGACGTGCCCGGCTTGCAGCGGATGTTCACGAAGACGCAGCGCATGTGGTCACCTCAGGTTGTCTGTCTGTCACAGTTAAGCGCGAAATGCCGGCAAGGAAACCCGGCAGGCTCAGATCGTCATGTGCCGGGCACGGGCGCCGCGTTCGATGGCGGCGGCGTGCAGGCGGTCCAGGTCCAGCTCGAAGCGGATTTCCTCGAGCAGGCGAAGCTCGCTTTCGGTGAGAGCGCCGTCGGCGGCGGCCACATCGCAGGAGAGCGCGTAGGCGGTTTCGAACAGCCGTTCCGGCAGGTTTTCGCGGACCAGACCGAAAAGCGCGTCGAGCCCGTCCTCCTCGGAGAACAGTTCGAACACCATCTGCGACATGACCTTCATCCGGTCGAGATCGTAGGTGGCGAAGATCGGCAGGTTGTTGACGAGGCTTTCGATCGTCAGAAGCTCGGCCGTGCGGATCGACTCGTCCGAGGCCGAGACCGCGATCATCACCGCGACAAGGCAATCCTGTGGCGTGAGGGGGTGGGGGATTTGCTCTGACACGGGCGCGGTCCTTTCCGGGGTCTTGTTGCGGTGCAGAATATTGACTGTCCCGCCCGGCGGCAATAGGAAGCCGAGCGACTTTCGCGTATAGGCATACGCGACGCTTATGAACCGGAGATTCCCCAATGTCAGAGTTGCGCGACGCCGCCCTCTCATCGAAAGCCTGGCCTTTTGAAGAAGCGCGCCGCCTTCTCAAACGGTACGAAAAGGCGCCGCCCGAGAAGGGATATGTTCTGTTCGAGACGGGCTATGGCCCCAGCGGCCTGCCGCATATCGGCACGTTCGGCGAAGTGCTGCGCACGACGATGATCCGGCGGGCGTTCCAGCTGATCTCGGACATACCGACCAAGCTGATCTGTTTTTCGGATGATCTGGACGGGATGCGCAAGGTGCCGGGCAATGTGCCCAATCAGGAGATGCTGAAGGAGCATTTGCAGAAACCCCTGACCTCGGTGCCCGATCCGTTCGGCACGCATGACAGTTTCGGCGATCACAACAACGCCATGCTGCGGCGGTTCCTTGATACGTTCGGGTTTGAATACGAGTTCATCTCGGCCACGGAATTCTACAACACGGGCCAGTTCGACGAGGTGCTGCTGCGCGCCGCCGAGCGGTATGACGACGTGATGAAGGTGATGCTGAAAAGCCTGCGGGAAGAGCGGCAGCAGACCTATTCGATCTTCCTGCCGCTGCATCCCGAGACCGGTCGCGTGCTTTACGTGCCGATGAAGGAGGTGAATGCCAAGGACGGCACCATCACCTTCGACGACGAGGACGGCAAGGAGTGGACCCTGCCGGTGACCGGCGGCAACGTGAAGCTGCAATGGAAGCCCGATTTCGGCGCGCGCTGGGCGGCGCTGGGGGTCGATTTCGAGATGTATGGCAAGGACCATTCGACCAACACGCCGATCTATGACCGGATCTGCCAGATTCTTGGCTGGAAGGCGCCGGAGCATTTCACCTATGAGCTGTTCCTCGACGATAGCGGTCAGAAGATTTCCAAGTCCTCGGGCAATGGCATCTCGATCGACGAGTGGCTGAGCTATGCCTCAACCGAGAGCCTGTCGTATTTCATGTACCAGAAGCCGAAGACGGCCAAGCGGCTTTACTTCGACGTGATCCCGCGGGCGGTGGATGAGTATCACCAGCAGTTGCGCGCCTATCCCGGGCAGGACGCGGCGCAGAAGGTGGCGAACCCGGTCTACCACATCCACAACGGCAACGTGCCGGAAAGCCGGATGGTGGTGCCGTTTGCGATGCTGCTGAACCTCGCCTCGGTGGCGCATGCCCATGATAAGGATCAGCTTTGGGGGTTCATCCGGCGCTATGCGCCCGATGCGAGCCCCGAGACGCATCCCGACCTTGATGCCGCCGCCGGTTTCGCGGTGAAGTATTACGAGGATTTCGTGGCGCCGGCGAAGACCTATCGCGCGCCCACCGAGGCCGAGCGCGAGGCGTTGACGGATTTGCGCAATCAGCTCGCCACCTATGACGGCCCGGTCGAGGACGAGGCGCTGCAATCGGTGGTCTATGCCGTGGGACGCGACCGGTTCGACCCGCTGCGCGACTGGTTCAAGGCGATCTACGAGGTGCTTCTTGGGGCAAGCCAGGGCCCGCGTTTCGGCGGGTTCATCGCGCTTTACGGCGTGGACGAGACGGTGAAACTGATCGACGACGCGCTGGCGGGCAAGCTGGTCTGATCCCTTTTACGGAGGCGTCCGGCGGAGCTGTCGGATGCCTCCGGCGGGAATATTTTCAGCAAGATGAAGGGCGGGGTGCGCCCCTGTTTCTTCTTTTGGAAAATATCCCGGGGGGTCGTCATTGTTGCGCCATTGGTCCGAGAGAAAATGGCGACGGGCTGGCCCCCAATCAAACGGACATGGCCAGCACCCGGCTGATTTCGGTAAGCGACCGGCCGGATTGATCCATCCATGTGTTGAAGGCCGCCTGCACCGATTTCATCGCGGTTTTTGACGTGGGCTGTTTGTCGATGACCCCTTCGGCCACGAGGCGGGCGACCACGTCGCGGGACATGATGTAGCTGTCGCGGCCCATGAAGCGCAGGGCGTATTGGCCGGCATTTCCGCCAAGATGGGCGCCGCGTTTCTTGAGCATGTCGAGGAGCGCGGCGTAATCGTCGGACGGCCAGCCGCCCAGCACGCGGCCCGCCCCGCCCTCGTCGCGGAGTTCCAGTAAGAAGGCGGCGTTGTCGCGGACGGTGGCGATCTTGATGGGGTTGCGGACGATACGCGTGTCGGCGACGAGGGCGTCGAATTTCGCGTCGTCCATGAAGGCGCAGCGGCCGACGTCGAACCTGTCGAAGGCGGTTTCGAACCCCTCCCACTTGGTCTCGATGACCTTCCAGTTGAAGCCCGCCTGGAAGATGGATTTGGAGAACTGGGCGAGCCAGCGGTCCTCGGGAATGGTGGCCAGTTCGGCGGGGGTTTTCGGTTTTGACAACTGCGCCTCAAGCGCCTCTGCGCCGCCTTTCCGCTCGGCGGCGATGGCGAAAATTTCGTCGAACCTGCGCATGGGCGTCCTCCCCCTCGTTGACGCGGAGTTTGCCGCCGGACTAGAACAGGGGCAACTGACAATTCCCGGCAGAAACCGGACAAAGGGGGCAGGCATGACACGTTGGATTATCCTTGGACTATTGGGGGGCGTGGCCGTGGCCTGTGCCGCGCCGTCGATGCCGCAGCCGTCGGAGGGCGAAGCGCTTTACATGGAGAATTGCGTGCAGTGCCACGGGGTTACCGGCAAGGGCGACGGGCCATGGGCCGGCTCCTATGAGCCGCGGCCGGCGGACCTGACAAGGCTGGACCGGGGCGGAGCGTTTCCGACGGCGCATGTGCTGAGCGTGATTGACGGGTATGAACGCGCCGGGCAGCCGGGGCACGAGATGCCGGAATTCGGCCTGCTGCTGGAGGGCGAGACGGTTCCGGTGGATACTGGCGACGGGGTGCTGACGCCGACGCCGCGGCCGCTGGCGGCGCTGATGGTGTACCTGGAGAGTATCCAGGCCGAGGGCTAAGGCGTTACGGTGCCGATCACGTTGAAAATGTCGCGGCTGAGCCGCCACGTCTCGCCGTCGCGCACCCAGACATGCAGATAGCGGCCGTGAATGCGCTGGTCACCGAAATCGACCTGCGTTTCACCGATTTCGACCGCCGAGTCGGGGCCGTGCTGACGGATTTCGAGGATGTTGATTGCCAGCGCGCGAACGCCGGAGCGGAAGGCCTGATCGTAATGAGCGGCGATGGCCGCGCGGCCGGAGACGCTTGCGGAGCGGGGCGGCAGAAGGGCGGCGTCCTCGGTATAAAGGCCCGCCACGGCCCCGGCATCACCGGCGTTGAAGGCTGTCTGGAAAACCTTGATCTGCGCAATGATCGGATTGTCCTGCGCCCGAGCGGGCAGGGCGGCGAGGAGCAGGAACAGGGTGGTCAGGGCGTGTTTCATGGGGCCTCCTTTGGCGGGGGGCTTAGCGGCAGATATTCTCGATTTTCGCGTCTTTCCAAGGGATAAGCACCTTTTCCGGGATATGCAGGCGGCTCATCGGGAAGGCGTCGCGGAGCATGTTCGCCATGCGTTTGGTGCGCGGGGCGTCGGGGTCGAGCGTGGTGCAGCAAATGTATTCCTCGACGATCGAGGCCTGTTGCTCGTAGCCGTAATCGAGGAAGCTGGCGCTTGTCGCTATGTCGAAGAGGTAGGGGTCGTCGGAGCGGGAGTGCTCGGCGGCTGACCGAAGCGGCGAGTAGCCGGTTTTCGCCCGGTTCTGCCATTGCCAGACATGCACGATCTCGTGGGCGAAGAGCATGGCGCTGACGAGGTCCATCTTGTCGGGGTAGTCGGGCAGGTAGTCGCGCTGGTACCAGTCGCGGGCGAAGAAGATGTTGTTATTGAAGACAAAAGCCGCCGGCGAGACGGTGACCGTTTTGGTTTTCGGCTCGGGCAGGATGCGTTCGCGGCAGGCGAGGCGGGGGCGTGCCTGACGGGTATAGGTGGTCTCTCCGATCAGGGCGCCGTTGTTGAGGCGGATGCGGGCGACGTTGATCGTGTCGCCGTGCATCTGCTTGGCGAAGCTCTTTTCCGCGGGCGTCAGGGGGCGGCCGCAGGAAAGGAGGAGGAGGCAGGACAGGAGGATGAACCAGCGCATATGGGGGACGTTAGCAAGGGTTTAACGGGCCGGGTAGAGGGAAGATTCCGCGCCGCGCCGTTGACGGGGGGCGAATCGGGGTTAACAGGCTGATTTCCGGGGGAAATGGCCTGTCGGTATCACGTCGGTAAAACGTCGGTATTGCGTCGGTGTTTTTCACCGGCGGGTGCGGGGTTAACGGGGCGTGCGGGGCGTAAACGGGGCGTTCAGGCGTCTTCGGGATAGGTGGCCTTGCATTGGCCCACGCCGGTGGCGGCGCGGGATTGCGCGGCGGGCAGGGCTGCGCGGTACTCGGCCAGTTTGCGGGCCTCGACGGCGCGGTTGATGGGGATGCGGATGGTCTCTGTCCGGAAGACGGTGTCGCGGCAGGGGAACGCGATGGGTTTTTGCGTGGCCGGGTCGCGGCGGTAGCAGGTGGTGAAGATGGTGCGGGGCACGGTGCGGCGCTCGATCCAGTAGCCACGGGTGAGGGCCTCTTCGGTTTCGCGGATGTTGTGTTCGAGGGCGCGGAAATCGCGCGTGGCGCGATAGGTGCAGTTCTGCAGGGGGGTGCAGGCGGTGAGGGTGAGGGCGGTGAGGAGGAAGAGGGGTTTGAGGAGGGGCATGGGGCGCGTTGGGGCTGCGTTGTTACAGGTGTTATGTGACGGGCAGGCCTTGCCGATTCAAGGTGCGAGGTGTGATTTACCCCGGATGAGTGGAGGACGCCGTGCGATGGCCAGACCGCGGGGTGGCGACCCGACGGGTGTAGGGGGCAGTTTATGGTTGAGTGTCAGGAAGACCTTCGAGCGGGGTGTCTGCGGTGATCAATCGCCAGCCCGGGGGGCGGTCTGGCGATCGCGCGGCGCCGCGCTTTGCGCGGCTTGATTCCGCGCGGGAAAGTTACCTAGCGTCGCTATCTTGAAATCACACGCAAGACCGAAAACAATCAAACCGGTGGTTTGTTTGAGTTGCTACGTCGCATTTTCTCAAGTTCTGACGGATCAGTAAGAGGAAGCTTTGCAAAAAAATCCTTCTCAAGACCCCAATTCGATAGCCCAATATCTTTCCGCATTTCTCGTTGGATCGACTCAAGGATATTGAAGATTTCTAATGGGCTATTTGATTGTCCGCTCGTCATCTTTGCTACTCCCTTGAGAACACCCGGGGAGCCCCAAAGAACGGCTTTTGTACGAAACTCTAGTAGTTTTCTGGCTAAATCATTCTCATTTAGTGGCTTTCCGCCTAGTTCCGGCTTTTCTGACAGAATAGCTGTCTCAATGAATTTCAAAAACTCGAGATAGATTTCAAGTTTTCGCTCGCGATGGGCGGCTTCAATTTCGCGAATTCTTGTCCGACGCTGAGTATAAAGAGTAGCGCTCAGGCCAAGCACGGCTGTGACAACGGTCACTGTAAGGGGAACGTATATTTCCGGTTCTAGCTGTTTAGCTCCCGAGACGATCGCTTGGGCCAAATAGTAGCCATAGTATGAAAGTAGGCCAAAACCGAACACAAGCGCGAGTACGGTGAGCGTCACGAATGCTAAAACTAAAAGTTTCAAGCGATTTTCTCACTCAAACATCCAACTCCTCCACGAACCGCGCGTTCTCCTGGATGTATTGGAACCGCAGTTCCGGCTTCTTGCCCATCAGCCGTTCCACCAAATCCCCGGTTTCGCCCGGTTCGTCCTCGTCGATGGTGACGCGGATGAGCTTGCGGGTTTTCGGGTCCATCGTGGTTTCCTTGAGGTCCTTGGCATCCATTTCGCCGAGGCCCTTGAAGCGGGAGACGTCGATCTTGCCCTTGCCGCCGAGGCCCTTGGCGAACCACGCGTCGCGCTCGGCCTGATCGAGGCAGTAGACGCGTTTGGCGCCTTGGGTGAGCCGGTACAAGGGCGGGCAGGCGAGGTAGAGGTGGCCGTTGTCGATGAGGGGGCGCATCTGGGTGAAGAAGAAGGTCATCAAGAGCGAGGCGATATGGGCGCCGTCGACATCGGCGTCGGTCATGATGATGATCTTGTCGTAGCGCAAATCGTCGATGCGGAAGCGGGAGCCGAGGCCCACGCCGAGCGCTTGTGTGAGGTCGTTGATCTCGGCGTTGGAGCCGAGTTTTGACGACGCCGCGCCGAGGACGTTGAGGATCTTGCCGCGCAAGGGCAGGAGGGCCTGTGTCTGGCGGAAGCGGGCCATCTTGGCCGAGCCGCCGGCCGAGTCGCCCTCGACGATGAAAAGCTCGGTGCCTTCGCGGGTGTTGGAGGTGCAGTCGACCAGCTTGCCGGGCAGGCGGAGTTTCTTGGTGGCGGATTTACGCTGGGTCTCTTTCTCCTGCCGGCGGCGGAGGCGTTCCTCGGCGCGCAGGACGAGGAAATCGAGGATCGCGCCGGCGGATTTGGTGTCGGAGGCGAGCCAGTTGTCGAAATGGTCGCGGACGGCGTTTTCGACGAGGCGCTGGGCCTCGGTGGTGGCGAGGCGGTCCTTGGTCTGGCCGACGAATTCGGGTTCGCGGATGAAGCAGGAGACCAGCGCACAGCCGCCTGTCATCAGGTCCTCGCGGGTGATGTTGACGGCCTTCTTGTTGTTGACCAGCTCGCCATAGCCCTTGATGCCCTTGAGGATCGCGGCCCAGAAGCCGGCGACATGGGTGCCGCCCTCGGGCGTTGGGACGGTGTTACAGTAGGATTGCAGGAAGCCGTCGCGCGAAGGGGTCCAGTTGATGGCCCATTCGACCTTGCCGGGCGTGCCGAAGCGTTCCTGAAAGTCGACGGTGCCGGCGAAGGGGCGTTCGGCATAGGTGGAGGCCGTGCCCAGCGTTTCGCGGAGAAAGTCCGACAGGCCGCCGGGGAAGTGGAACGTGGCCTCCATCGGAGTGTCGCCGTCTTCGATCGCGGATTTCCAGCGGATTTCGACGCCCGAGAAGAGGTAGGCCTTGGAGCGGATGGAGTGGAACATCCGGTTCGGCTTGAACCGGTGGGAGCCGAAGATCTCCTCGTCCGCGTGGAAGGTGACGGTGGTGCCGCGGCGGTTGGGGGCCTGGCCGATCTGTTCGAGCTTGCCCTGCGGTTTGCCGCGCGAGAAGCGCTGTTCGTAGAGGGCCTTGTTGCGGGCGACCTGAACGATCATGGAATCCGACAGCGCGTTGACCACCGAGGCGCCCACGCCGTGCAGGCCGCCGGAGGTCTGGTAGGCCTTGCCGGAGAATTTGCCGCCGGCGTGGAGCGTGCAGAGGATCACCTCGAGCGCGGATTTGCCGGGGAATTTCGGGTGCTCGTCGACCGGCATGCCGCGGCCGTTATCGGTGATGGTGACGGAGTGGTCTTCGTGCAGCGTGACCTCGATGCGCGACGCGTGGCCGGCGACGGCCTCGTCCATCGAGTTGTCGAGGATTTCGGCCACGAGGTGATGCAGCGCCCGGTCGTCGGTGCCGCCGATATACATGCCGGGGCGCTTGCGGACGGGCTCCAACCCCTCGAGCACCTCGATGGAGGCGGCGTTGTAGTCGGAGGACTCCGTGGCGGTGAGGAGGTCGTCGGCCATGTGCTGCTGCTCTGTGTTTGTTGATTGACGCTATTATGACAGAGGCGGTGGAACGGGGGAAGAGGTTGTGGTTATGCGGGGCCGGATTCACAAGTGATTGTGCGGAGCCATGCGGCCATGGCCTCTTCCTCGATCAGCCCCTGGGCGAGGCGGATGATCTGCTGGCCGATTTCCTCGGTCTCATGGGTGATGGTCACGCCGTTCAGCTTCAGGCAGACGAGCATCGCGCGATAGGCGGTGCGCTTGTTTCCGTCGTTGAAGCAATGTCCCTGTGCGATGGCCGCCGCGTAGGCGGCTGCGAGGTCAAAGGCATCACCGATCATCCCGTAGACGAGGCGGTTGTCTACGCGGGCCAGTGCGCCGTCGAGGGATTTGTCCTGCGCCCGGCCCGGCAGTTCGCCAGGGTTCAGGATCAGGTCATGGAGGGTTTCGACTTGCGCGGGGGTGAGGAGGCGAAAGCTCATTTATCCTTGAGGTAGTCGAGAACCGGCTGGGCCTGTTCTTTCGTTTCCTCAAAGGCCGCCATCACCTCGTCCATCGTGGCGTAGCGGGGTTCGTCCTGCAGGGTCGCTTCCTCCGGGACGAGGTAGCCGATGCATTTGGAGTTCTTCATGATCGCCACGGGCTTGCCTCCGGCGTGATCGAACACTTTCTGCGGTTCGCGCAGTTCGGTCATGGTGCAGATCTGGTTGGTGTGCAGGCGTTTCATGAAATGTCTCCGAAAGTGTGTAATTTAATATGCACTGAAATGCCTAATCTTTCAAGGCCTGTCGCAGATAACGGTAGCATCCGAGGAGAGGGACGCTGTCGTCGGTGACAGCGAAGACGGGGATGGCGCGGACGATATCGGTGTAGGGGCCGCGGGCGGTGAAGGCGGAGAGGAAGGCGGAGGCGGGAAGGTGGGGGGCGATGACGCGGGCGAGGCTGCCGGTGAGGTAGAGCCCGCCGGCGGGCAGGTGGTGGAGGGCGAAGTTGCCCGCAGTCAGCCCGAGGGTTTCGCAGAAAAGGGCGAGGGTGTCGCGGGCGGCGGGGTCGCCCTGCGTTGCGGCGGTGGAGATCTCGACGGGGGAGAGACGGGCGCCGGTGAGGTAGGCGTGGATGTTGGCGAGGCCCGGGCCGGAGAGGGCGGCCTCGATCGGCAGGTGGGGGTAGGTTTCGCGGAGGTGGTCGAAGAGGGCGCCGATGCGGCCGGAGGCGTGGGGCAGCGCGGAGTGGCCGGATTCGGCCGCCGGAACAAAGAGACCTTCGGGGCGGCGATGAACCACGGCGACGTTGCAGCCGGTGCCGAGGTTGAGGACGAGGCGGGGGGCGTCGGGCGACGCGGGCTGGCCGGGGAAGATTGGCGTTACCGCATCGGGCGGGAGGTCGTCGAGGGCGAAGCCTTGCACCTGCAGGTCGTTGACGAGGTGGATGTGGGGCGCGCCGGTAAGGTCGCGGAGAGCGGCCGCGTCGATCTGCCAAGCGTAGTTGGTAAGCTGGGCGGTGGCGCCCAGCACCGGCCCCGCGACCCCGGCGCAGAGGGCGTGGAGGGGGCCGGGAGAGAGATCGTCGAGATAGGCCGCGAGCACGGCTTCGAAGCTGTCGAAATCGGCGTTGCGGTAGCGGCGGAGGGTGCCGGTGTCGAGACCGCAGTCACCCGCCAGCACCAGCCGCGTGTTGGTCCCGCCGAGATCGGCCAGCAGGTATCGCTCAGCCATCATGCCACTTCCGGGCCACGGCGCGGGCCGTCTGGGCGAGCATCAGCACGTCGATGCCCACGGCCATGATCTGGGCGCCCCAGTCGCGATAGGTGAGGGCTGTGTCGTGGTCGGTCGCGAGGATGCAGGCGGCGGTGTCGGAGGCGGCGGCGCGGGCCAGCACATCCTTGATCGTGTCGCGGACTTCGGGGGCGTCGCTGTCGCCGAGATAGCCCATGTCATTGGCGAGGTCGGACGGTCCGATGAAGATGCCGTCGACGCCGTCGACCGCGAGGATATCGTCGAGCGCCTCGACCGCGGCGCGGCTTTCGATCTGCACCAGCAGGCACATCTGGTCGTTGGCGGTGGTGATGTAGTTCGGCAGGGAAGAGAATTGCGAGGCACGGGCGAGCGCCGCGCCGGAGCCGCGGATGCCCTCGGGCGGGTAGCGCATGGCGCGGACGAGGTCACGGGCCTGCTCGGCGCTGTCGACCATGGGAATCAGGAGCGTCTGGGCGCCCGCGTCGAGCACCTGCTTGATGGCCCACGCCTCTCCCATGGGCAGGCGGACGACCGGCTGGCAGGGTTTGCCTTCGAGCACCTGAAGCTGGGCCATGATGGTGCGCAGGTCGTTGGGGGCGTGTTCGGCGTCGAGGACGAGCCAGTCGAACCCGGCGGTGGCGAGCACCTCGGTCGGGTAGGGATCGGCGAAGCCGGCCCAGCAGCCATAGAGCTGGTCGCCGCGCTTCAGGGCGGTTTTGAAGTGGTTTTCGGGGGCGGACATGGGGCTTGGCCTTTCCTGTTCGGGTCTTGGGGCCACCCTAAGCGGGTTGATGGGTGGGGGTCCACAGGAAGTGGGGTGGCGCGGGCGTGTCGGGTGGTGGGTTGGCACCCACCCTACGGAAATCGGGTGTCGGTATTCGGTCGGTGTTTTCTTCCGAAGGGGGGGCGGGTGTGGGGCGATATCTTGAAAAGATATCGGGTCGAATTCTTTTAAAGAATTCGGCGGGCGGCCGAGAGGTGCGGGTGTGGGGCGGCGGGTTGGGGAATTGAGTATTTCTGGAAAGATGAAAGTGGGGTTTCAGGTTGGTAGGGCGGCGGCTTTCAGGGCGTCGCGGAAGGTTTCCCTGTCGCCGATGTGGTTGGCGAGGATGAGGATGAGGCGGGCGTTGAGGGCGGCGCTCTGGTCGTCGGTCAGACCTTCATGGGCGGCGAGGAGGTCGGCGTAGAGGTCGTCGGGGGCGTCGATGTTGGGAGTGAGGGTGAGGGTCATGCGTGGCCTCCCTTGGCGCGAGTGAGGGCGAATTGGATGTCGGTTTCGCTGGGGGAGGCCCAGCGGGCGGCGATGTGCTGGTCGGGGCGGATGAGGTAGAGGGCGCTGTCGGCCTCACCGAGGTAGCGGGTGCGCAGGGCGTCGGTGATGTCGGGTATGGAGAGCGGCGTCGTGCCGGGGATGTCGGGGGCGTCGCGGCCGAGGGCGAGGAGGGTGAAGCCGCCGCGCAACCGGTCGAGCAGGTAGCCGTTGCCAAGTGGTGCGTCGGGGCAGGGAGCGCCGGGGCGGGTGCGCGCCGGGCCGGAGGGGAGGGCGTCGGGCGTGTTGAGGGGGGAGGTGTCATGGGTGGAGGGTATCGAGAGGCGGCCGGAATTGACGAAGGGCCGGGCGAAGGCGTGGTGTTCGGAGAGGTCGAGCACGGCGTCGCGGAAGAGGCGGCTGGTGTTGGATTTGGGCGTGATGAAATCGGTGGAGCGGGAGGAGTTGAGGATGTTTTCGTCGGCGGCCTGCATGCGTTCGGTGTCGTAGCTGTCGAGGAGGGTTTCGGGCGCCTCGCCCGCCAGCACGAGGCGGAGTTTCCAGCAGAGATTGTCGGTGTCCTGCAGGCCGGAATTGGCGCCGCGGGCGCCGAAGGGCGAGACCTGATGCGCGGCGTCGCCGGCGAAGAGGACGCGGCCGTGGCGGAAGCGGTCCATGCGGCGGCACTGAAACGTGTAGATCGAGACCCATTCGAGTTCGAATGCCACGTCCTCGCCCAGCATCTGACGAACGCGGGCGCGGACGCGCTCGGGCTCTTTTTCCTTGTCGCGGTCGATATCCCAGCCCAGTTGCAGGTCGATCCGCCAGACGCCGTCGGGCTGTTTGTGCAGCAGCGCCGACTGGCCGGGGTTGAAGGGCGGGTCGAACCAGAACCAGCGCTCGGTGGGAAACTCGGCCTGCATGGTGACATCGGCGATGAGGAAGTTGTCCTCGAACACGCGGCCGGTGAAGCCGAGGCCCATCATGTCGCGCGTGGGGGAGGCGGCGCCGTCGCAGGCGACGAGGTATTGGGCTTCGATGTCGTAAGGGCCCTCGGGGGTGGCGACGGTGAGGGCGACGTGGTCGGGGTGGGGGGCGATGGCGGTGACGCGGCTGTTTCCGCGCAGGTCGATCGGGGCGCCCTCGGCCTGCAGCGCGCGGAGGCGGGTCACCATGTCGTTCTCGAGGTGGTATTGCTGGAGGTTGATGAAGGCGGGGCGGCGGTGGCCCTCTTCGGGCAGGAGGTTGAATTCATAGACCTTGCGGTCGCCGAAGAAGACCTTGCCGAGGTTCCAGCGCACGCCGCGATCGGTCAGCGGGGCGCCGCAGCCGAGGCGGTCGGCGATCTCGAGGGTGCGCTTGGCAAAGCAGATGGCGCGGGAGCCGTGGGAGACCTTGTCATTCTCGTCGAGCACCACGACGGGCACGCCCTGTTGCCCGAGATCGAGCGCGGCGGCGAGGCCGACGGGCCCGGCGCCGACGATGATGACGGGGTGGCGGACGGGGGTCGGGGCGTCCTGATCGGGGGAGCGGGCGTAAGGGTAGAGCGGGGTTTCGAAGAGGCGGGGCATGGGACGGGTCATGGGACGGGCCTTAGGCGGAACGGGTGTGGCGCGGGGGCAACGGCGGGGGCGCGGCGGGAATGGATCGGAACAAGGCGGACTGTCGCGGGGTTGAACACGCAGAACAGAAAGACCTGGGGTAAGTAATGTCGTCTGCCGAGTATATGAGTGAAGATGTGAGACCGGAGCGCGGGGCCGGGCTTGGCCTTGTCGGGCTGGCCGGTATAGGTATTCTTGGCGGTCTGGCCGTGGCCGTGGTGCCGGTGGTGGGCGAGAGTCTGCGGCCGATCAACCTTGCTCCGATCCCTCTTGCGATGACCGCGCTGGCCGGGGCCGGGCTGCTGATGGCGGCGCTGGGCGTGGTTCTGCGGCAGGCCGATCCGGTGCATCGCGGCGCCGGCGTCATCGGAGGCGTTCTGCTGGTCGTTTTCGCGGTGTCGTTCCTGATCACGCCGCTGGCGGGGCTGATCCTGTTGACGCTGACGACGATGGGCGTGTTCGTGACGCTTGCCACGGTTTACCTGTTCGGACCGGTCGACACAGACGAGGCGGTCGAAACCGTGACGGAAGAGGTGGAGGAGCGGCCGATGGCCGAGGTGATCCGCCACCCCGCATGGCACACGCCGTTGCCCGCCAACCTGCCCGGCGCCGTGGCGCTCAAGCAGGAGGTCTGCAAGCCCCATGCGCGTCTGATGCTCTGAGGCCTGCGCGGCGGGGCTGACCGGGTTGGTCATGCTCAGCCCTGCAATTGTTCCCACATCGCCACGTCACGTTCGGCCGTCCAGATGCGGGGGGTGTCGATGCCGCGGGCCTCGTCATAGGCGCGGGCGACGTTGAAGGGCAGGCAGTGCTCGTAGATGGCGTAGTCGGAGAATTTCGGATCGCAGGCCTCGCGCACCGCGTCCCATGCCTCTTTCAGCGTACCACCCCGGGCGGCGACGCGGGCGGCGGGGCGATAGGTGCTTTCCACGAAATCGCGGGTGTTCTCGATCGCGGCGTTGACCATTTCGCGGCCCATCAGCGCGTCGCCCCGGCCCGGTGCGATGGCGTCGACATCGAACCATTTGATTTCGTCGAGCGTGTTGCCCCAATCGGCGAAATGCCCGTCGCCGCAATAGCAGGCGGAGTGGTATTCGACGATATCGCCGGTGAACATGACGTTTTCATCGGGCACATGGATGACGATATCGCCCGCCGTATGGGCGCGGCCCAGATGCATGAGATCGACCCGGCGGTTGCCGAGATAGACGGACATGGTGTCGGAGAAGGTGGTGGTGGGCCATGTCAGGCCGGGGATGGATTCGTGCCCCTCGAAGAGGCGGGGGAAGCGCTGGAACTCGCTGTCCCAATCCTCTTGCCCGCGTTCGGCGACCATGGCGCGGGCGGTGTCGGACATGATAATCTGGTCGACCCCGTAGGCCGCAGCGCCAAGGACGCGGACGGCGTGGTAATGAGTCAGCGCGAGGTGGGTGATCGGCTTGTCGGTAACTTCGCGGACCTTTTCGATGACCTTGTTGGCCAGACGCGGCGTGGCCTGTGCCTCGATGATCATGACGCTGTCATCGCCGATGATGACGCCGGAATTGGGGTCGCCCTCGGCGGTGAAGGCCCAGAGGCCGCGGCCGACCTCGGTGAAGCTGATGGTTTTCTCGGTGAGATCACCTTGGGAGGCGAAGGCCTTGGACATGGGAGGCTCCTTTCTGAGATGGACAGGGGCGGGGGGCTGTGCTTGGGTTTGTCCCATGACGCATAGCCGGATGCCCTATGTTCTGACGTTCCTGATGGCCGTGGCAACGGCGTTGATCCTGTTGGGGATGGGCCGCGCGGGGGTGTGCCCCTGCGGCTATGTCGATCTGTGGGGCACCGTCGGGACGGAGGAGGCGAACCAGCAGGTTCTGGACTGGTACGCGCCGAGCCATCTTTTGCACGGATTGCTGTTTTATGCCGCGCTGTGGCTGGTGGTGCCGCGGGTGCCGGTGGGCTGGCGGCTGGTGATCGCCACGGTGGTGGAATGCGCGTGGGAGATTGCCGAGAACACCGACGCGATGATCCAGCGGTATCGCGACACGACCGTCTCGGCGGATTACATCGGCGACAGCGTTTTGAACTCTGCCTCGGATATCGCGGCGATGTGGGTGGGATTCGCGCTGGCCCGGGTCTTGCCGGTCTGGGTGAGTGTCGCCGTGGTGATCGGGTTCGAGGTGCTGACCATGCTGGTGATCCGCGACGGGCTGGCGCTGAACATCCTGATGCTGCTGTGGCCGCTGGAAGCGGTGAAGGAGTGGCAGGGCGGCTGAGGTCATGGGGCGGCGGTGACCGTTTGGTCGATGGTGCCGAAGAGCGAATTGCCTGCCTCGTCTTCCATCCAGATTCTGACCCGGTCGCCGGGGTGCAGGAAGGGGGTCTTGGCCTCGCCTTCCAGCAGGGTTTCGACCATCCGCTGTTCGGCGATGCAGGAATAGCCGCGCCCGCCTGTTTTGACGGGTTTGCCGGGGCCGCCATCCGCGTCTCGGTTCGAGACGGTGCCGGAGCCTACGATGGTGCCGGCGGCGAGGTGGCGGGTTTTGGCAGCGTGGGCGATGAGGGTGGGGAAGTCGAAGGTCATGTCTTCGCCCGCATCGGCGCGGCCGAAGGGCTGGCCGTTCAGCTCGACATGCACGGTGCCGTGCAGCTTGTCACCGTCCCAGCCCGGCAGGTCGTCGGGGGTGATGGCGAGCGGTGAGAATGCGCAGGCGGGTTTGGACTGGACGAAGCCGAAGCCTTTGGAGAGCTCGTCGGGGATGAGCGCGCGAAGCGAGATGTCGTTGCAAAGCAGGATAAGGCGGATGGCGGCGCGGGCCTGATCCGGCGTGGCGCCCATGGGGACGGGGCCGGTGATAACGGCAACCTCGGCCTCGAAGTCGATGCCCCATGCGGGGTCTCCGGTGATCGGCGCGGTGGGGGCGAGGAAGCTGTCGGAGCCGCCCTGATACATGAGCGGGTCGTGCCAGAAGCGTTCCGGCATCTCGGCCCCGCGGGCGCGGCGGACGAGGTCGACATGGTTCACGTAGGCCGAGCCGTCGAGGAACTGGTAGGCGCGGGGGAGGGGGGAGAGGCAGTCGGACGGGTCGAAGGGCCTCTCTGCCGCTTGGCTAGACGGCGCGGTGCCGTCAAGGAGGGATTGCAGCGTCGCACCCTCGGGGAGGTGGCAGGATTTACCGTCCTCGGAGAGGATCGCCAGTTGGCCGTCGGGCGTGCCGTTGTCGAGGGTGGCGTATTTCATGGCGTGGCTTTCAGGGGGAGGGTCAGGCCGTCATGGGCAATATGGAGCGTGCCGGAGAAATGTGGTGCGGCTTCGGCGCGCCATGTCTCTTCGGTCACGCCCGGCTCGCCCGAGGGGATGAGGTGGTTGAGGGCAAGCTGCGCGACGCCGGCGCGCTGGGCCAGTTGGGCGGCGTCATGGGCGGCGGTGTGACTGCGCAGGATGTGCTTGAGCAGGCGATCATCGGCATAGCCCATGCGGTTCACGATCTCGGTGATGCGCTCGGTGAGCATGGCTTCGTGCACAAGCAGGTCGGCATCGCGGGCGAAGTCGACCATGGCGGGGATGGGGGCGGTGTCGCCGGAGAGGACGGCGCTGCCTGCCGTGCCGTCGAAGCGGAGGGCGTAGCTCTCGGCCACTGGCGGGTGGTGGTTGGGGAGCGCGGTGATGCGGAGGCTGCCGAGGCTCAGGTCGAGGTGGTCGTCGAGCAGGTGGATGGGGAAGAGCTTATCGAAATCGGGGCGGCCCTCATCCTCGGTGCGCGTGTCGATGTCATAGGCCATCGAGGCGCGGAAACCCTCCCAATAGGCGGGCAGGCCGGAGGGGGCGTAGATCGGCACCTCGCGTTTGAGCCCGGCGGTCCATGCGGTATGGAGCAGCGGCCCAAGTTCGAGGTAGTGATCGGAATGCAGGTGGGTGATGAGCACCGCGTCGATTTCCGTCAGCGCCACGCCGGCCCGGCAGACACCGGCCGCCGCCCCAAGCCCGGCGTCGACCAGCACGGCCTTGCCGTCCATACGTACCAGTATGGATGTGGGCATGGCCGAGCCCGGCCGGATCGCCGGCCCGCCCTTGCTGCCGAGGATCGTGACGCTGTCCATTATGGCGCTGTCCGGAGTTTTCATCTTTCCGGAAATACTCAATTGCGGATCATTTGCGGCCCGGCGTGCCGTCGAATTTCTTCTCGAGGCTGTCCCAGCAGTCGATGTAATCGTCCTGCAGAGGCGCCTCATTGGCGGCGAAGCTGGTGAGGTGCTGCGGGAAGCGGGTTTCGAACATGAAGGACATGGTGTTGTCGAGCTTGTCGGGGCCGAGATTGGCGTTCGAGGCCTTCTCGAACGCGTCGCGGTCGGGGCCGTGGGGGAGCATCATGTTGTGCAGTGACATGCCGCCGGGGACGAAGCCCTGTGGCTTGGCGTCGTACTGGCCGTAGATGTTGCCCATGAGTTCGGACATGATGTTCTTGTGATACCATGGCGGGCGGAAGGTATCCTCGGCCACCATCCAGCGTTCGCGGAAGAGGACGAAGTCGATATTCGCGGTGCCGGGCACGCCCGAGGGGGCGGTGAGCACGGTGAAGATTGACGGGTCGGGGTGGTCGAAGAGGATGGCGCCGACCGGGCAGTAGGTGCGCAGGTCGTATTTGAAGGGCGCGTAATTGCCGTGCCATGCCACCACGTCGAGCGGGCTTTGCGGGATTTGGGTTTCGTGGAACCGGCCGCACCATTTGATGGTCAGCGTCGAGGGCGTTTCGCGGTCTTCGAAGGCGGCGACCGGCGCCTTGAAATCGCGCGGGTTGGCGAGGCAGTTGGCGCCGATCGGGCCGCGGGCGGGGAGTTCGAATTTCTGGCCGTAGTTTTCGCAGACGAAGCCGCGGCACGGCCCTTCGAGCACTTCGACCCGGTAGACGAGGCCGCGCGGGATTATGGCGATTTCCTTGGGTTCGAGGTCGATGATGCCAAGCTCGGTGCAGAAGCGGAGGCGGCCTTCCTGTGGGACGACGAGCAGTTCGCTGTCGGCTGAGTAGAAATAGGCGTCTTCCATCGAGGCAGTGACGAGGTAGATGTGGCTGGCCATGCCGGTTTGGGTGTTCACGTCGCCCGCCGTGGTCATGGTGCGCATGCCGGTGAGCCAAGTGAGGCTTTCGTCGGAATGGGGCACGGGGTTCCAGCGGTACTGGCCCAGCGAAATCACGTCGGGGTCGATATCGGGGGCGGATTTCCAGTGCGGCAGGTCGATCTTCTTGTAGCGCGCGGAGTGCTTGACCGAGGGGCGGATCCGGTAGGTCCATGTGCGCTCGGGCGGGTTGGCGGTGAAGGCGGTGCCGGAGAGCTGTTCGCCGTAGAGGCCGTAATTGCATTTCTGGGGCGAGTTCATGCCCTGTGGCAGGGCGCCGGGCAGGGCCTCGGTCTCGAAATCATTGGCGAAACCGGGCATGTAGCCTTCATGCGTGCCCACGGGCGTGGCGGCCTGAGTCAGGCCATGCGTCTTGGTCTGGCGGTTCATGGCAGCGGTCCTCCTTGATCCGAGGAGCTAACAGTTGAATTTGTAACTAACAAGGCTACATGCTTTGGCATGATGCGCGATACATGTGACGAGACATTCGAGCTGGCGGATTTCCTGCCTTACCTGCTGAACCAGGCGGCGGAGGCGTCGGGGCAGGAATTCCAGACGATCTACAAGGGCCGCTACGGGATGTTGCGGACCGAGTGGCGGGTGCTATTTCACCTTGGGATCTACGGCAAGATGACCGCCAAGGAGATCGGCGAGCGGGCGGCCATTCACAAGACCAAGGTGAGCCGCGCGGTGCAGAAGCTGGCGTCACGTCGGTTCATCACGCGCGAGCGGCACGCGGCGGACCGGCGGTTCGAGTATCTCGACCTGACCACGGCGGGGCGGGCGGCCTATCGCGACCTGCACGAGGTGGCGCGGCAATACGATGCGCGGCTGACCTCGCAATTCTCGGCGGAGGAGACGGCGCTGTTGCGGGTGATGCTCAAACGGCTGGCCGGCGGGCGGTAGGCGCGGGTCTTTACTTTCCGGTAAAAAATCCGTTCAGCTAGCGCCATGAACGAACATCTCAAAGGTCTGATCATCACCACGCTGGGCGTTCTCTTCGTGGTGCCGGATTCACTTTACGTGCGGCTGATCGATGCCGAGCCGATGGTCACCGCGTTCTGGCGCGGAATGACGGCCGGGGGGATCATCCTGCTGGGGCTGCTGGCGGTACAAGGCACCAAGGGGTTCGGGCAGGTGCTGCGCTCGGGCTGGCCGGGGGTGATCTACATGGTGCTGATCGGGTATACGGCGCCGGGCTTCGTGCTGGCGGTGACGCATACCAGCGTGGCGAACGTGGTGTTCATCTTTGCCTCGATGCCGATTTTCTCGGCGATTTTTGCGCGCGTGTTCCTTGGCGAGCCGATCAGCCGGCGGGTGGTGACGACCATGCTGGCGGTGATGGGGGGGCTGGCGATCATCGCCTATGGCTCGGGCGAGAACGAAGTGGCGCATTGGTCCGGGGATTTGTATGCGCTGTCGGTCTGTATTGCCTATTCCGGGGCGCTGACGGCGGTCAGGGGGCTGAAGGATATCTCGATGATCCCGGCGATTCCGCTGGCCTATATCGGGGCGGCGTTTTTGCTCTGGCCGTTTATCGAGCCGGGGCCGCCGGTCGAGGCGCAGTGGCATCTGTTCCTTGGGCATGGGGCGTTCATCGCGGTGGCGACCTGTTTTTTGACGTTGGGGCCGAGGTATATCAGCTCGCCCGAGGTGTCGCTGCTGATCCTGCTGGAATCGGTGCTGGCGCCCTTGCTGGTCTGGGCGGTCGTGGGCGAGGATCCGGGGCGCTGGGCGATGATCGGGGGCGCGGTGGTGATCGGAGCGTTGCTGATTTCCAACTTCGTGGCGCTGAGGCGTCGGCGGGTGGTCTGACGGTGGGGTCGCTCCCGGGGGCGTCGTGCCTCCAGTGGGAATGCGCTACCTGACGAATTCGGCGAGTTCGCGGGCGCGGTCCTCGCCAAGATCGATCTTGCAGGCGCCGACGGCCATCTCGGTGCCGGGTTCGCCGCCGAAGGTGGCGCCGAGGAAGGCGCATTGGGCGTCGCGGTAGGCCGTCCATGCGGATTGCGAGGCTGCGAGCGCGGGAACGGCGTTGGTTTCCCCGGTGATGCTGTCGATCTCCTGCGCGAATTTCATCGCGGCGTTGAGATACATGGCCACGACTTCGTCCACACGCTGGACCTCGGCCTCGATCGTTTCGGCGGGGGCGGCGGTTGAGAGGCTAAGGATGAGGAGGAGGGTGAGACGGATCATGAGGCGGGCTTTCGATAGGGGCGCGGGGGCGTTTTCTTGAAAAGAAAACGGGCCGAAATCTTTTGAAGATTTCGGGGGGGTGCGTTTAGAAATCGACCTCGACGCCGGGGAGGTTGAGCGCCTTGATCAGGTCGCGGAGTTCCTGACGGGCGGCGACGTTCGAGATGTTGAGCTGTTTCACCCCGATATCCTTGAGGTCGAGCAGGGTGAGGCCGCGGGGGAAGAGCTCGCGGAAGATGACGCGCTCGTTGAAGCCCGGGGCGGTGCGGAAGCCGATGCGCTTGGCGAGGTTGTCGAGCGCGGCGCCCATCTTTTCCTTGTTCACCATCTGCTGGGCGCCGAGGCGGTTGCGGACCACGACCCAGTCGATCGGTTTGAGCCCGGCCTGCGCGCGAAGCTGGCGGGCGTTCCAGACCATCTCGGAATAGACCGAGGGGCCGATGATCTTCATGCCGTCGCTGTCGACATGGGCGAGGAGGTCGAAATCGATGAAGCTGTCGTTCAAGGGTGTGATCAGCGTGTCGGCGAGGGAATGGGCGACCTGGCTGAGCCGTGTGTGGGAGCCGGGGCAGTCGATCAGGATGAAATCGCTGTCGGGTTCCAGTTCGGCCACGGCGGCGGAGAGGCGGCGGTCATAGATGTTCTCGCCCGGCTGGAGGGCGGACTGGTCGACCTCGGGGAGCTCGCGATAGGCCGGCGAGGGCAGGCCCAGGCCGGATTTCTCGAGGAAGCGGTCGCGATTGCGGATGTAGGTGCCCAGCGTCTTCTGGCGGAGGTCGAGGTCGAGCGTGCTGACCTTGTGGCCCAGCCGGGCCAGCGCCGTGGCCACGTGCATCGACACGGTCGACTTGCCCGCGCCGCCCTTTTCGTTCCCCACGACGATGATATGCGCCATGTTCCGTCAACCCTCGTTCTGCGCCTGATTTCTGCGCGATTTTTTGCGCACCCTAGCGGTGGCGGTGGCGATTTGAAAGAGAGCTTCGCCATCGTTGCCGCCATGCTGGCGGGGAAGCATCAGGTGGGGGCCGGAATCGAAAACGCCGCCCCGGGGGAGCGGCGTTTCGCGGTGCAGGATGTGGGGCTTCGATCAGAAGCCGAGACCTGCGTATTTGTTTTTGAACTTCGACACGCGGCCGCCCGCGTCGGTCAGGCGGTGGCCGCCGCCCGTCCAGGCCGGGTGGACCGTGGGGTCGATGTCGAGCGACAGGCTGTCGCCTTCTGCGCCGTAGGTCGAGCGCATGGTCAGGACGGTGCCGTCGGTCATCTTGACTTCGATGAAGTGGTAATCGGGGTGGATGTCTTTTTTCATGTCGCCGATCCTTGCACGGGTTTCTTGCCGTCGTCCTTGGGCTTGTAGTTCGAATCCTCGGCGATCCGTGCCGATTTGCCCCGGCGTGCGCGCAGGTAGTACAGCTTGGCGCGGCGAACGCGGCCGCGGCGGATCACGGTGATGCTGTCGATGTTGGTCGAGAAGAGCGGGAAGATCCGCTCCACGCCTTCACCGAAGGAAATCTTGCGGATGGTGAAGCTTCCGGCAATGCCGTCGCCGTTCTTGCGGCTGATGCAGACGCCTTCGAAGTTCTGCACCCTTGTGCGGGTGCCCTCGGTAACCTTGAAGCCGACGCGGACGGTGTCGCCGGCCTTGAAGTCGGGAATATCCTTCCCGAGTTCGGCGATCTGTTCCGCCTCGATCTGAGCGATAATGTCCATCGCTGCATTCTCCTAATTGTGCTTGCGGTTTTGCCCGCAAAGGTGTCTCGCGCCCTCAGAGCTCTTGGTCTTCGTCCGGGTCCGCCGTGCCGGTATGAGCCGGGGGCGCCCGCCAGAGATCAGGTCGTCATGTCTTGTTTCATGGCCCCGAAGGGCCTGACCGGACAAAGCGAAAATGGCGCGGTGGCGGACCCATCAGAAGAAAAACGGGAATCACGCGCGCCGACGCTTGCTCGGAATGGGCGCCGTAAAGCAGGTTCGGCGTGCAAATTCAAGGGAAATCGGGCGTGTGGAACCGGCGGCCCGACGATGCGCGGCTCTTACCCCACCTCGACCACGCCCATCATGCCGGAGGCCTGATGTTCGAGGATGTGGCAGTGCAGCATCCATTTGCCGGGGTTGTCGGCGACGAGCGCGATCTCGGTCGTCTCGTCGGGCATCAGGAGGGCGGTGTCGCGGATGGTGGCGATGTTTCCGGCGCGGGGGTCGGTAAGCTGGAAGCTGTGGCCGTGGAGGTGGATGGGGTGCGGCCAGCTTGTGCGGTTTTCCAGCGTGATGCGATGGGTTTTGCCGAGGGCGAGGCGCAGGAGCGGTTCGGTTTCGTGGAGGCGCGTGGGCACGGTGCCGTTGATCGACCAGAAGCGGCCGGCCTCGACCAGTTCCTGGATGGAGAGCATCTTGCCCTCCATCATGGCCTCGGACATGCCGCCCATGGCGCCGCCGCCGAAAGTGAGCGTGTGCATCTGCGCATTGGCGAGGTCGGGCTGGGCGACCGGGTTGGGGGGCAGCGCCTCGGGCGGGCCGAGAGGGGTGTCGCGGAGGGGCGGGTCTTTGGAGACCTCCCACGTCATGACTTCGAAGGCGCGGTCGGGGCCGTAGGCGTCGTCGATCACGCGGGCGGGGGTACCGGGGGGTACGTCGATATCGAGGATCAGGTCGGCGCGCTGGCCCGCGCCGAGCCAGACGCCGCTGTCGCCCGGTTTCTGCGGGGTCACCGGGTGGCCGTCGAGGGCGATGAGCCACGGGTCGAAGGGGGCAAAGTTCAGGCGGAAATGCTGAGCGTTCGACACGTTGCAGATGCGCAGGCGGAGACGTTCGCCGGAGCGGACGGGGGTGTGGGTGAGGTAAGTGCCGTTGACGGTGAGGACATTGCCGGTGCGGCCGCCATGGCTTTGATCGTGGCGGTTGCCGAAGGGGGCGATCTGGGCCTCCTGGTCGAGGCGCCAGTCGTCGAGGGCCCAGATGATCTCGCGGTCCGCCTGAAGGCGGGCGGCGATTTCGGGGGGTTCTTCGACGATCAGGAGGCCATGCAGGCCGCGCCCCACCTGTTCGGAGCTGTTGACATGAGGGTGATACCAGAAGGTGCCGGCGTCATGGAGGGGGAGTTCATAGTCGAAGCTGTCGCCGGGGGCGATGGGGTCTTGGCTGAGGTAGGGCATGCCGTCCTGGGAGACGGGCACGCGGAGGCCGTGCCAGTGGACGGTGGTGGGCTCGGGCAGGTCGTTTTGCACGGTGATGTTGAGGGTGTCGCCTTGGCGCGCGCGGAGGGTGGGGCCGGGGGCGGTGCCGTTGTAGAGCCACGCCTTGGTGGCCGGGCCGTCGGGGACGACGAGGGGCGCCTCGCCCGGGGCGGCGGTGAGGGTGAGGGGGGTGGCCGTTGCGAGACGGGGCAGGGCGGGAAGGAGGCCCGCCGCAAGGGCGCCCTTGAGAACGGTGCGTCTGTGCATGGATTTCCCCTCCCTCTGCGTCGGGATGAAGATAGGACGCGGGGCGCGCGGTGGCGAGGGGTCAGTCGCTTTTGTCGCGCTTGGCGGTGTAGGCCTGCCAGAGGTCGGGGCGGCGGGCGCGGGTGATGGCCTCGGCCTGCTGCTGTCGCCATTCGGCGATTTTCGCGTGGTTGCCGGAGAGGAGGATTTCGGGGATCGGTCGCCCGTTCCACTCGGCGGGGCGGGTGTATTGCGGGTGTTCGAGAAGGCCGGAGGTAAAGCTTTCCTCTTCGGTCGAGGCGGCGTTGCCGAGCACGCCGGGGAGGAGGCGCACGGTGGCGTCGATCATGGCCTGCGCCGCGATTTCGCCGCCGGTGAGGACGAAATCGCCAAGCGAGACCTCGGTGATGCCGTAATGTTCGATCACGCGTTCGTCGAGCCCTTCGAAGCGGCCGCAGATCATGGTCAGGCCCGGACCTTCGGATAGCTCGTGGGCCATGGCCTGATCGAAGCGGCGGCCGCGGGGGCTGAGGTAGAGGAGGGGGCGAGTGGGCGGTGCGCCGGCGGTGGCGGCGTCGATGGCGCGGGACATGACGTCGGCGCGCAAGACCATGCCGGCGCCGCCGCCGGCGGGGGTGTCGTCGACATTGCGGTGGCGGCCCTCGCCGAACTCTCGCAGGGGGGTGGTTTCCAATGCCCAGAGCCGGTCTTTCAACGCGCGGCCTGTCAGGCTTTCGCCGAGCACGCCGGGGAAGGCCTCGGGGAAGAGGGTGATGATATGGGCGGTCCAGACCCCGGCGAGGCGGGGGTTGTGATCCATCAGCCCGCGCGGCTGAAGCGAGGCGGTGATGGATTTGCGGCCATGGGAACGGGGCTGGTCAGACATGGCCTGTCTTTTGGGGGTGTCGGGCCGGGGCGGTCAAGCGCATTCGTCAGGACCGGCCCCGGCCCGCAAGGTCAGCCGAGGGCGATCACACCGAGCGCCATGAGCAGGAAGAGCACGAGCGCGACCACGACGAGGATCTTGGCGCCCGAGAGGGCGACGCCGGACAGGCGGCCGAAGCCCAGCATGGCGGCGATGGCGGCGATGGCTAGGAGGATGAGGATCCATTCGAGCATTGGAGCAGTCCTTTCAATTAACCGCGCGGACTAGGGCGGCGTCTGAGGGACAACGTCACGTAATGCGTATGGTTCCAGCGGTTTCGTACGCGATCAGCTTTTTGCGTCGTCGGGGAAGAGGCCGTCGGGCGGGTCGGCGACGATCCGGCGGGCGGCGAGGTCGACGGTGGGCACGGCCTCGAGCGTGAAGGGCAGAAGGATGGTGGCGGAGGAATTCGGCAGGCGAATCTCGAGCAGATCGGAGGCGCCGTGGTTGTGGACCGCCTTGACGGTGCCGAGACGGGTGCCGCCGGTATCGTACACCTCAAGCTCGATCAGGTCGGCATGGTAGAACTCGTCCTCTTCCGGCTCGGGGAGGCGGGTGCGGTCGACATAGAGGCGGGCGCCGCGCAGGGCGTCGGCCTGTTCCTTGGTGGCGATGCCGGAGAGCCGGGCGGTGAGGCCATTCTTGGTCTGGCCGGTCAGGGTGATCTCGTAGCTTTGTTGGCCATCCTCGGAGGTCAGCGCGCCGTAGGCGGCGACATCCTCGGGCGCGGCGGTGAAGCTTTTCAGCCGGACCTCGCCTTTGACGCCGAAGGCGCCGGCGATGGCCCCGAGGCAGACACGGTCTTCCATTCAGCGCACCTCCAGAGGGAGCGAGCCGCGGCGGTCTTCCCACCCGGCCTGTTCGAGTTCGGGGGTGTCGGAGCAGGCCTCGGGCCAGCCGACACAGAGATAGGCGATGAGCGACCAGTCGTCGGGCAGGTCGAGGTCGCGGCGGCGGCGGGCGGGGGCGCGGCTCGACCCCCCGCCGCCGCCGAGGCCCTGCGACCGGGCATAGAGCCAGAACTGGGTGATGGCGGCGACGACGGAATATTGCCGCATCTCGGGCATGGTCAGCGCGCCGAGGCCCGCGCCCTTGGCGGTGGCGGTGTCGCAGAAGACGGCGAGCTGTACGGGCGCATCCTGCATGCCGGTGAGCTTGAGGGTGCTGTAGAGCTTTGCCTTGTCGCCGGAATAGCCGTCGAGCGCCTGTGCATTGGTTTCGCGGAAATTGTCGAGCGCGGCGGCGCGGGCTTTGTCGCTGTCGATGCGGACAAGGCGCCACGGCTCGGAGAGCCCCACGGAGGGGGAGCACAAAAAGGTGTCGAGGCACTGCGTCAGCAGCGCCTCGTCCACCGGATCGGTACGGAAGCGGCGCACGTCGCGCCGCCACCGCATCAGGTCGATCAGGCCGGACTGGAAGTCTGATGTGAACCGCGACATTCCAGTGTCCGCCCGATTTACTCTTCCGTTGCCTCTTCGGAGGCGGCTTCTTCTGCCGGGGCCTCTTCCGCAGGTGCGTTGGCGGCTTCGGCGGCGGCCTTGGCCTTTTCGGCCTTCTGCTCGGCGCGGTCCTGGGCTTTCTGGCCCGGGGTACCCTTGTTGGGGTTGGCGCGCTCTTTCTTGTCGAGCACGCCGGCGTTTTCGAGGAAGCGCGCGACGCGGTCGGACGGCAGGGCGCCGTGATCCATCCAGTACTGGATGCGCTCGACATTCATCTTGACGCGATCCTCGCTGTCTTTGGGCAGAAGCGGGTTGTAGGTGCCCAGCTTCTCGATGAAGCGGCCGTCACGCGGCATGCGGCTGTCGGCTGCCACGATGCTGTAGAAGGGGCGTTTCTTGCTGCCACCACGGGACAGGCGGATTTTCATGGCCATTGCGATTTCTCCTTTTGAAGGGCGTTGGTTTGGCGGGCTGTGCCCACCTTACGATTGGTGTTGCTGGTGATGCTGGATCACCTCGGCGATGATGAAGTTCAGGAACTTCTTGGCGAATTCCGGGTCGAGATCGGCCCGTTTCGCCAGGTCTTCGAGTCGTGCGATCTGGGCCTGTTCGCGGGCCGGATCGGACGGGGGAAGGTCATGTTCGGCCTTGAGCTTGCCCACGGCCTGGGTGTGTTTGAAGCGCTCGCCGAGCGTGTAGACGAGGATCGCGTCGAGACGGTCGATGCTCTCGCGGTGCTCTTTCAGCAGCGTGGCGGCGCGGGTGATTGCGTCAGTCAATGGGCATCCCCTTCGGTTTGAAGAGCGGGTCGCAGTAATGCTCGATTTCCAGTTCGATCCCGTCGCGAAGCTGGCCGGATTGAAGGCGCTCGGGGCTTGGGTGGCGGTAGACAGTGTCGTTGCCGTCGATGGTGGCGGCGTCGGGGTCGCGGACCGCGCCGAGGCGTTCGGCGAGGCGGATGGAATCGAGGTTCTTGGGGTCGATATAGCTGACCGCGCTGTCCCAGCCCAGATCGGCATAGAGGTGTTTGCGGACACGGTGGGTGGCCTCGAGCGCGTAGCCGCGGCCGGCCTCCTCGGGCCAGATGATCCAGGCAAGCTCGCGTTCGGGCCATGCGGCGGGGAACCAGCCGCCGGTCATGCCGAGGGTGCGGTCGGTTTCACGGTCGTGGATCATCCACATGCCGAAGCCGTGGATGTTCCAGTGGCCGATTTCGGCGGCGTAGAGCATCCATGTTTCATACGGGTTGAGCGGCCCGCCCATGAAGCGCGAACGGTAGGAGGCGAAGGTGGCCTTGAAATCCGGGTAGTCCTGCGGTTCCGGCCCGCGCAGGGAGAGGCGGCGGGTTTCGAGGACGGGGATGGAGGCGGTGGCCATGTCAGCGGCCCTCCGGCATCTGGTGGCGGTAGACGACGCAGTGCTCGCCGTCGTCCTGCAGGCCGGCGATCGCGGCTTCTGCGGCGGGGTCGCGCCGGGCGCCGAGGCGGTCTGCCAACGTGCAGGAGCGGGTGTTGCGCGCATCGATGTAGCTGACCAGCGAGGGCAGGGCGAAGGCCCCCAGCGCGTGGGCGCGCACCGCCTCTGCCGCTTCGTGGGCAATGCCCTTGCCTTCGGCCTCGGCGGAGACGATCCAGCCGAGTTCCGGTTCGAGGTCGCCGGGTTCGGCGCCGAGCTGGACGAAGCCCAGCAGCGTGCCGGTCGCCCGGTCGGTCACGGCCCATGCGCCGTGGCCGCGCAGGGCCCATGTGCCGGTGATCTGCATGAAGCCCTGCCAGGCGTCGGCGCGGGTACCGGGATGGCCGAAATACGTGCCGCGCTCGCCGCAGACCATGGTGGCAAAGCCGTCGAAATCCTCGATCCGGGGGGCGCGCAGGATCAGGCGGTCGGTTTCCAGCACCGGGATCAGGGCCTGAAACCGCGCGGCGAGATCGGCGGTCGGGCCTGAAGGGGCGGTTTCGTGGAAGGAGGTGGGATGTGTCATGCGCTCACCTGTTCGGACGGGTGGCGCCAGATCTGGCAGGGGGTGCCCAGCAGTTCCACGTCGCGCTCGTGCCAACAGCCGAGGCGTTCGGCGAGGCGCACGGAGCGGGTGTTGGCGGGCGCGATGTAGGACATGATCGAGTTCATGCCGAGGTGCTCGGCGGCGTGGCGGCGGGCGGCGCGGCAAGCCTGATAGGCATAGCCGCGGCCCTCGAACCCGTCGTAGATGTGCCAGCCCAGTTCGGGCTCGTGCCAGCCGTCGTTATAGATCACGCCGACGCGGCCTGCGGCCTCGCTTGTTTCGCGGTGTTCGAGCATCCACATGCCGTAGCCGCGCAGCGACCAGTGACCGATGCCCGCCATGAACGAGCGCCAGCTGTCATAGCGCGCCCGCGGCCCGCCGACGAAGCGGGCGCGGTCGGAGGCGGCGAAACGGGCGAAGGCCTCGAAATCCTGCTCGCGGTAGCCGCGCAGGATCAAGTCTTCGGTTTCGATCACGGGGACGGAGGCAGGCAGGGACATCAGGCGTAGGCCTCCGGGCTGCCGTCATTATCGGTGTCGAGCCCGAGCGCCGAGGGGCCCGGGTGGCGATAGAGCATGTCCTCGCCCATGTTGGGGTTGTGGTAGGTGCGCTCGTAGGTGGCGCCCATGCGTTCGGCCAGCGCGACCGAGCGGAGATTGCCGGGCACAATGTTCGAGGTGAGCGTGGTCAGGCCGAGATCGGTATAGGCCCAGTCGCGGGCGCGGGTGGCGGCCTCGTAGGCGATGCCCTTGCCCTCGTAGCCGTCGAAGACGACCCAGCCGACCTCGGGTTCTGGCCAGCCCTCGGGCTCCCATATGCCGGAGATGCCGCAGGGGGCGCCCGTCTCTTTCATCTCGATGGTGAAGTAGCCGTAACCGCGCAGGGCCCAGTGGCCGATATTGGCGGCGAACCAGCGCCATGCGGTGGGGCGGTCCTTCTCGACGCCGAAACCCCATGCGCGGGTCGGGTCGGTGAGGAAGGCGCAGAGCGGCTCGAAATCGGCCGGGTCCGGCGCGCGCAGGATCAGGCGGGGCGTTTCCAGCCGGGGGATGTGCAGCGACAGGGTCATTGCGCGGCCCTTTCCACCCGGTGGGCGTGGCGGTAGACGAGGTCGGTTTCATCTTCGCCGCGCGCGTCGCGGTCGAGCGTGGCGCCGAGCCGTTCGGCCAGCGCGATAGAGCGGGTGTTGGCCGGATCGATATAGCTGACCAGCGTGGTCAGGCCGCGTTCGGTGAAGGCCCAATCGCGGGCGGCGATGGCGGCCTCGACAGCGTAGCCGTGGCCTTCGTACCCGTCATAGAGGTGCCAGCCCAGTTCGGTTTCGGGGTAGTGGTCGTGGTGCAGCAGGCTGACCGCGCCAACGAGCGCGCCGTCGGTGCGGCGTTCGACATGCCATGGACCGTAACCGAAGAGCGGCCAATGGCCCAGTTCGGCGGCGAATTCCTTCCATGCGGCGGGGCGATCGAGCTGGAACATGTGCGCCGCGCGGTCGCTGGCGACGAGGGCGCAATAGGCCTCGAACTCCTCGACGCGCGGGGCGCGGAGGATCAGTCGGGCGGTTTCGAGGCGGGGGATCTGCGCGGTCTGGGTCATGCCGGTTTCCCCTTGCCGGCGAGGCCCAGATCGAGGGCGCGCCATATGATCATGCCGGCGATCATGGCGAGCAGGAAGATGATGCCCTGCGTGCCGCCATAGGAAAGCGACGCCAGCGCCGGGCCGGGGCAGAGCCCGGCGAGCGCCCAGCCGACGCCGAAAAGGGCCGAGCCGGTGAGCAGGCGGGTGTCGAGTTTCACGCCGGGTTTGGAGGGGATGGGTGTGCCGAGGGCGGCAGACTGGCGGCGGGCGGCAACGCGCCATGCGATGGCCATCGGGACGATGGCGCCGCCGAGGACGAAGGCGAGCGTGGGGTCCCACGCGCCGACGAAGTCGAGCCAGCCCTGCACCTTGGTGGTGTCGGTCATGCCCGAGACGAGCAGCCCGGCCCCGAAAAGGCCGCCGGCGAGGAAGGCGAAGAGCCCGCGCATTCAGATCACCCCCATGACGTGGCGGGCGATGAACATGGTGGCCGCGCCCACGCCGAGATAGACCAGCGTGGCAACGATACCGCGGGGTGACAGGCGCGAGATGCCGCAGACGCCGTGGCCCGAGGTGCAGCCATTGGCCATGCGGGTGCCGATGCCGACGGTCAGGCCGGCAAGCGCCACAAGGGCGAGGTTGCCGGTGAGATGCGTGTCGGGCCGGGTGGCGATCGCCGCGATCAGCGCGGGCACGCCGACGAGCCCGGCGAGGAAGGCCAGCCGTTCGATCAGGGTTGACCAGCCGGAACCGTCGACCACGCCGCCGATCAGGCCGCTGGCGCCCATGATCCGGCCATTGACGAGCAGGAACAGCGCCGCCGCGCTGCCGATCATCAGGCCGCCGATCAGGCCGGTTATCCAGTCGGGTTGGATCATTTCTTCTTGCCGAACCCGCTGAGACCAGGGGGCAGGGACTGGCCGCCGCCCATGCCGGGGAAGCCGCCGGGCATGCCGCGGCCGGAGCCCATCTGCTTGGCCGCCTGCTCGATGGCCTTGGGGTCCATGCCCTGCATGTCCTCGGGCGAGGGGCCGCCCTTGCCGAACATGCCTTTCATAGCCTGTTTGAGCATGCCGCCTTTGCCCATCTTGCCCATCTTCTTCATCATGTCGCCCATCTGCCGCTGCATCTTGAGCAGCTTGTTGAGCTCGGAGACTTCCATGCCGGCGCCCTTGGCGATGCGCTTTTTGCGGGAGGCCTGAAGCAGCTTGGGGTTGGCGAGTTCCTTCTTGGTCATGGACTGTATGAGGGCGATCTGCTGGAGGAGCATCCGGTCGTCGATGCCGGCGCCTTCCATCTGTTTGGCCATCTTGCCCATGCCGGGCATCATGCCCATCATGCCTTCCATGCCGCCCATCTTCTGCATCTGTTCAAGCTGCATCTTGAGGTCGTTCATGTTGAACTGACCCTTCTGGAAGCGCTTCATCATGCGCTCGGCCTGTTCGGCCTCGATGGTCTGCTGGGCCTTTTCGACGAGCGAGACGATGTCGCCCATGCCGAGGATGCGGCCGGCGATGCGCTCGGGCTCGAAGGTTTCGATGGCGTCCATCTTCTCGCCGGTGCCGACGAAGCGGATGGGCTTGCCGGTGATGGCGCGCATGGAAAGGGCGGCGCCGCCGCGGCCGTCGCCATCCATCCGTGTGAGGACGACGCCGGTGACGCCGATCTTGTCGTCGAATTCGGTGGCGACGTTGACGGCATCCTGACCGGTCAGGCCGTCGACCACGAGCAGGGTTTCGCGGGGATTGGCCACGTCGCGCACATCCGCCGCCTGCTGGATCAGCTCGGCGTCGATATGCAGGCGCCCGGCGGTGTCGAGCATGTAGACATCGTAGCCGCCCAAGGAAGCCTGCGTCTTAGCGCGTTTGGCGATGGCGACCGGGTCTTCGCCCTTGACGATGGGCAGGGTGTCGACGCCGACCTGCTGGCCGAGGATCTGAAGCTGTTCCATGGCCGCCGGGCGGTTCACGTCGAGCGAGGCCATCAGCACGCGCTTGCCGTCACGCTCCTTGAGGCGCTTGGCGAGCTTGGCGGTGGTGGTGGTCTTGCCCGAGCCCTGAAGGCCCACCATCAGGATCGGCGCCGGGGCGTTGTCGATCTTGAGCGCGCCGGGGTCGCCTTCGCCGGTCAGCGTGTCGACCAGCGCGTCATGGACGATCTTGACGACCTGCTGGCCGGGTGTGACGGATTTGGTCACGGACTGGCCAGTGGCCTGATCCTGCACCTTCTTGATGAACTCGCGCGCGACAGGCAGCGAAACGTCGGCCTCGAGCAGGGCGACGCGGACCTCGCGCAGGGCCGTCTTGACGTCGTCTTCGGACAGTGCGCCCTGTTTCGTCAGCCGGTCGAGGACGCCGGAAAGGCGTTCTGATAGATTTTCAAACATGCCTGCGGCCTCCTTCGCCGGTTTCTGTCATGCCCCCCGAACATAGGAGAGGCGGTTCAAATCATAAACGCCCCCACGG
>JAVJTX010000083.1:0-7850 GCA_040220035.1 Roseovarius sp. | reverse complement strand
CACGATGTGGATTTCCCGATCCCGGAAGGTATCACTGTCACGGCGCCGAAGCCCACCGAACTGGTGGTCGAGGGCCATGACAAGCAGCTCGTCGGTGAAGTCGCGGCCAATATCCGCGACTGGCGGCGCCCGGAGCCCTATAAGGGCAAAGGCATCCGCTACAAGGGCGAGTATATCTTCCAGAAGGAAGGCAAGAAGAAGTAAGGACGCGACAGATGGCAAACAGCAAAAGACAACTGTTCCAGAAACGCCGCCTGCGCGTTCGGAGCAAACTTCGCAAGGTCAATTCCGGGCGTCCGCGCCTGAGCGTTCACCGTTCCTCGAAGAACATGAGCGTGCAGATCATCGACGATGTGAACGGCGTCACATTGGCCTCGGCCTCGACGCTCGAGAAGGATCTCGGCTTCGTCGGCAAGAACACGTTGGAGGCGGCGAAGAAGATCGGCGCCACCATCGCCGAACGCGCCAAGGCGGCGGGCATCTCCGAAGCCCAGTTCGACCGCGGCGGGTTCCTGTTTCACGGTCGCATCAAGGCGCTGGCAGATGCCGCGCGTGAAGGCGGTCTGAAAATCTAAGGCGCAGGCGCCCCGGTATCTCGGGGCGCCTCGATGATCCGGGTCGGGGGTTCATGCCCGCCGACACCTGGGTTGGACAAGTTTTGAGCCCGCGAGGGCGCCAAGAAAGGATGCCAGATGGCAAGAGATGACAACCGCCGCGGAGGTCGCGATCGCGACGAAGCGCCGGAATTCGCCGATCGCCTTGTCGCGATCAACCGTGTTTCGAAAACCGTGAAGGGCGGCAAGCGCTTTGGTTTTGCAGCTCTCGTCGTCGTGGGCGACCAGAAGGGCCGCGTGGGCTTTGGCAAGGGCAAGGCCAAAGAGGTGCCCGAGGCGATCCGCAAGGCCACCGAGCAAGCCAAGCGCGGCATGATCCGCGTGCCGCTGCGCGAAGGCCGCACGCTGCACCATGACGGTTATGGCCGTCACGGCGCCGGCAAGGTGATCATGCGCACCGCCCCGCAAGGTACCGGTATCATCGCCGGTGGTCCGATGCGGGCCGTGTTCGAGATGCTGGGTGTTCAGGACGTGGTGGCCAAGTCGGTCGGCACGCAGAACCCCTATAACATGATCCGTGCCACGCTGGACGCGCTGCAGTTCCAGGCCAGCCCGCGCCACGTGGCGCAGCGCCGCGGCAAGAAGGTCGCCGACATCCTGAAACGGGATGAAGGTCCGAAGGGCGAACACCCGGCCGATACGGCTGCGGAAGCGTAAGGAGACAGGGACATGGCAAAAACCATCGTCGTCAAGCAGGTGGGCTCGCCCATCCGTCGCCCGAAAGACCAGCGTGCCACGCTCGTCGGTCTGGGGCTGAACAAGATGCACAAGACCCGCGAACTCGAGGATACGCCCTCGATCCGCGGCATGATCCAGAAGATCCCGCACCTCGTCGAGATTGTCGAAGAACGCGGTTAAGGTCAGGTGAGGTGGGTTTGCACCCACCCTACGGACAGGCGCCCCGGTCAGGAATGACCGGGGCGTTTTTCTTTTGTCGGGGCGGTCGCGGGGGCAGGGCTTGCCCGGCGCGTCTGTACCGTTGCCCCGGCGCAGGCGTTCTGCCACAAGGGAAAGGACCCCCCCGGAGATCCGCCCAAGTGCCCGCCATCGACCTTGAAACCCTGATCCGTGAATTCATCACGTTGTTCGTCGTGATCGACCCAATCGGCACGCTGCCGGTTTTCTATTTCGCGGCCGCGGGTGTGCCGGAAAAGCTGCACTGGCGGCTGGCCGTGCGGGGTGTGCTGGTGGCCGGGATCGTGCTGATGGCGTTTCTGGTGCTGGGGCAGATCGTGCTGGAGTCGATCGGCCTTCGGCTGGGGTCGTTCCAGATCGCGGGCGGGCTGATCCTGTTCGTTTTCGCGTTGCAGATGATCTTTGGCGAGCCCAAGGCCGAGCGCGAGATCGAGGCGGCGGAGAAGGACCACATGAGTGGCGCGGTGTTTCCGCTGGCGATGCCGTCGATCGCCTCGCCGGGGGCGATGCTGGCGATTGTCATCCTCACCGACAACAACCGGAATTCCGTCCCGGATCAGGCAGTTACGGCGGGGCTGTTGGCGGTTGTGCTGCTGATCACGCTGATGCTTTTGCTGTTGGCAAGCCGGTTGAAACGGGTGATCGGCAGTACCGGCGCCAACGTGATCAGCCGGGTGATGGGGATGATCCTTGCGACCGTGGCGGTGGATGCGGTGCTGAGCGGGCTTGAGGTTGTGGGCGTGCTGAGCCTTGCGGGGGCGGGGTAGGGCAGAGGGGGGTTACCCGCCCTGCGGCTCGACGGCGGAGGGGTCGGGGCGAACTTGGCCGATCAGCGCACAGCCCAGCGTTTCGCGCAAGGCGGCGGCTAGTTCGTCGACAGTTTCGGTCGAGACATACAGGCCGCCGGTGCGGTCGGCGAGGCATTTGGCGACGGTCTTGCCGTCATAGCCGTCGGCCTCGGGGCTGTTCCAGCTGAACGGGTCATGGACCACGCGGAAGCCGATGACGTGGACGGTGAGGTCATAGCCTTCTGTTGCCAGTGCGGCGCCGAGTGCGCAGGGGCGGCCGCCGCAGGTTTCGTTGCCGTCGGTGACCAGCACGACGATGCCGGGGGTGGTGCGGTAGGTGAGCGTTTCGGCGGCGGCCAGCACGGAGGCGGCGAGGGGGGTGAGGCCCCGTGGCGAGAGCGTGTCGATAGCGCCGGTTATGGCATTGGCGGCGTCCGGCGCGGGGGCGAAGCGCAGGTCGATGCCGGTGCAGCTTTGCGTGCCGCCGGGACCGTAGACCAGCAGGCCAACGCGGCGATAGGGCGCGATCTGGGGCATGGCGCGGTGAAGGGCGGTGCGGGCCTCGGCGATGCGGGTGGGCGCGGTGACGTCGGCGCCGATCTCGGCCATCGAGGCGGAGCCGTCAAAGACCAGCATGGCATCGGTGGCGCAACCCGGGGCGGCGGGGGTGGCCACGAGGGCGAGGGCCGAGGCGAGGAGGGCGGCGCGGAGGGTCATGGGACAAGGAGATAACGCGCGGGGCGAGAAATCAATCGGGTTCGGTGGGGAGGCCATGCCGTTTCGGGAGGGCACCGCGCGGAATCGAGGGCGTAGCCCGCCGCGCGTGCGCCAGGCCGCCCCCACGCGCGGGCGGGGGGGGGTGGGAGGGGCGAAGTTGGCAGGTCGTTAGGGCGCGGAGAGATAACGTGGTTTCCACGAATGTTGGCTCGCCATCCCGCGGCCTGGCGACCGCGCGGCGGGCGGCGCCGGGGGTGGCACCCGCGATGACCTGATGCGCCACACACAAGCGGGACCGCCCCCCGCACACCCCCCTTGATCCGCCCGCGCAACCCGTCTATACGCGCCCGGTGGTCCGATATGGGCCCGACTCGAAAACCAAGACATGCCGAGGTTGTCCTCACCCGCTTCGGGGGGCACATCCGGCTTAGGAGAAGCGATATGAAACTGCACGAACTGCGCGACAATCCGGGCGCGACGAAACCCCGCAAACGCGTTGGCCGTGGCCCGGGCTCGGGCATGGGCAAGACCGCCGGCCGTGGTATCAAGGGCCAGAAATCCCGCTCGGGTGTGGCCATCAAGGGCTATGAGGGCGGCCAGATGCCGCTCTATCAACGTCTGCCCAAGCGTGGCTTTAACAAGCCGAACCGCAAGAAATACGCGGTTGTGAACCTTGGCCTGATCCAGAAATTCGTCGACGCCAAGAAGATCGACGCCGGCAAGCCGATCACCGAGGACGTGCTGGTCGAAAGCGGCCTCGTGCGCCGCAAGCTCGACGGTGTCCGCGTGCTCGCCAAGGGCGAGATCAGCGGCAAGCTGACGCTGGAAGTGACCGGCGCGTCGAAATCGGCGGTCGAGGCGGTCGAAAAGGCGGGTGGCTCTCTGAATGTCACAACCGCGCAGGCGGCCGAATAAGAGGTTGTGAGCGGCTTTCCCGCCGCTTACATAGCCCCTAGTTTTCCTTAGGACGCCGCCTTTGCCGGAAAACGGCTCTGGCGGCGTTCGTTTATAAAGCAAAAGAGACCCGCGCATGGTATCCGCAGCAGAACAAATGGCCGCCAACACCAGTTGGTCCGCCCTTGGCAAGGCCACCGATCTTCGCAAGCGCATCCTGTTCACCATCGCCCTGCTCATCGTCTATCGCCTCGGCACCTATATTCCGGTTCCGGGCATCGACGGGGCCGAACTTCGCCAGTTCATGGAAGATGCGAGCCAAGGCATCGGCGGCATGCTGTCGATGTTCACCGGTGGCGCGCTGGGGCGGATGGGGATCTTTGCGCTGGGGATCATGCCCTATATCTCGGCCTCGATCATTGTGCAGCTGATGACGGCCATGGTGCCGGCGCTGGAGCAGCTCAAGAAAGAGGGCGAGCAGGGGCGCAAGAAGATCAACCAGTATACCCGCTACGGGACGGTCGGCCTTGCGACGCTGCAATCCTATGGTCTTGCCATGAGCCTTGTTTCCGGCGGGCTCGTCCAGCCGGACCTTGCGACGCCGTTCTTCGTGGCGTCGTGCATGATCACGCTGGTGGGCGGCACGATGTTCCTGATGTGGCTGGGCGAGCAGATCACCGCGCGGGGCGTGGGCAACGGTATTTCGCTGATCATCTTCGTGGGCATCATCGCCGAGATCCCGGCGGCGCTGGCGCAGTTCTTTGCCTCAGGCCGGTCCGGTGCGATCAGCCCGGCGGTGATCGTGGGCGTGATGATCATGGTCGTGGCCGTGATCGCCTTTGTCGTGTTCATGGAGCGGAGCCTGCGCAAGATCCACATCCAGTATCCGCGCCGCCAAGTGGGGATGAAGGTCTATGACGGCGGGTCGAGCCACCTGCCGGTCAAGGTGAACCCGGCGGGCGTGATCCCGGCGATCTTCGCCTCGTCGCTGCTGTTGCTGCCGGTGACGCTGTCGACCTTCTCGGGGCAGAATTCCGGCCCGATCATGTCGACTGTCCTTGCCTATTTCGGGCCCGGTCAGCCGCTCTACCTCGTGTTCTTTGCGGCGATGATCGTGTTCTTCGCCTATTTCTATACCTACAACGTGGCGTTCAAACCCGATGACGTGGCCGACAACCTGAAGAACCAGAACGGCTTTGTTCCCGGCATCCGGCCCGGCAAGCGGACGGCGGAGTATCTCGAATATGTGGTCTCTCGCATCCTTGTGCTTGGGTCTGCTTACCTTGCGGCAGTTTGTCTCCTTCCGGAAATTCTGCGTAGCCAGTTCGCAATTCCCTTCTATTTTGGCGGCACGTCGGTTCTCATTGTTGTGTCGGTCGTCATGGACACGATCCAGCAGGTGCAGTCGCATCTTCTGGCGCACCAGTACGAGGGCCTGATTGAGAAATCGCAACTGAGTGGGAAGGGCCGCAAGCGTGGCCGTCGGAAAGGAACGACTCGCCGATGAATATCATTCTTCTGGGACCGCCCGGCGCGGGCAAAGGCACACAGGCGCAGATCCTTGTCGAGAAGCGGGGCATGATCCAGCTTTCGACCGGCGACATGCTGCGCGAGGCCAAGGACAGCGGCACCGAAATGGGCAAGGTCGTGGCCGATGTGATGGCGCGTGGTGACCTCGTCACCGACGAGATCGTGATCGGGCTGATCCGGGAGAAGATCCAGGGAGACAATGGCGGCGGCTTCATCTTTGACGGCTTCCCGCGCACGCTGGCGCAGGCCGACGCGCTGGCCGAGCTGCTGCAGGAGCAGGGCCAGAGCCTCGATGTCGTGGTCGAGATGCAGGTGGATGACGACGCGCTGGTCGAGCGCATCACCGCGCGGTCGACCTGTGGCGGGTGCGGCGCGGTTTACAATGACATCACCAAGCCGTGGCCCGAGGACGGGAAATGCGCCAATTGCGGCTCGACCGAGGTCAAGCGCCGCGCCGACGACAACGAGGAGTCGTTGCGCAACCGGCTGATGGAATACTACAAGAAGACCTCGCCGCTGATCGGCTATTACTATGCCAAGGGCCAGCTCAAGACGATCGACGGGCTGGGAGAGATCGACGAGGTCTCGGGCGCCATCGAGTGTGCGCTCGGCTGACGCTTGGCACCTGACGCTTGGCGCAGCGGCGTAAAGCGGATAACCTCCGGTCCCAAGGGTCGGAGGTTTTTTCATGAAGGTGATTTGCATTGCGGGGCTTGCCCTTCTGGCCACGCCGCTGAGGGCGGAAATGGATTTCGTCACCGACCGGGCGCTCTGCGGGCTGGAGATGGTCGAGCGGCACGAGCGCGGCATGAGTTTCGACGGCCAATGGTTTTCCGAGATCGAGTATTACTGCGAACTTGCCGAGCCCATCCCGCGCCCCGACTGGACCGGTGACCAGACCCATATCCGCCCCGGCTATTGCGAGGAGCCCGGCGCGCTGTTCCCCAAGGTTTTCGTGCTGCGCGCTTTCCAATCGGAGCCCGGCATTCTATATGTCTACGAGGACGAAACAGGCAGCGCGCAGACTTATTTCCTGTGCAGTGACTGACAGGCCCGGCGGGGGGCTTGACGCCCTTGGCATTTGCTCCTAAGCACCACCATCTCACGAGAGAAAATGATTCTTTTCCGGGTCGCGCCCGGGACCGAATCGACCACCTGTATCAGCTGCGGCCCGGACGGAACCGTCTCGGGCCTACGTTGTGAAAAAAGGTTCTGGCACTACGGAACCGCAACACAAAGAGGACACGACACTTGGCACGTATCGCCGGCGTTAACATCCCGACCCACAAACGGGTCCCGATCGCCCTGACTTATATCACTGGTATCGGCCATTCCTCGGCCAAGGCCATCTGCGAAGCCGTCAACATCGACATCGCCCGCCGGGTGAACGAGTTGAGCGACTCCGAAGTGCTTGCCGTGCGCGAGCATATCGACGCCAACTACACCGTCGAAGGCGACCTGCGCCGCGAAGTTCAGATGAACGTCAAGCGGCTCATGGACCTCGGCTGCTACCGTGGTCTGCGCCACCGCCGGAACCTTCCGGTTCGCGGCCAGCGCACCCACACCAACGCCCGCACCCGCAAGGGCCCGGCAAAAGCCATTGCCGGCAAGAAGAAATAAGGGAGGGCAGCAGATATGGCACGCGATACCCGCCGCGCTCAACGCGGCAAGAAAAAGGTCTCGAAGAACATCGCCACAGGTGTGGCGCATGTGAACAGTTCCTTCAACAACACCAAGATCCTGATCTCGGACGTGCAGGGCAACGCGATCGCATGGTCGTCGGCCGGCACGATGGGCTTCAAGGGCTCGCGCAAGTCGACGCCCTATGCCGCCCAGATGGCTGCCGAGGATGCGGGCCGCAAGGCGCAGGAGCACGGCATGAAGACCCTCGAGGTCGAAGTGCAGGGCCCCGGTTCGGGCCGTGAAAGCGCCCTCCGCGCGCTGGCCGCAGTCGGGTTCAACATCACCTCGATCCGTGATGTCACCCCGATCGCCCATAACGGCTGCCGTCCGCCGAAGCGCCGTCGGGTCTGATCTTCACGATTATCGGTGGGGCCGCGTGTTCGTTCACGGCCCCATTCCGTCACTTTAAACCTCGGGCGTTCTTGGCCTTCGGACATGGGGCCGAGAACAGGAATGGAGGGACCGCATGATCCATAAAAACTGGGCAGAACTGATCAAGCCGACGCAGCTTGAGGTGAAGCCGGGCAATGACCCGCTCCGTCAGGCCACCGTCGTGGCCGAACCGCTGGAGCGCGGCTTCGGTCTGACCCTCGGCAACGCGCTGCGCCGCGTGCTGCTGTCGTCGCTTCAGGGCGCCGCGATCACCTCGGTGCAGATCGACAACGTGCTGCACGAATTCTCGTCGGTCGCCGGTGTGCGCGAAGACGTG
>JAVJTX010000082.1:0-36006 GCA_040220035.1 Roseovarius sp. | reverse complement strand
CAATAATTTCATTTCGCACGGATTCTCTGCTCATTTCTCCGTGCGATCTGGGGGGTTAACATAAGGACAGTGGCTGTGACCGAATATCTTTCGAAAACAGTTCGCGGCATCCTCGGCGGGCTTGCTGCCGCCGTCATTGGTATTTCAGTGACGGCAAGTTATGCCGAGGCCCAAAGCGGCCAGCGCGTGGTTGTCGGCGAACGGTACGTTCCTACGATCTGGGTCGATCCCGATGGCTGTGAACACTGGGTGATGGACGACGGCTGGGAGGGGTACATGTCCCCCCACGTGACGCGTCAGGGCATCCCCGTCTGCCGCCGCGGCAATGTGTGCGGCGTGATGAACTCGGATCAGCTTTTCGCGACCGACAGCGCGCATATCAACGCGAACGGCCGTCAGCGGCTGGCCAGCTTCTTCCAGCAGACTCAGGCGATTTCCTACATCATCGTCGGGCACACGGACAGCCGGGCCTCGGACGAATACAACCTTGACCTGTCTCTGCGCCGTGCCAACTCGGTCGCCTCCGTCGCGGCCTCGACCGGCGCGCGGATCGCGGATGTGCGCGGTTATGGCGAGCGTATGCCGAAGGCGCCGAACTCGTCGGCCGCCGGGATGCAGCAGAACCGCCGCGTCGAAATCATCTGCATCCGCTAGGGGGATACCATGAAGATCGTGAAAATTTGCGCCATTCTTGGTGCCGCCGCGCTGGTGACCGGCTGTGTCGGGTCCAAGCAGAACAAGACCGTCGACCGGGGCTTTGACAGCAAGCACCTGAGCCAGCTTCAGGCCGGTATCTGGGTCGACCCGAACGGCTGTGACCACTGGATCATCGACGACGGGATCGAGGGCTATCTCTCGCAGCGTCTCGACCAGTTCGGCAAGCCCGTGTGCTCTGGCACCGCGCCGCCGAACGTGGCCACCGGCGCCTTCAAGCGGGGCTCGCCCGTGTCCGATCCGATCTGATCGGGCCGGAATACGCATCGAAAAGCCGCAGGCAAGGCGCCTGCGGCTTTTTTTGTGCCAGCTTGATGACAAAACTTCCCTTTATCTTGCAGTTGCGCCGCCATCTTGGCACCATATATACCACACGCTGGTTCAGGAGATCTGTTTGGCTACAACCGCGCTGCCCCCGATGGACGACTCTTCCGCCCTGCATGAAGAGACCGTTGAATTTCCCGATAATTTCCTGCTCATAGACCTGTGCGGAGAGCATGACCGCAACTTGGCCGAGATCGAGCGCCAGTTGGGCGTACAGATCATGCGGCGCGGGAATCAGTTGTCGGTCGTGGGCGAGGAGCCTTTGGTCAAGGAAACGGTCGGCGTGCTGACCGCGCTCTATGCCCGGCTCGAGGCGGGGCGGCCGGTGGAAACCGCCGATATCGACCGCGAACTTCGGATGGGCGGCAGCGCGGCAGAACCGCAAGCGGAAAGCTGCGACGGCGACCAGCTCGAGATGTTCAAGGGCGGCCCGGTCGAGATCAAGACCCGCAAGAAGCTGGTCGAGCCGCGGACGGATGCCCAGAAGGCCTATGTGCTGTCGCTGTTCAAGAACGAGCTGGCCTTCGGGATCGGCCCGGCGGGCACCGGCAAGACCTATCTGGCCGTGGCGGTGGGCGTCTCGATGTTCATCGAGGGCCATGTCGACCGCATCATCCTTGCGCGCCCCGCCGTCGAGGCGGGCGAGAAGCTGGGCTATCTGCCCGGCGACATGAAGGAAAAGGTCGATCCCTACATGCAGCCGCTCTACGACGCGCTGAACGATTTCCTGCCCGCCAAACAGGCCGGCAAGCTGATCGAGGAAAAGCGGATCGAGATCGCGCCGCTGGCCTTCATGCGGGGGCGGACGTTGGCCAATGCCTTCGTGGTGCTGGACGAGGCGCAGAATGCCACGTCGATGCAGATGAAGATGTTCCTGACCCGTCTGGGCGAGGGCAGCCGCATGGTCATCACCGGCGACCGCAGTCAGGTCGACCTGCCGCGCGGCGTGACCAGCGGGCTGCACGATGCGGAACGGCTGTTGAAGGAGATCCCCAACATCGCGTTCAATTACTTCACCTCGAAGGATGTGGTGCGCCACCCGTTGGTGGCCAAGATCATCGAGGCCTATGAAAAGGACGTGTGAGGCGGGGCGCCGTTTTCTGCCAAGAAAACGGGCCGGAAAATGCGCATTTTCCGGGCGCCGGCCGTAAGTGATGCAGATCGACATTCTCTACGAGGACGACCGCTGGGAGGCGGCGGATTTCGCCGATCTGGCTGATCGTGCGGTGGCGGCCACGCTCCTGCATCTGGGCATGGACCCCGAAGCGTGGGAAATTTCCATCCTCGCCTGCGACGATGCCCGCATCGCCACCCTGAACGAGGATTTCCGCGACAAGCCCACGCCCACCAACGTCCTGTCATGGCCGTCCGAGGAGCGCGCGGCGGAAGATCCCGGCGCCGTGCCCGACATTCCCCGGCCCGGTCTCGACCCCGAGTTGGGCGACATCGCCATCGCCTACGACACCTGTGCGCGCGAAGCGCAGGCAGCGGGCAAGCCTTTGGCCGATCACGTCACCCATCTTGTCGTTCATGCCCTGTTACATCTTCTGGGCTATGACCATGTGCGTGACCAAGATGCCACTTTGATGGAAGCAACCGAGGTGGCGATACTTGGCAAGCTGGGTCTGCCTGACCCATATTGAAACATCTGCGGGGCGCGTGTATGCACGCCCCACCTTTTTTTGGACCAGAAGACGATGGGCGACAGTACAGACGGATCTTCTAACGCGGCGCGTTGCGCGCAGGCGGACAGCCAGGAGAGCGAAGATGAGCAGGGCGGATTTTTCCGCCGCATATTCGACGCGTTCAGCACAGGCGAAGAGAATGGCGACGGCGAGGGGGCCCATGTCCCGCGTTCCGGCGCGCTCGGCCTCGGCAACCTCCGGACCCTGACGGTCGAGGACGTCTCGGTGCCCAAGGCGGATATCGTGGCCGTGCCCGTCGACATCTCGAAGGACGAGCTTGTCAGCGTCTTCCGCGACAGCGGCAAGACCCGGCTGCCGGTCTATGACGGCACGCTCGATTCGCCCGTGGGCCTTGCCCACCTGAAGGATTTCGCGCTGAGCTACGGGTTCAACGGCAAGGGCGGCAGGTTCTCGCTCAAGCCACTGCTGCGCCCGCTGCTCTACGTGCCGCCCTCGATGCCGATCGGCGTGCTGTTGCAGAACATGCAGAGCGAGCGGCGGCACATGGCGCTGGTGATCGACGAATATGGCGGGGTCGACGGGCTGGTCACGATCGAGGACCTGATCGAACAGGTCGTGGGCGAGATCGAGGACGAACACGACACCGGCGACGACACCTATTGGATGCAGGAAAATCCCGGCACCTACCTCGCCCAGGCCAAGACCCCGCTCGACGAGTTCGAGGAGGAGATCGGCCATTCGCTGACCGAGGCCGAGGAGGTGGACGAGGAAGAGATCGACACGCTGGGCGGGCTGGTCTTCATGCTGCTGGGCCGGGTGCCGGTGCGCGGCGAGATGGTCGAGCATCCCGGCGGCACGGTCTTCGAGGTGGTCGAGGCCGACCCGCGCCGCATCAAGCGGCTGCGCGTGCGGCTGCCCGGACATTCGGACGCCTAGGCGGGATGCGCGCCCCGGATACCGTTCGGGCGCTGGGCGCGCGTGCGCAGGTGGCCCTTGCGGTGCTGGCCGGCGCATTGGGCGCTCTGGGGCAGGCGCCGCTCAATATCTGGCCGGCGACGTTCTTTTCCCTCGCACTGGTCTACGGGCTGGGCCGGGCGGCACCGGGCTGGCGCCGGGCCGGCCTGCTGGGCTGGGCGGCGGGCACAGGTTATTACATGCTGGCGCTCTTCTGGATCGTCGAGCCGTTCTTCATCGACGCGGCGCGGCACGGCTGGATGGCGCCCTTCGCGCTCGTCTTTCTCGCGCTGGGGCTCGGCAGCTTCTGGGCCGGCGCGCTGGCCGTGACACGGGCGCTCGGCGGGCGGGCCGCGCCCTTCATCGCGGCCTTCATGCTGATCGAGGCGGCGCGCACCTACCTGCTGACGGGCTTTCCCTGGGCACAGATCGGCCACGGGCTGATCGATACCGGGCTGCTCTACTGGTCCTCATGGAGCGGATCGCTCGGCCTGACCGCGCTGGTGCTGGCGGGCGCGTCCGGGCTCTGGATGCTGATGGCCGGGCGCTGGCGGTCGGGCGTGCCGCTGGCGGCGCTGCCGCTGGTGCTGTGGGGCGCCGCGATCCCGCTCATGCCCGAGGCCGGCGCCAATGCCGACGCGGCCACCATCCGCCTTGTCCAGCCCAACGCCCCGCAGGACGAGAAGTGGCACCCGGAAAAGGCCGTGGGTTTCTTCCGGCGGCAGCTCGACTACACCGCCGCGGCCCCGCAGCAAAAGGCGCCCGACCTCATCGTCTGGCCCGAAACGTCGATCCCCTGGGTGCTCGAACGCGCGGGCCCGGCGCTTGACGCGATCTCGGACGCGGCGGGCGAGACGCCGGTCGTGCTCGGCCTGCAACGCTTCGAGGGGCGGCGCTATTTCAACTCGCTGATCCGCCTCGATCAGGGCGGCGAGGTGACGGCGCTTTATGACAAGCACCACCTCGTGCCCTTCGGGGAATACATGCCTTTCGGGGATTTCCTTGCGAATTTCGGCATTTACGGCCTCGCCTCGAACGAGGGAAATGGCTATTCCGCCGGCCCCGGGCCGCAGGTGATCGAGCTGGGCAAGCTGGGCCTTGCCCTGCCGCTCATTTGCTACGAGGGGGTCTTTCCGCAGGATGTCGGCGCCTATGACCAGCGGCCCGACTTCCTCCTGCTCATCACCAATGACGCGTGGTTCGGCAATATTCTCGGACCCTATCAGCACCTTGCCCAGGCGCGGCTGCGCAGCGCCGAACAGGGGCTGCCGATGATCCGCGTCGCCAATACCGGGGTCTCGGCCATGATCGACGCCAACGGTCAGGTCACCGCGCACCTGCCGCTGGGCGAGGCCGGGCTGATCGACACCGCCCTGCCGCCGGCCTTGCCACCCACGCCCTATGCCCGCACCGGCGACGCCCCGATCGTGGGGATTGCCCTTTTTATGCTCGCCCTGTCCTTTCTCTATCACAGGCGCATGGGCCCCAGCGTTTAGGCGTTGACGCCTCCTCGGGGCCAGCCTAAGCAGTTGCGACCCGTCACAACGGCTTCCTGACGTGATGGGAAAATCTTAATGGAGCGTTATTCATGTCCCGTCAGAACTATATCTTTACCTCCGAATCCGTTTCGGAGGGGCACCCCGACAAGGTGTGCGACCGTATCTCCGATGCCGTGCTCGATGCCCTTCTGGCCGAGGATCCGCTGGCCCGCGTCGCCTGCGAAACCTTTGCCACCACCAACCAGGTCGTCATCGGCGGCGAGGTGGGCCTGACGGATCAGGAAAAGCTGCGCGACTACATGGGCCGGATCGAGGGCATCGCCCGCGACTGCATCCGCGATATCGGCTACGAGCAGGAAAAGTTCCACTGGCAGACCTGCGACGTGATGAACCTGTTGCACGAGCAGTCGGCGCATATCGCGCAAGGCGTCACCGGCGAGGGCAACCGCGACGAGGGTGCGGGCGATCAGGGGATCATGTTCGGCTTTGCCACCAACGAGACCGACGCGCTGATGCCGGCGCCGATCCAGTTCGCCCACGCGATCCTGCGGCGGCTGGCCGAGGTACGCAAATCGGGACAGGAAACCGCACTGGGCCCGGATGCCAAGTCGCAGCTTTCGGTGCGCTACGAGAATGGCAAACCGGTGGGCGTGACCCAGGTCGTTCTGTCGACGCAGCACATGGACGAGGCCCTGACGAGCGACGATATCCGCGAGATCGTCGAGCCCTATATCCGCGAGGTTCTGCCCCAGGATTGGCTGTCGGATGAAACCTTGTGGCACGTGAACCCCACGGGCAAGTTCGTGATCGGCGGCCCTGACGGTGACGCGGGCCTCACCGGGCGCAAGATCATCGTCGACACCTATGGCGGCGCCGCGCCGCACGGGGGCGGGGCGTTCTCGGGCAAGGACCCGACCAAGGTCGACCGGTCCGCCGCCTATGCCGCGCGCTACCTCGCCAAGAACGTCGTCGCCGCCGGGCTGGCCGAGCGTTGCACCATTCAACTCTCCTACGCGATTGGTGTGGCCGAACCGCTGTCGATCTATGCCGAGACCCACGGCACGGGCGAGGTGCCGGAAGAGCAGATCGAGAAGGCGATCCGCGCCTCCATGAGCCTGACGCCGCGCGGCATCCGCGAACAGCTCGAGCTCAACAAGCCGATCTATCAGCGCACCGCGGCCTATGGCCATTTCGGCCGTGAGCCGGAGGCCGATGGCGGCTTCAGCTGGGAACGCACCGACCTTGTCGAGGCGCTGAAGAACGCCGTCTGACCTGCCGGTATGAATTGCAAGGGGCGGCGCCGGGCGCCGCCCTTTTCTGTGGAGGATACATGGGTATAGCTGAAGAAGTTCAAGCAATTCGTGCCATTTCGGGCCTTGAATGTCTTTCGAAGTGGCAAATGTACAAGGTCATGTCTCCAATAGGTGACATGGAACGGTTGTCGCATGAGCAATGACTCGCACCCCTCCGGCGCGCCGTGGCGCAATTTCTACGGACGGCTCAAGGGCAAGTCGCTGCGGAAATCGCAGAAGGTCTATATCGACGAGGATCTGGCCGCGCTGTCGCCGGGCAAGGTCGATTGGGACGTGAACCCGGAGCGGGAAGAGATTGACCTCAAAGGGCTTTTCGGGGATCGGCCGGTCTGGCTCGAGATCGGCTTTGGCGGGGGCGAGCACATGGTGCATCAGGCCGCGCGAAACCCGGAAACGGGGCTGATCGGCTGCGAACCCTACATCAACGGCGTGGCGATGCTGTTGGGCAAGATCCGCGACGAGGGGTGCGGGAATATCCGCATCCACCCCGGCGACGTGCGCGACCTGTTCGATGTTTTGCCTGAGAAATCAGTGGATCGCGCCTTTCTCCTCTACCCCGATCCGTGGCCCAAGACACGCCATCACCGCCGCCGCTTTGTCACGCCCGAGCATCTGGAGCCCTTGGCGCAGGTGCTGAAGCCGGGCGCGATTTTCCGGGTGGCGACGGACATTCCCGATTACGTCCGCCAGACCCTGCAGCAGGTGCCGAAACACGGGTTCGAGTGGCTGGCCGAGGGGCCGGCGGATTGGCGCGAGCCGTGGGAGGACTGGCTGTCGACCCGGTACGAGCAGAAGGCCCTGCGCGAGGGGCGCGTGCCGCATTACATGACGTTCCGGCGGAACGGTTAGCCTTTCCAATCAAAGGCCTGAAGCGCGATGTTCAGGCCGCCAGCTTCCCGCCCAGCCGGTCAAGCATGTCGAGGCATTGCTGCAACTGGTCGATCGAGACGAACTCGTCGGGCTTGTGCGCCTGATCGATCGAGCCGGGCCCACAGATCACCGACGACATGCCGAATGTCTGAAAGATCCCCGCCTCGGTGCCGAACGGCACCACGTCGACCGAGTTGGCGCCGGTCAGCTCCATCACGATGTCCTTGGCCTCGTTTTCGTCAACCGGTTCAAGGCCTTCCACCTCGCCGATCACCTCGGTGACGATATCGGCATCGGGGCAGACCGCCTTCATCGCGGGCAGCAGGCTGTTGAGGCAATACTCGCGCAGGTCGTCCTTGACGAAGTCGGCGTCGGAGAGCTGAACCGGGCGCATTTCCCACTGTACCTCGGCATGGCCGGCGATGACGTTATGCGCCACGCCGCCCTGCAGGCTGCCGGTGTTGATGGTGGTCCATGGCGGTTCAAACCGGCTTCCGGCCGGGGCACGGGCGCGCAGGGCGTCTTTCAACTCCAGCAGACGGTTCACGTAGCGCACCGCGTATTCCACGGCGTTGACGCCACGGTCGGGCGCCGAGCCATGACCGGCCAGACCCGAGAAGCGGGTGGTGTATTCATAGCACCCCTTGTGACCCTCGATGATCCGCATCGAGGTGGGCTCTCCGATCACCGCAACACCGGGTCGCAAACCCTTGGCTTTCAAGCTTTTTACCAGAGATTGCGCCCCGAAACAGCCGACCTCCTCGTCATAGGTGAAGGCAAAATGCACCGGCCGGTCCTTGACCCGCTCGGCAAAGATCGGCGCCATGGCGGTGGCCGCCGCGATAAACCCCTTCATGTCACAGGTGCCGCGCCCGTAGAGCCGGCCCTCGTGCTCGATCATCTCGAACGGGTCCGAGACCCAGTCCTGCGGGTCGGCCGGCACCACGTCGGAATGGCCCGACAGCACGATGCCCCCATCAACTTCGGGCCCTATGGTGGCGAAAAGATTGGCTTTATGCCCGATGTCGTCGTGAAAGACATCGACACGGGCACCGGCCTCTTCAAGGCGGTAGGCCAGATAGGCAATCATGTCGATATTGCTGTATTCGGAGACGGTGGGAAAGGCGATCAAGTCACCCAGAAGCGCCACCGTGTCGGAAAGCTGTGTTGTCACGCGCACCCTCGCGGCTGTTGGAAAACCTGATCGACTGTGTTTAGGCGGGGCTTCCCCGTCAAGAAAATTCTGGACAGAAATGTCCGCAAGGGTACAGGGGCCCGGGCCGGTGATGGAAGAACGGTCGCCGGGCGCGATCGGTGCTCATTCCGTGCTTCGTGGGGCGTCCATGTCGCATCGCGCGCCGCAAGGTGTCGATCCGGGATACGCGGGGCCGGGGCGGGCATGCCAGAAGGGCGGCACCCCCGGATTTGACCGTAATGGCGCGCGGGGCCGCGCCAAAGGAGACGACATGGCAGAGTTCGACTGGCACGCGGAACGCGGCGATTTGCAGGGCCTCGCCCAGCTTGACCGTGCCCCCGAGAACGAGGGCATCGACCTCAAGGAGGTGCGCCAGTACCGGCAGGCGCAGGTCCGCCGCGAGATGGCGCGGTACGGCATCGACGCGGTGATCCTGAGCGACCCGGTGAACATCCGCTATGCCACGGGCACGCGGAACATGCAGGTGTTTTCCATGCGCAACGGCCCGTCGCGCTACCTGTTGCTGACCGCCGACCGCTCGATCCTGTTCGAGTTCACCGGCTGCCTGCACCTTGCCGACGGGTTCGAGACGGTCGACGAGGTGCGCCCCGCCAAGACGGCAAGCTTCGTGGCCGCCGGCCCGCATATCGCCGAGCGCGAGGTGGCCTGGGCAAAGGAGATGGCCGCGCTGGTGAAAGAGCACGCCGGCAAGCGCGCCACCGTCGGGCTGGAGCGGGTGAACGCCGGCGCCGCCATCGCCTTGCGTGACGCGGGCGTGCATATCGTCGACGCCCAAGCCCCGGTCGAGATGGCCCGCGCCATCAAGTCCGCCGAGGAGATGAAATGCGTCAACGCCTCGCTGCGCGCCACCGAACGGGGCGTGGCGAAGCTGCGCGAGGCGATCCGGCCGGGCCTGACCGAGGCAGAGCTGTGGTCGGTGCTGCACCAGTCGGTGATTGCGCAGAACGGCGATTACGTCGAGACGCGGCTATTGAACGCCGGGGCGCGCACCAACCCGTGGTTTCAGGAGACGAGCGACAACCGGATCGGGGAAAACGAGTTGATCGCGCTCGATACGGATGTTGTGGGCTGCCACGGCTATTACTCCGACTTCTCCCGCACCTTCCATTCCGGGCCGGGCAAGCCCACGGCCGAGCAGCGAGAGCTTTACCGCGTGGCGCATGAGCAGGTGTCGCACAATCTCGGCATCCTGCGACCGGGCCTGTCGTTCCGCGACTATGCCGAGGCCGCGTGGGACATTCCAGACAAGTACCACGCCAACCGCTACTACCTGTCGGCGCATGGGTGCGGGATGACGGGAGAATACCCGTATCTCTACCACCGGGGCGATTTCCCCGATGCGGGCTATGACGGAGAGATCCGGCCCGGCATGACCCTGTGCGTCGAGAGCTATATCGGCGCGGAGGGCGGCAAGGAGGGCGTGAAGCTGGAGCAGCAGGTCCTGGTGACGGAGACGGGCGTGGAGTTGCTGTCGCGGTTCCCGTTCGAGGAGGAATTGCTGGGGTAGGGGCCGCGCATCGTCGGGCCGCGGTGCGGCGATCCAACGGTCGAGATGGGCCGTTTATACCTGCCAAGCCCCTCCATCATTCGAACGTGGCGCCTACCTCGCCAAATCGCCGTGCCGGGGGGCGGCCCGGCGATGCGCGGCGTCGCGCCCTTGGCGCGACTTGATTCCGCGCGTGAGCCCTAAAGAGGTCGTTCAGACTAAAATATGCGCGGAGGGCCTGTAAGCCGGATTCTGTCCCGGGTTGCCCCGGGGATGACCATTCATCTGGGCCTGCTGTCGCCAACAGGCTCGTGCTGCCAACCCGGACCGCGGGGCCAAGGCCGGCCCATGATGCGATCCCTATTCGGCATTGCTCCCGGTGGGGCTTGCCGTGCCGGTCCGGTTGCCCGTCCCGCGGTGGGCTCTTACCCCACCGTTTCACCCTTATCCCGGATCACGTCCGGGACGGTCTGTTTTCTGTGGCGCTTTCCCTCGGGTTGCCCCGGCCGGGCGTTACCCGGCACCGTCGCCTTGTGGAGTCCGGACTTTCCTCCGTGCGATCTGCATCAGCAGATTGCAGGCGGCCATCCGGCCCTCCGCGCATCTGTCGCAGTTAAGCGGTCGCCCCGGTCCGGTCAACGGGAAAGCACAGGAAAGCGGCGGGCAAGGTCGGCGGCCAGCGCCGCATCCGCTGCCTCGGCTGGGCCGCTGGCCCACGGGCGAAAGCGCAGGCGGAAGGCGGTGAGGATATCCTCGGGCGCGGCCTCGGGCGGATAGCCGAAGGCGCGGGCGCTCTCAACAAAGTCACCGGGCTCGCCCGGTTCCGGCCAGACCGACAGCCCCAGCCTCGCCAGTCGCCGCCAGTCAAAGCGCGGGCCGGGGTCGGATTTGCGTGCGGGTGCCATGTCGGAATGGGCAATCACCCGGTGTGGCGCGATCGACCAGCGGCTCATGATCCCCTGCATCAACCCCTCCAACACGGCCATCTGCGGCTCGGGGAAAGGCGCGGCCCCGGTATTGGCCAACTCGATGCCGATGGAGCGGGAATTGACATCGTCGCTGCCCGCCCAATGGCCCGCCCCCGCGTGCCATGCCCGTTGGGCTTCCGGCACCAGTTGCCAGAGCTGGCCGGTCTCGGAAATCAGGTAATGCGCCGACACCTCGGCGCCCGGATCGCACAGCCGGTCATGGGCGGCGGCACAGCTTTCCATGCCGGTGTAATGCAGCACGATCATGTCCGGCAGGGCGCCCCCCCGCCGCGCGCCGCAATTGGGCGAGGGGTGGGCAATGGCCGACGGGTGGTCGGGGGTCACGTCAGCCGTTCACCGCGATACGGAACGGCGCCGGGTTCCAGCCACAGGCATAGCCGTCGCCATCGGGGTCAAGCCCCTTCCGGTCACGGTTCGGCCCGCCATTGGCGAGAAAGTCGATCTGGGCGCGGTCGGCCGAGGAATACTTGGCACAGTTGCGTTCGTACCGGCTCTGCTTGTTGAGGCCGATCCGGTTATAGACCTTGGTGCCGACCGGATGCTTGGTGGCCAGCGCGTATTCCACGATGTTCGGCCCGGAATTGCCCGAGCGCGAGGGCAGGGCGGTGGGCTGTACCACCTGATACTGCTCGCGGTTGCGGGCGATCAGCTCGGCATCTCTCTCGATCGAGCGGGCATCGCCCACGGCGTTGAAATCGTTCTCGGTCGAGATGCCGGTGGCGGATTCGACGGTTTCCGGTGGCGGGTTGCCGGGGCTGGCGCGCAGCGGCTCCTCGGCGTTCTCGGCGCGCGTCGCGGCCAGCGCGGCCTGCGTCTCGCGGGCGAGATCCTCGCTGTTGTCGGAGGTGCCGGTGGCGAGGCGACCGGTCGTGCCGGTGGTTTCGTCCGAAACGGCCCCGGCGGGCGGCACGGCGCTGGCGCCGGTCAGGACGACCTCGCGTGCCTGCCGGTTGGCCTCGTATTCGCTGTAGTCGTCAAAGCCCACCCCGGCGGCGCTGTCGGGGATACCGGGCGAACAGGCGGAGACGGCCGCAAGGGCCGCGACGAGGATCGTGAAACGCATCTGCTTAAGTCCTGCCATTTATCGTTTTGGGCAGTTTACCACCATTTGGCCGGTTTTGCCACATATCCCGCCGCCTGCTCGAGCGCATAGGCCGTGTTGAGCAGATCGCCCTCTTCCCACGGCCGCCCGATCAGCTGCAGCCCCAGCGGCAGCCCCTGCCGGTCAAGCCCCGCCGGCACCGCGATACCGGGCAGCCCGGCAAGGTTCACCGTCACGGTAAAGACGTCGTTGAGATACATCTGCACCGGGTCCGCCTCGGCCATCTCGCCCAGCCCGAAGGCCGCAGAGGGCGTGGCGGGCGTCAGGATCGCGTCGATGCCGTCGGCAAAGACATCCTCGAAATCCTTCTTGATCAGCGTGCGCACCTTGCGGGCGCGGTTGTAATAGGCGTCGTAGAACCCCGCCGACAGCACATAGGTCCCCACCATCACACGCCGCTGCACCTCGTGCCCGAACCCCTCGGCACGGGTCTTCTCGTACATCTCGGTGATGCCGTCGCCCTGTTCCAGCTTGGCGCGATGCCCATAGCGCACGCCATCATACCGCGCGAGGTTCGACGACGCCTCGGCGGGCGCAATCACGTAATAGGCGGGCAGGGCGTATTTCGTATGCGGCAGGGAAATGTCGCGAATCTCGGCGCCCGCATCCTTCAGCATCGCCGTGCCGTCGGCCCACAGCTTCTCGATCTCCTCGGGCATCCCGTCCATCCGGTACTCTTTCGGAATCCCGATGACCTTGCCCTTGATATCGCCCGTCAGCATCGCCTCGAAATCCGGCACCGCCAGATCGGCCGAGGTCGAATCCTTCGGGTCATGCCCGCACATGGCTTCCAGCATGATCGCCGCATCGCGCACCGACTTGGTCATCGGCCCGGCCTGATCGAGCGAGGAGGCAAACGCCACGACGCCCCAGCGCGAACAGCGCCCATAGGTGGGCTTGATGCCCGTAATGCCGGTAAACGCCGCCGGTTGCCGGATCGACCCGCCGGTATCGGTGCCGGTGGCGGCAAGGCAGAGATCGGCCGACACGGCGCTTGCCGAGCCACCCGACGAGCCGCCGGGCGTCAGCGCCGTCTCATCATTGCCGCGCCGCCACGGGTTTACCGCGTTGCCGTAAACGGAGGTCTCGTTCGACGAGCCCATCGCGAACTCGTCCATGTTGAGCTTGCCCAGCATCACCGCGCCCGCATCAAACAGGTTCTGCGTCACGGTCGATTCGTATTCCGGCTTGAACCCTTTCAGGATGCCGCTCGCCGCCTGGCTGGGCACGCCCTTGGTGCAGAACAAATCCTTGATCCCCAAGGGAATGCCGCACATCGGCGCATCGTCACCCTTCTGAAGGCGGGCATCGGCGAACTTGGCCTGCTCCCGCGCAATCTCGGGCGTGTTGTGCACGAAGGCGTTCAGTTCACCGGCGCTCTCGATGGCCTTGAGGCACGCCTCGGTCAGCTCGGCGGAGGTCACTTCGCCCGCGCGCAGCTTGTCGCGCGCCTCGGCGATGGTGAGGGTGTTCAGATCGGTCATGCTTACTCCACCACCTTGGGAACCGCGAAAAAGCCCTCGCGCGCATCGGGCGCGTTCGACAGCACCTTCTTGGGCTGGTGCCCGTCGGTCACCTTGTCCTCGCGCCGCTTGAGGCGCATGGGCGTCACGCTGGTCATCGGCTCGACGCCTTCGACATCCACCTCGCCCAGCTGTTCGATAAAGCCGAGGATGGTGTTGAATTCGCCCGCCAGCGCCGGCAGGTCATCCTCGTCCACGCGGATGCGGGCAAGCTTGGCCACGCGGGCGGCGGTTTCCAGATCGATCGACATTTCGGGCCTCTTGCGGTGCTCGGGTTTGACGCCAGCGTTTACCGCTCGCGCGGGCGGCGCGCAAGCATGTGACGGCGGTAGACTTCGATCATCCAACCCAGCAGCAGCGCGTTGAGCAGATGCCACGCGAAATGCGTGCCCATGGGCCAGCTTTCACAAAGCGGCATGTCGAGGCTGCGCAGCGTGATCGACAGGAAGAGAAGCCCCGCACCGATGGCCAGACCACGCGCGGTATCCGGCAAGCGCCGCGCAAGATAGGCAGCAAATCCGGCGATCAGCACCACCACCGGCAGATACCCGGCCGAGGCCGAGAGCACCGGCACGCGGCTGAACACCGGCACCAGCAGCGCGGCGAAAGGAAAGAACAGCCCGACCGCCACCAGCGCCCACAGTTGCGGCAGGCCGAGATAATCGCGGCTCGACGCATAGAGATACACCAGAATGAAGGCGAGGATCGGCGTGGTATCGGCCATGGCCGCCCACCGCTCCGCATGGGTGTGAAAGAGGTAGCTGCCGACGCCGATGATCGCCAAAAGCACCACCATCGCATTGGCCAGCGGCAGATGCGCCCCCCGCAGCCGCCACGCCGTCACCGCCGCCGCCAGCAAAAAGGCCGCGTTTGTCACCGCGTTCACCGGCTCGGCCCAATAGGCGGGCCCGAGCCGTTCGCAATATCCGTCGATTGACGCAAACCAGTCCATCAGGGTTTCCTCGCGCGCAGGAGTCACTAGGTTACTCGGCAAAGATAGGGAGAACATCATGCAAATCACATTCCTCGGACACGCCTCATTCAAGATCGCCATCGGCGGGCAGGTCCTGCTGATCGACCCGTGGCTGACCGGCAACCCGATGCTGACCGAGGATCAGCACGACGCGGCGGTCGAGGGCGCCACCCATATCCTGCTGACCCATGCCCATTTCGACCATGTGGCCGACACGGTCGGCCTGTCGCGCAAACTGGGTATCCCGGTGGTCGGTCAGTACGACCTGATGGGCTATTGGGAAGACAAGGAAAAGATCGCGACCGTGGGCTTCAACAAGGGCGGCACGGTCGACCTTGGCGGCGTCAAGGTCACGATGGTCCACGCGGTCCATTCCTCCAGCTTCGGCACGGATGACGGCCCCAATGTGCCGGGCACGGAATGCGGCTACATGATCGAAGGCGACGGGCACACGATCTATGTCTCGGGGGACACCGACGTGATCGCCGACATGAAGATCTTCAATGACCTGCACAAGCCCGATATCGGCATCCTCTGCGCCGGCGGGCATTTCACCATGGACATGAAGCGCGCGGCCTACGCGGCCAAGACCTTCTTCGACTTCAAGACGGTCATCCCCTGCCATTACAAGACCTTCCCCTTCCTCGAACAATCGGCAGAGGAACTGACAAAGGCGCTGCCGGGCGTGAACGTCATCGAAGCGGACGTGATGGAGCCGTTCGAGCTCTGACCGAGCCCCCCGGGGCGCTGCCCCGGACCCCGGAGTATTTAGTGAAAGATGAAGCAGACCCCGTGTTTCATCTTTCCAAAAATACTCAAATCCCCGGTTTCAGCGCCGCGCGGCAAAGAAGGTCCTGAGCAACCCCTCGGCCTCCTCCGCCGCGATCCCGTCATAGACCTCCGGCACATGGTGGCATTGCGGATGCGTGAAAATGCGCGGGCCCTGTGCCACGCCGCCCGATTTCGGATCGGCCGCGCCGTAATAGACCCGCGCGATCCGGGCAAAGGAAATCGCCGCCGCGCACATCGGGCAGGGCTCCAGCGTGACGTAAAGGCTGTGACCCGGCAGGCGTTCGCTCCCCGCCAGCAGGCAGGCCGCGCGCAGAACGAGGATTTCGGCATGGGCCGTGGGGTCGTTCATCTCGCGCGTGCGGTTGCCCGCCTGCGCCACGACGGCGCCCGACGCATCGGCGATGACGGCGCCCACCGGCACCTCGCCCCGGTCCCCCGCGGCGCGCGCCTCGGCCAGCGCGGTCTGCATATGGCTCGTGAACGTCATGCCCTTGCATGCCCCGCGCTTGCCGCTTTCGCAAGCGCGGCTTTTGCGGTAAGCGCCATCCCATGACCAGCAAAACCCCAGAGGGCGAGCGCATCGCCAAGGTAATTGCCCGCGCGGGCGTGGCCAGCCGGCGCGAGGCCGAGCGGATGATCGAGGCCGGCCGCGTGACGGTGAACGGCAAGGTGATCGACCGCGCCGCCCTGAACGTGACCGACAAGGACAAGGTGACGGTCGACGGCAAGCCGCTCGACGCGCCCGAGCCGGCGCGGCTCTGGCTCTATCACAAGCCCACCGGCCTCGTGACCACCACGAAGGACGAGCAGGGCCGCGCGACGATCTATGACGACCTGCCCGAGGACATGCCCCGCGTGATGAGCGTCGGCCGGCTCGATCTGAATTCCGAGGGGTTACTCCTCCTGACCAATGATGGCGGGGTAAAGCGCAAGCTTGAACTGCCCTCGACCGGCTGGATGCGCCGCTACCGCGTGCGGGTCAAGGGCCGGCCCGGCGACGACACGTTCGAACCGCTGCGCAAGGGGCTCGACCTCGATGGCGAGAAATTCCAGCCGATGACGGTCACCCTCGACCGCCAGAAGGGGGCCAACGCATGGGTGACGGTCTCGATCCGCGAGGGCAAGAACCGCGAGATCCGCCGCGCGATGGAAGCCGTGGGCCTGAGCGTCAACCGCCTGATCCGCGTCTCCTACGGCCCCTTCCAGCTCGGCCAGCTCAAGCCCGGCGCGGTCGAGGAGGTGCGCCCCCGCGTTTTGCGCGAACAGCTTGGCATGAAGGACGAGGCGGGGCCAAAGGACGACAAGAAACCCGGCAAGCCCATGCCCCAGCGCACCCGGCGGACAAAGCGAAAGTAACGACCGGTCAGGCGCCGGCCACCGGCTGCGTCCACCCTTTGCGATAGGCGCTGGGGCTCTTGCCGTACCGCTTGCGGAACCGCTGCGAGAGTTGCGACGAGCTGGCAAACCCCGTCGCCGCCGCCACCTCGGCCACCGTCATGTTGGTCTCGTTCAACAGCGCATGCGCCCGCGTCACCCGCAGGTCGAGGTAGAACTGCGCCGGGCTCGCCCGGATATACCGCTGGAACAGCCGCTCCAGCTGCCGCTTCGACAGCCCGATATGATCCGCCACGTCCTGCATCTCGACCGGGTCCTCCAGATGCGCCCGCATGAAATCCACCGCCGCGATCAGCCGCGGATTGCGGCTGCCGATGGCCGAGGCATAGGCCGTGCGCTGCGGCACCGCGCGGTTCTCGGACCGGCTGTGCAGGCACATGTCGGCCACGATCGTCGCCAGCTCGCCGCCGAAATCCGCCTCGATGATCGCCAGCATCATGTCCGTCGCCGCACTCCCCCCGCCGCAGGTCAGCAAGCCGTCATCGTTCTCGTAAAGGGTCTCGGTGGGTTCCAGATCCAGAAATGTCTCGACAAAGGCCGGCTGGTTCTCCCAATGCAGGGTGAACCGCCGCCCGTCGAGCAGCCCGGCGCGGGCCAGCGCGAAAGCCCCGGTACAGATGCCCCCCACCCGGGCCCCGAAGGTGCGCTGCTTGCGCACCCATGTGACGGCGCGCTGCGACGTGCTCTCGATGGGTTCGATCCCGCCACAGACGAAACCCGCCGCATCGCGCGGCACGTCGCGCAGGGGCGTGTCCGGCGTGATCGTGACCCCGCAGGAACAGGTGACCGAGGCATTGTCCTCGGTCATCACGTACCAGCGGTACAGCTCCTTGCCGGTCACCTGGTTGGCCACGCGCAAAGGCTCCAGCGCAGAGGTGAAGGCCAGCAGCGTCAGCTTGGGCAGCAGTAGGAAGTGATAATCGCGCGGCGGCCCGTCATAGGCGATCTTGAGGCTGGCCGCGCCGCGGGGAATGAAAGAGCGCTCTTGCATGGGCTTGGAGTAGCACCGCGCGGCCGGAATGTGCAAAATTCCTTGCGCGCGCCGCCGGGCTTGGGCATCCCTGAACGCAACAACCGGGACAGCGAAGGATGACCGAATGAGTACGATCAATCTGGCCGAGAAGCTGGGGCAGTTCACGTCGCACTGGGACCCGCATGTCGTGGCCGATTACAACGACAACGACGTGATGGTGGTCAAGTTCAAGGGCGAATTCCCCTTTCACAAGCACGAAGATACCGATGATTTCTTCCTCGTTCTCGATGGCGAGATGGTGATGGAATTCGAGGACCGCCCGGATCAGACGGTGCGCAAGGGCGAGATGATCGTCGTGCCCAAGGGCGTCGTGCACCGCCCGCGCGCCGAGGAGGAGGTCAGGGTCCTGCTGATCGAACCCAAGGGCGAGCCCAATTCCGGCGATGCCGACCGCGAGGCGGCGCCGAAGCCGCGAATCTGAGAAAGGAGCCTGCCCATGCGCGCCTTGCTGCAACGGGTGACCCATGCCTCGGTCACGGTCGAGGGCGAGGTGATCGGCAAGATCGGGCCGGGCCTGCTGATCCTCGTCTGCGCCATGCAGGGCGATGGCGAGGCACAGGCCGATCAGCTGGCCGCGAAGATCGCCAAGCTGCGCATCTTCCCCGACGAGGCCGGCAAGATGAACCTCTCGGTAAAGGACACGGGCGGGGCCGCGTTGGTGGTCAGCCAGTTCACGCTGGCCGCCGATACCAGCCGCGGCAACCGCCCCGGCTTTTCCGCCGCCGCGCCGCCTGCCGAGGGCGAACGGCTTTACGCGTATTTCGCCGACCAACTGGCCGCACAGGGCGTGCCGGTCGAGACGGGCCGGTTCGGCGCCGACATGAAGGTCGAGCTGCTCAATGACGGGCCGGTGACGATCTGGATGGAAAGCTGAGGGCGGACGATGTGCCGCTGTTTCCCTCGCCGCGATCCACGCTAGGATAGATCCATGCCTTACGAGTGGAGCGCCTCGACAGATCCCGGCGGCACCGTGCGCCGCCTGCGCCTCTGGCCGCACCGGTCACTGCCGCGCCGCGGGTTTGCGGCCTTCATCCTCGCGACCTTCACGCTGATCACCATCCCGCTCTACCCGCTTTTGGGCACGATCGTGCTCTGGGGGCTTCTGCCCTTCCTGCTGCTGGCGGTGGCGGGCCTGTGGTGGGGGCTGGAACGGTCGTACCGGGATGCGCGGCTCAACGAGGATCTGACCATCGACGCCGAGCAGATCCGCCTGACCCGCACCGACCCGAAAGGCACGACGCGCGAATGGGAATGCCAGAGCTACTGGGCAAAGGCCACGATGCACGAAAAGGGTGGCCCGGTGCCCCATTACGTGACGCTCAGCGGCAAGGGCCGCGAGGTCGAGATCGGGGCCTTCCTCTCCGAGGACGAGCGCAAGGCGCTCTACGGCGAGTTGTCGGATGCGTTGAGACAGGCCGCGCGGTAGGGTGGGTGAAACCCACCACTCTCACCACCGCCCCGGACGTGATCCAATCGAATTCTTGAAAAGAATTCGACCCGATATCTTTTCAAGATATCGCCCCACCACCGCCACGTCCGAAAAACACACCGAGAAAAACACCGACAAAATACCGACGTTATACCGACGCGATACCGACATGACATTTTCGGCCAATCCGGCCCTTTGGCTGTCCGCCCGCCATTTCCGAATTTGTTAACGCGGTTGGACGCCCGCCCCGGTCAGGCCAGCTTTTCCTTAACCTTCGGACCCACCAGGCCGAAATCCATCTGGCCGGTGTAATTCTCTTTCAGCCGGCCCATGATCTTGCCCATGTCCCGGATCGAGCTGGCGCCGGTGTCCTCGATCGCCTTGTCGATGGCGGCATCCACCTCCGCCTCGTCCAGCGGGCGGGGCAGGAACTCGGCTATGATCTCGATCTCGCGCTGCTCCCGCTCGGCCAGATCGAGCCGGCCGCCTTCCTCGTAGGCGCGGACGCTTTCCTGCCGCTGCTTGGTCATCTTGCCCAGAATGGCCATGATATCGGCATCGGTCAGATCGGTGTCGCCATCGGCGCCGCGCCGGGCGATGTCCTGATCCTTGATGGCCGCGTTGATCAGCCGCAGCGTCGCCAGACGCGCGGTGTCTTTCTCTTTCATGGCCTGTTTCAGCGCAGTATTGACCTGCTCTCTCAATCCCATCGACGTTTTCATCCCCATGGCCGCTGGCAAGACCGCCAACCTATCGGAAAGCGCAAGGGGTGGCAACCGCGCCGGACGCTACGGCACCCGGGCGCACGCGCAGATGGTAGCGGTGCAACAGGACGCTTGTGCCCTTGACCCTCGGGGGCCGCGACCATAGTTTCCGGCCAATTTGCACCCCCCCGGAGATTCTTTCGCCATGGCCCATTCGCCCCAAAAGCGCCCGACCGCCTGCCTTGTCCTGGCCGACGGGTCCGTCTTCTATGGCAAGGGGTTCGGGGCGACCGGGCAGGTCACGGCCGAGCTGTGCTTCAACACCGCGATGACCGGCTACCAGGAGATCATGACCGACCCCTCCTATGCGGGCCAAGTGGTGACCTTCACCTTCCCCCATGTGGGCAACGTGGGCGTCAATCCCGAAGATGACGAGACCGCCGACCCGGTGGCCGAGGGCATGGTGGTGAAATGGGACCCGACCGCGCCCAGCAACTGGCGCGCGGCCGAAACGCTGTCGGACTGGCTGGCCCGGCGCGGCCGGGTGGCGATTGGTGGGCTCGACACCCGCCGCCTGACCCGCGCGATCCGCCAGCAGGGCGCGCCGCACGTGGCGCTGGCCCATGACCCCGAGGGGAATTTCGACGTCTCCGCCCTGATCAGCCACGCCCGCGGTTTTGCCGGGCTCGAGGGGATGGACCTCGCCAAGCGGGTGAGCTGTGCGCAATCCTACCGCTGGGACGAGATGCGCTGGGCCTGGCCTGACGGCTATACCCGCCAGAAAGAGGCGCGGCACAAGGTCGTGGCCGTCGATTACGGCGCCAAGCGCAACATCCTGCGCTGCCTTGCCAGTGCGGGCTGCGAAGTGACTGTGATGCCCGCCACCTCGACCGCCGAGGATGTGCTGGCCCAGAACCCCGATGGCGTCTTCCTGTCGAACGGCCCCGGCGACCCGGCGGCCACCGGCGAATACGCCGTGCCGATGATCCGGGGCGTGATGGACAAGGGGCTGCCGATCTTCGGCATCTGCCTTGGCCACCAGATGCTCGGGCTGGCGCTGGGCGCGAAGACGGTCAAGATGAACCACGGCCACCACGGCGCCAACCACCCGGTGCAGGACCTCCAGACCGGCAAGGTCGAGATCACCTCGATGAACCACGGCTTCGCGGTCGACAGCCAGACCCTGCCCAAGGGCGTGACGCAAACGCATGTCTCGCTTTTCGACGGATCGAACTGTGGCATCAGCATGGATGGCCGGCCGATCTTCTCGGTTCAGCACCACCCCGAGGCCAGCCCCGGCCCGCAGGACAGCTTCTACCTGTTCGAACGCTTCGCGGCCTCGATGGACCGTTAACCCTTTCGCCGTTTCGGCGTTAACCTCTTGTTCACCCTTCCTTAACTATGTCCGGGCATCCTCGTAGCCGTTTGAGACCGCGAGGAGCGGCGCATGGGCATTTCGGAACTACGACACCTCGGCCCCCCCCACCGGCCCGCCGGCACCGCCTTGTCGGCGCTGGAGCGGGATCTGCTGGAACGGGGCACGGTGGCGCGGGACGACCTAGAGCGGGCGGGCTGGGTTCAGGCGCGAACCGATGCCACGCTCGACCGCATTCTCAGTGCCGAAGGGCTGGCGAGCGATGCGGAGCTTCTCGAGGCCAATGCGCGGGCGTTCAAGTCGCGCAGCCTGACGGCAGACGATCTGGTGCGGCTGAAGCAATTTCACGTGGATACGCCGGTGGATCTGTTGCTCCGGCACGCGGTGCTGCCGGTGGTGGACCGCGACGGGAAGGCCGCCATCGTCTGCAGCGACCGTCGCAGCAGCGAAGAGATCCGGCGGCATCTGCCGGTGGCCCTGAACCCGGCGCGGGTGCTGCTGGCGCCGCGCCCGGTGATCCAGCAGCGGATTGCCGAGCTGCACCGCCCCGCGTTGACGCAGGCGATGGTGACACGCGTCCCGGAGGAGGAAAGCTGCCGGACCTGGGGGCAGAGCCGGGAGTTTCGGCTGGCGTCGGTGGCGGTGCTGCTGGTGGCGCTGGCGCTGGTGACGGTGCTGTTTCCGCGGCTGGTTTTCGGCATGCTGGCGGGCTGGGCGGTGGTGACGCTGGTCATCTCGGCGCTGTTCAAGATGGCGGCCTTCGTCACCGGGCTCGTGGCCGGGCCGCCGGACCCGCCATCGCCGCAGCCCTTGCGGAAGCTGCCGCTGCCGCGGGTGTCGGTGCTGGTGCCACTGTTCCGCGAGACCGAGATCGTGCACGAGCTGGTGGCGCGGCTGACGCGGCTGACCTATCCCAAAAGCCTGCTCGACGTGGTCCTCGTGCTGGAAGAGGAGGATGACGCCACCCGCGAGGCGCTGGCCGGGATCGACCTGCCGCCGTGGATCCGGCCGGTGGTGGTGCCGGACGGCACGCCGAGAACAAAGCCGCGGGCGATGAACTATGCGCTCGATTTCTGTGACGGCGACATCATCGGCATCTACGACGCCGAGGATGCACCGGCGGCGGACCAGATCATGCAGGTGGTGCGCAGGTTCGGCGCCTCGCCGCCGGAAATGGCCTGTGTGCAGGGCTATCTGGACTATTACAATCCGCGCCAGACGTGGCTGGCGCGGTGTTTCACCATCGAATACGCCACGTGGTTCCGGATGATCCTGCCCGGAATGGTGCGGATGGGGTTGGCGATTCCGTTGGGGGGTACGACGGTGTTCTGCCGCCGCGATGCGCTGGAGCGTGTGGGGGCGTGGGATTCGCATAACGTGACCGAGGATGCCGACCTCGGCTTTCGGCTGGCGCGGCACGGCTACCGGACGGAGATGCTGGCGACGGTTACCGGCGAGGAGGCCAATTGCCTGCCATGGCCATGGATCAAGCAGCGTTCGCGTTGGCTGAAAGGGTATATGACCACCTACCTTGTGCATATGCGGCGGCCGCGCGAGCTGTTGCGTCAACTGGGGACGTGGCGCTTCGTGGGGTTTCAGGCGCATTTCGTGTCGGCGCTGTCACAGGTCATGCTTGCGCCGCTGTTGTGGTCGTTCTGGCTGGTGCTGCTGGGTTTGCCGCATCCGCTCGACCCGGTGCTGCCGCACTGGTCGATGGTGGCGCTGGGCTCGCTCTTTTTGACGATCGAGGTGATCAACCTGACGATCCATGCCACGGCGGTGGCGCGAGCACGGCACAAGCACCTGATTCTCTGGACGCCGACCATGCATTTCTATGGCCCGCTGGGTGCGGTGGCGGCGTACAAGGCGCTCTATGAACTGGTGCTGAAGCCGTTCTTCTGGGACAAGACGACCCACGGGCTGTCGAAAGGGGCCAAACAGGTTCGGCGGGCGCGGCCGCGCGGGTCAGACGGTGCTCTCGACCTCTCCTGAATCAAGCTTCAGCCGGGTCACGAAAGCCTTGGAAATATGGGCGCGCAGGGCCTCTCCGGCGGTGTCGGCGTCGCGTGCCTCGATGGCCGAGACGATGGCGTCATGCTCGCGCAGGGCGTCCTCGTCCCGACCCCGCGCGGCAAGCGAGGTGGTCGCCATCAGCGCCATGGAGCGGTGCACGAGGTCAAGCTGCTGAACAAGGAAGCGGTTGTGCGAGGCGAGGTGGATCTGCTTGTGAAACCGTCGGTTGGCGCGGGCCAGCGCCTGCGGATCGCCCAATAGGTTGCGATCGTCATCGACCATGTCGCGCAGCACGCGAACCTCTTCCTCGGTGGCGTGGCGGGCGGCGAGGCCGGCGGCGAGCCCCTCGAGCTCGGCCCGGACGACGTAGAGCTCGGCGAGCTGGTTGTGATCGAGCGAGGCCACGATCAGGCTGCGGCCGTCGCGGGCCAGCAACGACTGGGTTTCGAGCCGCTGAAGCGCCTCGCGAATGGGCGTGCGCGAGACGCCGAAGCGTTCCGCCAGATCGCTTTCGACAAGGCGGTCGCCGGGCTTGAAGATACCCATGTCGATGGCTTCGAGGATGAGCGTGTAGGCGTCCTTGATCGGCGATTTCATAGGCGCGTGTGTCCCTGCGGTGCATTGGCATTCTCGTTATCCGCCGGACCTTACGCGCGGGGTTGCTCGGCAATCAAGCCTTGGCGTTGCAGAGGGAGGGGCGCGCGTCTATCCTGACGCCATGCCGAAACAGCATTTCACACATGTCGAAACCTGGGTTTTCGACCTCGACAACACGCTATACCCGCCCCGCGCGCGGTTGTTTGACCAGATCGAGGTGCGGATGACGCAGTTCGTGATGGACGCGTTGGGCGTGGGCCGGTCCGAGGCCGACCGGCTGCGCAAGCAATACTGGGCCGAGCATGGCACCACGCTGGCCGGGCTGATGCGGGTGCATGGCGTCGATCCGGGGCCGTACCTGACCCATGTGCATGACATCTCACTCGATCACCTGGAGGCGGATGCCGACCTCAATTCCCATATCCGGAGCCTGCCGGGGCGCAAGATCGTCTATACCAACGGCACCGCGCCTTATGCGCAGAAAGTCGTTGAAAAGCGGGGCCTTGGCGGGGCGTTCGACGCGATTTACGGGGTCGAGCACGCAGGGTTTCACCCCAAGCCCGACCGGGCGGCGTTCGACGCGGTTTTCGCGCTGGACGGCGTGCTGACGGAAAAGGCGGCGATGTTCGAGGACGACCCCCGCAATCTGGCAGAGCCGCATGCGATGGGGATGCGGACCGTGCACGTGGCGGAGGCGCCGCATGTGGCCGACCATATCCACCACCACACCGATGACCTGACCGGGTTTCTGGCGCGGCTGATCTGAGGGCGCGCGCCTGCGTCGAAACGCGCATTTCGCGCGGGCGCAAAGAGCTTATCTGTGCCGTGGGACAAACGCGATAACGGAGATGGAAATGGCGTATCTCAGTGCAGAGAATTCGGTTGAAATTCAGGGGTATGGTGAGGAAAACGAGGCGCGGACGGTGGCCCTTGTCCTGCTGGGCCTGCTGCTTGTGCTGGCGGCGTGGGCCGCGGCGGTGGTAGTGTGGGGCCTGCCGGGGCTGTATATCCCCGCGGTGGCGCTGGTGCCGGTCTGCATGCTGATCATTGTGCGGATCACGCTGGGCTGAGCGGGCGAGACGAAAGGACGCAAAAGGCATGGACGCGGATATCCTGATTTCGGGCGGCGGGGTGGCCGGGCTTTCGGCCGCGGCGATTTTCGGCGGGGCCGGGTTCAGGGTGATCTGTGTCGATCCGGCGCCGCCTGTGACCGAGCGGGATGCGGAAGGGTCGGATTTGCGGACGACGGCATTTCTACAGCCGGCACAGTCACTTATGGACGAGGCGGGCCTGTGGGAGCGGCTGGCGCCCCATGCCGAGCCATTGCAGGTGATGCGGATTGTCGATGCCGGGGGCGAGGTGGCCGAGCCGCGGATCATCAAGGAATTCGAGGCCGAGGATATCTCGGACAAGCCCTTTGGGTGGAACCTGCCCAACTGGTTGCTCAGGCGCGAGATGGTGGCGCATCTGGAGGGGTTGGAAAACGTCGAATTCCGGCCCGGAACCGGGGTCCAGACGCTGTTCACGCGGGAGGCCGAGGCGCGGGTTGGCCTGTCGGACGGCTCGAAGCTGCGATGCCGGCTGGTGATTGCGGCCGATGGGCGAAATTCGCCTGTGCGCGAGGCGGCGGGCGTGCCGGTAAAGATCTTGCGCTATGGGCAAAAGGCGCTGGCCTTTGCGGTGACGCATCCCATCCCGCATGGGAACGTGTCGACCGAGATCCACCGCTCGGGCGGGCCATTCACGCTGGTGCCCTTGCCGGATTACGAGGGGCGGCCCTCTTCAGCCATCGTGTGGATGGAGGAGGGGCCAGAGGCCATGCGGCTGAAGGCGTTGCCGGAGGCAGAGTTCGAGGCGGCGATGAACGAGCGGTCCTGTCTGCTGTTCGGGCCGCTGAAGCTGGCTTCGCGGCGGACGATCTGGCCGATCATCAGCCAGGTGGCGGAGCGGATGGCGGCCGAGCGGGTGGCGCTGGTGGCCGAGGCCGCGCATGTGGTGCCGCCCATCGGGGCGCAGGGGCTGAACATGAGCCTTGGCGATGTGCGGGTGCTGCTGGAGCTGGCGCGGGGGGCGCCGGAGCGGTTGGGTGACCGGGCGATGCTGGAGCAGTATCACCGGCGGCGGCACGGGGATGTGACGCTGCGGGTGACGGGGATCGACCTGCTGAACCGGGCGTCGATGGTGCGGGCGCAGCCTTTGCGGGATGCGCGTGCGATGGGACTCAATGCCATCTATTCGCTGGGGCCGGTGCGCAAGACGCTGATGCAGATCGGGCTGGGAGCGCGGGGCTGAGCCTGCGGGGCGGCATAGGGCTGATCCGGGGGCATTGGCAGTTGCTGGTGCTGGTCGGGCTGATTGCCGTGCTGTGGCGGACACCGGTGGTCATGCCGTTGAAAATCCTTGTTGTTTTCCTGCATGAGCTGTCGCACGCGGTGGCGACGGTGCTGACCGGCGGGTCGGTGGTGGGGATGACGCTTGACCCGATGCAGGGCGGCTCGGTCACGTCGCGCGGGGGGTGGCGGTTCGTGATCCTGAGCGCGGGGTATCTGGGGTCGCTCCTGATCGGGGTGGCGCTGTTTCTGGCGGCGGTCAAGACGCGGTGGGACAGGGTGATCCTTGGCGGGCTGGGCGTGGTGCTTTTGGCGGTGACGGTTATGTACCTGCGGAGCCTGTTTGCCATCGGGTTCGGGGTGGTGACCGGGTTGCTGATGATCGGGGCGGCAAAGTACCTGCGGCGGGATGTGAACGACCTTGTTTTGCGGGTGATAGGCCTTGCCAGCATGATCTATGTGCCGCTCGATATTTTCAGCGACACCATTGCGCGGGCGCATCTTCGGTCGGATGCGCGGATGATGGCGGAAGAGTTTGCCGGCCCCACCCTGTTCTGGGGCGGGGCGTGGCTTTTGCTGAGCCTTTGGGTGATCTGGTATTGCCTGCGCCGGGGGCTGGGGCGGAGCAGCAATATCGCTTGGCGGTAAGGGTCAGAGCACCTTGTCGATTGCGGTTTTGAGCCGGGACTTGGCGGCGTCCACATCGTAGAGCTTGTCGAGGCCGAAGAGGCCGAGGCGGAAGGTCATGAAGCCCTCGGGCTCGTCGCAGGCCAGCGGCACGCCGGCGGCGATCTGCATACCTTCGGCTGCGAATTTCTTGCCGTTCTGGATCTCGGGGTCATTGGTGTAGCTGACCACCACGCCGGGCGCGCCGAAGCCTTCGGCGGCCACAGAAGTGACGCCCTTGTCGGCCAGCATGGCGCGGACCCCGTTGCCGAGATCCCATTGGGCCTGGCGGAGTTTCTCGAAGCCGTATTCCTTGGTTTCGAGCATCGTGTCGCGGAAGGCGCGCAGCGCGTCGGTGGGCATGGTGGCGTGGTAGGCATGGCCGCCGTTTTCATAGGCCTGCATGATCTGGTGCCATTTCTTGAGGTCGATGGCGAAACTGTTGGAGGTGGTTTTCTCCAGCCGTTCCAAGGCCTTGTCCGACAGCATGACGAGGCCTGCGGAGGGGGAGGCGGACCAGCCCTTCTGCGGGGCGGAGATCAACACGTCGACGCCGGTTGCCTCCATATCGACCCATGCGCAGCCCGAGGCGATGCAGTCGAGCACCATCAGCGCGCCGACGTCATGGGCGGCTTGGGCCATCTGGGTGATGTAGTCGTCGGGCAGGATGATGCCGGCGGAGGTTTCGACATGGGGGGCGAAGACGGCGTCGGGTTTGGCCTCGCGGATCTTGGCGGTGACCTCCTCGATCGGGGCCGGGGCGAAGGGGGATTGCGCGCCATTGCCGGTCTGACGGGCCATGCAAACGGTTGTTTCGGCGGTGAATTTCCCCATGTCGAAGATCTGTGACCAGCGGTAGGAGAACCAGCCGTTGCGGACGATCAGCGCGTGGGCGTTTGTGCCGAACTGACGGGCGACGGCCTCCATCGCGTAGGTGCCGCCGCCGGGGATGATGGCGGTGGATTGCGAATTGTAGACCTCCTTCAGCATGCCGGAGATGTCGCGCATCACCTGCTGAAAGGACTGGCTCATGTGGTTGAGCGAGCGGTCGGTGAAGACGACGGAATATTCGAGCAGGCCGTCGGGGTCTACATTGTCGAGAAGGGCGGGCATGGTCAGGCTCCTGTCGTGCAAGTGGGGTTTGGGGTGGGGCTTAGCAGAGGTGGGGGCGGACCACATGGGAAAAAAGGCGGCAGGGGTGCGGTGGTTTTCGACAAAGGGGGCGGTTGGGGCGAAATCTTGAAAAGATTTCGGGTCGATTTCTTTTGAAGAAATCGAGTGGTGGCAGATGGTTAGCCGATGGGGCCGGGGCGGCGTTCCTCGGAGAGCATGACGTTGGCCTCCACGTCGCCCACGCCGGGCAGCATCATGATGCGGCGGCGCAGAACGCGTTCGAAATCGGAGATGTCGCGGGCCACGACACGCAGGCGGTAGTCATAGAGGCCGAGGATGTGTTCCACGGTCTGCACCTCGGGGATGGCCGAGACGGCGCGTTCGAAATCGTCGATGCTGACCCGTCCCTTGGTCGCGAGTTTGACGCCGAGGAAGACGGTGACGCCGAAGCCCAGCTGGTCATGGTCGAGGTCGAGGCGCTGGCCCTTGATGACGCCGCTGTCATAGAGGCGGCGGATGCGGCGCCATGTGGCGGGCTGGCTGAGGCCCAGCTTGCGGCCAAGGGTGCTGGCCGGTTGGGTGGCGTCGTGGACCAGTTCGCGCAGGAGGCGGCGGTCAAGCGTGTCGAGGTCGATCATAGCGGCAGGATCTCGTCTGTCTTGATGCGGGCGACGTGCATCAGCCCTTCGATATCGGCGATATGGGGCAGGGAGAGGATCGCGGTGCGGTAGAGGTCCTGATAATGGGCCATGTCGCGGGCGATGACCGAGAGGCGCAGGTCGACACGGCCGAGGAAGGTCTGGATTTCCACGACCTCGGGCACCTCGCGCGCGGCGGCGAGGAATTCGTCAAACGCGCGCGGCTCGGACTTTTCGAGCGTCACGCGCAGGGAGACCTCGACCTCGTAGCCAAGCGCGCGCCAGTCGATCACCGCGCGGTTGGCGCGGATTAGCCCCGCGCCCTTCATCCGGTCGAGCCGGCGGGCGCAGGTGGCAGGCGTGACGCCGGCGGCGTCGGCAAGCTCCGCCACGGGCTGGGACGCGTCGTGCTGGTAGTGGCGCAGGATGCGCCGGTCGATGTCGTCGAGCATGAAAATTCACATAAATCCGTTAACGGAGAATGAATACCATGCGGTTTTCCGAAAAGCACGGGTAAATGATGTGATTTTCCATGCCGACAGGCAGAGAGTACATCGGGAAATGTTAAAGGAGACTGAACCATGCGTGTCTATTACGATCGCGATTGCGACATCAACCTGATCAAGGACAAGAAGGTTGCCATCCTCGGCTATGGCAGCCAGGGCCATGCCCACGCGCTGAACCTGCGCGACAGCGGCGCCAAGAACGTGGTCGTTGCGCTGCGCGAAGGCTCGGCCTCGGCCAAGAAGGCCGAAGGCGAGGGGCTGAAGGTGATGGGGATCGCCGAGGCCGCCGCATGGTGCGACCTGATGATGTTCACCATGCCCGACGAGCTTCAGGCCGAGACGTGGAACAAATACGTCAAGGACAACATCAAGCCGGGCGCGGCGATTGCCTTTGCCCACGGCCTCAACGTGCATTTCGGCCTGATCGAGGCGCCCGACAGCGTTGACGTGATCATGATGGCGCCCAAGGGCCCGGGCCACACGGTGCGCGGCGAATACGTCAAGGGCGGCGGCGTGCCCTGCCTTGTGGCCGTTCACAACGACGCGTCGGGCAAGGCGCTGGAAATCGGCCTGTCCTATTGCTCGGCCATCGGCGGCGGGCGCTCGGGTGTCATCGAGACCGATTTCAAGGAAGAGTGCGAGACGGACCTCTTCGGCGAGCAGGCGGTGCTGTGCGGCGGTCTGGTCGAGCTGATCCGGATGGGGTTCGAGACGCTGGTCGAGGCGGGGTATGCGCCCGAGATGGCCTATTTCGAGTGTCTGCACGAGGTGAAGCTGATCGTCGACCTGATCTATGAGGGCGGCATCGCGAACATGAACTACTCGATCTCGAACACGGCCGAATATGGCGAGTATGTCAGCGGCCCGCGCATCCTGCCCTATGAAGAGACCAAGGCGCGGATGAAGGCGGTTCTGGACGATATCCAGCAGGGCCGGTTCGTGCGCGACTGGATGAGCGAATGTTCGGTTGGCCAGCCGTCGTTCAAGGCGATCCGCCGGAATAACGACGCCCACCAGATCGAAGCCGTGGGCGAGACCCTGCGCGGCATGATGCCGTGGATTTCCGCCGGCAAGATGGTGGACAAGGCGAAGAACTGAGGGCTATGCCTTTCACGAGCAGAGGGGCGCCCTTGCCGGGCGCCCTTTTTTCGTTCCGGGACAGGTGAGACAATGCAGGAAATCAGGCCGGTCAACTGGCTTCGGATCGTCGTTCTGGCGGCGATCTGGGGGGCGTCGTTCATGTCGGTGTCGGTGGCGCTGGAGGGGGTCGGGCCGCTGATGGTGGTGGCCGTGCGGCTGGGCTTGGGGGCGCTGTTTCTGGTGGTGCTGTCCTTTGGGCTGGGCCACGGGTTGCCGCCGATGAGGGGGCGGCCTGCGGGGCGGATCTGGGCCTTTGTGCTGGCGATGGCGGTGTTTTCCAATGCGCTGCCCTTTCTGTTGCTGAGTTGGGGGCAGCAGGTGGTGGCGTCGGGCTTTGCGGGCGTGTGCATGGCGGTGGTGCCGCTCTTGGTGCTGCCCTTGGCGCATGTGTTCGTGCCGGGCGAGGTGCTGACGTTCCGGCGGCTGGTGGGGTTCTGTATCGGGACCGCCGGGGTGATCGTGCTGATCGGGCCGGAGGCGTTTGCCTCGACGGGGGAGAGTTTCGAGAGTTTGGCGAAGCTGGCCTGTGTGGGGGCGGCGTGCTGTTACGCGATTGGGGGGATTTTCACGCGGCTCTGCCCGGCGGTGGACCTGCTGGCGCTGGCGGCGGCGGTTTTGCTGGTGGCGGCGGTGCTGTTCGCGCCTTTGGCTTTGTATGTCGAGGGATGGCCAAGGGATGTGCCGGGGTTGAGTTTGACGGCGCTGGTGTATCTGGGGCTGTTGCCGACGGGGGTGGCGCAGATCCTGCTGGTGATGGTGATCCGCGATGCGGGGCCGGTGTTTCTGGGGTTGGTGAATTACCAGGTGCCGGTGTGGTCGGTGATCTTTGGCGTGGTGCTGTTGGCCGAGCCGTTGCCGCCCAGTCTGCTTTTGGCGATGGGGCTTATTCTGGCCGGTGTGGCGCTGAGCCAGTTGGGGGCGCTGAGCCGGTTGTTCCGGCGTTAGGGCAGGCGGCCCAAGGTGGCGGCCTGCCAGAGGCGGAGGGCCTCGGCGGTCTCGGAGACGTCGTGGATGCGCAGGAGCTGGACGCCCTGTGCCACGCCCGCCAGCGCCACGGCGACGGAGCCCGGCGCGCGGTGGCGGGCGGAGTCGGCGCCGCCGATGGTGCCGATGAACCGCTTGCGCGAGGCACCAAGCAGGACGGCGCAGCCCAGCCCGTGGAAAAGCGCGAGGTTCTGCAGAAGCGACAGGTTGTGTTCCAGCGTCTTGCCGAAGCCGATGCCGGGGTCGACGATGATGTTCTTGCGCGGGATGCCGAGGGTTTCGAGCGCGGTGACGCGGGCGGCGAGGTGGTCGTAGACATCGAGCGCCACGTTGTCGTAGCGCGGGTCTTTTTGCATGATATCGGGCGTGCCCTGGGCGTGCATGACGCAGACGGGCAGGTTTTCGGCCGCGCAATAGGGGGCGAGCTGTGGGTCGAAGGTGAAGCCGGCCACGTCGTTGACCAGATCGGCGCCGTCTTCGTGGGCGGCGCGGGCGACGGGGGCCTTGCGGGTGTCGATCGAGATGGGGGTCGCCATCTCGGCCCTGATGGCGCCGATCACCGGGGCGGTGCGGCGGATTTCCTCTTCGATATCGACTTCGGTGGCGCCGGGGCGGGTGGATTCGCCGCCGATATCGAGGATGTCGGCGCCTTGGTTCGTCATGGCGCGGGCATGGGCGAGGGCGACTTCGGGGGCGAAGTGCTCGCCCCCGTCGGAGAAGCTGTCGGGGGTGACGTTGAGGATGCCCATGAGGCGGGGTGCCTCGAACGTGAGGCCGGCGATGGGGGCGCGGGGTTTGGTCAGGTTTTCAAGGGCCTCGCCGGGGAGGTCGGTGGCGGGTAGCAGGCGCGAGGGGGCGTCGCGGTGCATCGCTTCGACTGTGTCGAACCACGCCCAGCCGCCGGCAAGGGGGTAGGCGCCGGTGGGGCGGGCGCGGTCGGTGCTGGGGATGGGGCGGTAGTAGGTCATGGGCCCTCACAGGCCCGACTGGGCGATGTCCTGAACCAGCACCGGCACGGGCGGGCTGGCGGGGGGTGTTTCGCCGATGAGCAGCAGGTCGGAGGCGTCGACATGGCCCGCGAACCACGAGGCGAGCGCGACCGGGTCGTCGGGGCCGGTGGTGGGGCCGTCGACCGCGTCGAGCACGATTTTCGAGGGGGCCCAGACGCTGATCTGGTCGTTTTTCATGGCCCAGTCGAGTTCGGTGCGGGTGCCGGTGACGACGCAGCGGTCGTCGCGGCCCGCCAGCATCCACGCGTTCTGTTCCAACGCCAGCAGGTCGACGCGGCGCTGGGTCATGCGGTGGCCTGTCTGCGGCGCGGGGGTGTCGGCGTGGCCTACGCAGAGGATCACCGGCTCGGCGCGTGCCTGAAGCTGGTCGAGCCAGCGGGCGAGGTTGGGCGAGCGGATGGCGGCGTTGGTGAGGTAGACCACGTGGGGGTGCGGGGCGGTGTCGGGATGGGGCGAGACGGGCTTGGTCGTGAGGTCGGAGACGGAGCGGACGATCTCGACGCCAAGGGCGCCGGGGCCGCGGTCGAGCTTTTCGATGCGGACGAAGGTGCGGACCGCCTGCGGCTCCCACAGGATGCGTTCGGCGATGCGGTCGGCCAGTGTTTCCAGTAGGTTGAGGCGTTCCTCGGCGAGGGCGGCGTGGATCGCCTCGGTCACCTTGTCGTAGCTGAGAATGCGGTCGACATCGTCGTCGATCGGGTCGGTGAGGGGGCGTACCTCGACCACGACGTTGAAGGCGACGCGCTGGGTGGTGCCGCGCTCGGACTGGAAGGCACCGATCTCGACCTCGACCACGTGATCGCGGACGGAAATCCGGTCAAGCGGGCCATCGGGGGCGGTGGCGTCGGCCCGGGCCGAGGGGTGGGCGAAGGCGAGGCGGATTTCGTTGGACATGGGGTGTCCTCTGGCAGGGTCAGTGGGGCGGGAGATAGCATGGGGGGCAGCGGATGGGGAGGGGCGAATGCGACCGCGCGGAGGGCGGAGGCGGCAGGGGAAGGTGATTCGAAGGTTAACGGCGTTGTTTTGAAGGGAAGGGAACGTCGGTATCACGTCGGTATTACGTCGGTATCGCGTCGGTGTAGGGGCCTGTGAGGGCCGGTGTTGATGTGGCGTACCGGGCGCAACGGGCGAGATGTTGTGTGCGGCGCAACGGGGGAGGGGGCAGGACCCGCCCGCTGCCCGGCACCGTGCCCTTGGCGCGGTTTTGCTCCGGGCGGGGTAACTTCGCCGGCAATTCCTCGTCACAAACGCGGATCACGCTATGCTATGCTCAAGACAGTCCAAGGGACGTCGACGTCTGACAACGCCACGCAACAAACCGGGAGGTTCCCACATGACGACCAGACGCAATTTCCTTATCGGCAGCGCCGCTGCCGGAACGGTCACGGTTCTGCCTTCGCTCGCGCTTGCGGCCGAGGAGGGGGCGAGCCTGAGCTTCATGGATGGCAAGGTGATGATCCATCCGGTCTCGCACGCCTCCTTTGTGATGGAGACGCCGGCGGGGGTGATCTATGTCGACCCGGTGGGCGAGGCTGCGGCCTATGAAGAGCTGCCCGACCCGGAGCTGATCCTTGTCACGCACCGGCACGGCGACCATTTCAGCGCCGATCTGCTGGGGGTTCTGCCGAAAGCGCCGATCCTGACCAACGAGGACGTGACGGCGATGATGCCCGAGGACATGCAGGCGCGGGCCAACGTGATCACCGCGGGCGAGAGCACCGAGATGATGGGTGTCAAAATCGAGGCTGTGCCGTCCTACAACATCACCGAGGGGCGGATGGAGTTCCACCCGAAGGAGCGGGGCGATATCGGCTTTGTGCTGACGCTGGACGGGAGCCGCGTTTATATCTCGGGCGACACCGAGGGCACGGACGAGATGCGGGCGCTGGAGGATATCGACCTTGCGCTGGTCTGCATGAACCTGCCGTTCACCATGACGGCCGAGCAGGCGGCGGATGCCGTGGCCGAGTTCGCGCCGTCGATGGTGGTGCCCTATCATTACCGCGGCCGGGATGGCGGCACGCAGGACCCGGAGGCGTTTGCCAAGATGCTGGACGAGGCCGGGGCCGAGACCGAGGTCACGATCTATGACTGGTATCACGGCGAGCTGGAGTGACGGCTGAGCGGGTGTGCCGGGCCGGGGAGGGGTGGGATGGCACCCACCCTACGGCTGGCTATGGGCCGGTGCTGGAAAAGGGGAACGCACGCACCCGGTGAGGGATGCGTGCGTTCGTGGCGTTCGAAAAGGCCGGAAGCTGCTTACTTGCCGCCGAGCTTGAAGGAGATCCGCAGCAGCGCCTGGAAGGTATCCGGCGAGACGGTATAGGGCACGTCATAGGCCATCACGGTGCTGTCGAACTCGGCCCAGCGGGCTTCGGCGCCGACATGGATGCGATCGGTCACGGCGTATTCGAGGCCGAGGCCGTAGGTCCAGCCGTCGATACCGCTCGAGTCCGCGAAGCGCGTCGTGGCGTTCTGGGTGTAGCCCGTGTATTCCATATGGGCGTAACCGGCGGTGGCGTAGACCAGCGTGCGGTTGAACGTCATGCCGGCGCGGGCGCGCAGCGTGGCCATCGAATCCATCCCGGCGTTACAGGTGAAGGCCGGGTTGAAGCAGGGCACCGTGCTCGACATGTCGGAGCCGAGCCAGTCGGCTTCGACACCGATCAGGAAACGGTTGCTGAACTGGTAGTCGTAGCCGAAGAAGACGCCATAGACGGCGTCGTCCGAGTTCGGCTGGATAAGGTTCGCGGCGTTCGAGCTCGGCTCGAGCTCGCCATAGCCGGCCATGGCGCCAGCGTGGAAGCCTGTCCAGTCATGTGTCGATTGTGCCTCGGCCGCGTGGCCGAGAAAGAGCCCTGCTGCCAGGGCAACTGCGGTATTCCGTATTGCATTGAACATTTTTCTATCCACCCGTTATCCGGTTCCGGAGTCCCCACTCCGCTATGAACTATGCAGCATTATGTTAAATTTTCCAGTAAAAAACCTGCCGCTCCGTCAAGGCACCGGGGCGCTGTCACAAAAAGGCCCCGGTCGATGCCGGGGCCTTGGTTTTCTTTTCGGGTGGGCGGGGCCTAGTGGGCGTGGCCCTTGTCCCATTCCTCCTGCTTGGGGAGGATTTCGAACGTGTGCTCGGGCGGGGGCGAGGCCACCGTCCATTCCAGCGTGTCGGCGTATTCGTTCCAGTAGTTGTTCTGGGTCACCTTGGCCCCCCGGAACAGCGAGTAGAACACGATGCCGAAGAAGAAGATGAACGAGGCGAAGGAGATGAACGCGCCGAGCGAGGACCACCAGTTCCAGACCGCGAAGGCCTCGGGGTAGTCGATATAGCGGCGCGGCATGCCCTGACGCCCGAGGAAGTGCTGCGGGAAGAAGGTCAGGTTCGCCCCGAGGAACATCGCCCAGAAGTGCAGTTTGCCCGCCCATTCCGGGTATTGGCGCCCGGTCATCTTGCCGAAGTAGAAGTAGATCCCGGCGAAGATGGCAAAGACGGCGCCCAAGCTCATCACGTAATGGAAGTGTGCGACCACATAGTAGGTGTCGTGATAGGCGCGGTCGATGCCGGCCTGCGACAGCACGATGCCGGTCACGCCGCCCACGGTGAAGAGGAACAGGAAGCCGAACGCCCAGAGCATCGGCGTCTTGAACTCGATCGAGCCGCCCCACATCGTG
>JAVJTX010000081.1:0-40448 GCA_040220035.1 Roseovarius sp. | reverse complement strand
CATTGTCACCGCGGGTTTCGTCGCGGTGATGTACGGTCTCTTCGCGTTGCTGCTCAACGTCTACACACCGCGGGAGATATTCCTCTGAACCGCAACAGCGGCAGAGATCACATCCAAGGGAGGAAACCCCATGAAGACCCTACTCGCAGCCGCGTCCATCACCTTGATGGGCCTGACCGGGGCCGCAGCCGCGGACTCGGCCGAGAACTACCCCGAACGCCCGCTGATGCTGATGGTCAGCTATGGCGCGGGCGGCGCCACCGACTTTCAGGCGCGGATCGTCACGATGACGGCCGGCAATGAGGATGCGCTTGGCATGCCCATGGCGATCGTCAACAAGCCGGGCGCGGGGGGCCGTGTCGGCTGGAACTGGCTGGCCACGCAGGCGGAGGCCGATGGCTATACGCTGGGCGCCTACAACATCCCGCATTTCATCGCCCAGTCGATCGAGGGCGGGGTGGAGTACAGCGCCGACAGCTTCGAGCCGATCGCCAACTGGGGCGCCGACCCGGCGGTGTTCGTGGTGGGCGCCGACAGCGAGTTCGAGACGATGGAGGATGTGGTGGCCTATGCCAAGGAGAACCCCGGCGGGCTGACATTCTCGGGCGCGGGACTTTACGTGGGCCACCATATCGCGGCGCTGCAGCTTGAGAAGGCGGCCGGGGTGAAGCTGGCCTATATTCCCAACAACGCGGGCGGGGCCGGTGCCATGAAGGCGGTGATCGCGGGCGAAGTGCTGGGCGGGGTCAACAACCTGTCGGATGCGTACCGCGCGAAGGAGGCGGGCAACGTGAAGATCCTCGGTGTGTTTGACAACGAGCGGAGCGATTTCCTGCCCGACGTGCCGACGATGCAGGAGCAGGGCTTTGACATCGACAATACCAGCGTGAACTTTCGCGGGGTGATGGTGCCCAAGGGCACGCCGCAGCCGATCATCGACAAGCTGGCCGAGGTGGTGCCGACGATGTTCGAGAACTCGCGCGTGGCGGGCAAGATGAAAGCCGGCGGCTCGCCCATGCATGTGATGACCCGTGACGAGGTGATCGAGATGTGGAAGGCGCGGGAAGCGACGCTGAAGGAGCTTCTTGCCGGTCTTTAAGACCATATAGGGGTGCGCGGGATGGCCCGCGCGCCCCGACTTTCGGAAAGGTTTTACAGATGAACGCGATTGCCCCCATCCCCGAGCTTGATGCCGTGATTGCCAGCGCGCGGGCCGCGCAGGCCCGCTTTGAGGCGGAGGGCAGCCAGGAGCGCTATGACCGCGCGGCGCAGGCGGTGGGCTGGGCCATCATGGAGCCCGGGCGCAACCGGGAGCTGGCGGAGCTGGCGGTGAAGACGACGGGGCTTGGCAATGTGGCCGACAAGATCGTCAAGAACCATCGCAAGACGCTCGGGCTTTTGCGCGACATCAAGGGGGTCACCACCTATGGGGTGATCAGCGACGACGCGGCGACCGGGCTGACCGAGATCGCGCGGCCCATTGGGGTGATCGGGGCGATCGTGCCCTCGACGAACCCCGGTGCCACGCCCGCCAACAACATCATCAACGCGCTCAAATGCGGCAATGCCATCGTGGTGGCGCCCTCGCCCAAAGGGGTGGCGAGCTGTGAGCGGCTGTTGCAGTTCATCCACGCGGAGTTTGCCAAGATCGGCGAGGACCCGGAGCTTGTGCAGATGGTGCCGGCGCCGGGATCGAAGGAGAAGACCCAGCGGCTGATGGAGAACTGCGATCTGATCGTGGCGACGGGGAGCCAGAACAACGTGCATAGGGCCCAGACCGCCGGCACGCCGGCGGTGGCGGTGGGCACGGGCAATGTGACCGTGATCGTGGACGAGACCGCCGATCTGGCGGAGGCGGCGGAGAAGATCCGGGCGTCGAAGACCTTCGACAATGCCACGTCCTGTTCGTCGGAGAATGCGGTGGTGGTGGTCGATGCGGTGCGGGACGCGTTCCTGAAGGAGATGGCGCGCGCGGGTGGCGCGGTGGTGGAGGACGAGGCGGCGGTTGTGGCCGCGCTCTTCCCCGATGGCCATCTGAACCGGATGGTGGTGGCGCAGGATGCCGACCGGATGATCGAGGCGCTGGGGCTGACGGGCCAAGTGCCGGAGGGGACGGAATATGTGGCCGTGCCGACCAAGGGAATCGGGCCGGGGCATCCGCTGTCGGAGGAGAAGCTGAGCCGGGTGCTGGCGCTGTATGGTGCGGCGGATTTCGATGAGGCGGTGGAGGTCACGCGGCGGATACAGACGCATCAGGGGGCGGGGCATTCGGTGGGGCTGCATACGGGTGACGAGGCGAGGCCGATGGCGCTGGCCCGCGCGGTGCCGACCAGCCGGGTGATCGTCAATCAGGCGCATACCTTTGCCACGGGGGGATCGTTCACCAACGGGATGAAATTCTCGCTGTCGATGGGCTGTGGCGCGTGGGGCGGGAATTCGGTGAATGACAATGTGCATTGGAAGCATTTCCTGCAGACGACGCGGATCGTTAGGGAAATCCCGGCCAATGAGCCGAGCCTCGAGGAGATATTCGGCGATTACTGGAAAGCCGCCGGATCATGACACTGGACCGTGCAACGCCGCCCGGAGGAACCGTGGGCGAGTGGCTGGCCCGGCGGGCCGAGGCGGGTGGCACGGCGATCGTGTTCCCCGAGGACGGCACGTCGCTGGGCTGGGCGGAGTTGCATGACGACGCGTTGCGGTTTGCAAGGCAGGTGACGGGACTTGGCGCGGCGAAGGGTGAGAGCGTGGCCATCGTGGCGCCCAACAGCCGCGAGGGGATCACCGCCTTTTATGGCGCGCTGGCGGGCGGGTTTCGGGCCACGATGATCAACCTTGCCGCCGGGCGGGATGCCATCGCCTATGCGCTGGAGCATTCCGAGGCGCGGTTCGCCTTTGTCCATCCCGTCTGTCGTGAACAGTTCGATGCGGCGAACGAGGCCGGGGTGGAGGTGATAGGGGCTGGCGGTGACGGCGACGGCCCGCTGCACGAGGTGGCGGCGGGGGATCATGCGCTGCTGATGTATACGTCCGGCACCACGGGGCGGCCCAAGGGGGTGCTGCACAGCCATGCGAGCCTTTTGGCCGGGGGGTGGACGACGGCGGTGGCCCATGACCTGACGCCGGAGGACCGGGGGTTCTGTGTGCTGCCGGTTTATCACATCAACGGGCTGTGCGTGACGGTGATGAGCGCGCTGGTCTCGGGCGGATCGCTGGCGATGGTTGGCCGGTTCTCGGCCTCGCGGTTCTGGGCGCAGGCGGGGGATGGCGGGGTGACGTGGTTTTCGGCGGTGCCGACGATCATTTCACACCTGCTGCATGGCGAGGGCGGCCCGGATGAGGCGTGCCGCGGGCGGCTGCGCTTCGGGCGCTCGGCCTCGTCGGCCTTGGCGGTAGAGACGCAAGCGGCGTTCGAGAGCCGGTTCTCGGTGCCGATTATCGAGACGATGGGGCTGACCGAGACGGCGGCGCAGATATTGTCGAACCCCCTGCCCCCCAAGGTGCGCAAGATCGGGTCGTCGGGCGTGGGCTATGGCTGCGAGGTGGCGATACAGGATGACGCGGGCAGCCCCGTGGCGGAGGAGGCCGAGGGCGAGATCGTGGTGCGGGGGCCGAACGTGATGCTGGGGTATCTGAAGAACCCCGAGGCGACGGCGGAGAGTTTCCGGGGTGACTGGTTCCGGACCGGAGACCTCGCCCGGATGGATGGCGAGGGCTATGTGTTCGTCACCGGGCGGCTGAAGGAGCTGATCATCAAGGGGGGCGAGAACATCGCCCCGCGCGAGGTGGACGAGGCGCTTTATGCCCATCCGGACGTGGTGGAGGCCGCGGCCTTTGCCCGGCGGTCCGAGCGCTATGGCGAGACGGTGGAGGCGGCGGTTGCCGTCAGGGATGGCTCGGCACTGGGGGCGGAGGAGTTGCTGGTGTTGTGCCGGCAGAAGCTGGGGGCGTTCAAGACGCCGGATGCGATTCACTTCCTCGACGAGCTGCCTAAAGGTCCGTCGGGGAAGATTCAGCGGTTGAAGCTGGCGGATATCCTCGGGGTTTAGCCGGGCGGACGCCGTGACGCGGCCCGGGGCCGTCAGGCGAGCGGAGGCTGGGGCGCGGGCGCGGCTGCTGGCCTGACGCCCGCGCGCCGGTATCAGGCGCCGAAGCGCGGCTCGGGCACGCCGGTGACGCCGAGGCCCTTGAGCGCGAAGAGGCTGCCGCGCTGGACGCCGTCGCCGGGGAAGCGCGGCAGGGGCGGCTTGGCCATCGAGGTGACGTAGAGGATGTCGAGGTTCGGGCCACCGAATTGCACGCTGGTCACCTTCTTGACCGGCATCTCGATCTCGCGGTCGAGCGTGCCGTCGGGGGCGTAGCGGCAGAGGCGGCCGTCATAGACCAGCGCCATCCAGTAGAAGCCTTCGGAATCCACCGTCGCGCCGTCGGCGGCGCCGCCGTTCGAGGTGTCGACGCTGGCGAAGGTGCGGCGGTTGGAGATGGCGCCGGTGTCGATGTCGTAATCGTAGGCCCAGACCTCGCCCGTCCATGTGTCGGTGAAGTAAAAGGTCTTGTCGTCGGGGCTGAAGCAGGGGCCGTTGGAGCAGATGATGCCGTCGTCGAGCTTGTGCACGCTCATGTCGGGGTCGACCCGGTAGAGCGCGCCGTTGGCGCCCTCTTCCATCGTGTCCATGGAGCCCGCGAAGAAGCGCCCGCGCCGGTCGCATTTGCCGTCGTTGATGCGGTTCTGGTCCATCCCCTCCTCGGGGTCGTGGAGCAGGTCGCAGTCACCGCTGGCGAAATCGAGCAGCCAGAAGCCCTTGTCGAGCGAGACGATCGCCCCTTCGCCATCCTTGCGCAGGGCCATCGAGCCGATCTTGCCGGGCACGTCCCATGCCCGGATCTCGGTGCCGTCGGCGGTGCAGCGGAAGACGCGGCCATCCATCGAGTCGATGAAATAGAGGCGTTGCTGGTCCACGTCCCAGACGGGGCCTTCGCCGAGGGTCGTCTTCACGTCGAGCAATATGTCGATCTGCATGGTCTTTCCTCCCTGTTCCAGAGCTGTTCAGAAATTCACCCGGTCGCCGCCCTTGAGCGCCAGCATCTCGCGCGCCTCGTCGGGGGTGGCGATTTGAAGGCCGAGCCCCTCGACGAGGCGGCGGGCCTTTTCGACCTGCTGGGCGTTGGATTCCGCCAGCTTGCCGCGTTCGAGCCAGATGCTGTCTTCGAGGCCGACGCGGATGTTACCGCCCATGGATACGGCCTGTGTGGCGATGCGGAACTGATCCTTGCCGGCGCCGAGGACGGACCAGCGGAAATCATCGCCGAAGAGCCGGTCGGCGGTGCGCTTCATGTGCATCACGTCCTCGGGGTGGGTGCCGATGCCGCCGAGCAGGCCGAAGACGGATTGCACGAAGAAGGGCGGTTTCACCAGCCCGCGTTCGGCGAAATGGGCGAGGTTGTAGAGATGCGAGATGTCGTAGCATTCGAACTCGAACCGGGTGCCGTTGCCGTAGCAGGTTTCGAGCACGTATTCGATATCCTGAAAAGAGTTGCGGAAGACGAGATCGCGGGAGTTTTCGAGATGCTCGCGCTCCCATTCGTGCTGGAAATCCTTGTATTTGCCCAGCAGCGGGAAGAAGCCGAAATTCATCGAGCCCATGTTGAGCGAGGCGACCTCGGGCTGCCAGTGGGCGGCGGGGGCGGCGCGCTCGTCGACCTTCATGTAGGGCGAGCCGCCGGTGGTGATGTTCACGACCGCGCCGGTGGCCTGCTTGATGCGCGGCAGGAAGCCCGAGAAGGCCTCGACCGACTGGTCGGGCTTGCCGGTTTCGGGGTCGCGGGCGTGCAGGTGGAGGATGGCGGCACCGGCCTCGGCGGCGCCGATGGCGGCCTCGGCGATCTCGTCGGGGGTGATCGGCAGGTGCGGTGTCATGGTGGGTGTGTGAATGGCGCCGGTGACGGCGCATGAAATGATGACCTTGTCGGGGGCGGGCATGTTCAGTCTCCTATATCCTTGGTGGCGCGGGCCTTGTGAGCGGCGAGCGCCATGAGCCGCCTGTCGCGCCACGCCTGACGGCTGGCGAGCGAATCCTCGGGCAGTTCGGCCCGGCGATCCGCTTCGATCTTGTCGAGCACCGGGCCGGTCCAGTCCACCCCGGGCTGTTCGGCCATGTCGGTGTAAATGCCGGCGTAGCGGGCGACGTAGTCGCGCACACCGCCGGGGGCGTTGAGGTCGATGGTCTCGAACGGGCCGATGAAGGACCAGCGCAGGGCGAGCCCTTCGCGCAGGCCGATATCGACATCCTCGGCACTGGCATAGCCCGCCTCGACCAGCCGGAAGGCTTCGTGCAGGAGGGCGCCTTGCAGGCGGTTCATGACGAAGCCGTCCACCTCGCGCTGCATGACGATGGGGCGCATGCCGGCGGCGCGCAGCATGGTGGCGGTGCGGTCGAGCAGCGCCGGATCGGTCCAGGGCGCGGGGACGAGTTCGGCGGCGGGCACGAGGTAGGCGGGGTTGATCGGGTGGTTGACCATGCAGCGGTGCCGCCCTTCCAGCCCCTCGGAGATGGCCGAGGGCAGCAGGGCCGAAGAAGATGAGGCGAGCACGGTGTCGGGGGCGGCTGCGGCGTCGAGCCGGGCGAAGATCTCGCGCTTGACGTCGATCCGCTCGAAGGTGCTTTCCTGTACGTGTTGGGCACCATCGAGCGCCGCTTCCAGCGTGGTGACGGTCGTGATCCGGGCGAGCGCGTCGGCGGCGGTGCAGTCGATGAGGCCGAGGCGTTCCAGCTCGGGCAGCATCTCGGCGGCGAAGGCGCGGGCGGCGGCGGGGGCGTCGGGGTTTTCGTCCCAGAGGCGGACCTCGTGGCCCGCGCGGGCAAAGACGATGGCCCATGCCCGGCCGATCAGGCCCGATCCGATACAGGCGACAGGTGCAGTCATCCGAGTGTCTCCAGATTGCCATCTACGGGGAAGGATTGGCCCGACAGGTTGCGGCCAGCGTCGGAAATCAGGAAGGCCACAATATCGGCCACGTCGTCGGGCGGGGTCATGCGGCGCAGCGAGATGCGCGAGATGTACTCGGCCTTCATCTCCTCGTGGCTGACGCCGGTTTGCGCCGCGCGGTCGGCGATGACGTTTTCCATGCGCGGGCCTTCGATGATGCCGGGCAGGATGGCGTTGACGCGGATGTTGTCGGGGCCGAGTTCCTTGGCGAGGCTCTGCGTGAGGCCGATGACGCCCCACTTGGCCGAGGAATAGGGCGTGCGGAAGGCGTAGCCGAAGCGGCCCGCGGAGGAGGACATGTTGACGATCGCCCCGCCGCCCGAAGATTTAAGCAGGGGCACGCCGAAATGGGCGCAGAGGAACTGGCCCGTCAGGCAGATATCGAGGCAGCGGCGCCAGTCGGCGGGGTCGATCTCCTCGACCCCGCCGGTGGGGCCGGCGATGCCCGCGTTGTTGACCAGTGCGTCGAGCCCGCCGAGCGTGTCGGCGGTCTGGCGGAAGAAGCTTTCCATCTGCGCCTCGTCGGAGACGTCTGCGGGGATGGCCAGTTCGGCGCCCAGTTCCGATTTGGCGCGGTCGAGCGCGGCCTCGTCGACATCGCAGATTGCGAGACGGGCGCCCTGCGCCTTGAGTTGCCGGGCAATGCTGAGGCCGATGCCCGACGCGCCGGCGGTGACGACGATGCGCTGGCCGGTAATGCCGGGAAGAGTCATGGTGTCGGTTTGTGACAAGGTTGTCTCCTTTACTCGCGAAGGGCCAGCACGGCCGCGAGAATGACGAGGCCGAAGAATACGGAGCGGAAGGCGAAGGGGAGTGCCGTTCCGGCAAGAAGGGTTTGCATGGCGGTGAGCAGCAGCGCGCCGCCGACCATGCCGAGGTAATGCCCGCGCCCGCCGGTGATGAGCGTGCCGCCCACCACGACCACGGCGATCGAGGGCAGGAGGTAGTCGTCGCCCATGCCGAGGCTGGCCTGTCCGGAGAAGCCGGCCAGCAGGATGCCGACGATGGCGGCGCACAGCGCCGAGAGGATGTAGACCGAGACGATCACCCGCCCGGTGCGCACGCCCGAGAGGCGGGCGGCAAGTTCGCTGTTGCCGACGGCATAGACGCGGCGGCCGAAGGCTGTCTTGCCCAGCAGCAGCACGGCGAGGATGACGAAGATCACCAGCCCGAAGATGATGGGCGTGACCCCGGCGATCTTGCCGGTCATCAGCCAGCGCAGCCCCGGCGGGGCGAAGCCCGCGGGCGTGCCGCCTGACCAGAGCAGGGCCGCGCCCTGAAGGAGCCCGTTCATCGCCAGCGTCACCACGATGGGCGAGAGGCCCAGCGCCACCACGCCCAGCCCGTTCAGGAGGCCGATCACCACCGCCACGCCGAGCACGACGGGCAGCGCCGTCCAGAGGCCCATATCGGTTCCGCCGACCAGCCCGGTCAGCAGCACGCCCGACAGCGCGATGCACCATGGCAGCGACAGGTCGAGCCCGCCGGTGAGGATGACGGCCCCCTGCCCCAGCGCGAGGATGGTCAGAAAGCAGGACAGCACCAGAAGCGAATCCCAGTAGCGCCAGCCGCTGAAGACGTTGCCGAGCACAACCTCGGTCGCGATGAGCACCAGCGCGAGGCAGGCGAAGCTGGGCAGCACGTAGCGCATCGTGTGGCCGTGGCGTTGCAGGAAGGTGGGGCGCGGGGCGCTTTCGGCCGGGCGGGTGAAGGCGAGGCGCCGGTCCTCGCGCGGGCGTTGCGAGACCAGCCAGCCCTGACGGCGTGCCTTGAGCGCCTCGGAGAGGTCGCGCAGGCGGTGCGACAGGGTGCTGTGCCGAGAGAGCGACCCGGCAAGGACCGCGATCAGAAGCACCGCGCTTTCGGCGATGGTCGAGTAATAGGCCGAGATGTTGAGCGACAGGAGCAGGTTGACCACGATCATCAGGACATAGGCGCCGATCAGCGTGCCGATCATTCCGCCCTTGCCCCCGCCCAGCCGCGTGCCGCCGATCACCACCGCTGCGAAGGTCGGCAGCAGCAGGGAATTGCCCACCAGCGGATCGCCCGAGCCGGTCTGGGCGCTGACGAAGACGCCGGCGAGCCCGTAGAGTCCGCCCGCCAGCACGTAGGTCATGAAAGTGGCGAGACGGGTGTGCAGGCCGGTGGCGTGCGCCGCCTCGGGGTCGCTGCCGACGGCGTAGAGCGTGACGCCGTAGCTGGTGCGCTTGAGCCAGAGCCAGAAGGCCGCCAGCACCAGCAGGAGGGTGATCGGCGCGGGCAGAAAACCGGGGATGGTGTCGCCGAGGTAGAAGGCGCCAAGCGTGGGCGAGACGAAGCCGCCGGGCATGCTCATCACCAGCAGGGTCAGCCCCTGCACGATGAACATCACCGCCAGCGTGACCACGATGGGCTGAAGCCGCATGACCGCGACGAAGAAGCCGTTCACCGCGCCGACGCACATGCCGATGGCGATACCGATGATGGTCCACAGGAAGACCGAGGCCTCGGGGTTCATCGGGTCCATCGAGGTGGCCAGCACCGCGTTGACCAGCGAGACGACCGCCCCCGCCGACAGATCGAAGCCGCCGGAGAGGATGACCAGCGTCTGCCCGGCCGCGGCGATGGCGGTGGTGGCCCCGCCGCTGGCCATGAAGGAGACGTCGAAATAGCTGAGCGGATAGGGGCTGAGCGAGGCGCTGACGGTCATCAGCAGGGCGAAGACCAGCGCCGCGACGACGACCGCCTGTCCGCGGCGGGCGAGGCGGAGCCAGCGGGCGGCCCCTGCCCCGTTTGCGTGCTGCGATGAGGTGGTGTCGGTCACGTTGTGGCCCCCGTTTTTTCCGCATTCTGAGCGTGGCGAAGGATCATCGGTTCCTGCCCGCCGAGCATCGCCTGAAGCACCGCGCCTTCGGTCAGCGCGTCGCCCTCGAACCAGTCGGTCAGGCGGCCTTCGTAGAGCACGCCGACGCGGTCGCACATATGGACGAGTTCGGGGATCTCGGTGGAATGGAACAGCACCGAGCCGCCCGCATCGGCGAAGTCGCGCAGGAGCTTGTAAAGTTGGGCCTTGGTGCCGACGTCGATGCCCCGGGTGGGATCGAAAAGCAGCAGGATGCGGCTTTGGGCGACCAGCCACTTGGCGATCACGATCTTCTGCTGGTTGCCGCCCGAGAAGGCGCCGGCGGGCAGGTAATGGGCGCGGGCGTCGACATCGACCGCGTCAAAGGCGCCGGCGGCGGCGCGGGCCTCGGCCGCGCCGTCGATGAGCGGGCCGCGGTGGAAGCTGGCCAGCACCGGCAGGGTGACGTTGGTTTTGCCGGTAAGCTTGAGGAACAGCCCTTGGGTCTTGCGGTCTTCGGGCACGAGGCCGATGCCGACGGCGGGGTCGAGCGCGTCGGCGGGGTTGCGCAGGTGCAGCGGCGCGCCGTCAAGCTCGATATGGCCGTGGCGGAGGTTCTCCTCGCCGAAGAGGGCGGAAAAGAGCGCGTCCTGCCCCATGCCCTGAAGCCCGGCGATGCCGAGGATCTCGCCCCGGTGAAGGGCTATGTCTGTCTCGCGCAGCTTCGGCCCGGCGGCGAGTGCGCGGGTGGCCAGCACCGGCGTTTCGCCGGCATGGTCGGTTGCGGGGCGCTGTGGCGGGAAGGCGTTCTCGACCGAGCGGCCGATGATCATCTCGACCACCTCGGCGTCGGTCACATCCTCGACGCGGGCGGATTGCACGGCCTTGCCGTTGCGCAGGATGGTCATGGTATCACAGAAGGCGCGCACCTCGGGCATGCGGTGCGAGATGAAGAGCACGGTGACGCCGGCGGATTTCGCGTCGGCGATGATTTGGCCAAGCCAGTCGACATCCTCGCCCGACAGTGCCGAGGTGGGCTCGTCCAGCAGGAGGATCGAAGGCTTGCGGAAGAGTGCGCGGGCGATCTCGATCTTCTGGCGGGTGGCGAGGTTGAGCTCGCCCGCCAGCGCGTCGAGGTCGACGGCCAGGCCCAGATCGGCGAAATGGGCAGCCACCTGCCGCCGAATGCGGGCGCGGTTGAGCGTGCCCAGCGCCGTCCATGGCGCGCGGGGCAGCAGCATGTTGTCGAGGACGGTCAGGTCGGAGACGAGGGTGAGTTCCTGAAAGGCGGTCTGGATGCCCGCGGCGTGGGCGTCGCGGGCCGAGTGCAGGCGGGCCGCGTTCCCTGCGATGCGGATCGTGCCGGCATCGGGGCGCACGAGGCCCGAGAGCAGCTTCATCGTGGTCGACTTGCCAGCGCCGTTCTCGCCCAGCAGGGCGTGGACGGTGCCGGGGGCGACCGCGAAGCTGACCTCGCTGTTGGCGATGGTGGGGCCGTAGGTCTTGGTCAGGCCCTCGACCTCGACCGCAGGCGCGCCGGCGGGAGCGGAAGACATGGCGTCTCCATTCGGAATTCTGGAATCAGGCGGATCCGGCGGCGGTGGCCGCCGCCGGGAGGACTGTACGGGAGCCTCAGTTCTCGGCTTGGCCGACGAGGGCGGCGTTCAGGCCGAGCTGCGGCAGGTCTTCCGAGAAGATCGAGGCGAACCAGCCGGGGTTGGACACGAGCGAGGGCTGGAAGGCGTTGCAGCCGGCCTTCTGTTCGTCCCAACTGCCGGTCTCGCACAGCTCGATGGTTTCGTTGGTGACCAGCGGCAGCGGCAGGGTGGTGTGTTTCTCCACCTCCTTGCCGTCGAGCACGTCGACCGCGAGTTTCAGCGCCAGCGCGCCGGAATAGGGCGGAGAGGCGTAGGAAATGCGCGGCGCGCCCATCGGCTCGTAAGGCGAATTCGCGCCCTCGACCTCGGTGCCCGCCGCCAGCATCTGGATGCGGCCGCCGTTGGACCCTTCACCGGCGCAGGGCAGCAGATCCTCGGGCGAGATGCCGCTTTCGATCTGCATGGCGTTGGCGGTGTAGCAGCCGACCTGCATCCAGAGCCCGTCGATATCGGACCAGTCGCGGGTGGCGAGCAGCTTGTTCAGCTCGGTCCGGGCGACGGCCTGGCTCCACATGCCGACGGCTTCGCCGACGACGTTGATGCCCTCGTGCCCGGCAAACACCTCCTGCGCGGCCGAGGTGCGGCCGGTGTCGACCGAGGTGCCGGGCACGCCGGTGACCATGATGATGTCGCCGTTGCCATCAAGCTGTTCGGCCAGCCATTCCGCGGTTTTCCGGCCCGCTTCCTTCTGGTCGATGGTAACGTTGTAGGCGCAGGGTTCGGTGATTTCGCCATCGTAGGCGATGATGGTCACGCCACGATCGCAGGCGCTTTTGACGACGCTGTTCAGCGCGGTGGGCGAAATCGGGTAGACGACGATGGCATCGGCGCCGGCCTGTACCATGGCGTTGATCTGCTGGATCTGGCGCTGGGCGTTGGGGCCTGCGACCTGAACCTGAAGATTTACGCGGTCGGCATAGTCGCCGCTGCTGGCCAGAGCCTTGACCATGTTCGAGGCCTCGGCCTGCCAGTCGTTCCCGATGTAGCTCATCGAGAGATAGACGTCATATGGCTCGTCCTGCGCCTGTGCGCCGGTTGCGGCAAGGCCCAGACCACAGGCCGCGCCCATCAAAAACTTCTTTGCTAACATGTTTCCCTCCCATAGGTGGCGGCGTCTCCTTCGCCGCGATCACGAATCTACGATCCAATATCTTTGATCAAAAGTCAAAACATGTTTTAATGCCCTTCAGAAGGCGCTACTTCTCTGCGGCCAACACAGGGTGTGTTCCATGTTCGAAAGCCTTGCCCCCGTCAAACGCGAGACATTGCAGTCGATCGTGCATGCCCGGCTGTGCGATCTGATCCTCGAAGGTGAGCTGGCGCCGGGGGAATCGGTGACGGTGGCCAGCATCGCCAAGGCGCTCGACGTCAGCCCGATGCCGGTGCGCGACGCGATTTCGCGGCTGATGGCGCTGGGTGCGCTGACGGTGGTGTCGGGCCGGTCGATCGGGGTGCCGCGGCTGGGGCTGGACGAGCTGGACGACATGCTGCGGGTGCGGCTGGAGATCGAGGCGACGGCGGTGCGTTGGGCCGCGGGGAACGTGGACAAGGCGTTTCTGGGCGCGCTGGAAACGGTGCTTAAAAAGATGGAGGAGGCCGAAAGGTCGGACCGGGTGAAGGATTTCATCAGGTCGAACTATGATTTCCACTTCACCATCTATCGGCAGGCCGCCTCTCCGCTGCTGCTGCAGGTGATCAGCAATATCTGGCTGCGGATTAACCCGCATTTCCACCTGCTACACCGGCACGGCCATTACCGGGTCTCGAACCGCCAGCACCGGAAAATGTTCGAGGCGTTGCAGAATGGCGACGGTGAGACGGCCGTGGCGGCGCTGCACGAGGATATCGAGAGCGCCTACAAGGTGATCGCCGCGACGCTCAGTGAGGGCGATGCGACGGGTTAGCCGCGACGCTCGACCGGACAGAGCCCCGTGGCGCGGGCTGATCCGTCCGCGCAAGTTTCTGCCGGAAGTTGCAAGTTGCCACAATCTTTCCACATTCGGATGAGAGCCATGAAAGGGTAACGATGAATCGCCGCGACCCGGCGGTGCCCGACAGAAATGGAGGACACGTGGTTCAGTTCAGCCGACTACCCGCATTCCTGCTTGCCGCAGCGATTGCCCTGCCGATCCAGCCCGCGATGGCGGAAACCAGCGTTTCCATCGAAGTGGTCCGGGAGGTGGAGACCGCGGAGGGGGAAAGGGAGCTTCAGCCGGTCGAGACCGCCGTGCCCGGCGAGCCGCTGATCTACCGCATCGCGCTGGAGAATACCGACCCGGTGCCTGCCACCTCCGTCGGGTTGGCGCTGCCGCTGGACGAGAGCCTTGCCATCGATCCCGAATCGGTGTCGGCCGGAACGGAGATCGACGTGGCCTTCTCGGCCGATGACGGCGAGACCTTTGCCGCGTTTTCCGAGCTGTCGGTCGATGAGAACGGCGCCGAACGGCAGGCGCAGCCCACTGACCTGACGCATATGCGAATCGAGATCGAAGAGATCGCCGCGGAAAGCGAGATTGCCGTCGAGTACGACGCCGTCGTCCGCTGACACGCCCCGGCCCCGCGCCCGCCTGAAAACGAGCCCAGGAACCGAACATGCCACTCACTCACATGACCCGAGCGTTCGCTGTCGCGTCGCTTCTCTCTCTCACCGGCGGCGCCGCGTTGGCCGCCGGCACCGAGCCCGGCACCAGCGTGTCGAGCACCGTCAGCATCTCGTATTCGAGCGGCGGCACGACGATCACGCAGGACGAGGCCGCCAGCGTCGAGTTCGTGGTCGACCGCAAGGTCGATTTCAGCTTTCAGGGGCAGGATGCGGGCGGCACGGTTCTGGCCGATCAGGGCGCAGACGAACAGGTGATGGTGTTCCGGCTCGAGAACGAGGGCAATGACAGTTCGGGCTATGATATCGACGTGGCCAGCGCCGGGGATATCGGGCTGACCCACGACCCCGCCGGGGGCGGAGAGCCCGGCACCTATTCTGTTTACGTCGGCACGGAATCGGATCTGGCGCCGGAGGATGCGGTCTATGACCACGATGGCACCACGACGATCGGTGACCTGCCGGCGGATGCCGTGCGCTTCGTCAAGATCGTGGCGCATGTGCCGGGCGGCGCGGGCGATGCGGCGACCGACACGTTCGACGTGACCGCCACGGCGCTTGATGCCGGGACGAGCACGGTCACGGTCGAGGTGACCGGACAGGGCCTTCAGGGGATCGACACGATCTTTACCGATCCCGACGAGGACGGCACCGAGCAGGCGACTGAGCGCTACGTGATTCAGGCGCCGCAGCTTAGCGCGGACAAGACGGCCGCCGTGGTGTCGGAGAACCTGACCGGCGATTTCGATTGCGGCGGTGGCGCTGCCGAAAGCGGGGCCGAGGCCGCCGTGCCGGGCGCCTGCGTCGAATACGTGATCAGCGTCAGCAATGCCGAGGACGCCAGCAGCGACGCCGTCAATGTGATCATCACCGACGAATTGCCCGAGGGCATCACCTATGCCGGGATCGCCGCGAATACCGGGTTCGATGCCGTCAACGAGGCAAGTGGCACGGTGACGGCAGAGCTTGCCGCCCTGCCCCCCGGCGCGACCGCGAGCGTGCGCATCCGCGCGACCGTGAACTGAACCACCACCTGACTGAACCGCCGACCAGACCGAAGACAAGCCGGAGGACCACATGCCACGCGACACCCGCTTTCTGCTTTCGGCGGCCGCGATCCTGAGCGCCCTTGCCCAGCCCGCCGTAGCCGCCGGCGCCCCGCCGGGCGAGATCGTGTCGAACGCGATGACGCTGAGCTATGACACCGGCGGCGACACGATCACGCAGGAAGAGGTGGCCGAGGCCAGCTTTACCGTGGATCAGCGGCTGTCTTTCACCTTCGCCTCGCTCGAAGAGGGCGGGACGGTGAATGTCGAACCGGGCGCCACAGCGCAGGACATTCAACTTATCCTGACGAATACCGGCAACGAGGCGGTGCCGTTCGACATCAATGTCGCGGCGGTGGCGGACCAGCTTGGGCTGACGCTCGACCCGGCTGGCGGTGGCGAGGAAGGGACCTATTCGGTCTTCCTGCTCGAGGAGCCGGGCGGCACGCCGGTGGCCTATGATCCGAGCGGCGTGGTTTCGACCGGCCCGATCCCGGCGGACGGCTCGCGGATCATCGTGATCCGGGCGACCATTCCGCGTTCGGCCGGGGACGGCGCGCTGACCTCGTTCGAGGTGAGTGCCGCGCCGCTGACGCCGAACGGCAGCGGGACGCAGGGCGCCGTGCGCGGTCAGGGGCTTGGCGCGGTGGATATCGTCTATGCCGACGAAGGCGAGGATGGCAGCGAGCTGAGTGAAACGAGCTATCAGGTTCTGGCGCCGCAGCTGACGGCGGCCAAGGACGTGGTCGTTGTGTCGGAGAACCGCTCGGGCGGGTTTTCCTGTTCCGGCGGGTCGCCCGAGCCGGAGGCCGAGGCCTTCATTCCCGGCGCCTGCATCGAGTACACGATCACGCTGAGCAATGCGCCCGAGGCCAGCAGCCCGGCGACCTTCCTGCAATTCAACGACACCCTGCCCGAGGGCGTGACCTTTGACAGCGTCGCGGTCAATAACGGGTTCGACGAGCTCGATGTCGAGGGGGCGATGATCAGCGGGGCGGTCGCCACGCTTGCGCCGGGCAACTCGGCGGTCGTGCGGATACGCGCCACCGTGGATTGATATGCCGAGATGTCGTGTACCGTTCCGGATAGCGGCAACGGCCCTTCTGATGCTTGCAGGCGCGCCGCAGGCCCAGACGCCTGAACAGACCCCGACCGGTGGCGAGATCACCAACCGGGCGGTGATCGAGTTCGGCACGGGCGGCATTCCCCCGATCGAGGCGGAAAGCACGATCACGGTGGTCGCGCCCGACCTGCCGGGGGAGTTGTCGGCCTATCGCGTCTCGGGCGCCGAGGCGGATAACGTCGAGCTGGATATCCCGGTGCCCGAGTTCAGCACGACCGCCCGCCCGGACGGCCCGTTTCAGAAGGTGCCGGATGCCGCAGGGGCCGGGATCGCCGCCGAGACCGTGCGCAGCCGGCTTGCCAGAACCGGCCGTATCCGGGCAGGGGAACAGGTGTTCTTTGTGCTGGACGATCCACTGGTCAACACCGATCCGGGCCGGCGCGACAGCGCGCTGCTGGAGGTGCAGGATTCGGTGAGCGGCGACACCGAGCTGCTGCGCATTTACGAAACCGGGCCGGATACCGGGATCTTTGCGGGGGGCCTGTGCGCCTGCCCCGATCTGGGGCGGCAGGCCGACGGGCGTCTCGCGACGCGCGAGAATTCGCGGATCATTGCGCGGTCGACGAACCCGCGCTTCCCCGAGCGCCAGTTCGAGAACAGTGTCACGGTGGGGCCCGTCTCGCCCACGGGCCGGGTGTTCGACAGCCGCAGCGGCACACCGCTGGACGGGGCACGGATCACCATCGTCAATGCCGAGACCGGGGCGGTGGCGGATGTCTATGGTGAGGATCTGGTCTCGCCCTTTCCATCGACGGTCACCAGTGGCGGACGGCCGAGCGATGCGTCGGGGCAGAGCTATGATTTCCCGCCGGGCGGCTACCGGTTTCCCTATGTCGAGCCGGGACGCTACCTGTTCGTGCTCGAACCGCCCGAGGGGTATGTGGCGCCCAGCCGGCTGACGCCGGAGCAGATCGGGAATACGATCAACCCCGACGCGCTGGTGGAGGGGGCGTCCTATCTCGAACCGTTCGAGATCGCGCCGGGGCAGACGCTGCTGTATGACATTCCGCTTGATGGCGGCGCCATGCTTGACCTGACGCGGACCGGGTCGACCGACGAGGCCGAGGCGGGCGAGGCGTTGCGGTTTACCGTCACGGTCGGGGCCTCGGTGCCGGGTGATACGGAGGTCGATCTGGAAGACCGGCTGCCGCAGGGGCTGAGCTATGTGCGCGGCTCGTTCCGGATCGACGGGCAGCGGGCGCCCGGCCGGCTGGACATGGCGGCGGACGGGCGCGGGCTTTTCATCGAGGACCTGACGATCTTGCAGGGCGAGCGGCGGCGCGTCAGCTACCTTGCGCGGGTCACGCCCGCCGCGCCCGACCGGGGGATACTGACCTCGCGGACCACCGCCTCGGGCGCGGATTTCGCGACGCTTTCCGCCGCCCACCGGCTTGAGATCGTGCCGGCCTTCGAGCGCGATGAAAGCGCCGTGCTGGGGCAGGTGCAGGTGGGCTGCGGCCCGCCGCGCCGGGCCGAGCGTGACCTGTCGGGCATCCGGGTGATGCTGGCCAATGGCCGGTTTGCCGAGACGGATGCGCGCGGGCGGTTCATCTTTCGGGGGATCGTGCAGGGGACGCATGTGCTGGCCGTCGATCCGCTGACCCTGCCGCGTGGGTACGAGCCGGTCTTGTGCCGCAACAACACGCGGCGGGCGGGGTCGGCGCAGTCGATCTTCTTGGAGACACGGGAAGGGTTCGTGCGCAATGTGCGATTTTACATCCGCGAGAGCGGGATCGCCGAACCGCCGGAGCCCGAGATCGCGATGCCGCCGGGGATCGAGGCCTATGACGCGGACTGGCTCGATGCCGCGCCGCGCCGGGTGGGGATCGCCTATCCGCCGGACAACCACCTGCCGCCGACGCGCAGCCTGTCGGCGGCGATCGTGCGGGGCAAGGGGCAGAAGACGGAGCTTATCCTGAACGGCGAGCCGGTGCCGGAGCTGTACCGGCGCCCGGCGATTGCCGGAGGGGATGGCGAAAGCTTTCTCGAAATCTGGCGCGGGGCCGAGTTGCAGGGCGGGGTGAACCGGCTGCGGCTGGTGATCAGGGATGCGAACGGCAACGTGGTCAGGGAAGAGACGCGGCGCATTCGCTTTGCCGACACGCCCGCCGGGCTGGAAGTGATCGAGGAGATGTCGGACCTGACGACCGACGGGCGGAGCCGGCCGCGCATCGTGTTCCGGGCCACCGATGCCGAGGGCACGCCGCTGCATCCCGGCGCGATTGTCACGGTGTCGGTTGCCCGCCCCTTTGCCTTTGCCGCCGACGAGCGGATGCATGACGCGCGGGAGGCGGCCGAGCCGATGCAGCGCACCACCGCCACGGTCGATCCGGACGGGTATTTCCGGATGCGGCTGGCGCCCAGCCGGCGGTCGGGGCTGGCGAGGTTCGCCATCGAGGGGGGCGACGAGCGGCCCGTGGCCACGGCGCGTATTTCGGCGGCGGAGCGGCCATGGACGGTGGTGGGGCTGGCCGAGGGCACGCTGGCGGGGGACCGGGTGGCCGATGCCATGGCCGACCCCGGCGACCGGCGCATCCTGTCCTTTGGCGACGTGGCCATCGACGGGCGGGCGGCGATCTATGCCGAGGGGGTGGTGCGGGACGACTGGCTTCTGACCCTGCGCTATGACAGCGCCATCGACCCCGACGAGCGGGATTTTTTCGCCGAGGACCCCGACCGCGATTACATCGTCTATGGCGACGAGAGCCGCGAGGGCGATGCCGCCAGCAGCCGGAGCCCGCTTTACTTTCACCTCGAGCGGGAGGGGATCGACCTGCTCTATGGCGATTTCGACACCGGGATCGGCGGCGACCGGCTGGCGGAATATACCCGCCGGCTGACCGGCGGGCGGGCGATCTTCGAGGATGAGCGGCAGCGTCTGACGCTGTTCGCCGCCGAGACCAGCCTCGGCTTTGCCGAGGACCGGTTCGCGGCGGATGGCACCTCGGGGCCGTTCGACCTGCGCCGGGCGGATATCCTGCCGAACTCGGAGACCATCGTGATCGAGACCACGGCACGGAGTGATCCCTCGCGGGTGATCAACCGGGTCGAGCTGCGCCGGGGGTCGGATTACACGATTGACTACGTGGACGGCCGGATCTTCTTTTCCGCGCCGATCCTGTCGCGCACGCCCGAGTTGGACCCCAACACCATCGTCGTCACCTACGAGACCGAGACCGACCGGAGGAGCGGGATGATCCTTGGCGGGCGGTACGATCTGCGGGTGAACGAGCGGCTGCGGGCGGGCCTGACCCTCGTGCACGAGGATGACATCGCCGACACCGATGGTGCGGGGCGCCTGTTGGGGGTCGATGCGGAATACCGGGTGAGCGATACCCTGACCTTTGGCGCCGAGGTGGCGATGTCGCAGCAGGAGGCGTCGAACGTGCTGGAGGCCGGGCGGGAGGCGCATGCCGCCGAGGTCACGCTGCGCTATGATGACGGGGCGAGCGTGGTCGATGCCTATGTGCGGACCGAGAGCACGGGATTCGGGATCGAGAATATCGTCGAGGGGCCGCAGACCATCAACAGCGCCGGGCTGACCGCCAGCGTTGTTCTGGCCGACCGGAGCGAGGTTGACGAGGATGGCGAGACGCAGACCGATATCCTGCGCTTCGAGGCGAGCGCGCGGAGCGAGCACAATGTCGACACGCGCGAGACCCTGACGCTGGCCGAGGGGCTGGTGCTGCGCGAGGAGGATCGGCGGACGCGGGGGATCGGGCTGCGCTTTGCCGAGCGGCGCAATTCGCCCTCGGGGCCGGACGGGCGGGTGCTGAAGGCGATTGGCCGGGCGACATATGAAAGCGAGGACGGGCGGTTCCAGATGGCCGTGGGCCAGGAGGTCAGCCTGTGGGAGGAAGGCGGGCTGGCCGAGGCCGACCGGGGCACGCTGACCCTGCAATATGACGTGAGCGACAGGCTGACACTGTGGGGGACGAACGAGGTGGCGCTGGGGCGGGATTTCCGGGTCGATATCCTTGCTGCCGGGGCCGATTACGAGGCCTGGGAGGGCGCGGTGCTGACCGGGGGGCTGGTGAACGCCATGACCCGGAGGAACGCGCAGACGGTGGGGCATCTGGGTCTCAGGCAGGATCTCGAAATGAGCGAATATGCCACTGGTTATCTTGGGGTCGAGGCGCAGGATTCGCTGGCCGGGAACCTTGAGGACAGCGGGCCGTTGCAACGGGCGGGGTTGACCAATCCGCGACTGTCGGAGGGGTTCGTGGTCTACCGCGCGGGGTTCGAGCGGGTGACGGAGGCGTGGAAGGCGTCGGTCGATACCGAGCTGGGCTATACCGACGAGAACGACCATTTCCGCCTGCAGGCGCGGGCCACGACACCGCTGACCGCGAACCTGTCGATCGGGGCCTACGCGAATTTCTTCCGCGCGGTGCGCGAGGATGGCACGCGGGAGCTGGACCACGAGATCCGGTTCAGCTCGGCGTGGCGGCCGGACGAGCGGCCGATCGTGGTGCTGGAACAGTTCGAGGTGATCCGCGAGCGTGACGAGGTCGTCGACGAGACGCGGGTGGTCAATTCGCTGCTTTACACCGAGGAGCTTGACGAGCGGAACGAGGTGACGGCGCGGCACGGGCTGAAGTATATCGAGCAGTCCTTTGACGGCGAGACGGTGACGGATTTCCTGATGCTGGTGGGCGGCGAGTACCGGCACGACCTGACCGAGAAGTTCGATATCGGGTTGCATGGCGCGGCGCTTTGGTCGGCCGAGAGCGAGGCCACCGATTTCTCCGCCGGGGTCTCGGTCGGGCTGACGCCGTTCAAGAATGGCTGGCTGTCGATCGGGTACAATTTCACCGGCTTTCGGGACGAGGATTTCAGCGAGAACGGGTACACCAATGAAGGGGCGTTCGTGCAGTTCCGGTTCAAGATCGACCAGGAGAATTTCAATGAGATTTTCTGAGGCGATGAGCGGTCTGGCCCTGATGGTCGCGCTGGCCCTGCCCGCCGGGGCGCAGGCGCAGGCGCAGGCCTGTGGCGCGGGGGGCGAGGCGTTGCGGCTGGACTGGTCGGCAGCGGGATGGAAGCGCGGCAGCCTGTCGGGCACGGTTCAGGCGGACCGGGTGGAGGCGCCGGGCGAAGGGCTGACCGAGCCGGTGACGGTCAGCTTCACCGGCTCGACCAACCGGCTGGAGAGCGGCTATCCTGCGGTCCGTTCCGAGTTCACCGGCGGACGCGGCGGCGGGTATGACGCGCTGGCGATGCAGGTCGATTTCGGCAGCAACAACCAGTCGGTCACCGTGCGCTTTGATTTCGCGGTGCCGGTGGACGGGGTGTCGTTCGACGTCTTCGACGTGGATTTCCTGCCCAACCTGTTTTTCCAGCGGGGGTTTCGCGACGGGGTGACCATCACCGGCGTGTCGGAGGATGGCGGCACGGTGATGCCCACGCTACGCTCGCCGCATATCCCGGCGGGGCAAAGCACATCGTCGCGGGCGACGGTGTACCTGGGCTCGCCGCTGTCGGCGAACCAGGTTGTGGGCTACGGCGAGAACGCCTCTTCCGGGTCGGATGCCGGGAATGTCATGGTGCGGTTCGGTGCGCCGGTGACGTCCGTTCGGCTGGAATATACCAACGGTCTCTATGCCCCCTCCCCCAACCCGCAGGCGCAGGCGATCGCGCTGTCGGATATCGATTTCTGCGTGGCGCTGGCCGCCAATCTGGAGGCGACGAAGACGCAGGAGGTCATTTCCGAGACGCCGCAGGCATGCGGCGATTTCGGAACGCCCGCCCCGGGTGGATCGGAGGTGGCGATCCCCGGTGCGTGTATCGAGTATCGTATCCGGGTGACGAATACCGGCGGCGGCGTGGCGGATGACCTGACCCTGTCGGACGAGCTGAACGACAACCTTGTCTTTCGGGCGGCCCGGGTATCGGGGTTCGATGTCGGGAGTCCGGAGTTCGGGTTGTCGACGCCGGCCAGCGGGCAGAGCTGTGGTCAGGGGCGGTGCGTTGTCGGGCTGGCCGGGGCCGCCCTTCCCGGCGGGGCGACGGGCGAGGTCGTCATTCGGGCGACGGTGCAGTAGGCGCGTCAGGCGAGGAAACCGGGGAGGTCGTCCATTCCGACGACGTGGCAGTAGATCATGTTGATGATCTCGAGCTCGCGCTCGTGCAACTCGTCGGTGGCGGCGGCGCAGGCGTCATGGACCACGAGCACCTCGAAGCTTTCGTCGGCCAGCGAGCGGACGGTCGAGCTGACGCATTGGTCGGTGAAGATGCCCGCCACGATGACGCGGCGGATGCCGATATTGTGGAGCATCAGCCGCAGGTTGGTGCCGGTGAGTGCGCTGTCGGTGGTCTTGGTGACGACGATCTCGTCGCCCTTGGGGCTGAGCGCGTCGACAAGCTGGCTGTCTTCGCGGTCCTTGGGCAGGAGGAGGTAGTTGAAGCCCGGCTTCTTCTGGCTGAGCGAGCGGTCGCGGCCATCCTGCGTCTGGCAGGCGATGCGGGCGAACATGACCTCGAGCCCTGCGTTGCGGGCCCAGTCGATCAGACGCGCGTTGTTGGGTATGACGATATTGTTCATCCGGTCGAAGAAGGGCTGCCAGCGGCGGGCCTCGGCGTCATTCTCGGGCGGTTCCAGATAGGTGTTCTGGATATCGATCACCAGAAGCGCGGTGCTGGCCGGGTCGAGCGTGATGTCCTCGGGCTCCTCCGCCGTTTCGTAGTAGAAACTGCGGAAGGCGGTTTTCCAGTTCCAGTCGCTCATTTCCGGCCCTTTCCCGGTTGGTTACGCGCCGACCTTGTCCATGTAGGCCTGCCCCAGACGCGCGGTGGTGGCGGCGAAGCCGGGGGCCAGTTCCTGTGGTTCGGGCGCCTCGATATGGCTGCCGATCCATGCCAGCAGGGCCATGCGGCGGAGCATGATGAAGGTGTCGATCTCGGCCTCCTGCTCGTCGCTCATCGGCCGCACCGAGCGGTAGCCGCGCACCCATGCCGCGCGCATGGCGGGGATGCGGGGGTCGTCCTCGATGAAGCTGATGGCGGCGGCGAAGTCGTAGAGGAACCAGCCCCAGCCGCAATCGTCGAAGTCGATCAGGCGGGTGCCGTTGCCGTCGACCAGCAGGTTGGCGAGCCGCATGTCGGCATGGATCAGGTTGAAGCGGTCGGGCGCCTTGCCGAAGGCGTCGAGCCGGTCGCAGATGGTCTGCTGCACCTTTTCGAGCACCTCGGCCACTTCGGGCGTCACCTCGGGCGCGTCGCGCCAGTCGCCCCATGTGGCGTTCGGGCCGAAGACGGCCGCAGCATCCCATGTCAGGCGCTCGAAGCCTTCGGGTTTCTGCCAGCCCAGAACGTGATCGTGGCAGCGGGCGGCGATGGTGCCCAGCTCCTCGAACCCGTCGGTCATGTCGCCGCTTTCATCGGGCTCCGACCCTTCGACGAAATGGAAGAGCACCATGTAGCGCGGGTCGGCCAGCCCCTCTGTCCGGCCCTGCTGGATCGGGTCGCCGTTCCGGCCGACATAATAGCCCGGGGTCGTCACCACCCCTTCGCGATCGAGCGCTTCGAGCCATGCCAATTCGCATTCGATGGCGCGGTGGGAGTGGTAGTTCTCGCGGTGGATGCGCAGGATGGACTTGTAGCCGCCCGGCGCCTCGACAAGGTAGGTGGCGTTTTCCGAGACGTTGATGAGCCGCGCGCTGGCGCCCTCGGGGACGTCCCACAGCGACAGCGATTCCTGCGCCAGCCTTTCGAGATGGCGCAGCAACTCCTCCAGCGGCATGTCTGATCCGGACATGGGAGACTCCTTTCGACCGTTGCTGTCGTAGCGTTCAGATTTCCTCCAACGCCTCGAGGGACTCGGGCAGGATCTGGCCGCCGTCGATGACGATCTGCTGGCCGGTGATATAGCCGGCCTCGTCCGAGGCGAAGAACAGCGCGGCGTTGCCGATATCCTCGACATCGCCCAGCCGCTTGAGCGGGATCGAGGCGGCCATGGTGCCGAGATACTCCTCGCCGAGATCCTGCAGGCCCTCGGTGTAGATGTTGCCGGGCATGACCGCGTTGATCGTGGTGTTGTAGCGCGACAGTTCCATCGCGGCGGTCTTGATGAAGCCAAGCTGACCGGATTTGGAGGCGCCGTAATGCGACCAGCCGGGGAAGCCGGTATGCGGCCCGGTGATCGACGAGGTGATGACGACGCGGCCCTTGCCGGCCTTCTCGAAATGCGGGATCGCGGCCTTCACGCAGAGGAAGGAGGAGCGCAGGTTGGTGGCCATCACCTGATCCCATTCGGAAGGGTCCATGTCGACCATCTTGGTCTGCGGGAAGGCGCCGGCATTGGCGCAGAGCACGTGCAGCCCGCCTTGGGCCTCGGCGGTGCTGTCGATCATCTTCTTCACCGAATCCCAGTCGGAGACGTCACAGACCTCGGTGCGGACCTCGCCCTCGATCTCATCCGCCGCTTTCTTCAGGTCGGCCTCGTTGCGGGCGGCGAGGGTGACCTTGGCGCCTTGGCGGGCGAAGACCGTGGCGATGCCGCGGCCGATGCCCTTGGAGCCGCCGGTGACGATGACGCTTTTGCCCTTGAGTGACGTAAGCATGGTGTTTCCTCCGTGTTGGTTGTCTTTTCTTGGTTTAGTCCTGGGCCGTTCTGGCCTCTTTATTCGCCCGCATGAGCCAGACCACCGCGAAGGCGAAGAGGATCAGCAGGAAAGAGCCGACGACCGACATGATGCCGAGCGTGGGCACCAGCGGCGAGTAGCCCGAGACCATCTTGGCATAGAGCCATTCCGGCAGGGTCGAGTCGGCCCCCGTGGTGAAGAGCGACAGCGGGAAGTTGCCCCAACTGAGCAGAAAGGCGAAGAGGCCCGCCGAGACGATGCCGGGCATCAGGAGCGGCAGGGTGATCTCGCGCAGGACGGTGAAGGTGCCGGCCCCCATGTCGCGGGCGGCCTCCTCCAGCGCGGGGTCGAAGCTGTAGGCGCGGATGGCGACGATCAGCGTGGCGATGGGCGTGATCCAGACGAGGTGGGCGACGACGGCGGTTTTCCACGTCGGGATGATGCCCAGCGAGTTGAACCACATCAGCAGGGCCAGCCCGAGAACGGTCTGGGGAAAGAAGATGGGCAGCAGGATAAGCTTCTGAAAGGTGGTGCGGAAGCGCCAGTGGTAACGGGCGAAGGCCAGCGCACCGAAAAAGGCCAGCACCACCGCGATGACCGTCACCAGAACGGCGACGGAAAGCGAGGTCCAAAGCAATTCGCTGACCGTGCTGCTTTCCACCGCCTCGCCGTACCACTTGGTGGAATAGCGCTTGATCGGAAAGGTAAGGTACCGCGCCCGCGAAACCGAGGCGAAGCCCACCGACACCAGCGGCAGGTAGAGGAAGGCGATCATCGCGATGCCGTAGATGAACAGGACGTTCCGGGTCAGGCGGCTGGGGTTCATCAGCGTTTCCTTCCCATGATGGCGTCGAGGTCGACCTTGGAGACGCCGAAGAGCGCCAGCGTGCCGATGATGACGATCAGGATCATCGAGAGCGCCGAGCCGAGCGGCCAGTTCTGGCCGAAGGTGAAGGCGGTTTCGATGTCGTCGGCGATGGCGATGACCGCCTGCCCGCCGAGGATTTTCGATTCCGCCAGCGCGCCTGCGGCCAGCACGAAGCTGAGCAGCGAGCCCACGACGATGCCGGGTGCGGCGAGCGGGATCTCGATCTGCCAGAGCACCTGCCAGCGGGTGGCGCCGAGGTCATAGGCCGCCTGCCGCGTGTCGTCGGGGACCATGGAAATGCCCTGTGCCAGCGGGAAGAGCATGAAGGGCAGGTAGACATAGACAAGGCCGAAGACGATGATCGGCACGCCATAGAGCGGGCTGTCGAAGCCTACGCCGGTCAGGGCGCGGAAATGCCCCTCGATCAGGCCGCCTTTCATCAGGGTCAGAACCCAGCCGAACAGGCGGATGTTTTCCGAGACAAAGAGGCTCATGACGATGGCGATGGTCAGGACGAGCGTGAAGCGCTTGAATATCTTGGCCATCGCATAGGCGAGCGGCCAGCACACGATCAGCAGGATCACGGTAGAGGCCAGCGCCATGCCGAGCGACCAGAGGAGCGACTTGTAATAACCCTGTTCGAAGAACACCGCGTAGGCCGTGAAATCCGGCGTGTTGGCCAGCGAGAAGACCTTGGGCGGCATGATCGAGAAGATCGCCACGACGACGAGCGGCGCGAGGAAGGCCAGCACCATCAGCAGGGTCACCGGCAGGGCCGAAAACAGCCCCAGTCTGCGGTCGAGGGTCTTCATGCGGCCTCGTCGATGAAATGGGTGTTGGCGGCGTTGAAGCCGACGGTGAGTTGCTCGCCCTCGGCAATGGCGCGGCGGTCCTCGCGGAGTTTCTCGACGGTGACCATGCCGGCGGAGGTTTCGATCTCGTACTGGATGCGCGAGCCCAGCGCGTATTCGCCGTGCAGCGTGCCGGTGAGGGTGAAATCGTGGCTGTTGCCGTCATCGGCGAAGCGGAGATATTCGGGGCGCACCATCAGCAGGCCGGTGACGCCGGATTGCGCCTTGGCCAGTGTCGCGCCGGGGCGGACTGTGAGCACGTCGCTGGAGACCGCGCCGTCGCCGCCGGTGGTCACGTTGAAGAGGTTCACCTCGCCCATGAACTCGGCCACGAAGCGGCTGACCGGGGCGCCGTAGATCTCGTCGGCCTCGGAGATCTGTTCGATCCGGCCTTCCTTCATGATGGCGATGCGGTCGGACATGACCATCGCCTCTTCCAGCGAGTGGGTGATGTAGACGAAGGTCTTGCCGGTGCGGGCGTGCAGGTCTTTCAGCTCTTTCTCGAGCGTCTTGCGCAGGCGGTAGTCGAGCGCCGAGAGGGGTTCGTCGAAGAACAGGATCTCGGGGTCGAAGGCCAGTGCGCGGGCCAGCGCCACGCGCTGTTTCTCGCCGCCCGAGCATTGCGAGATGCGCTTGTCGTAATAGCTTTGCGGCAGGCGCAGGAGGTCGAGCAGTTCAAGCGCCTTGGCCTTGCGGGCGGCGGGCGCTTCCTTGCGCAGCTTGAGCGGAAACTCGATGTTCTGGCCCACGGTCATGTGCGGGAAGAGCGCCAGCGACTGGAACACCATGCAGGTGGGCCGCAGGTTGGCGGGCGTGTCGTCGATGCGCTGATCGCGGAGGCGGATTTCGCCCGAGGTCAGGTCATCCATCCCCACAAGAAGGCGAATGAGGGTCGACTTGCCGCTGCCCGAGGGACCGACGATCGTGAAGAATTCGCCCTCGTTGATATCGAGGTCGATATTGTCGAGTGCGGTAAACGTTCCGAATGATTTCACGACGCCGCGCAGGCGCAGGAATGGCGAGGAATCCATGCTCTACCCTTGGAAACTGGAATTTCTGGCGGATGGCCCCGGCACCATTGGCGCCGGGACCAGCCGGATCACGACCGACGTTCTTCGGTGTAGATGTCGATCAGCGTGTCGTAGGAGGCCACCACCTGATAATCGAGCGAGCGCTCCATCTCTTCGGCGAGGGTGTCCATCTGGATCGCGTCCAGTTCCTCCTCGTCGAAGAGGGACATGCCCGCCTCGTCGCCCATCTGGCTGACCGGGTTGTAGGTGCCCTCGGTGAAGGCGACGGCCTTGGAGATTTCCGGCGACTGCACGAATTCGAGGAAGTCCTGCGCCAGATCGCTGGGGTCGGGGTTGTTGACCAGCGAGGTCAGCTCGATCCAGACCACGCCGCCCTTGCCGTCGACCGGGCCGGTGCGGGGCGTGATGGCCCGCACATTGGTGGCCCCGTCATAGCGCGCGGGCGAGGCGGTGTAGGTGCCGCCGGTGAAGTAGGCGTCGATCTCGCCGTTGATGAGCGCGGTGTTCATCGCCACCAGATCGTCGGTCATCAGCTTGGCGCCGCCGAAGATCGTCTTGGCGGTTTCGCGGAACTTCTCGACATCCTCGCCCTCGATCGGCTCGAACGGGTTGAGGCCGGCGGTCAGGCACATGTGCATGACGTTCCAGTTGTCGTAGGTCAGAACGCCGTAGCGGCCCTGCATGTCGGGATCGAGGAACAGGTTCCAGCCCTGATCCTCGGCGGTTTCCCGGCTGATGACGTCGGTGTTCACCACAAAGCTGAACGGGCCATAGCGCTGGGGCATGCCGATCAGCTCGCCATCATCGGCGAAGGACAGCTCGTAAGGCGGGTTCTTGAAGGACGGCAGCATCTTGTCGAAATACGGCAGGAAGCGATCCTTGTTGAGCGGCTTGATCAGCCCCTCGGGATAGAGCCGGTCGCGCGCCCATGGCTGGTTGACGTTGATCAGGTCCCAGACCGAGGTTTCGCCGGCGCGGAGCTTGTTGATCATGTCCGGGTCGGAGGTGCCGCTTTCGGCACGGACCGTGGCATCGGGGTGCGCGTCGCGGAACGGCCCGAGCACCTCGTCCGAGTTGTAGCCTTCCCAGCACAGGATATTCATCCGGTCGCTGCGGGCCGCGAAGGCCGGGCTGAGTGGGCCTGCGGCTGTCAGGCCGGCAAGGGCCGCCGAGCGGCCCACGAATTGTCTTCTGGATAATCTGTTGGACATTTTATTATACCTCCGGTTGGTTGGTTTGGTTTTTTGCGCCCCGTTCAGGCGGAGCGGCCTTTTATTTTTTCTAGCGTGTCGGTGATCTTATCTCTAGCGGTTTGCATGTCTTTCAGGCTGCCGGACATGAAAATACGGCCCGTGGCGCCCATCATTTGAACATCGTTGATCACCGCATTGGGCGCGGCCTTCTCGGCCTCGTTGGCGGCGACGCAGGCAAACAGCGCCGGCGTCATCTCGAAAATCAGCAGCGCCACGCCCGGCACGAGGATCGAGCCGTCGCGCGAGCGGTTGAGGATGATCGCGTGCTGGTCGGAGAGATCCTCGATGATGTCGTGATAGAGGACCTTGGGCGCCAGCTGATCGGTGGCCTTGGCGCCGATGCCCTTGAGGATCGCCTTGCCCGCCGCATCGAGGTCTTTCATCTCGTCGGCGTGGAGTTCCAGCAGGCCGAACTGACGCTCTGTGAACAGGATGCCCGGCTCCATGTCCGGGGCCACCTTGAGCGCCAGATCGGCGATGCGGTGGATGCTGAGCGCCGGGGCCACCTCGATGATCAGCGAGTTCTGCCCGCGGAAGGGCGGATAGGCCCGCGCCCGCAGGGGGGAGGAGAGATAGGCCGCGAATTGCGGCTGAAGATCCTCGATCGGCAGATATACGCGAAGCTCTGTCATGGTCCGGTCGGTTCCCCCTGCGACATCGCGCGGTTACTTCGAGACGGCCGCAGCCGAGAAATGCTTGCCGAGATCGGCATGCGGGCGCGGGATGACGTGCACGGCGGTCACTTCGCCCACCTGGCTGGCGGCTTCGGCGCCGGCTTCGGTGGCGGCCTTGACGGCGCCCACGTCGCCCTTGACGACGACGGAGACGAGACCGCCGCCCACCTCGTTGCGGGCCACGATTTCCACGTTCGCCGCCTTGACCATGGCGTCGGCCGCGGAAAGCGCGGGCACGTAGCCTTTGGTTTCGATCATTCCGATTGCGAGATTAGCCATGCGTGATTTCCTTCATGGTTGACTGTTATTTGGTTTCGTCGATGGAGCCGATGATCAGCGCGTCCACGGGCACGGTTTGCCCCTGAAAGTAGCCGGCGGCGACCGAGCCTTGGGTGATCAGCACCGTCTCGCCCATGTCGCAGCCCAGCGGGTCGAAGGCGATGAGCTTGCCGCCGCCGTCTGTCTGAACCTCGAGCAGCGCCCCGCGCGGGAGCGAGGGCACGCGACGGGTCGACCAGACCTTTCCTGTGACACGGCCTTGTATCATGTCTTATCCCTTTCGATCCGGATGCCACGGCGGCGTGCCTCGTCCCGCGCCAGCGGGGTGAGCCGGCTTGTCGAGGCGATGCGCAGGCTGCGGGCGGAGGGGGCGAGCGCGTTGATGTCGCGCTCGGTGATCAGCGATTTTTCCAGCCGGTCCGGTGCCTTGCGGGCCGGGGCGGTGACGATCGGCATGGAAGCGGCCGCAGGGGCGGGTGTGGGCGTGGTCAGCTCGAACACCAGATCGCCCCGCGACACCCGGTCGGCAAAGCCCGGCTCTGAGGCGCGGTGCAGCAGGTCCTGCGCAAAGCGGGTGAGGTCGGCCCCCGAGGTGATGCGCACCTGTTCCGTCGCGGGCGGCGCATGGCCCGCCTCGGAGCGCAGCGCAGCGATTTCCTCGCGCAGGATGGCGCGAATTTCGTCCCTGAGGGCTGACATCACGACGCTCCTGCATCACGTAACGCGCCTTCGGCCGCGTTTCTGGCGTTGCGTACGTCGGCTTCGGTTCCGGCAAGGTAGAGCCGGCCATTGGCGCCGATCATCCGCATGTCGATCAGCTTGACGTCCGCCTCTTTCTCGGCCTCGTTGCAGGCGAGGATGGCATAGGCCGCCGACTGGCATTCGAGCAGGTAGATGCTGTCGCCGCCAAGGACCATCGAGCCCAGCTTGTTGCGGTTCATCAGGAAGGCGTGCTGATCATCGACGTTGGTGACGAGCTTGGAGGCGAGGATCTTGGGCGGGGCCACGTCATTGGCCGTCTTGCCCAGCGCTTCGAGAATGGCGGCGGCGCCGGAATGGACCTCTGCCGTCGAGCGGGAATGGAATTGCAGCGTGCCGAACTGACGCTCGACCACCAGAAGGCCGGCATGGACTTCGGCGCTTTTGAGCACCGTGTCGGTCAGCGCCTCGACATCGAGGCCCGGCGCGATCTCGACGATCTGGGCGGCCATGCGCAGGCGCGGAAGGGTGCCCCGCATCCATGTGGAGATATAGGCCAGCGTCTGTGGCTGAAGCTGGTCGATGAAGATCGAGGCGCGGAGTTCGGTCATGCCTCGCCCCCCTTCAGGCTGCGGAGTTCTTCGAGGATGAGGCGGCGCAGCTCGTCGCGACTGACATCGCCGGAGGATTGTGCGGGCTCAGACGGGGGTGCGGCGGGTTTGGGGGCCGCGCGGCCCGAGGAGACGGCGGAGAGGTCGATCCCGGCAAGGTTCGCGGGCAGATCCTTGGCATAGGCGATGCGGGTCCATTGCACGAGGTGCTGTGGCCCGAGGTTTTCCCCGATGGAGGAGCGCCCGGCAAAGCCGGTGCCGATGGTGAAGGAGGGCGGCAGGTGGGTGGCAAAGCCCGCGGCGCCTTGGGAACAGGGGGCGTTGACCACGACGCGGTAGACCGGAACGCCTTGCGAGAAGGCGATCAGGCGGTCGTTGTCCTCGCCGTGGAAGGCGGCGGAGTGCCCTGCCCCGCGCTTTGCGGTGTGCTTGGCGAAGGTCAGCGCCTGCTGGAAATCGGTGGCAGCCGTCAGGGTCAGCACCGGGCAGAGCTTTTCGCGGAAGAGCAGGTCATCCTGCCCCGGGGTGGCCACGACGGGGACGAGCACCTTGGTCGAGGGATTCACCCGCAGGCCCGCGCGCTCGGCGATCCAGGTGGCGCTTTTGCCAATGGCTTCGAGGTTGAAGCCCTTGTCGGTAAAGAGATAATCGCGCAGGCGGTCGGTGTCGGCCTCGTTGCAGACATGCGCCCCGGCGGAACGCAGGGCGCGTTCCATGTTGCCGCGATTGGATTCGAGCGTCAGCGCCACGCTTTCATTGGTGCAGAGCACGGAGTTGTCGAACGCCTTGCTTTCGACAAGGCAGCGGGCGGCGGCGTCGACCTTGGCGGAGGGGTCGATATAGGCCACGGCATTGCCCGGCCCCACGCCCATCGCCGGGTTGCCCGAGGAATAGGCCGCGCGCACCATGGCGGTGCCGCCAGTGGCGAGAATGACATTGATGCGGTCGGAGGACATGATGTCCTGCACCAGCGGGATCGAGGGATCCTCGACGCATTGGATGAGGCCCGCGGGGGCGCCTGCGGCCTCGGCGGCCTGCGCCAGATGCTGGGCGGCGGCGGCGGAGACTTTCTTGGCCGCCGGGTGCGGGCTGAGGACGATGGCGTTGCGGCTGAGGATGGCGAGCATCGCCTTGTAATAGACGGTTGCGACCGGATTGGTGGCCGGGGCCAGCGCAAAGACCACGCCTGCCGGTTTGGGCAGTTCGACGATCTTGGCGGCCTCGTTCACGCGGGGGGTGACGAGGTCGAGATCGCGGTAGAAGTCGAGCAGCTCGTGGGTGCAGAGCTTGTTCTTGATGGTCTTGTGTTCGACCACACCGAAGCCGGTCTCCGAGACGGCCTCATCCGCGAATTGCGCGGCCTTGTCGTGGCCTGCCTTGGCGACGGCCTCGGCGATGGCCAGCACGGCCTCGCGGCTGAAATCCTTGTAGTAGCGGGCAGCCCATGCGGCACGGCCCACTTTCATACGGGCGCGGGAGAGCGCGCGGTCGGGGACGGACAGGCGGGGGGCGTCGAAAGTCGCGTGTTCGGTCATGCCGCGCGCCTCATGGTCTTGAGAAGTTGCCGGGCGCGGGGCATGGCGGCGTCGAAACGGTCCATGATCTCCTGACAGGTGTCGACGTCGAGCACGACGCCGGGCTTGAATTGCAGCACCCGCTTGTCGAGCGAGGAGAAGATCGCCCAGACGCCGTTTTCATAAAGCGCGCGGGAGACGGCGACGGCGCCTTCGGGGTGGTCGAATTCCAACCCGAGGACGACGCCGCGCTGGCGGACGCCGACGAAGATGTCGCTGTGGCGCTCCATCATCTCGGCCATGGCCTGTGAGAAGAATTCGGACACGAAATGGACGTTCGAGACGACCTCGGGGCGTTGCAGCATCTCCATCACGTGATGGCCGACGAGGCAGCCAAGCTCGGCGCCGCCGGAGGTGGAGATATGGGCCGCGCCATCCTCGACCAGCCACTGGCCGCATTCCTCGGTCGTGAGGCACGCGCTGATCGGGTAGATGCCGCCGCCCAGCCCCTTGCCGCAGACGAACATGTCGGGCGTCACGCCGTAGCCCTGCCAGCCCCACATGACGCCGGTGCGCATCAGGCCGGTCTGGACCTCGTCGGCGATGAACTTGGTGCCGTATTTGCGGCACAGGTCCTGACAGGCCTTGAGGTAGCCGTCATCGGGCATCGGGAAGCCGTAGGTGGCCGGAATGGTCTCGACGATGAAGCCGGCCACGTCGCGGTTCTTGAGCACCTGTTCGAGGGCGTCCACATCGTTGAAGGGGACCTGAAGGAACTCGTCGGGATTGTCCGACAGGAAGATCTTGGAAAAGCGTTCGTCGCCGGTGGCGACAGAGAGGCCGGAATGGCCGTGATAGCCCTTGACGATCGACACGATCTTGCGCCGCTTGGTGGCGTAACGCGCTGTTTTCAGGGCGATTTCCACCGCCTCGGCGCCGCCGGACCCGAAGATCGCGTATTTCATGTGGGGCGCGGTGTTCACCAGCTTTTCGGCGAATGCCGCGCGGGCGACGGAGGGGAACCAGTGGTTGCCCATGTCGAAATAATCGAGCCCGGATTTCAGCACATCGACCAGTTCCGGATGACGGTGGCCGAAATTGTAGGTGCCGCCGTTGAGGTGCAGGTCGATCAGGCGCTTGCCGGACATGTCATAGAGGAAATAGCCCTCGCGCCGGTCGATGACCATCGGCGTGCCGGCCTCCGTCCAGAAGCTGACCTTGCCGGGGTTCCAGTACTCCGCGGCCTTTTTGAGGAGGTCGTCCTTCGAGTCGAAGGAAAAGTAACCGTAGTTGAACACGCGATTCCCCTTTGCAGATCACCTCGAGATTAGCAGGAAATTAACGTGCCACAACATTTTTTGACCGACTTCGGTCATTTTATCTTAGATTTTTGAGGCAACTCCCGTATATTGCGTGCAATTCAGCAGGGCGACCACCGCGAAATGTCTAAGAAAACACAAAGACATGACCAGATTCTCAGCATCCTCGAGGTGAACCCCTCGATCCGGGTGGCGGAGATGGCGGAGGAGCTGAGCGTGTCGAGCGAAACCGTGCGGCGCGACCTGAGCGAGCTGGACGAGACCGGGCGGATCAAGCGGACCTATGGCGGCGCGGTGCGCACCAAGGCGTTCGAACCGGCGCTGGCCGAGCGGTTGCAACTGCATATCAAGGCACGCGAGCAGATCGCCCAGCGCGCGCTGGAGCGGATCGGCGATGCGGGCAGCCTGTTCATCAGCGGCGGCGCGACGACGCTGCATTTCGCGCGCCTCCTGCGGGCGATCGACCGGCCGCTGACGGTTCTGACCCCGGCCTTCAGCATCGCGACGGAGCTTTCGGTCAACCCGCTGATACAGGTGATGTCGCTGCCGGGGATCGTCGAGCCGCGAGAGGGGCTGGTCTATGGGTCCGAGACGATCAAATGCATCAAGCAGTTCCGCACGCCGATCGCCATAACCGGCGCCTCGGGCGTCGATGAAGAGGGGATGAGCGAGGCGTTGCTGCATGCCGGTCAGGTCTACTCTGCCATGATCGAGGCGGCCGACGAGGCGCTGATCCTTGCCGATGCGTCGAAATTCGGGTTCCGCTCGCTGCAGCGGATCATCGACTGGAAACCGAACCTGACGCTGATCACCGACGAGCGGCCGCCGCCGCCCCTGTGGGATGCGATCCGGCAGAGTCAGGCGAATATAATCGCCGGCTGAACGATTTCTTAAGGCACAGGGAGGTGCCGCGCGCCATGAGCAACAGTTACGATGCCAACCGCTGGAAACGGTTCGACGACTGGGATGCAAGGCCGCTGCGGCTTGACCAGTTCGCGGTGGAGGACCCGGAGAACGGGTTCTCGGCCTTTGCCGGGGCCGCCGACCCCAAGCCGGGCCTGACGGTGGAGGCCGGCCGGGTCGCCTCGATGGATGGCATACCGGCGGCGGAGTTCGACATGATCGATGCCTTCATCGCCGCGCATCACCTCGACAGGGCGGTGGCGGAAGAGGCGATGGCCATCCCGTCGGAGCAACTGGCGCGGATGCTGGTGGATATGAACGTGCCGCGCGAGGAGTTGGTGCGGCTTGCGCGGGGGCTGACGCCCGCGAAGCTGGCCGAGGCGGTGGCGCAGTTGAATGCGATGGAAATCGCCTTCGCCTATTCCAAGATGCGGGCGCGGAAAACGCCGGGAAATCAGGCGCATGTGACCAATGCGAAGGATGATCCGCTGCAACTGGCGGCGGATGCGGCGATTGCCGTGGCGCTGGGGTTCGACGAGATCGAAACGACAATGCGGGTGGCGCGGAATTCGTGGTCGAACGCGCTGGCCTGTTGCGTGGGGTCGGTCGTTGGGCGGGCGGGGACGCTGTTCCAGTGCTCCAGCGAAGAGGCCGAGGAGTTGGAGATCGGCATGGCGGGGTTCACCTCCTATGCCGAGACGGTGTCGGTCTATGGCACGGAAAGCGCCTTTGTCGACGGGGACGATACGCCTTGGTCGAAAGCGTGGCTGGCGGCGGCTTATGCGTCGCGGGGCATCAAGATGCGCTGTACCTCGGGGGCGGCGTCGGAATTGCTGATGGGGTATCACGAGGCGAAATCGCTTTTGTATCTGGAGGCGCGGTGCCTGTGTTTGCAGCGCGGGATGGGGTCGCAAGGCACGCAGAATGGCGGGATCGACGGGGCGCCGTTGGCGTCGTCCATACCCGGCGGGGTGCGGGAGATCTGGGCGGAGAACCTGCTGGCGGTGTGGCTGGACCTTGAATGCGCCTCGGGCAACGATGCGCGGCATTCGGAATCCGAGATGCGGGTGGCGGCGAAGGTGCTGCCCTTTCTGATCGGGGGATCGGACCTGATTTGTTCGGGGTTCGGGAGCATTCTGAAGTATGACAACTCGTTCAACCCGTCCTCGTTCAACGGCGAGGAGTTGGAGGAATTCCTTGTTCTGCAACGGGATTTCGAGGCGGATGGCGGGCTGACCCCGATCGAGGATGCCGGGGCGCTGGATTTGCGGCGGCGGGCGGTGGATGCGCTGAGCCATGTGCTGAAGGATCTGGGGCTGGCGGAGCCGACGGAGGTGATGAAGCGCTCGGTGGCGGTGGCGTCGGGATCGAACGACACGGAAAGTTTTGCGCCGCGCGACGTGGCCGTGATCAGCGACAAGATCAGCAGCAGGGGGATCACCGTGATCGACGTGATCCGCTCGCTGCATAATGGCGGGTTCCGGGTGGAGGCGGAGAACCTGCTTTTCCTCGTGAAACTACGGGTTTCGGGGGATTATTTGCAGACCTCGGCGATCATTCGCGACGGGCATGTGCTCAGCGCGGTCAACGATCCGAACGACTATACCGGCCCCGGCACCGGCTATCGCGTGAGCGATGCGCGGCGGGCGGAGCTGGCGGCGATCCGGAACGTTCTGGACCGCGAGGAGGTGCTCCGGCGGGAGGCGGCGAGCGAGGCCGGAGAGGCGCGGGCGGTGGAGTATCGGACGATGGGCCCGGCTACGCGCGGCGAGGATGCGGGCGAGGTTGTCGTGGGCGTAAGTCCCGGTTTTGGCACGAAGATTTTCCGGACGCTGGCGGGGCACCCGTTGAGTGCCGTGTTGCGGGCGTTGCGGGACGGGATCGAGGCGGGCGGCGGGCGGATGCGGGTTTTGCGCATCCGGCATACGGCGGATACGTCTTTTCTGGGCCTGAGTGCGGCGCGGTTGTCGGGGTCGGGGATCGGGATCGGTATCCAGTCGAAGGGGACGGCGGTGATCCATCACAAGGACCGGCTGCCGCATAACAATCTCGAACTTTTCTCGAACGCGCCGGTGACGCATCTGGAGCATTACCGGGCGCTTGGCGCCAACGCGGCGGAATATGCGCGGGGCGAGTTGCCCGCGCCGGTGGTGGTGCCCACGCAGGGCGAGGCGCTGGGGGCGCGGTTTCATGCGCGGGTGGCGCTGACCTATGCGATCGAGACGAAGATGTGCGAGAACAACGCGTCGCCCGAGGAGATGGAGATCACCTTTCTGGATGGACAAAGATGACCGATAAGCCCCTTGGAACAAAGGATTATCCGCTGGCAGAGAAATGCCCCGAGCGGGTCTCGGGCCATCGCGGCAAACCGCTGGACGCGCTGACGATCGACGCGGTTCTGAGCGGTGAGTTGGAGATGGAAGACCTGCGGATCACGCCCGAGGCGCTGATGCAGCAGGCCGAGATTTCGCGGGCTGCCGGGCGGGCGGCGCTGGGGCGGAATTTCGAGCGGGCGGCGGAGATGACGCGGGTGCCGCAGGCGGAGGTGATGGAGGTTTACGAGTTGCTCCGGCCCGGGCGGGCGGCGTCGAAAGAGGCGCTTTTGCAGGCGGCTCAGGGGCTTCGGGACGCGTACGGGGCGGAGGAGCTGGCCGGGCTCGTGGAAGAGGCGGCGGAGGTTTACGAGAAACGGGGGCTGTTCCGGACGCGGTATTGAGGGGCGACGATTCGTTGGTGAACGGCGTTGTTTTACAGGGTTCCCAACGTCGGTATCACGTCGGTATTTCGTCGGTATCGCGTCGGTTTCGGGGTCTGTGAAGGCGGGGGTTGATGTGGCGACCCGCGTGCAACACGCGAGATGTGGGGGGCGGCGCAACAGCCCGGCGGCAGGCTCGCCTGACCGTCAAAGCGGGACGGCAGCGCAGATCAGAGCATTCGGTCGAGCATCGCATCGACCATGAAACTGACCACATCTCGGGCTCGGTCCGGACTTGCACCGGCGACATCGATCAACGCGATCAATGCTTCCATTCCAGTCGACGCCGACAGGCCGCAGACAAGCGTTTCCTTCTGGTCCTCACTCAGGCCGGTTTCATGTTCCGACAACGCACGGTGAAACATGCTGACGCGGCGACCACCCCGCACGGCCATTTTGCTGTCAGCGGACCATGCGCGCATTGAGGCCGCGAGGAACTGCCGAAACTCGGGTTCATTCTCCAGCGCAAGATCAAGGAAGTAGAGGCAGATCGCCTTGAGCTTGCCGCGCAGGTCCGGGGCCCCGCTGATAACGGCGTCGTAAGGCTTCACCGCGATATCCAGAACAGCTTCTGCCACCAGGAGATCGGCGTCGGAGAAATAACGGTAGCTGGTTGCCTTGGATATGCCGGTTTCGGCGGCGGCGGCGGCGACGGTTACGGTCTTGCCTTCCGAAAGCAGTTGCCGGGCCCCATCCAGAATGGCCTGACGCGTGCGGGCGCGTTGTGTGGATCGGCCTTTGGTCTTGGGCATTGCGGAATCCGTCAGCTGCATTTTATGAGACTATTGTCTTATTTTGAGACATGTGTATCATAAAGACAGAACCGCTGCAAACAAGGAATGCCGACATGGCAACGCAACCGCGCACCTATGATGTCTTGAATATTCTGTTGAAGTTCCATGCCTTTCCGGAAGAGACCGACGGAAAGTATTGTCTCGTTGAATGCCTCGTGCCTGTGGGTGCAGGTGCGCCGCCAAACCACCATGCCGGTGAGACCGAGGGCTTCTTCATCCTTGAAGGGCAGGTTGCCTTCAATATCGGCGGCACGGACAGACTTGCCGGCCCCGGCGATTTCGTAGCAATTCCCGACGGTGAGACCCATGCATTTCAGGCCATTGGCGATGGCCCGGCGCGGCTGCTCATCCTGAACGCGCCCGGACATATGCACAAATCCTTCTTTACCGGCATCGGCAGGCCGCTTCCGGACGACCAGACGACATTGCCAACGCCATCCGAGCCGGATCTGGGCGCGGTTCTGAAGGTTGCGGAACAGGCGGGCATGACGATTTCAGTACGGTGAGGAGCCGCGCATCGGCGGGCCGTGGTGCGGCGAGCCGACGGTTGTAGCTGTCGCTTTATTTCTGCCGAGTACATCCAACCCACGAGCGTGGCACTTCACCTGCCAAATCGCCGTGCCGTGGGAACGGCCCGCCGATGCGCGGCGGGCTGAAGCCCTTTGTTCCGCGCGGGTGCGCCCTGCCCCCCTGCCCTTCACGCTTGATCGGCCAGCACCATATCCGCCGCCTTCTCGCCCAGCATTACGACCGGCGCGTTGGTGTTGCCGGAGGTGAGCGTGGGGAAGACCGAGGCGTCGGCCACGCGCAGGCCGTCTATGCCGTGGACGCGGAGGCGGGCGTCGACCACGTCGGTCGCCGGGTCCGGCCCCATGCGGCAGGTGCTGACCGGGTGGAAGACGGTGGAGACCCGGCGGCGGATATCGTCGATGAACTGCGCGTCGGTCCGGATCTGCGGACCGGGGGTGATCTCGGCCTCGATGATCCGCTGGAAGGCCGGGGTTTCGGCAAAGCGGCGCATGAGTTTCGAGCCTTCGAGCATGTCTTGCACGTCGTCATCTGTGGCGAGGTAGTTGGGGAAGATGCGGGGCGCGTCGAGCGGATCGGGCGAGCGCAGGGCGATGTGGCCGCGGCTGGTGGGGCGCGTGGGTTGGGCGCCTAGGAGGATGCCGGGGAAGGTATCGGGGTTCATCAGGGCACGCTTGCCGGGCACGGCCTTGGTGTAGCTGACGGGTGAGAAGAAAAGCTGCATGTTGGGTTTTGACAGGCCCGGCCGGGTGCGGACGAAGCCGCCCGCCTGATTGACGCCGAGCGAGAGCGGGCCGCGCCTTGTGAGGATGTAGCGGGCGCCGTGCCAGAGCTTGCCGTACCATGGCCCGAGCTGCTGGTTGAGCGTTGGCAGGCGGGAGCGGAAGAGGTAGTCGATGCCCAGATGGTCTTGCAGGTGCTGGCCGACGCCGGGGCTGTCATGGACCATTTCGATGCCGTGGAATTGCAGCTCGGCGCCGGGGCCGATGCCCGAGAGTTGCAGGAGTTGCGGCGAGTTGACCGCGCCGGCGGCGACGATGATTTCGCGGCGGGCGCGGGCCTGTTTGTGGGTGCCCCGCTGGCGATAGGCGATGCCGGTGGCGCGTTTTCCCTCGAAAAGAAGATGTGTGGCATGGGCGTGGGTTTCGACGCGCAGGTTGGCGCGCTTGCGGGCCGGGCGGATATAGGCGCGCGCGGCGGACATGCGCATGCCGCCCTTGGCGGTGTTCTGGTAGGTGCCGACGCCTTCCTGCCGCGCCCCGTTGAAATCGGGGTTATGGGGGAATTGCAACTCCTCCCCCGCCTTGATGAAATCGGCGCAGAGCGGGTGCAGGTCGCGGTCCATCGTGCAGACATGCAGCGGCCCGTCGCCGCCGCGCCAGTCATCGGCGCCGCGGTCGTTGGTTTCCGATTTGCGGAAATAGGGCAGCACGTCGTCCCAGCCCCAGCCGGGGTTGCCCATGGCGCGCCATTCGTCGAAATCCTCGGGCTGGCCGCGGACATAGACCATGGCGTTGATCGAGCTGGAGCCGCCCATCACCTTGCCGCGCGGC
>JAVJTX010000080.1:0-39467 GCA_040220035.1 Roseovarius sp. | reverse complement strand
TGATGACCATGTGCAGGGGCTGGCCGCTCGAGCTCATCGAGATGAACGGCTGGTTGATCTCGGTCTGCGAGGACGACGACAGCTCGATCTTGGCTTTCTCGGCCGCCTCTTTCAGGCGTTGCAGGGCCATCTTGTCCTGCGTGAGATCGACGCCGTGTTCCTTTTTGAACTCGTCCGCGAGGTAGTTGACGATGCGCATGTCGAAGTCTTCACCGCCGAGGAACGTGTCGCCGTTAGTGGATTTGACTTCGAAGAGGCCGTCGTCGATCTCGAGGATGGTCACGTCGAAGGTACCGCCGCCAAGGTCATAGACCGCGATGGTGTGGGTTTCTTGCTTGTCGAGCCCGTAGGCCAGCGCGGCGGCGGTCGGTTCGTTTATGATCCGCAGCACTTCGAGGCCGGCGATCTTGCCGGCGTCTTTGGTGGCCTGACGCTGGGCGTCGTTGAAATAGGCGGGCACGGTGATGACGGCCTGCGTCACCTCTTCGCCGAGATAGCTTTCGGCGGTTTCCTTCATCTTGCCGAGGATGAAGGCGGAAATTTGCGACGGCGAATATTTCTCGTTGCGGACAGAGACCCATGCGTCGCCATTGCCGCCGTCGATGACGGAGAACGGCATGTTTTTCTTGTCCTTGGCGAGATCCGGGTCGTCGACCCGGCGGCCGATGAGGCGCTTGACGCCGAAGACGGTGTTTTCGGGGTTGGTGACCGCCTGACGCTTGGCCGGCTGGCCGACGAGGCGTTCGTCTTCGGTGAAGCCGACGATGGAGGGGGTTGTCCGTGCCCCTTCCGAGTTCTCGATCACGCGGGCTTGGCTGCCATCCATGAGGGCGACGCAGCTGTTGGTGGTGCCGAGGTCAATACCAATCACTTTGGACATGTTTTTTCGATCCCTTCTTCTTAAGGCGATTTCAACGATGACCGGACCCTTTATGGCATCCGGCCCCGATACTCGGGCAGACCGGGCGAGGCCCGTCCTGCGCTTCCGGGCGTATATAGGCAGGCCGGTTGCGCCCTGCAAGCGCCGCTGCGTGGCGTAACCTGCAAAATTGGATCAACTGCGGTAGGAAGGACGCGGAATCGGACCGGAGGGCGCGATGCAGGCGACACAGACGATCAGGGGCGTGGAAGTTTACGAGGGGTTTCTGGACCGCGAGGGGCAGGAAAGGGTGGTGGAGGATATCCGGGGCGTGGCGGGGGTGGCGCCGCTGTTCTCGCCGATGACGCCTTATGGCAAGCCGATGCGGGTGAAGATGACCTCGGCGGGGAAATACGGGTGGTATTCGGACCGGAAGGGGTATCGGTATGAGCGCCAGCATCCGGAGGGGCAGGCGTGGCCGGCGATACCGGAGAGCGTGCTGGCGATCTGGAGGGCGCTGGTGAGCGGGGAGCGGATGCCGGATTGCTGCCTTGTGAACTATTATGGGGAGGAGGCCCGGATGGGCATGCATCAGGACCGGGACGAGGCCGATTTCGGCTGGCCGGTGCTGTCGGTGTCGCTGGGCGACGAGGGGCTGTTCCGGATCGGTAACGAGACGCGGGGCGGCAAGACGCAATCGGTCTGGCTTCGGTCGGGGGACGTGGTGGTGATGGGGGGCGAGGCAAGGCTGCTGTATCACGGGCTGGACAAGATCCGGTTCGGCACCTCGACGCTGTTGCCAAAGGGCGGGCGGATCAACCTGACGCTGCGGGTGGTGGATTAGCCAGTGGTGGATCAGGGGGCGACCGAGCAGCAGCCGGAATAGACCTTCACCTCGGTCTTGTCGGTGACCAGCAGGTCAATCCCGAGGCCATAGGCGCGGTCGGACATGCCGTCGGAACACTGGTTGCGGCCGACCATGGCGGTGACCACGGTATCGCCGCCATCGGCGAAGAGCGCGTGGCGGTCTGGCCGGTTGGCGGAGGGGACGACGAGGACATCGGCGAAGGGCACTGTGATGTCGGGGCGGCTCATCTCGGCCTTGCGGTCGGGGGTGAGGGTGAAGGACCAGAACGGTTCGGTCCCCGAGCAGGCGAGGTTGTTTGCGAGTCCGGTGTCGGGCTGGCCGGCCTGACGGGCCATGTAGCGCAGGGCGACCCAGCCGGACGCCTCGCCGGTGTTGATGAGGCCCCATTCGCCGGTCTTGTCGGAATCGACCACCTCGATTGCGGCGGCGTCGTGCGGTAGCTTGGCGATCACGGCGTGATCGGTCGAGGGGCCGGAGCGGACATTGAGCGTGTCGTTGGCCGCGACGCCGGAGACGTCATAGAGCGCCGGCAGGGTCTGAGCCGGGGCGGCCGCCGGAACAAGCCAGAGACACAGGCAGAGGAGGAGCGCCCGCCTCACCGTCGTGCGCCCCAACTGCTCGAGACATGCTGACGGGTGTAGAATTCGCCCATCAGGCCCAGCATGATAAGCACGATGGCGGCGATGATCGGATACTCGATATTCGAGTTGCGCGGGAAGTAGTTGATGAAGACGAAGCCGCGCGCCTGATCGATGCAGTGGAACAGCGGGTTCCAGTCAAAGAGCATCAGCATCGTCGGCGGCAGGGCGTTGGCGACGAACATCTTGCCCGACGCGATCATGTTGGCGCGCTGGTAGACCTGCGTGAAGACCGACACAAAGGTGGGGAACCACGGCTTGATCGCCAGCAGCACCAGCCCGACGGCACAGCCGGTGAACCATGCCAGCAGGAACATCGAGAAGGCGAGCACCGGCTGGTCGATATCGTAGGGTTTGAAGACCACGTGATAGACGAAGAGGATGGTCAGCAGCGACAGCGCCTGAATGTAAAGCGTGCTGAGGGCGCCGGCGGCGATGGAGATGATGGTGTTCATCGGTGCATGCTGCATCATCGGCGAGGCGGAGGTTTCCGACCCCGAGACCGCGCCGACCGATTTCACATGCGTGATGTAGAGGAAGATGCCCGACATCACGTAGAGCAGGAAATCGCCGCGAAGTTTGGCGCCGCGCAGGCCGAGGATGGTGAACATCACGTAGAATGCGGCGACGAGAACGACCGCCTGAAGCATGTTCACGGCGATGGCGAGAAAGGCGTTGTTGTGGGTGCTGCGGACCTTGCGGACGGTGGCGTGATAGATCAGCTCGCCGATGGCAAAGGCGGATCTAAGGAAAGATCGCGGTCTCGTTTGCTGAAACATCTGTCCTGCCGCCTGTAAACTGCTCGAAATATGCCACGGATTTCTTGCCGACCCGTTATGATCGTATCATAAGGGGCGCCGATCGATCTAGCAACATGGCCGTGCCTCGGCCCCATCCTTATTCGGAGCAGCCCATTGAATTATTCCGACTTTGTACCCGTCGCCCGCCGCCTTGCGCTGGAAGCCGGCGACAGGATCATGGAGATTTACAATTCCGATGATTTCGACGTGAAGGTGAAATCGGATGACAGCCCGGTGACCGAGGCCGACGAGGCGGCGGATGCGCTGATCTCGGAAGGGCTGCGCAAGGCGTTTCCCGATGTGGTTCTGGTGACAGAGGAGCAGGCGGAGTCGCACAGCGAGAGGGCCGATACCTTCCTGATCGTCGATCCGCTGGACGGGACCAAGGAATTCGTCCACCGGCGCGGCGATTTCACCGTGAATATCGCGTTTGTCGAGGATGGCGTGCCGACGCGCGGCGTCGTTTATGCCCCGGCGAAGGAGCGGATGTTCTACACGCTGGCCGATGGTAGCGCGGTGGAGGAAGCGGGCCCGTTCGACAAGGACGCGCCCGGTGCGCTGACGCCCATTCGGGTCTCGGAGGCCGACAACGCGGCGCTGATGGTGGTGGCGAGCAAATCGCACCGGGATCAGGCGACGGATGATTACATCAACAAGTACGCGGTGAAGGATTCGAAAAGCGCGGGGTCGTCGCTGAAGTTCTGTCTGGTGGCGACGGGCGAGGCCGACCTCTATCCGCGCGTGGGGCGCACGATGGAATGGGACACCGCCGCCGGCCATGCCGTGCTTCAAGGTGCCGGCGGCAAAGTCGTGCGATTCGATGACCACAGCCCGCTGACCTATGGCAAGGACGGCTATGCCAACCCGTTCTTTATCGCCTATGCGCCAGGCGTGGACCTGAAGCCCGCCTGATGGGCGTGCTGATCGTCATACCGGCGCGCTACGCGTCGACCCGGTATCCGGGCAAGCCGCTGGTGGAGCTGACCGGGGCCACCGGCGAGAAACGCTCGCTGGTCGAGCGGAGCTGGCTGGCGGCGCGTGCCGTGGAGGGGGTCGACCGGGTCGTGGTGGCGACCGATGACGACCGCATCCGCGACGCGGCCGAAAGGTTCGGCGCCGAGGTGGTGATGACCTCGGAGGCCTGCCGGAACGGGACGGAACGCTGTGCCGAGGCGCTGGATGCGCTGGGCGGGGGTTACGATATCGTCGTGAACCTGCAGGGCGATGCGCCTCTGACGCCGCCGTGGTTCGTGGAGGAGCTGATCGTCGGCATGCGGGCCGACGAGGGCGCGGACGTGGCGACGCCGGTGCTGGTCTGTGACGGCAAGGCGCATCGCAGCTTCATGGAAGACCGGTCGCAGGGGCGCGTTGGCGGGACGACGGCCGTGTTCACGCGAGACCGGCATGCGCTCTATTTCTCGAAAGAGGTCGTGCCCTATACCGGCAGGACCTATGGCGATGACGAGCCGACGCCAGTTTATCACCATGTCGGCGTCTATGCCTACCGTCCCGATGCGCTGCGCGGCTATCCGGGGCTGGAGACCGGGCCGCTGGAAGATCTGGAGGGGCTGGAGCAGCTTCGATTCATGGAAAACGGTCACACGGTGCTGTGTGTCGAGGTCGAGGCGCGCGGGCGACAGTTCTGGGAGCTGAACAACCCGGAAGATGTAGACAGGATCGAGGAAATGATGCAATCGATGGGCATTGCCTGAGCCCGGTTTATAGGCATGGCCGCATAAGGGTGGGCCAATGGCGGGCATACTGAGAGAAATTTCGCCCAAGGACTATTGATTAAAGATGAAAATACTTCGGACCCGTGTGCACCTTCGCGAATTGGTGTAGAGACGGCCCGAAATCAGAGCGAGGAGCTGCACATGCGTAAAAAGGTGTCGAAGGCGATTTTTCCGGTCGCCGGGCTCGGAACGCGGTTTCTACCGGCGACCAAATCGGTGCCAAAGGAAATCATGACGCTGGTCGATCGACCGCTGGTGCAATACGCCATCGACGAGGCGCGGGCGGCGGGGATCAAGGAGTTCATCTTTGTTACCTCGCGCGGCAAGAGCGCGCTGGAGGATTACTTCGACAACGCGCCGCAACTTGAACAGCAGCTACGCAAGGCGGGCAAGACCGATCTTCTGGAAATCCTGAAAAGCACCGACATGGACAGCGGTGAGATCGCCTATATGCGGCAGGCCAAGCCGCTGGGGCTGGGCCACGCGGTGTGGTGCGCGCGGCGGCTGATTGGCAACGAGCCGTTTGCCGTGGTCCTGCCGGACGACATCATTGCCGCCGAAAAGCCCTGTCTCGCGCAGATGGTCGAGGCGTTCGAGGAGACGCAGGGCAACATCGTTGCGGCGATGGAAGTGCCCGAGGAAAAGGCGAGCTCTTATGGCGTGCTGGATGTGAAGGAGGATATGGGCCGGATCGTGTCGACCAAGGGGCTGGTGGAGAAGCCGGCACCGGGCGAGGCGCCGTCTAACCTTGCGGTGATCGGGCGGTATATCCTGACGCCGAAGGTGCTGCAGCAGCTCAACAAGAAGAAGGCCGGCACGGGCGGAGAGATTCAGCTCACCGATGCCATCGCCGACGCGCGGGAAGATGGCGACGAGGTGTATGGCTTCCGCTTTGAGGGGCAGCGGTTCGACTGCGGTTCGAAAGCGGGTTACCTGCAGGCGACGGTGGCCTTTGCGCTGGCGCGTGACGATCTGCGTGACGATCTGTGGGCGTTTCTCAACGAAGTGGTTCACGCCGAGAAGGCCGCCCAGTAGCCTGCGGAGACGTGGTTTGACGAACATCCTTGTTACCGGCGGTGCCGGGTATATCGGCTCTCATGCCTGCAAGTGCCTGAAGGCGGCAGGCTATACGCCGGTGACGTATGACAACCTGTGCACCGGCTGGGAAGAGGCGGTGAAGTTCGGGCCGTTCGAGCGGGGCGACCTGCGCGACGGTGACCGGCTGGCACAGGTATTCGCGGCCTACCAGCCCAGCGCGGTGATGCATTTCGCCGCGCTGAGCCAAGTGGGCGAGAGCATGCGCGACCCCGGCATCTACTGGGACAACAACGTCTCGGGATCGGTGACGCTGTTGCAGGCGGCGGTGGATGCGGGGTGTCTTGATGTCGTGTTCTCGTCGACCTGTGCCACCTATGGCGATCAGGACAACGTGGTGCTGGACGAGGATTGCGTGCAGCATCCGATCAACGCCTATGGTGCGTCGAAGCGCGCCATCGAGGACGTGTTGACGGATTTCGAGGCCGCGCATGGCATGCGGAGCGTGATTTTCCGCTATTTCAACGTGGCCGGTGCCGACCCCGAGGCCGAGGTGGGTGAGTTTCACCAGCCCGAAACGCATCTCGTTCCGCTGGTTCTGGATGCAGTGGAGGGCAAGCGCGATGCGCTGACGATCTTCGGCACCGATTACGACACGCCGGACGGCACCTGTATCCGGGATTACGTGCACGTGATGGATTTGGTGGGCGCGCATGTGCTGGGGCTGAAGTGGTTAGAAGAGAAGCGCGGCAGCCGGGTGTTCAACCTTGGCACCGGCACGGGCTTTACCGTGCGCGAGGTGATAGGCCATGCTCGTGCCACCACGGGGCGCGAGGTGCCGGTGATCGAGGGCGCAAGGCGGCCGGGGGATTGCACCAAGCTGGTCTCGGGCTCGACCCGGGCCAAGGCCGAGCTGGGCTGGGAGCCCGCCCGCTCGACGCTGGCCGAGATGATCGCGGATGCGTGGCGCTGGCACCAAACTGGACATTACGACAAATAACGCCGATTCTGGCCCCGAGGTTGCAGGAAACGGACATCGGGCAAGATGGGCTGGCTGGCGAAGGCGGCGACGAGATACAGGCTGCGCTTGAAGCGACGGCGGCTGTTGTTCCGCGCGCTGCGAAAGCGGCGGCAGTTGCAGGCAGTGATCGACAGGACGGCGCAGATCGCGCCCGGCGCGATACTTGCGGCCTCGACGGTGCGGAACGAGGCGGTGCGGCTTCCGTTCTTCCTTGAGCATCATCGCAAGCTGGGGGTGCAGCATTTCCTGTTCGTCGACAATGCCAGCGATGACGGTACGCGCGAGTATCTTGCACAACAACCCGACGTGTCGCTGTGGTCGACGCCTGACAGTTACCGGCTGTCGCGCTTCGGGCTGGATTGGCTGACATGGCTGATGATCCGGTATGCGCATGGGCATTGGTGCCTGACGCTCGATGCCGACGAGATCCTGATCTATCCGCATCATGAAACGCGGCCCCTGCCGGCGCTGATCGAGTGGCTGGAGCGGACCGGGCGGCGGTCTTTCGGGACGCTGATGCTGGACATGTACCCCAAGGGGCCGGTGAAGGCGCAGGACTACCGGGCGGGAGAGGACCCGTTCGAGGCGCTGTGCTGGTTCGATGCGGGGAATTACATGATCCAGAAGCAGCCGAAGCAGCAGAACCTGTGGATTCAGGGCGGGGTCAGGGCGCGGTGCTTCTTTGCGGAGGAGCCGCGCAAGGCGCCGACGATGGGGAAGGTGCCGCTGGTGAAGTGGAACCGGCGGTACGTGTATATCAACTCCACCCATGCGCTGCTTCCGCGCGAGTTGAACCTTGTTTATGACGAGGCGGGCGGGGAGGAGACCTCGGGCCTGCTGCTGCATACGAAGTTTCTGCATACGATCGTGGAGAAATCGGCGGAGGAAAAGGAGAGGGGAGAGCATTTCGCCAACAGCGAGCTTTATGGTGCCTACTATGATGCGCTTGTCGAAAATCCCGACTTGTGGTGCGAGGCCTCGACGAAGCTGACAAGCTGGCGGCAGCTTGAGGCGATGGGGTTGATGTCGCGGGGCAACTGGATTTGATCATGTTCCATCGCGCCCGCCTGATTTGTTGCCATTTTCAGACGCTTGCGTATTGTGACGCAAACGGTTTGGGGGCCGCTTTGCCGGGGCCGGGGGGACCCGTCGGTTTACAGGCACTTGGCAGCAAGCAGGCTTCGGTTAACGAACGGGGCGTAAGGTCCGGCGTCATGGTGACGCGAATGCGGGGCGGGAAGCAGTGAGCCTTTGGCAATCATATATCATGCGGCTGCGCCGCAAGCGGGCCCAGATCAGGGCGTGGCGCAAGCATTTCGCCGTCAAGTCGGTGCGCGACCGCACCGGCCAGATCAAGCCCGGTGATATCCTGCTGTTCTCTACCTTTCGGAACGAGAACGTGCGCCTGCCCTATTTCCTTCAGTATTACCGCAAGCTGGGCGTGTCGCATTTCCTGATGGTCGACAATGACAGCGACGATGGCGGGCGCGAGTTCCTGACCGGGCAGCCGGACGTGTCGCTGTGGACGACGAAGGCCAGCTACAAGCGCTCGCGCTTTGGCGTCGACTGGCTCAACTGGCTGCAGCGGAAACATGGCGACGGGCACTGGACGCTGGTGGTCGACCCCGATGAGTTGTTCGTCTACCCGTTCTGTGACACGCGGCCGGTGCGGGCGCTGACCGACTGGCTGGACAGTTCGGGCATCCGGTCGTTCGGGGCGATGCTGCTGGACATGTATCCCAAGGGCCCGATCGACGCGGTGAACTATCGCCCCGGGCAGGACCCGGTGGAGATTGCGGCGTGGTTCGACCCCGGCAATTACATGATCCGGCGTAATCCGGGGTACTGGAACCTGTGGATTCAGGGCGGGCCGCGGTCGCGCGTGTTCTTTCCCGACCGGCCCAAGAAGGCGCCTGCGCTGAACAAGATCCCGCTGGTGAAGTGGGACCGGCGCTATGCCTATGTCAGCTCGACCCATACGCTTTTGCCGCGGGGGCTGAACCTGACCTATGACCAGTGGGGCGGGGAGAAGGCGAGCGGTGTGCTGCTTCATACCAAGTTTCTCGACACGCTGCCGGCGAAGGCGGAGGAAGAGCTGAAGCGGCGGCAGCATTATTCGGGCAGCGTGGAGTACAAGGCCTACGCGGAAAATATTCACCGTAATCCGGAGCTTTGGTGCAATTGGTCGGAAAAATATATAAACTGGCGGCAACTAGAGATACTCGGACTGATGTCAAAGGGTAACTGGGCTTGAGGGAAAGGGCGGTTCGGCGATGAGCGTCGGCATCATCATGCTGGTTCATACGGCGTTCGATCGGGCCGAGCAGGTCGCCCGGCACTGGGCCGCGGCCGGTTGTCCGATCGTTTTTCATGTCGACAGGAACGTGCCGGCGAAGACTTACAATGCCTTTGTGACGGCAATGTCGGACGTGGAGGATGTGCGGTTCGTCAAGCGGCACCGGTGCGAATGGGGCACCTGGGGCCTTGTGGCGGCGACGCAGACGGCGGGCGAGACCATGCTGGCGGAGTTTGCCGATGTGCGGCATGTCTACCTTGCGTCGGGCGCCTGTCTTCCGCTTCGGCCGGTGCAGGAGCTGATCGACTACCTCGCCGACCGGCAAACCACGGATTTCATCGAGTCCGCGACGACGGCGGATGTGCCGTGGACGATCGGCGGGCTGGATCAGGAGCGGTTCACGCTGCGCTTTCCGTTCTCGTGGCGGCAGCAGCGCTACCTGTTCGACAAGTACGTGCAGTTTCAGCGCGCGGTGGGCTACAAGCGGCAGATTCCCAACGGCGTGGTGCCGCATATGGGCAGCCAGTGGTGGTGTCTGACGCGGCAGACGCTGTCGGCCATTCTCGAGGATCCGGAGCGCAAGGCCTATGACCGGTATTTCCGGCGCGTGTGGATCCCGGACGAGAGCTATTTCCAGACGCTGGCAAGGCTCTATTCCCGCAAGATCGAAAGCCGGTCGCTGACGCTGTCCAAGTTCGACTATCAGGGCAAGCCGCATATCTTCTACGACGATCACCTGCAGCTTCTGCGGCGGTCGGATTGCTTCGTTGCGCGGAAGATCTGGCCGTTTGCCAACCGGCTCTACGATGCGTTCCTGACCGATCAGGACAGCGCAATGAAACGGACAGAGCCGAACCCCGGCAAGATTGACCGTATCTTCTCGAAAGCCGTCGAACGGCGGACACGGGGGCGGCCGGGGCTTTACATGCAGAGCCGGTTTCCGGCGCCGGGGCGCGAAGGCGGGCTGACCTGTGCACAGTATTCGGTGTTCGAGGGGTTCAGCGATCTGTTCGAGAATTTCGAGCCGTGGCTGACCAAGGCGACCGGTGCGCGGGTGCATGGGCACCTGTTCGCCGAAGACAGGGTGGAGTATTCCGACGGGCAGCACGTGATGAACGGTGCGTTGAGCGACAGTGCGAAGCTGCGGGATTACAACAAGCGGGCGTTCCTGACCAACCTGATCTGGAATACGCGCGGCGAGCGGCAATGTTTCCAGTTCGGGCCGCGCGACATCATCGAGGAAATCGAGTGGGATATCGCCAAGGACCCGAATGCGCAGGTTTCGGTGATCACCGGCGCGTGGGCCATTCCGCTGTTCAAGTCGAACAAGAATTTTTCGGACATACGCAAGGAAGCCGCCCTGCTGCAGCAGATCGAGAGCGAGCACCTTAAGGCGCTGCGCTCGGAATGGGCGAAGGCGCGGATTCGCATCTGGACGCTGGCGGAGTTCATCGAGGCCCCGATGGAGCCGTTGCAGACCGTCATCGACGAGATCGGAAAGCAGTATCAGCGCGGTTTGGCGGAGGTGCCGAAGATGGCCGACCTGACCGGGTTCGGCCAGTTCCTTCAGAACCTCAAGAACCAGGGCATGCACCCCTATTTGATGGGGGATTTCCCGGTGGCGCATGGCCCGCACGAGCCGCAGCAATCGAAACGCAAACCCTACCTCGTTCGGTAGCGCGGGATGGCGGACAGGTTCGATTATTTCGTGGTGTTCGCGGAGATGCGGACGGGGTCGAATTTCCTCGAGAGCAACCTGAATGCGTTCGAGGCCTTCACCTGTCATGGCGAGGCGTTCAACCCGCATTTCATCGGCTATCCGAACACCACGCATATCCATGGCGTGACGCAAGCGGATCGGGAGGCGGACCCGGGCGCGCTGATCGAGGCGATCCGGGACCGGACCGAGGGGATGGGCGGGTTCCGGTTCTTTCATGATCATGATCCGCGGGTGCTGGATATCTGTCTCGACGATCCGCGCTGTGCCAAGATCATCCTGACCCGCAACCCGGCCGAGAGCTATGTGTCGTTCAAGATCGCGCAGGCGACGGGGCAGTGGAAGCTGACCAACGTCAAGCGGCGAAAGGACAGCAAGGTCGCATTCGATGCGCGGGAATTCGAGGAGCATGTCGCCGATCTACAGGAGTTTCAGGTCTACCTGATGAACCGCCTGCAGGTGAGCGGGCAGACAGCGTTCTATGTCGATTACGAAGACCTGCAGGATGTCGAGGTGATGAACGGTCTGGCGGCGTTCCTGGGGTCGGAGGAGCGGCTGGACAAGCTTGACGAGTCGCTGAAGAAACAGAATCCCAGTTCGCTGTCGGAGAAGGTGTCGAATTTCGACGTGATGGAGCGGTCGATTTCGGGGCTGGACCGGTTCAACCTGAGCCGGACGCCGAATTTCGAGCCGCGGCGCGGGCCGGCGGTGCCGGGGTTCGTGACCGGCGCGCGCGCGCCGCTTCTGTTCATGCCGATGCGCGGCGGGCCGGAGGCGGAGGTGCTGGAGTGGCTGGCGGGGCTGGATGGCGTGCCGGCCGAGACGCTGCCGACGCAGATGAACCAGAAGAGCCTGCGGAAGTGGAAGCGGAGCAAGCCGGGCCATCGGAGCTTTACCGTGTTGCGGCACCCGGTGGCGCGGGCGCATGCCGCGTTCTGCACCCGTATCCTCCCGCGCGGGCCGGGGACGTTTGCCGATATCCGCAAGACGCTGCGGAACTTCCACAAGCTGCCCATTCCGGGCGATCAGCCGGGTGAGGCGTATGACGTGGCGGCGCATCGCGCGGCCTTTGTCGCGTTTCTCGAGTTCCTGAAGGCGAACCTGAACGGGCAGACCAGCATCCGGGTCGACGCGCACTGGGCCAGCCAGTCGGCCACGTTGCAGGGGATGGCGCAGTTCGTGTTGCCGGATCTGATCCTTCGGGAGGAGGAGATGCGCCCGGCGCTGACGCGGCTGGCGGGGGAGGTGGGATACGACGCGCCGGTACCCGGTGCGGCGGAGACGGACAGCCCGCATGCGCTGGCGGATATCTACGACGCGGAGATAGAGGCGCTGGCGGCGCAGGTCTATCAGCGCGACTATATCCTCTTCGGCTTTGGATCGTGGGGCTGAGCGCCGGTCAGGCGGCTTGAACCGACTGGGATTCGGTAAGGATGGTATAAAGCGTGGTCGGGTCGCTATTGGCCCGTAGCTTGGCGCAGAGCGCCGGGTCGCGCAGGGTACGCGAGACCAGTGCGAGGGCCTTGAGGTGTTCGACCCCCGCGTCGCTGGGCGCGAAGAGGGAGAAGACGAGGTCGACCGGCTGACGGTCGACCGCGTCGAAATTGATCGGCTTTTCCAGCACGACCATGGCGCCGATGACCTCCTCGACGCAATCGAGCCGGGCATGGGGCAGGGCGACGCCGTGGCCGACGCCGGTGGGTCCGAGGCTTTCCCGCTCCTGCAGGGCGTCGATCGCGTTGGTGTGGCCGACATCGTAAGCGGATTCGACAATCATGCCGAGCTCGTGGAAGAGCCGCTTCTTGCTCGATACACCAGACAACACACGCACGGCCTCAGGTTTGAGGATCATTGAAACGTCCATCTTTTGCTCCGCGGAAACGGCCCGGTACCCTATACCCAGCTACTCGTTTTAGGGGTCGATCCAGCCAATATTTCCGTCGTCACGGCGGTAAACGACATTGAGCCCGTTCTTCCCTTCATTTCTGAAGACGAGTACGGGAACACCTGCCAGCTCCATCTGCATGACCGCTTCGCCGACCGAGAGAGAGGGAATCTTGGTTTCCATCTCGGCCACGATGATCGGTTGCAGGCTTTCGGGTTCCGATTCTTCGCCCTCTTTTTCAGAGGCGAGGATATAGGACGATGCGCCTGCGAGTTCAACAGGCACTGCGCGAGCGCGATGATGATCTTTCAGGCGGCGTTTGTAGCGCCGCAGCTGCTTTTCCATCTTCTCGCAGCACTGGTCGAAAGCACCATAGATTTCATGGGCTTGCGCCTTGGCCTGGGCGGTCAGCCCGGTCGAGAGATGGACGGTGGCTTCGCAGGCGAATTCGCTCGAATTCTTTGAAAATATGATCTGCGCATCGGTGGGCCGTTCGGCATATTTCTCGATGACGCCCTGTAACTCCTGCTCCACATGGGTCTTCAGGGCGTCTCCGACGTCGATTTGTTTTCCACTGATCTGATAGCGCATCATGCCTCCTCTTAGTGACGCGACGGATCGGCCGGCGGCAGAGTGACGCCCCCGGACAAACCTGATCCAAATAACATGTGGCAGCATGCTTCGGGCTTGTTCTTGCGCTGTCCCGGTGATGCGGGGCCTATGCGACGACAGACGTTAAGCCAGAAGTTCATGTTGCAATTGAGGCGGTTTCCACGGCGCTTGTCAATGGAGTATGACGGGCGGATGACGGGAAACGCGGTCAAGTGCCGGACGTCGTTCAGGATATCCGGAAATTGTCGCCGAGATCGACACGACGGACATTCTCGTTGGCGACGACGTCCTGGGGACTGCCGGACATGAGCACCTGACCGTCATGCAGGATATAGGCGCGGTCGACGATCTCGAGGGTTTCGCGGACGTTGTGATCGGTGATCAGAACGCCGATGCCGCGGGTCTTGAGATCAGCCACGAGGCGGCGGATGTCGCCGACCGAGATCGGATCGACACCGGCGAAGGGTTCATCCAGCAGCAAGTATTTCGGGTTGGCGGCAAGGCAGCGGGCAATCTCGACCCGGCGGCGTTCCCCGCCGGAGAGCGCCAGCGCATGCACGCGGCGGAGGTGCTCGATGGAGAATTCCGAGAGCAACCCTTCGAGTTTCTCGCGGCGCTTGTGGCGGTCGCGTTCCGAGATGTCGAGGATGGACATGATGTTGTCCTCGACCGACATGCCGCGGAAGATCGACATCTCTTGTGGCAGGTAGCCGATGCCGAGCTTGGCGCGGCGATACATCGGCAGGGTGGTCACGTTGCGCCCGTCGATCATCACCTGCCCGCCTTCGGGATAGACCAGCCCGGCGATGGCGTAGAACGTGGTGGTCTTGCCCGAGCCGTTGGGGCCGAGCAGGGCCACGACCTCGCCCTGTTCCATCTCGAGCGAGACGTCGCGGATGACGACGCGCTTCTTGTAGCTCTTGCGGATCGCCTTGACGCTGAGGCCGGTGTTGTGGTGCGCGAGGTGCAGGCGGGGTTCGGACGCGGTCATTCCTCGCCCCCCTGATTGAGGACGGTCTTGACCCTGCCCGACATGCGGGCGGTACCTGCGCGGGTATCGACGACCATGTTTTCCGAAGATAGGGCGTTCGCGCCCTGCAACAACAGCACGTTGCCCTGCATCTCGATCATTCCGGTCTCGATATTGTAGTCGGCGCGCGAGGCTTCGGCGGCATCCTGCCCGCTGACCAGCGTGACACCGCCGGTGGCCCGCAGGGTTTTGATGCCGCTCTGATCCTCCTTGTAGACGACCAGAACGCGCGGGGCCGAGAGGCGCATGTCGCCCTGCCCGATCTTGACGTTGCCGGTGAAGATGGCGGTGCCGTCCTCCTGGTCGACATCGAGATTGTCGGAGGTCACCTCGACGGGGAGGTTGCTGTTCTCCTGCATGTTCCCGAAGGCGACCTGAGCCCCTTGGGCCACGGCAAGGCCGGGCATGGCCACGAAGAGGGCGACGGCAAATGCTTTGAACCAATCGTACACGGGATTATTCCTCGGAAATTTGCGGTTGGTATATCAGCTTGACCCCGTCGGTGAAAAGCAAATGTGCATTGCCTGTTTCGGCATTGTTCTTGAGCACCATCCGCCCCGCCGAGAGGTCGCCCGCGGGGGCCGTTCCCTCAACCGGGCCGGGGCTTTCGGCGTAGAGATCGTCGAAGCGGGCCTTGAGGAGGTCGGTTTCCATGACATAGCCGGTGGTGGTTTCGATATGCACGTTGCCCGCCAGTTGGGCGGATTGGTTGTACTGGTTCATCTCGCCGCGATCTGAGGTGATCTTTACCTTGGCGCCGGAGTTGAGCAGGAAGTCGGCGGTGACGTCCTCGGCCAGAAAGAGCCGGGAATCCTCGGGCGAGGGGCGCGAGCGGATGGTTTGGACGATCACCTCGTCGCCCGAACTGGTGACGCCGGCAAAGGTGGCGTTGGTGGCGCCCTGATCCTGTGCGCGCTGCTGCAGGTCGATATCGACCATCGGCAGCGCCTCGTCGGGGTGGAAGTTGTTCGAGATCAGGAACAGCGTAGAGAGGATGCCAAGCGCGGCCAGCGGCAGGATGATCTTCATCCATGCCACGATACGGGAGTGAAGATTGTCCCGTCGCGCCATTGTCAGTGGGCGAAAATGTCGATCTCGGGCCAGCCCTCGAGATCGAGCTTGGCACGGGTCGGCAGGAAGCCAAAACAGGCGCTGGCGAGGTCGGTGCGGCCCTCGCGGGCGAGGCGCTCGTCAAGCTGTTCGCGAAGCTGGTGGAGATAGAGCACGTCGGAGGCGGCATAGTCGAGCTGCGCCTCGGACAGTTCCGGCGCGCCCCAGTCGGAGGATTGCTGCTGTTTCGAGATGTCGATGCCGAGCAGTTCCTGCAGCAGGTATTTCAGCCCGTGCCGGTCGGTATAGGTGCGGATCAGCTTGCTGGCGATCTTGGTGCAGTAGACCGGGGCCGCCAGTGCGCCGAAGGCGTTGTACATCGCGGCGATATCGAACCGGCCGAAATGAAAGAGCTTGAGCACATCCGGGTTCTCGAGCAGGGCGGCGAGGTTGGGGGCGGTGGTCTGGCCCAGCGCGATCTGGACGATATGCGCGTTGCCGTCGCCGCCGGAAAGCTGCACCACGCAGAGCCGGTCGCGATGCGGGTTGAGGCCCATCGTCTCGCAGTCGATGGCCACGACGGGTCCGAGGTCAAGCCCGTCGGGCAGGTCGTTGCGGTACAGATGGTTCGCCATGTCGCCTATTTCCCCTTGCTGCGCGCGGACTTTTCACCGGCGCGGCAAATTATGTCAATCGTCAAAGCCGTGCCCATACGGGCGCCCGGTGCGGGGTCAGAGCGGCGATCTGAAGAAGGTGGGGACGGGGCGGCCGTTTTCCAAGGCGTCGAGGAAACCGCGGGCGGTGTCCAGCGCCTCGCGGACCGTCACATCCATGTCGAGGTAACGGTAGGTGCCAAGCCGGCCGACGAAGGTGGTGTTTTCGGCGGTTTCGGCAAGCTTGGTGTAGTCGGCGAGCAGGGCTTTCTCCTTCACCTGCCGGATCGGGTAGTAGGGAATGTCGTCCGGTCCACAGGCGCGGGAATATTCGCGGTAGCAGACAGAGGCCTCGTGGCTTTCCCAAGGGGCGAAATGCTTGTGCTCGGTGATCCGGGTATAGGGAATGTCGGCATCGCCATAGTTCATCACCGCACAGCCCTGGTAATCGCCGTCATGGGTGAACCGCTCGAAATCGAGCGTGCGATAGCCAAGCTGGCCGAGCTGGTAGTCGAAGAACCCGTCGAGCGGGCCGGAATGGAAGACATGGTCGTAGACGTCCGACTGTGTGCGGTCGAAGCGGGTGTCGAGGTGCACGGCGATCGAGGGGTGCTCGAGAATTCGGGCGATCATCTCGGTGTAGCCATGCTCGGGGAGGCCTTGGAAACGGTGGTTGAAATAGTTGTCGTCGTAGTTGAAGCGCAGCGGCAGGCGTTTGAGGATCGAGGCCGGCAACTCCGACGGGTGACAGCCCCACTGCTTCATCGTGTAGCCCTTGAAGAAGGTCTCGTAGAGGTCGCGGCCGATGAACTTGAGAGCCTGCTCCTCGAAGTTTTGCGGCGTTTCGATGGTGGTGTCGGCTTGGGTCTCGGCGATGAAGGCGCGGGCCTCTTCGGGGCGGAGGGTGGTGCCGAAGAACTGGTTGATTGTGTGCAGGTTGACGGGCAGGGAAAACACCTGTCCGCGGGCTGTGGCCTTCACCCGGTTGATATAGGGTTTGAACGTGGCGAAGCGATTGGCGTAATCCCACACTTCGGCATCGTCGGTGTGGAAGATGTGCGGGCCGTAGGCATGAACCAGCACGCCGGTCGCCTCGTCCCGCTCGGTATGGCAGTTGCCGCCGATATGGGGGCGGGCATCGACCACGGTAATGTCGAACCCGGCCTCGGCCAGCGCGCGCCCGATGACCGCGCCGGACAGCCCGGCCCCCACCATGAGGAGTTTTCCTGTCGCCATGCCTTCGCGCCCCGCGCGGTTACGTGTTCAGGTGTTAAACGTGAAAGGGCCCGTTGCCGCAACCCGAAGGGCGGCGAGGGCGCGTCATTTCATCAGCTCGGTGTGATACTCGATCGCTTCCTCGAGATCCTCGAAATAGGTCACGGTTCCGTTCTCGAGCACGAGGCCGGAATCGCAGAAGTTGCGAAGGCCCGGCATCGAGTGGTTGACCACGATGGCGCTGGAGGTGGACATGCGAGTCTTGAAGACCTGCTGGCTTTTCCGTTTGAACCGGGCGTCGCCCACGGCGGTCACCTCGTCGACGAGGTAGGTGTCGAAATGGATGCCCATTGACGCCCCGAACGCAAGGCGCGCCCGCATGCCCGAGGAGTAGCTGCGGACGGGCATGTTGAAGAAATCGCCCAGTTCCGAGAAATCCTCGACGAAGGCCATAAGCTCCTCGGTATCCACGCCGTAGATACGGGCGAGAAACTTGACGTTCTCGGCCCCGCTCAGATCACGGTGAATGGCGCCGGCCAGCCCGACAGGCCAGGATATCGACCCGTCGCTGACGATGCGGCCGCTATCGGCGCTCATGGTGCCGGCGATGATCTGAAGCAGGGTCGACTTGCCGGCGCCGTTGCGGCCCAGCAGGCCCAGTGACCGGCCGCTGGGCAGGGACAGGTTGAGGTTGTCGATGACGACCTTCTGCCTTCCCTTGATCCAGAAGCTTTTTGAGAGGTTCTCGAACCGGATCATCGCACGCCTCAGGAACGGTCCCGGATCGAATAGTAGACCAGCGCCAGTATCGACCAGAAGAGCAGCAGGAAGAGCCCGGCCAGGCCCGTCAGGATCAGGCGTTGCGGGTATTCGGACGCCTGCGCCAGCGTCGGCTTGATATAGGTGGCGAGATAGCGGCTCTGCCTGTTGGCTTCGTCGCGGGCGGTTTCCAGCGCGGTCAGGGCCGCGGTATACGCCTGTTCGGCATATTCGCGGTCGACGCTCAACCGCTCGAAGTCGGCGATCAGAGAGGGATAATCCTGACTCACCCCACCGGTTTCGGTGCTGGACGAAGCGAAGTTGCGCCGCTCGATGGCGATCCGGTCGCGGATGACTTCGATGCGTTGACGGGCTTCGCGGAGCCTCGGGTCGTTCTCGCTCGAGGTGCCGCGCAGCAGGTCAAATTCCACCAGAACCGAGGCCAATTGCTGTTGCAGGCTCGTCATCACGCCCATGCGGGTCTGAATATCGGTTTCCGGATCGACGATCTGTGACCGGGTGCGAAACTCGGTCATGGCCTCGCGGGCATTCTTGAGACGTTCGATGGCTTCGTTGAGGTCGTCCTGGGCATATCCCATGGCGTCTTCGCGTGCCTGCAGGTTCAACTCGTTGATGCGGGCCTGGCTGATTGCCACGATCTCGCGCGAAATCGCTTGCGCCATCGGGGCATCGAAGGCCTTGACCTGCACCTCGATCAGGCCGGTCGAGGAATCGTAGGAAACACCGACCATCCGGTTCCAGTACCAGATCAGGTCTTCCTGCGTGGCGTCGTTCCAGATCGAGAAGACCCAGTCATTGGGCCAGTACTGCGAATAGTGGGTCCGCAGGTCGACCCCTTCGGAGACGGCCTGAACCATCTCCTGGCTCTGGATGAACTCGTAAAGGATATCGCTGTCGGAGGCTGTGGAGGCACCGGCAAAATCCGCCAGACCACCGAGCAGTTCGTTGGCGCCGCCCTGTTCCTGGCTTCGGACGGTGAAGCCGGCGATCGAGTGATACTGGTCTTCCGCCACCGTGTAGAGATACGCCACGGTTGCCACGAAAGGGATGACCGCCAGAAACAGGAAAGAGGTGATGAGACCCCAGTGGCGCTTTCTCAGCTTGGCGGGCCCGGCGACGGGGCGAACGGCGGGCTGGGCATTTTCGTCGGGCTGGTTGCCGGCCGGGCCGGAGCGCGGCTGCTTGGGGCCGGGGGCTTGCTGCCTTGGTTTGGCGCCGGGGGCGTTCTTTTTTTGGCCGGGCGGGGCAGCCTTCGGCCCGCCCTTGCGGGCCTGTTGTTTCGCCGGGCCGGTTGCGGGGCCTGTCGCGCCGGCCGAGACCGGACGGCGGACCGGGGCAGGGTCGTCGGCGGGTTCCGTTTCGGGGCGGCGGCGGGTCGCGAAGGGCACACCTTCTTCACCGTCAGCCCCGGCGGTGCCGGATTGCCTGTCCGTTCCGGTGTTCGGGTCGTCGGAATTGCCCGGCTGGCCCTCTTTTGCCGCCCCGTCTCGGGCGGCTGAGCTGCGATTTGTCATTTTTGTATGATCCAGGCCCCAAGCCGTTTGCAAGCGTGCTCTTTGTCTAGCACATCATCGACAGAAATCACCAGAGTTCGCGTTCCGGTTCAAGCGGGCATCCGCAGGAATGGCGAATGGTTCATTTCGAGGGCTCGGACCCGGCCAGCCGCATCACGGCCTCGTGGCTGGCGTCGAGGCGGTTGAACAACCCGTCGAGCACGGCCCGGCTCATCAGGCGCAGGAAGGCGCGTCGGGAGCCGGAATGGTGGCGAACCTTGGAGAACCATTTCGGCAGCACGATCAGCAGGGCCGGCCAGAACAGCCAACCGGCGGCCATCCGGTAGAGCAGCAGGAGGTTGCGGTGGTGGTAGTAGATTTTCCACAATGGCCGGAACCTTTGCCCCTTGGCCGCGCCGGAGCCGCCGAAAGTGGTGAAATCGTGTTCGAAGGCGATTTGGGGCAGAAAGGCGATGCGCCCGCCTGCCCGGCTGAGCCCGAGGGTGTAGAGGCCGTCGTCGCCGTAGAGGAACAGGCGGCCGTCCGGATAGCCGGCCATGCCCAGTGCCCGGCGGGAGATGAAGAAGCCGACGAAGGACGTCACGTCGATCTCGCAGCCGTCCTTGTCGTATTCCTCGTGGGGGATGTGAAAGCCGTTGCGACCCTTGCGGAAGGTGCGCAGAAACAGCCGCCAGTGCCAGAACGGGTTGCGCGAGGGGCGGTTCATCTCGCAGATCCGGCCATCGGGGAAATAGACGGCGGCGGCGATGGCGTCCCATTGGTGGGCGGGCAGGGCATGGAACGCCTCGAGCGCGCCGGGCAAGGGGCGCGCGTCGTCGTCCATCAGGACGAGCCAGTCGGGATCGTACCGCGCGACCGCGTGCCGCATGCCGGATTCGAACCCGCCGGCACCGCCGAGATTGACCTTGCTGGCGACGACGTCGAGCCGAGGATTGGTCCGTGTCGCGAGCCAGTCGGCGGTGTCATCGGTCGAGGCATTGTCGACGATGACGATGGCGGAGAGCTCTTCGGAGTTCGAGTCAAGCAGCCGGTCGATGGTCGGCTTGAGCTTGTCGAGCCGGTTGTGGGTAACCACGACGGCGACAAGTTGTCTGGGCGTGCTGGTCGTCTGGTCCGACACTTTACTTGATACCCTCGTATTTCTGCCCGCGGCAAAGCCCACACTTGACGCGCTATGTCAAATCGTTTGCCGCCGGGCTTTGCCCTGCACTGGCTGAAATCTGCGGGTACTTGGGGAAATGGTGCCCAGGAGAGGACTCGAACCTCCACGTCCATACGGACACTAGCACCTGAAGCTAGCGCGTCTACCATTCCGCCACCTGGGCCGGTGTCGTGAGGACGCCGTTTAGCCGGGGGCCGGGGCGCTGTCAACGGCGATTTTCCGGTGTGCCGGCAATCGGGCATCACGCCTTGTCGAACCGGGCGCGGGAGGCTAGGAAGAGGGGTGAACGGCAAGACTGCGGAGGCCAGCATATGCCCAAGTCAAAACTCGTCACGATCTTCGGGGGCTCCGGTTTCCTGGGGCGGTATATCGCGCGGCGGATGGCCAAGGCGGGATGGCGGGTCAGGGTTGCGGTGCGGCGCCCGAACGAGGCGGTTTACGTGCGGACCTATGGCGTGGTCGGACAGGTCGAGCCGGTGTTCTGCAATATCCGCGACGACGAGAGCGTGCGCGCGGTGATGCGCGGGGCGGATGTCGCGGTGAACTGCGTGGGCACGTTCGACAAGGGCGGCAAGAACAACTTCGATGCGGTGCAGAACGAGGGTGCCGCGCGAATCGGCCGGATCGCGAAGGAAGAAGGCGTGGCGCGGCTGGTGCATATCTCGGCCATCGGGGCCGATGCGGAGGCGGAGACGCTTTATGGTCAGAGCAAGGGGCAGGGCGAGGATGCGATCCTCGAGTCCTTCCCCGAGGCCGTGATCCTGCGGCCGTCGGTGATGTTCGGGGCGGAGGATTCGTTCTTCAACCGCTTTGCCGGAATGACCCGGTTCGGGCCGATCCTGCCTGTTGTCGGGGCCTCGACGAAGTTTCAGGCCGTGTGGGTCGACGATGTGGCCGCCGCCGCCGAGATGGGCGTGAAGGGCAGTGCCGCGCCGGGGATTTACGAGCTGGGCGGGCCGGACGTGAACACGTTCCGCGAGCTGATGCAGCAGATGCTGGGGGTGATTCATCGCCGGCGGCTGATCCTCAATATCCCGTTCTGGGCTGCCTCGATCATGGCCGGGGTGATGGAGTTCGTGCAGACGATCACCTTTGGCCTTGTGCCGGCGCAGATCACCCGCGACCAGGCACAGACGCTGAAGTCGGACAACGTGGTGTCGGAGGGCGTGAAGACCTTTGCCGATCTGGGCATCGACCCGGTCGCGATGGAGGCGGTGCTGCCGGATTACCTGTGGCGGTTCCGACCGGACGGGCAGTATGACGACATCAAGCGCTCGGCCTCGAACCTGCGGGGCGCTTAGGCGTAAGCGACCGCGAGCAGGATGACGCCGAGAACCACCCGGTAGATCACGTAGGGCGTGAAGCTGACGGTGCGCAGGAGGCGCATCATGATGGTGAGCGCCAGCAGGGCCGCGACGAAGGCCAGCGCGGCGGCGATGCCGCAGTCTTTCAGGAGCGCGAGATCGGCGTTCAAAAGCGCCTCGCCCGAGAGCAGGACGCCGCTGGCGACGATGGTGGGCACGGACATCAGCATTGAGAGTTTCGCCGCGTCGTGGCGGTTGTAGCCGAGGAAGCGGGCGCCGGTGATGGTGATGCCCGAGCGGGAGGTGCCGGGGATCAGGGCGATGGCCTGCCAGACGCCGACGACCATGGCGTCGGTCAGGGTCCAGTCCTTTTGGGTGCGGGTGGTTTCGCCGAACTGGTCGGCCCAGTAGAGCAGGATGCCGAAGATCAGCATCGACCACGCGATGACGGCGACCGAGCGCAGGTAGATGTCGACCCCGGTGAGCTTGAGGATCAGACCGAAGGCGATGACCGGGACGGCGGAGACCAGCAGGAGGAGGGCGAGTTTCGCCCCTTCGGTGTCGGCCTTTCCGATCAGAAGGCGAGGCAGGCCGATGATGGCCTTGCGCATGTCGGACCAGAAATAGAGCAGGACGGCGAAGAGGGTGCCCACGTGGACGGCGACGTCGATGGCCTGGCCCTGATCCTCGAGCCCGGTGAGGTGGGGGAGGAGAATCAGGTGGCCGGAGGAGGAGATGGGCAGGAACTCGGTAAGCCCCTGAATCAAGGCGATGATGACGAGGTGGAAGAGGGGCATCAGCGGTTTCCGGCGGGGTAAAGGGGTGTCGGTCCAGCTATAAACCACTGAGTCTCAGGGGAAAGATTTGATTTAGGTCCGAATCGGACATAGAATCTTACCGAAAGATAAATAAAAACGGCGAATTGGCTTAATTATTTTCAATATAGGTCAGTCTTTCTGACTTTATTTCCGAATTACCATAAAGTAAACAGTGTCGGTATTTCTGAAATTCGGAGACGGCCCCGTGGCAAAGCAGCCTATGTTGAAATTCGTGACTGTAGAACGGTCCATGCCAGAAAAGCGTTCAGCCACCGAACGCAACTCGGACTTTCAAGAGATCTATGCCGAGTATGCCGCCGAGAAGGCGAAGGAGCAGTCTGGCCGGTGCAGCCAGTGTGGCGTGCCCTATTGCCAGACCCATTGCCCGCTTCATAACAACATCCCCGACTGGCTTCGCCTGACGGCGGAGGGGCGGCTGAAGGAAGCCTATGAGCTGAGCCAGCTCACCAATACCTTTCCGGAGATCTGTGGCCGCATTTGTCCGCAGGACCGGCTGTGCGAAGGCAATTGCGTGATCGAACAGTCGGGCCACGGTACGGTGACGATCGGGCAGGTGGAGAAATACCTGACGGATACCGCGTGGGAGGAAGGCTGGGTCGAGCCGATCACCGCAAGCGAGGAGCGCACGGAGTCGGTGGGGATCATCGGCGCCGGGCCCGGCGGACTGGCGGCGGCGGATATGCTGCGCCGCGCCGGTGTGCAGGTCACGATCTATGACCGCTATGATCGCTCGGGCGGGCTGATGATCTATGGCATTCCCGGCTTCAAGCTGGAGAAAGACGTGGTGATGCGCCGCAACGAGCAGCTCGAGAAGGGCGGCGTGGAGTTCGTGATGAACTGCGACGTGGGCAAGGATATCAGTTTCGAGGAGATCCGCGAAAAGCAAGATGCGGTGCTGATTGCGACGGGCGTTTACAAGAGCCGTGACCTTCAGGGGCCGGGCTCTGGCGCCGGCGGGATCGTGCGGGCGATTGATTACCTGACGGCGTCCAACCGCAAGAGTTTCGGCGACGACGTGCCGGAATACGAGAGCGGCGAGCTGAACGCCGAGGGCAAGCGGGTCATCGTGATCGGCGGCGGTGACACGGCGATGGATTGCGTGCGCACGGCGGTGCGGCAGGGGGCGACCTCGGTCAAGTGCCTGTACCGGCGCGACCGGCACAACATGCCGGGCAGCCAGCGCGAGGTGGACAATGCCGAGGAAGAGGGCGTGGTGTTCGAATGGCTGAGTGCGCCCAAGGGCTTTATCGGCGATCCGGTAACGGCGGTGAAGGTGCAGCAGATGCGCCTTGGCGCGCCCGATGCCACCGGGCGCCAGACGCCGGAAGAGATCGAGGGGGCCGATTATGACGAGCCTGCGGACCTTGTGATCAAGGCGCTGGGCTTCGAGCCGGAGGAGCTGCCGACGCTGTGGGGCGTGGAAGAGCTTGCCGTGACCCGCTGGGGCACGGTGAAGGCGGAATTCACCACCGGGCGGACGGCGATGGACGGGGTCTATGCCGTTGGCGATATCGTGCGGGGCGCCAGCCTTGTGGTCTGGGCGATCCGTGACGGGCGCGACGCGGCGGAGGCGATTCTGGAGGACCTCGACGGGGGCCGGCAGGCCATCGCGGCGGAGTGAAATGCGACGTCGGTATAACGTCGGTATTTTGTCGGTATTGCGTAGGTGTGGGTTTCGGCACCGGGCGTTCGATAGGGCAGGCGCCCTGACCTTGAAGGATGAAAGAGCGAATGGCTGAGACAAGCGGACATTGCCTTTGCGGCGCCGTGCAGGTCACGGTGACGGGCCTGTCGGACGAGATATCGGCCTGCCATTGCGATCTGTGCAGCCGGTGGGGCGGCGGCATTCAGATGGGGATCGAGGCGCCGGCCGATGGCGTGACCGTGACCGGGCCGGTGAAAACGCACCGCTCGTCGCGGCTGGCGGAGCGGGCGTGGTGCGATACCTGCGGCTCGGCTGTCTGGTTCCGGTATGTCGAGGATCGTGACGAGGGCTATCTGGAGCTGTGTCCGGGGCTTTTCGAGAATGCGGGCGGGGCGCGGCTGACCCGGGTGGTCTATGCCGATCGCGCGCCTGAAGGATTATCACTGGCGGGCGACCATATGCGCATCAGCCAGAAACAATACGAGGCGGAAAACCCGCATTTGAATGAGGAGGTCTGAGCCATGACCAAATTCGACTCTAACTGGGCCCGCAACGAAGAGGCCAAACGCAAGTGGCTGGCCGAGAACGGCATGTATTCCGAGGAGGAAGAGCATTCCTCCTGCGGGGTGGGGCTTGTCGTGTCTGTCGATGGCAGCCCGAGCCGCAAGGTGGTGGATGCCGGGATCAATGCGCTGAAGGCGATCTGGCACCGGGGCGCGGTGGATGCCGATGGCAAGACCGGCGACGGGGCGGGTATTCATATCCAGATTCCCGTGCCCTTCTTCTATGACCAGGTGCGGCGCACGGGGCATGAGCCGCGCGAAGATCAGTTGATGGCCGTCGGGCAGGTGTTTTTGCCGCGCACGGATTTCGGCGCGCAGGAGACCTGCCGGACGATCGTCGAAACGGAAGTCATCCGCATGGGGCATTACATCTATGGCTGGCGGCACGTGCCGGTGGATGTCAGCGTGCTGGGTGAGAAGGCCAATGCGACGCGGCCCGAGATCGAGCAGATCCTGATTTCCAACGCCAAGGGGATCGACGAGGAGGATTTCGAGCGGGAACTCTATGTCATTCGCCGCCGGGTCGAGAAGGCCGTGGCCGCGGCGGGGATTCACGGGCTCTATATCGCGAGCCTGTCGTGCCGGAGCATCATCTACAAGGGCATGATGCTTGCCGAGCAGGTGGCGGATTTCTATCCCGACCTGCAGGATGAGCGGTTCATCAGCGCCTTTGCGATCTATCACCAGCGCTATTCGACCAACACCTTCCCGCAATGGTGGCTGGCGCAGCCGTTCCGGATGCTGGCGCATAATGGCGAGATCAACACGCTGAAGGGCAACACCAACTGGATGAAGAGCCACGAGATCCGGATGGCGAGCGCGTCATTCGGGGATCATGCCGAGGATATCAAGCCGATCATCGCTCAGGGATCGTCGGATTCGGCGGCGTTAGACTCTGTTTTCGAGGTTCTGGTCCGGGCCGGGCGGAGTGCGCCGATGGCCAAGACGATGCTGGTGCCGGAAAGCTGGTCGAAGCAGGCCGAGGAGCTGCCGGAAGCGTGGCGGGACATGTATTCCTACTGCAACTCGGTGATGGAGCCGTGGGACGGGCCGGCGGCGCTGGCGATGACCGATGGCCGCTGGGTCTGTGCCGGGCTGGACCGGAACGGGCTGCGGCCGATGCGCTATGTGGTGACGGGCGACGGGCTGGTGATTGCCGGGTCCGAGGCGGGCATGGTGCCGATCGACGAGGGCACGGTGCGTGAGAAGGGCGCGCTTGGGCCGGGGCAGATGCTGGCCGTCGATATGCAGAAGGGGCAGTTGTACCACGACACCGAGATCAAGGACAAACTGGCGCGGGCCCTGCCGTTCGGGGAATGGGTCGGCAAGATCAACGATCTGGACGAGGTTCTGGCCGGGGTGACGGAGCAGCCGCTTTATACCGGGGCCGAGCTGCGCCGGCGGCAGATTGCGGCGGGCTATACGATCGAGGAGCTGGAAAGCGTGCTGTCGCCGATGGCGGAGGACGGCAAGGAGATGGTCGCGTCGATGGGGGACGACACGCCGAGCGCGGTGTTGTCGAAGAGCTATCGGCCGCTGAGCCACTTCTTTCGGCAGAATTTCAGCCAGGTGACGAACCCGCCGATCGACTCGCTGCGTGAATTTCGGGTGATGAGCCTGAAGACGCGGTTTGGCAACCTCAAGAACGTGCTGGACGAGAGCGGCGCGCAGACCGAGATCGTGGTGCTGGAAAGCCCGTTCATCGGCAATGCGCAATGGGCTGCGCTGATCCACGAGTTCGAGGGCGAGGTGACGCAGATCGACTGTACCTTTGTGGCGGGCGAGAATGCGCTGCGCGACGGGCTGGCGAGGATCCGGGCCGAGGCGGAGGATGCGGTGCGGTCTGGTGCCGGGCATATCGTGCTGTCGGATACCGGGGTGAGCGAGGAACGGGTCGGGATGCCGATGATCCTGGCCACCAGCGCGGTGCACAGCCATCTGACAAGGAAGGGGCTCAGGACGTTCTGTAGCCTGAACGTGCGGTCGGCGGAGTGCATGGATCCGCATTATTTCGCCGTGCTGATCGGGGCCGGTGCGACGGTTGTGAACGCCTATCTGGCCGAGGACAGCCTTGCCGACCGGATCGAGCGGGGGCTGCTGGATGGCGGGCTGACCGAGAACGTGGCGCGGTATCGCGAGGCGATCGATCAGGGCCTGCTGAAAATCATGTCGAAGATGGGGATTTCGGTGATTTCCTCGTATCGCGGCGGGCTGAATTTTGAGGCGGTGGGGCTGTCACGGGCGATGTGTGCCGAGTATTTCCCCGGGCTGACCAGCCGGATTTCCGGGATCGGTGTGAGCGGCATCCAGTCGAAGTTGCAGGATGTGCACGGCCACGCCTTCCGGGGTGGCAAGGATATCCTGCCGATCGGGGGCTTCTACAAGGCGCGGAAGGCGGGCGAGACCCATGCGTGGGGCGCGCAGACGATGCACATGATGCAGATGGCCTGCAACAAGGCGAGTTTCGAGCTTTGGAGGCGGTACAGTCAGGCGATGCAGGCGAACCCGCCCATTCACCTTCGTGACCTGATGGCGATCAAGCCGCTGGGCAAGGCGATTCCGCTGGAAGAGGTGGAAAGCGTCACCGCGATCCGGAAGCGGTTTGTGACGCCGGGGATGTCTCTGGGCGCGCTGAGCCCGGAGGCGCACAAGACGCTCAATGTGGCGATGAACCGGATCGGGGCACGCTCGGACAGTGGCGAGGGCGGGGAAGACCCGGCGCATTTCACGCCGGAGCCCAATGGCGACAACCCGTCGGCCAAGATCAAGCAGGTGGCGTCTGGCCGTTTCGGCGTGACCGCCGAGTACCTGAACCAGTGCGAAGAGCTGGAGATCAAGGTGGCGCAGGGTGCGAAGCCCGGCGAGGGTGGGCAGTTGCCCGGCATGAAGGTCACGAAGCTGATCGCGCGGCTGCGGCATTCGACGCCGGGCGTGACGCTGATCAGCCCGCCGCCGCACCACGATATCTACTCGATCGAGGATCTGGCGCAGCTGATCTATGACCTCAAGCAGATCAACCCGACGGTGAAGGTCTGTGTGAAGCTGGTGGCGCAGTCGGGCGTGGGCACGATTGCCGCCGGTGTGGCCAAGGCCAAGGCGGACGTGATCCTGATTTCGGGGCATAATGGCGGCACCGGGGCGAGCCCGGCGACCAGCATCAAGTATGTGGGCCTGCCGTGGGAGATGGGGCTGACCGAGGCGCATCAGGTTCTGTCGATGAACCATCTGCGCGACCGGGTCACGCTTCGGACCGATGGCGGATTGCGCACGGGCCGCGATATCGTGATGGCGGCGATGATGGGAGCCGAGGAATACGGCATCGGCACCGCCGCGCTGATCGCGATGGGGTGCATCATGGTGCGGCAGTGCCAGTCGAACACCTGCCCGGTGGGGGTCTGTACGCAGGATGAGAGCCTGCGGGACAAGTTCACCGGCAATGCCGACAAGGTGGTGAACCTCATTACCTTCTATGCGCAGGAGGTGCGGGAGATTCTGGCCAGCATCGGCGCGCGGTCGCTCGACGAGGTGATCGGGCGGGCCGATCTGCTGACGCAGGTGAGCCGGGGGTCGGCGCATCTGGACGATCTGGACCTGAACCCGATGTTGATCACCGTGGATGGGGCCAAGGACATCGTCTATGACCGAAACAAGCCGCGGAACGAGGTTCTGGACACGCTGGATGCCGAGATCGTGCGGGACGCGGCGCGGTTCCTGAATGACGGCGAGAAGATGCAGCTGCATTACGCGGTTCAGAACACCGACCGGACCGTTGGTACGCGGGTGTCGAGCCATATCGTGCGGAATTTCGGGATGCGCAACGCGTTGCAGCCTAACCACCTGACGGTGAAGCTGTCGGGGAGCGCGGGGCAGAGCCTTGGGGCGTTTGCCGCGCCGGGGCTGAAGATCGAGGTGTCGGGCGATGCCAACGACTATGTCGGCAAGGGCCTGTCGGGGGGCACCGTGGTGGTGCGCCCGCCGCAGATGAGCCCTCTGGTGGCCGCCGACAACACGATCATCGGCAATACCGTGCTTTATGGGGCGACGGCGGGATATCTGTTTGCCAGCGGCCGGGCCGGAGAGCGGTTCGCGGTGCGCAACTCGGGCGCGCATGTGGTCGTGGAGGGCTGTGGCTCGAACGGGTGCGAGTACATGACCGGGGGCGTTGCCGTGATCCTTGGCGAGGTGGGCGCGAACTTTGCCGCCGGGATGACCGGGGGGATGGCCTATCTCTATGATCCGGACGGCAAGGCGCGGAACCTGATCAACGCGACCTCCGTGGTGGTTTGCCCGGTGACGGAAGACCACTGGCTGAGCGAGCTGGAAGAGCTGATCAAGCGGCATGTCGAGGAGACCGGCAGCCGGCGGGCGCAGGATATCCTGCAGTACTGGGAGCTTGAGAAGGGCAATTTCCTGCAGATCTGCCCGACCGAGATGCTCGGCAAGCTGGAGTATCCGCTGGGGATCGAGGACGAGGCGATTCCGGCGGAATAGGGTCGATTTCCGGCCGCGCCCCGGTGTGATCCGGGCGCGGCCGGCGATCCGGCGTAAGACCCGGGGGGACGGTGCGCGGCTGGTCTGTCGGATGCCTCCGGCGGGGATATTTCCGGCCAGAAGAAGCGGGGGGTGCCCGCCCTGTGGCCGGATGGTCCGGTGGGCCGGGCAATTTGACTTGCCCAAGCTGTTGAAGTTTGGCGAAAATACGGAAATGGCGGATACTGAGCCCAGTTCACTGGGAGAATCACTTATGAAAATTCGTTTAGTCATTTCGGGCGTCGTTGCGGCGCTTGGCCTTGTGGCCGGGCCGGTGGCGGCCCAGCAGTGCGGGTATCAGCAATGCTGGGGCGCCGTGGGCTTTGGCCCGGGCGGGGCCTATGGCTGGGCGCACAGCTATGCGTCGCAGCAGCAGGCGTATAACCGCGTCAACCAGGAATGCGGGGGCAATTGCACGCAGATCAAGACTTTCTACAACACCTGTGCGGCGATGGCCGTGGGCGCCAATAACGGCTGGGGCTGGGGCCACAGCCCGAGCCGGGCGGGGGCCGAGAACATCGCCATGGGGTATTGCAACCAGTACGATTATGGCTGTTCGATCCGGGTCTGGGCCTGTTCGTTCTGACGAATGGCACCTGACCGCCGGTATTGAAAGACATCTGCGGGCGCTGTAGCGGACACGGGATGGCAAAGGGCAAACCGGCAAAGAAGAAGAAGACGGGCGGGCGGGCGAAGCGGCGGTTTCGCCCGGTTGCCTTTGCGTGGCGCTGGGGGGTGCGGCTGATCGTGGTGGTGGCGGTTGTCGCCGCTTGCGTGATCATCGCGCACCGGGTGCTGAACCCGCCCAATACCATCTACATGCGGCAGGAAGAGGCGCGGCTGGGTCGGATTGACCACGTGTGGGTGCCGTTGAAGGACATTGCGCCGGTGATGGCGCGGGCGGCCGTGGCGGCGGAGGATGCGGAGTTCTGCAACCACTGGGGGTTCGACATGACCGCCATCCGCAGTGCCATCGAGGAAGGCGGCGGGCGCGGGGCCTCGACCATCAGCCAGCAGACGGTGAAGAACGTGTACCTGTGGCACGGGCGGAACTGGATTCGGAAGGCGCTGGAGGCGATGATCACGCCGGTGGTCGAGATCGTCTGGCCCAAGCGGCGGATCATCGAGGTCTACCTGAACGTGGCGGAGTTCGACGAGGGCGTGTTCGGGGTGGAGGCGGCGGCGCGGCATTACTTTGGCGTGGGGCCGGACAAGCTTTCGCCGACGCAGGCGGCACGGCTGGCGGCGGTGTTGCCGGATCCCAAGGGGCGCTCGGCCTCGAACCCGTCGTCCTATGTGCGGAAACGGGCGGCCTCGATCCTTGACGGGGCGGCCACGATCCGCCGCGACGGGAGATCGGCCTGTTTCGAGGATTGAATTACGCCGATATTCCGGGCATGGAGAAACGCAGCCCGGCGCAGAACAGCAAGACGGACATGGCCAAGCTTTATCACGTTCCCCTTTCCCCATTCTGCCGCAAGGTGCGGCTTGTGCTTGCCGAGAAGCGGATCGAGTGCGAGCTGGTGGAGGAGAAATACTGGGAGCAGAGTCCCGATTTCCTGCGGCGCAACCCGGCGGGCAAGGTGCCGGTGTTGAAGCTCGATGACCGGATGATGGCAGAGAGCACGCCGATCTGTGAATATATCGAGGAGAAGTATCCCGAGCCGCCATTGATGCCGAAATCGGCCGAGGCGCGGTTTGAGGTGCGGCGGCTGGTGAGCTGGTTCGACGACAAGTTCCACAGCGAGGTCACCTCGAACCTGCTGTATGAGCGGGTGAACAAGAAGGTGATGAAAAAGGGGTTTCCCGACAGTTCCAACGTCAAGGCCGGGGCGAAGGCGATCAAGTTTCACCTCGACTACATGACGTGGCTGCTGGACCAGCGGCGGTGGCTGGCGGGGGACGTGATGACGCTGGCGGATTTCACGGCGGCCGCGCATCTGAGTTCGCTGGATTATATCCGGGATGTCGACTGGAACCGGTCGGAGATCGTCAAGGACTGGTATGCGAAGATCAAGTCGCGGCCGGCCTTCCGGGGGATCCTTGCGGACCAGATTCCGGGGTTTCCGCAGCCGGCGCATTATGCGGATCTGGATTTCTGAAGCTGAACCGTGTCTGGGGGCGCTGCCCCCGTCGTTGAACCCCTGTGGGCTTCAACGCCTCCCCCGGGATATTTCTGGCCAGAAGAAGCATGGGTGATCTGAAGAACAGGTTGGTGGCGCGGGCCCTTGAGGAAGGGTTCGATGCGTGCCGGGTGTGCCGGCCATGGGATGTGCCGGAGGTGCCGGGGCGGCTGGCAACGTTTCTGGAGCAGGGGCGGCACGGGCAGATGGGGTGGCTGGCGGAGCGCAGCCACTGGCGCGGGGCGCCGCAGGTGCTGTGGCCCGAGGCGAGGTCGGTGATCGTGCTGGGGGAGAGTTATACGCCCGAAAGCGACCCGATGGCGACGCTGGATGACCCGGAGGTCGGGACGGTGTCGGTTTATGCGCGCAACAAGGATTACCACGACATCGTCAAGAAGCGGCTGAAGCGGCTGGCAAGGTGGCTGATTGCGGAGTCGGGCGGGGAAGTGAAGGTTTTCGTCGATACCGCGCCGGTGCCGGAGAAGCCGCTGGGGCAGGCGGCAGGGCTGGGATGGCAGGGGAAGCATACCAACCTGTTGAGCCGGGAGCTGGGCAACTGGTTCTTTATCGGGTCAGTGTTTACCACGCTGGAATTAGAGCCTGATCCGGCTGAAAGTGACCATTGCGGGAGTTGCCGGGCCTGTCTGGACATCTGTCCGACGGGGGCGTTTCCGGCGCCCTATCAGCTGGATGCAAGGCGGTGCATTTCCTACCTGACGATCGAGCACAAGGGGCCGGTGGACGAGGAATTGCGGGCCAAGATGGGCAACCGGATTTACGGATGCGACGATTGTCTGGCGATTTGCCCATGGAACAAGTTCGCGGTCGAGGCGCGGGAGGTGCGCTATCACGCGCGGGACGACCTGACGGCGCCGGGGCTGGCGGAGTTGGCGGGGCTGGACGATGCGGGGTTTCGCGAGCGGTTTTCGGGCAGCCCGATCAAGCGGATCGGGCGGGACAGGTTCGTGCGCAATGTTCTGTATGCGATCGGTAATTCGGGGGTGCCGGCTTTGCGGCCGGTGGCGCAGGGGCTGTGCGACGATCCGGACGCGGCGGTGGCGGATGCGGCGCGCTGGGCGGTGGGGCGACTGGGTGATGCCGCAAACGGGATGGACCGGGGCTGAAAACCCTTTAAACCGCTGGAAGATTGTCACGAGGGAGTGGGCGCATGGCGCTTTTGCTGGGGGTCGATACCGGCGGGACCTATACCGATGCGGTGCTTATCCGGGATGAGCGTGAGGTGGTGGCGAGCGCCAAGTCGCTGACCACGCGGCATGACCTGGCCGAAGGTATCGGCAAGGCGGTGGCGGCGGTTCTCGAGGCGAGCGGGGCGGATGTGGGGGAGATCGGCCTTGCGTCGCTGTCGACGACGCTGGCGACCAATGCGCTGGTCGAGGGGCAGGGCGGGCGCGTGGGGCTTGTCTATATCGGGTTTCGGGAGCGCGACCTTGAGGGGCACGGGCTGCGCGAGGCGCTGGGCGGTGATCCGGCGTTGGTGATCGCGGGTGGGCACAACCATGCGGGGGGTGAGGCGGCGAAGCTGGATGAGGCGGCGCTTTCGGCGTGGTTAGAGACTGATATGGGGATTTCCGGCTTTGCCGTGGCCAGCCAGTTCGCGACGCGGAATCCGGCGCATGAGCTCAGGGCTGCGGAGATGATCCGGGCGGCGACGGGCAAGCCGGTGTCGTGTTCACATCACCTGTCGGCCAGGTTGAACGGGCCGAAGCGGGCGCTGACGGCGGTGCTGAACGCGCGGCTGATCGGGATGATCGCGCGGTTGATCGAGAAGGCGGAGGGCAAGCTTGTCGAACTGGGGATTCACGCGCCGTTGATGGTGGTGCGGGGCGATGGCGCGCTGATCTCGGCGGGGCAGGCGAAGGAGCGGCCGATCGAGACGATCCTGAGCGGGCCGGCGGCGAGTATCGTGGGCGCGTGTTGGATGACCGGGGAGACCGAGGCGCTGGTGTCCGATATCGGCGGGACGACGACGGATGTGGCGGTTTTGCGGGGCGGGAAGCCCGCGATCGACCCGGCCGGGGCCAGGGTGGGGCCGTGGCGGACGATGGTCGAGGCGGTGGCGATGCGGACGACGGGGCTGGGTGGTGACAGCGAGGTGCATGTGGTCGAGGAGGGGCTTCAGGGTGGCGTCACGCTGGGCCCGAGGCGGGTGGTGCCGGTGAGCCTGATGGCGGTCGAGTCGCCGGAGTTGGTGCATCGGGTGCTGGACGAGCAATTGCGGAGCGAGACGCCGGGCGAGCATGACGCGCGGTTCGTGCGGGCCGTGAGGGGGGTGGATGCCGGGGGGTTGCAGGCGAAGGATGCCGGTTTGCTGGAGCGGATCGGTACGGGCGTGCAGCCGCTGGGAACGGTGTTGAAGACGCGGCTGGAGATGGCCGGGTTGATGCGGCTGGTGAAGCGGGGGCTGGTGCAGGTGTCGGGCGTGACGCCGTCGGATGCGGCGCATGTGCTGGGGCGGCAGGCGCAGTGGGATGGCGAGGCGGCCGAGAAGGCGGTGGCGCTGATCGGGCGGAAAAGGACGGGGAGTGGCAACCGGTTGAATCCGGAGCCTGTGGCGATGGCGCAGATGATCATCGACCAGTTGACGCAGCAGACGAGTTTGGCCTTGTTAGAGACTGCTTTTGCCGAGGAGGAGGTGGATTTCGGTTTGTCGCCCGAGGTGCTGGCTCGGCATGTGCTGTTGCAGAAGGGGCTGGACCATCACCGGGGGCTGATGCGGCTGGAGGCGGGGCTGAACCTGTCGGTGGTGGGGCTGGGCGCGTCGGCGCCGGCCTATTACGGGGCGGTGGGCGAGCGGTTGTCGTGCCGGATGGTGCTGCCGGAGCATGCGGGGGTGGCGAATGCCATCGGCGCCGTGGTGGGGCGGGTGACGATCCGGCGGAGCGGGACGGTGACGAGCCCGGCGGAGGGCCGGTTCCGGGTGCATCTGGAAAGCGGGCCGGAGGATTTCACGGAAGCGGAGGCGGCGATGGCGGCCTTGCAGGGGGCGCTGGAGGCAGAGGCGCGCGCGCAGGCGGAGCGGGCCGGGGCGCAGGATATTCACGTGAGCGCGGCAAGGGAGATGAAGGTGGCGCAGGCGGAGGCGCGGCAGGTGTTCCTTGAGGCGGAGATTACGGTGGAAGCGAGCGGGCGGCCGCGGATTGCGTCGTGAGGGGTGACGGGCGTGCGCGGATGACGTAGCCCCCGGCCGGAAAGGAACGTGCCACGATGATCGAACGGAGTTTCCTGCGCCACCTGACCCCCGCCATGACGCGGGAGCGCGGACTGGAGACGGTTCGCGCCGGGTTCGGGGCGTTTCTTGGGCTCTTGCTGTGTGCCGGCCTGGTGCGGCTTGTGCCGGGAACGGTGGCCCTGCCGCTATACCTGTTTGCGCCGCTGGGGGCGAGCGCGGTGTTGGTGTTCGCCGTTCCGAACAGCCCGTTGGCGCAGCCGTTCTCGGCCGTGGCTGGGAACATGGTGTCGGCGTTCGTGGCGGTGGCGGTGTTGCAGGCGGTGCCGCCGCCCTGGGCCATCGCGGTTGCGGTGGGCGCGGCGATTGCCGCGATGATGCTGGTGCGTGCGTTGCATCCACCGGGCGGGGCCGTCGCGCTGTTGGCGGCGCTTGACCCGGAGCCGGCGCTGGCGGCGGGCTGGCTGTTTCCGTTGGTGCCGGTGGGGGCTTGTACCGCTGTGCTGGTGCTTGGCGGGGTGGTGTATAACCGGGTCACGGGCAGGGTTTATCCATTCCGGCACGCGCCGGCCCAGCCGAGGCCGGAGGAGGCGCCGAGGCTTGGGTTGTCGACGGAAGAGCTGGAGCGGTTGCTGCACAGGTTTCACCAATCGGCGAACCTTGGCGCGGTGGATCTTGGCCGGCTGCTTGCGGCGGCGGAAGCGGAGGCGGCGGAGCATCGGTTTGACGGGGTGACGTGCGGGGATATCGCGACGGAAGCGCTGATTTCTGTCGCGCCCGAGACGCCGGTGAAAGAGGTCGCCGGGCTGTTCGGGGCGCATTCGATCAAGAGCCTGCCGGTGATCGACCGGGATGGGGTGTTTACGGGGATCGTGCAACAGGCCGATCTTATGCCGGTTCTGGCCAAGGGTGGAATGGGGGCCGGACGGCTGAAAGCGCGGGAGGTGATGCGGCCGCCGGAGAACGCGGTGACGCATGACATGCCGGTGGGCCGCTTGTTGAACCGTATGGCGCGGCAGGACGTGCAGGTGGTGCCGGTGATGCGGGCCGGGCGGCTGATCGGGCTTTTGACGCGGTCGGATATCGTCATGTTGCTTTTGCAGGGGGCGGATGGCCGCCGCGGCGTGGTTGACGGGCCGGAGGGTGCTTGACGGGGGCGGTCATGCGCGGGAAGCCTGTGGAAGGGGCGGTGTGACGCCTGGAGATGGACACAGGGGGCGCTGCCCCCATCGCCGCGAGGCGGCGATTCCCCCGGGATATTTTGACCAAGAAGAAGCCCGGGGTTGGAGAAGGAGAGTGAGCGATGCGTGCGGGTGAAGCGTTTGACAAGGATCTAGGCGAGCGGCTTGAGGGGCTGAAGGAGGAGGGGCTTTACAAGACCGAGCGTGTGATCACATCGATGCAGGCGGGGGAGGTGACGCTTCCGGGGGGCAAGGAGGTGGTGAACCTTTGTGCCAACAATTACCTCGGGCTGGCGGATGACGCGCGGGTGATCGCGGCGGCGCATGAGGCGCTGGACCGGTACGGGTTCGGGATGGCGAGCGTGCGGTTCATCTGTGGGACACAGGAGGAGCACAAGACGCTCGAGGCGCGGGTGGCGGCGTATCTGGGAATGGAGGATGCCATTCTCTATGCTGCCGCGTTTGACGCGAATGCGGGTTTGTTCGAGACGATCCTGGGGCCTGAGGATGCGATCATTTCGGATGCTTTGAACCATGCGAGCATCATTGACGGGGTGCGGCTGTGCAAGGCGCAGCGGTATCGGTATGCGAATTCGGACATGGCCGATCTGGAGCGGTGCTTGAAGGAGGCCGAGGGAGCGAGGCATCGGCTGATTGCAACCGATGGCGTGTTTTCCATGGACGGGTATTACGCGAAGTTGGCGGAGATTTGCGACCTGGCCGACCGGTACGACGCGATGGTGATGATCGACGATTGCCATGCGACGGGGTTTGTCGGGGAGACTGGCCGGGGGACGCACGAGCATTGCGGGGTGATGGGCCGGGTGGACATCATCACCGGTACGCTGGGCAAGGCGCTGGGTGGGGCGTCGGGCGGGTTTACCGCGGCCAGTTCCAAGGTAGTGGACTGGTTGCGGCAGCGGTCGCGGCCCTACCTGTTTTCCAACACGCTGGCGCCGGTGATTGCGGGCGCATCGCTGAAGGTATTCGATTTGCTGGAGGATGGCGGGGCGCTCAGGGCGCAGTTGTGGGAGAACGCGGCGTATTTCCGGGAGCGGATGGGCAAGCTGGGCTTTGAGCTGCTGCCGGGGGAGCATGCGATCATTCCGGTAATGCTGCGCGATCCGAAGCTGGCACAGGAGATGGCGGCGAAGCTGAACGAGAAGGGGGTGTATGTGACCGCGTTCAGTTTCCCGGTGGTGCCGAAGGGGCAGGACCGGATCAGGACGCAGATGAGTGCGGCGCTGACGCGTGAAATGCTGGACCGGGCGATTGACGCGTTCGAGGAGGTCGGGCGCGAGTTGGGGGTGATTTCGTGAGTGGGGTATTGCCCTCGGTCATGGGCGCGATGGCGGGCACGCCTTTGGTCGAGTTGAGCCGTATCAGAGACGCATTGGGGCTTGAAGGCCGGTTGCTGGCCAAGCTGGATTACCTGTTGCCGGGGTTTTCGAAGAAGGACCGGGCGGCGAAGGAGATTGTCGAGGCGGCGCGGGAGAGTGGGGAGCTGGCGACCGGTCAGACCGTGGTGGAGCTGACCTCGGGGAATATGGGCACGGGCCTGTCGATCGTGTGCGGGGTGCTGGGGCATCCCTTCGTGGCGGTGATGAGCGAGGGAAATTCCGAGGAACGGGCAAGGATGATGCGGGCGCTGGGGGCCGAAGTGGTTCTGGTGCCGCAGGCGGAGGGCTCGCGGAAGGGAGAGGTTTCGGGGGCGGATCTGGCGCTGGTGGACGAGGCGGCGCGGCGGATCACGGCGGAGCGCGGGGCGTTTCGGGCGGACCAGTTTGCGCGGGACGGCAACCCGAGGGCGCATGAGACCGGAACGGCGCCGGAGATCTGGGGGCAGTCGGAGGGGGCTGCCACGGCGTTTTGCGATTTTCTGGGCTCTGGTGGCACGTTGGGGGGTGCTGCGCGGTTTTTCGGCGAGAAGGGCGTGCGGTGCTATGCGGTGGAGCCCGATGAGGCGGCGCATCCGATCCAGGGCGGCGGGTATTCGATGCCGGATCTGGTGCACCTTGAGGGTGTGAGTTTGGCGGGAACAGAGACTGTTTCCGGGGCCGAGGCGGCGGAACATGCGAGGTTGCTGGCTCGGACAGAAGGGATATTCGGCGGGTATTCCGCCGGGGCGAACCTGGCTGCGGCGGTGCGGTTGTTGAAAGGCAAGGAGAGCGGTGGCTGCGTGGCCTTTGTGGTGTGCGACAGCGGGCTCAAGTATCTCAGCACGGATTTGTGGGAGTAGCGCGATGCAGAACGAAATGAAGGCGCTGGTGAAGGCGAAGCCCGAGCCGGGGCTCTGGATGGAATACGTGCCGGTGCCGGAGCCGGGGCCGGCGGATGTGCTGATCAAGGTGAAGAAATCGGCCATTTGCGGGACGGATGTGCATATCTGGAAATGGGACGAGTTCAGCGCCAAGACGGTGCCGGTGCCGATGGTGGTGGGGCATGAGTTCGTGGGCGAGATCGTGGATACCGGCGCGGCGGCGGTGAAATATCGGATCGGGCAGAGGGTCTCGGGCGAGGGGCATATCGTTTGCGGGGTCTGCCGAAACTGCCGGGCGGGGCGGGGGCATCTGTGCCGCAATACCAAGGGCGTTGGTGTGAACCGGCCGGGGAGTTTCGCGGAGTACCTGTGCATTCCCGAGAGCAATGTCGTGCCCATTCCGGAGGATGTGCCGGACGAGATCGCGGCGATCTTCGATCCGTTCGGAAACGCGGTGCATACGGCGCTGAGCTTTGATCTGGTGGGGGAGGATGTGCTGGTGACCGGCGCGGGGCCGATCGGGATCATGGGGGCATTGGTGGCGCAGAAGGTGGGCGCGCGGAAGGTTGTGATCACGGATATCAACCCCTATCGCCTCAACCTCGCGCGGGAGATGGGGGTGCAGTATGTGGTCGATGTCTCGAAAGAGCAGCTGCGCGATGTGATGGACGCCATCGGCATGACCGAGGGGTTCGACGTGGGGCTCGAGATGTCTGGGGCGAGTGCGGCGATGCAGCAGATGATCTCGCGGATGAACAATGGCGGGAAGGTTGCGCTTCTGGGGATCGCGCCGACGGAGTTTCCGGTGGACTGGAACACGGTGATTTTCCGGATGCTGCATATCAAGGGCATCTACGGGCGCGAGATGTACGAGACGTGGTACAAGATGATCGCGCTGGTGCAGTCGGGGCTGGATGTGAGCGGGCTGATCACGCACCGGATTTCCATCGACGATTTCGAGGCGGGG
>JAVJTX010000079.1:0-28414 GCA_040220035.1 Roseovarius sp. | reverse complement strand
TCATCACCTCGCCCTGGGCGAAGTTGAGCACGCCGGTGGTCTTGAAGATGATCGCGAAGGCGATGGCGATGATGCCATAGATCGACCCGATCACGAGGCCGGAGGCGACTAGGTTGAGAAACAGGTCCATTCTGGTCTCCTTAGGCCGCGTACATCGCGTCGATCTGGTTCTTGAACTTGCTTTCCACGACCGCGCGGCGGACCTTCATGGTCGCCGTCACCTCGCCGTCGTCGTGGTCAAGCTCCTTGGTCAGAAGGTCGAACCGGCGCACGTTTTCCACGCGGCTGAATTCGCGGTTCACCTTCTCGATTTCGGCCCCGATCAGCGCCCGCACCTCCGGCAGGCCCGACAGGCTCTTGAACGTCGTGTAGGCCAGACCCTTTTCCTGCGCCCATTTGCCGACCGTCTCGTAATCCACCTGGATGAGCGCGGTGAGGTAGTTGCGGCGCTCGCCGATGAGCACGGCCTCGCGGATATAGATGGAATCCTTCATCCGGTTCTCGATCAGCGAGGGCGTGATGTTCTTGCCGCCGGAGGTGATGATGAGGTCCTTCTTGCGGTCGGTGATGCGGATCGAGCCGTCGGGGCCGATCTCGCCCACATCGCCGGTATGCAACCAGCCGTCGACCACCGCCTCGGCCGTGGCCTCTTTGTTGCGGAGGTAGCCGGGGAAGACCGTCGGAGAGTGCACGAGGATCTCGCCATCGGCGGCGATCTTTTGTTCGTAGGTGTCGAGCGGCGGGCCGGATTCGCCCAGCGCGGTGTGGCCCGGGTACTGGCTGTGGGAGATGCCGGAGAGTTCGGTCATGCCGTAGACCTGGTAGACCCTGAGGCCGATGGCCCAGAAATATTCCAGCACCTCCGGCGAGATCGACGCCCCGCCGCAGAGCATGGTGCGGGCCCGGTCGAGCCCCATGCTTTTCTGTAGCGCGCGAAAGCAGGCGAGCCACAGGAGGGCATAGACCAGCCGGTCGCGCAGCGAGGCGATGCGCCCGCCATTCGCAAGGCGGCGGCGGGCGATGGGCCGGCCGAGTTCCAGCGCCCGGGCGACCACCTTCTGTTGCAGCGGCGTGGCGTCCTTGAGCCGCACGATCACCGCGTATTGCAGCTTTTCCCAGATGCGCGGCACGCCGAGGAACCCGGACGGGGCGATTTCGCGCAGGTTCTGGCCGACGGCGTCGATGGATTCGGCGAAGTTCACCGTGGTGCCGTTGACGAGCTGCATCACCGTCGAGCAGAGGCGTTCGGCGACATGGCAGAGGGGCAGGTAGCAGAGCACCTCCCAGTTGGCTTCGTCGACCTCGTGCCGTTCCGACAGCCGCAGCGCGCCCCAGATCAGCCCGTGATGGGAGAGCATCGCGCCCTTGGGCTTGCCCGTGGTGCCGGAGGTGTAGACGATGATCGCCGGGTCGTCAGGTGTCAGCGCGTCGATGGAGCGTTCGAACCGGTCGCCGTAGTCGGCGCGTTTCGAGCGGCCGAGCGCGGTCACCTCCTCGAAGCTCATCAGCATGTCGCGTGGGTAGTGCTTGAGCCCCTTCATATCGACGCAGATGATCTTTTCGAGGTGGGGCAGTTCGCCCTCGTGCCGGATCGCGTCGAGGACCTTGTCGGTCTGTTCCTGATCGCCGCAGACGACGATCCGGGCGCGGGAATGCTCGAGGATGTAGCGCAGTTCCGGCCATGGGTTGGTGGGGTAGATCCCGATACAGGCCCCGCCAAGCGCCTGGATCGCGAGATCGCTGAACATCCATTCCGGGGTGTTCTCGCTTGCCACGGCGAGGAAATCCCCCGGCTCCACCCCCAGCGCGATCAGGCCGTAGGCAAAATCCTTGGCGTTCTCGTAATAGTCGCGGTAGGTGAAGCGCTGCCAGATACCGAGATCCTTTTCGCGGAAGGCCAGCCGGTCGGGCTGGGTCTGCGCCCAGTGACGCAGGAGGCCCGGCAGGGTGGCGGATTCGGCCAGTTTGGTATCTCGCAGCATCGTCAATTCTTCCCCAGATAGGCCTGGATCACCGCCTCGTTGGCCGAGATTTCGGCCGGCGTCCCCTCGCCGATCAGCGCGCCGTGATTGAGCACGGCGACGCGGTCGGAGATGTCCATGACGATGCCCATGTCGTGCTCGACCATCACCACGGTCACGCCCAGCTCTTCGCGGATGTCGAGGATGAAGCGGGCGATATCCTCGGTTTCCTCGCTGTTCATGCCCGAGACCATCTCGTCGAGCAGCAGGAGTTTCGGCCCGGTGGCCAGCGCCCGGCCGAGTTCCACGCGTTTCTGCAGGCCATAGGAGAGCAGGCCGACAGGGGTGTCGCGGAGGTGTTCGATCTCGAGGAAGTCGATGATCTTCTCGACCCGCTGGCGGGCGCGGATTTCCTCGTTCCGGGCGGGGCCCCAGAAAAGCGCGGCGGTGAAGGGATTAGCGCGGAGCGTGTGGTGGAGGCCCACGAGCAGGTTCTGCACCACGGTGGCGTGCCCGAAGATGGCGAGGTTCTGGAAGGTGCGGCCGATGCCGAAATCCACAAGCTGGTGGGTCGAGGCGCGGTGCAGGGCGTGGCCGTCGAAGACGATCTCGCCCTCGGAGGGGGAGAAGAGCGCGCTGACGAGGTTGAAGAGCGTCGTCTTGCCCGCGCCGTTGGGGCCGATGACGCTGTAGATCGCGCCCTCGGGCACGTCGAAGGCCACTTCGCTGACCGCCGTGAGCCCGCCGAAGCGCTTGGTGACGCCGGAGAGGGAGAGAAGCGCGGTCATGACAGCCACCTCTTGCGCCGTTTGTAGTGCTTGACCTCGCGGTAGTTCTTGCGCGAGCCGCCTTCGCCGAAGCCGAGGTAGAATTCCTTGACGTCGTCATTGCCGGCGATGTCCCGGGCCGGCCCGTCGAGCACGACGCGGCCGTTGTCCATGATGCAGCCGTAATCGGCCACGTCGAGCGCGAGCGAGGCGTTCTGTTCGACCAGCAGGATGGCCATGCTGCCGTCCTTGTTCAGGCCGATGATGGTCTCGAATATCTGGTCGATGATCTGGGGCGCGAGGCCGAGCGAGGGTTCGTCGAGCATCAGCAGCTTCGGCTCTGCCATCAGCGCCCGGCCGATCGCGGCCATCTGCTGTTCGCCGCCCGAGAGGTAGCCGGCCACCGCGTTGCGCCGTTCCTTGAGGCGGGGGAAGAGGGTGTAGACGCGCTCTAGATCGGCCTTCATCTGGGACTGGGTCTTGAGGAAGGCGCCCATCGAGAGGTTCTCTTCCACCGACATGAGGGGAAAGAGGCGCCGCCCCTCGGGGACGTGGACGATGCCGCGGCGCACGATCTCGTCGGCGGCGATGCGCTTGAGGTCGGCGCCCTCGAAGGTCAGGGTGCCGTTGATGACCTCGCCTTCCTCGGGGTAGAGCACGTTGGAGATGGCCTTGAGCAGCGTCGACTTTCCGGCGCCGTTGGAGCCGAGCAGCGCGACGATGGACCCGGGCTCGACGTTGAGCGACACGTCCCGCACCGCCTCGATCGAGCGGTCATACATGATCTGGACGTTGGTCAGCCGGAGCATCGGTCAGCCACCCCCGGTCTTGTCGTCGAGACGGTCGGCCACGCGTTCCAGCCGCGCCATCAGCCGGTTCATGTCCTGGCCTGCGTCCGGGGTGCAGATACCCTGACAGACGAGGTCACAGAGCTGGGACGACATTTCGTCGATGTCGATGTCGCTGCGGCCCATCAGGAACGGGTTCACGCGGTGCTCTATGCCGCCGAAGATCACGTCGCGCACCAGCGCCGAGGATGTGCCGGGGCGCAGTTCGCCGCTGGCGATGCCGGTCTTGACCACGTCGACCAGCACCAGCGTATAGCGCCGGTTCAGCTCGTAGAGTTCGGTCTCGTAGTAGTCGGGCATGCTGCGGACTTCGGAATAGAAGAGCCGGCACAGGTCGGGGCATTCCCGGATGGATTTGAGGTGCTGCCAGATGATCACCTTGATCCGGTTGCGCGCGCCTTCGACGCCTTCGAGCTTTTCGTAGAAATCGTCGAGCATGCCCATGTACCAGTCCTTGAGCAGCGTGTGCAGCAGGTCGCGCTTGTTGCTGTAGAACTTGTAGATGGCGGCCTCGGATATCCCGGCGTCAGAGGCGATTTCGCTGATCCGGGCGGCGGTGTAGCCGTGCTTGTGGAAGAGCTTGCGGGCGGCGGATTCGATCTGGTGCATCCGTTCGGCGCGTGGCAGGCGGACGACCGCCCGTTTTTCCGGAGACGGGCTCATGCGGGTTCCTCGGTTCGGGCCGCGACGGCGGCGAGTGTCGGATGCGCGCGGAGGAGGTCGGCGGGCACGGCCACGGGCATCATCAGCAGCGCCTGGGCATAGCCCTTGCCCTGTGGATCGTTGCGCAGCGAGGCGATGCCGCCGCCGCCGAGGGCGCGTTCCATGACGAAGTTGAAGCCGTGGAGGCCGGGCCAGTCGTAGCGGGTGACCGGGCCGTGGGCGAAATGGGCGAAATGGGCCTTGACCCGGTCCGCCGTCACCTCGCGGCGCAGGACGGGCAGGAAGGCCGGATCGCGGGCGAGCAGGCCGATATTGGCGATGTCGCCCTTGTCGCCGCTGCGGGCGCAGGCCAGCGCGATCAGGGGCAGCGTCTCGGTCGGCCCTGTAGGGGCGGGGCTGGCCGTGGCGGGGGCTTGAGTGGCGGGCGCCGTCGCGTTGCCACGGCGTACGATGACGGGGCGGCGGGTGCCGTCCAGATCGATCTCGATGTCGATGGCGTCCTTGTCGATGAGGGTCGAGAACAGGCGGATGACCGGCTGCGGGGCGGGGCGGCCGCCGGCGAAGCCGGTGATCCCCTGCGCCATCGCGGTGGCGGCGGGGTAGATTTCGCGCCCGAAGAGGCCGAGCGCGCCCTTGTCGGCATGGCGAGCGGAGAGGCGGAGGACCACCTCGGTGGCGGCGCTTTCGCGCGGGTCGTGCCCGAAGGCCGCGCCGGTGCCCAGCACCTCGACGAGGGTTTCGTCGAACGGGGCGAAGCCGGCCTCGGAGGAGAGCCGGGCCACGCGCGACAGGATGGCCTCGCCCGTGGCCTGCGCCCGGGCGCCGGCCTGCGGGCCGCTGATCGTCATGGTGGCGGTGGCGCGGTAGCCGTCGGCATACGTGGCGCAGACCTTGTAGCGGCCGGTGGGGGCGTGGCCCCGTGCGCCGGAGACGCGCACGCGGTCGGGCCCGGCCTGTTCCACCGTGACCTGCGAGAAGTCGCAGGTGACGTCGGGCAGGACATAGGCGGCAGGATCGCCGATCTCGTAGGTGATCTGTTCCGCGACGTTGAGCGGGGTGATGCGGCCGCCGGTGCCCTCGGGCCGGGTCAGTTCGAAACTGCCGTCGCGGGCGCAGATGGCGATGGGAAAGCCCATGTCGTTCCAGCCGGGGACATCCTGCCAATCCGTCACGATGCCGCCCGTCGCCTGCGTGCCGCATTCGAGGACGTGGCCCGCAAGGCTGCCGGCGGCGAGCAGGTCGTGATCGGTGTCGCGCCAGCCGAATTCGTGGATCAGCGGGCCCAGCGCCAGCGCCGAGTCGGTGACGCGGCCGGTGATGACGATATCGGCGCCGTCGGCGAGCGCCTCGGCGATGGGCAGCGCACCGAGATAGGCGTTGATGCTCGACAGCCGGTCGGGCAGCGGCGCACCGCTGGCCATCTCGCGCAGGTCGGCCGCGCGCAGGCTGTCGGCCATGTCCGACAGGTCGTCGCCGAGGACGAGCGCGATCTTGCGGGACACGCCCTTTGCCTCGAAAGCGGCCTCGAGCGCGTCGCGGCAGGCGGCGGGGTTCAGCCCGCCGGCATTGGTGACGATCCTGACGCCGGATTCCGCAATCTTTTGCGCAAGCGGCCCGGCCACGTGGGTCACGAAATCGGTGGCGTAGCCTGCCGCCGGGTCCTTGGCCTTCATCCGGGCGAGGATCGACATGGTGATTTCGGCGAGATAGTCGAGGATCATGTAGTCGAGCGCGCCGCGTTCGATCAGCTGTCTCGCCCCCTCGGGCGTGTCGCCCCAGAAGCCCGCGCCGCAGCCGATGCGGACGGTTTCGGGCCGGAGGGTCATCTGCCCGTCCATTCCGGCGCGCGCTTTTCCGAGAAGGCGGTGATGCCCTCGCGCGCGTCCTCGGTCCGGCTCATGTTGGCGAGCATGAACTGGGCGTATTCCAGCGCGTGATCGAAGCTCATCTCGCGGATATGGGCGAGGGATTGCTTGCCGAGCCGGATGCCGGTGGGGGTCTTGGAGGTGACGCGCTCGACCAGCCAGGCGGTCTTGGCGTCAAGCTCGGACGCGGGAACCGTGTAGTTGACGAGGTTGAGCGGCATGGCGTCCCGGGCGGTGATCGGCTCGCCCGTCAGGCACATCTCCATCAGCGCGCGCTCGGGCACGATGCGCAGCAGGTGGGGCAGGATCATCATCGGGAACAGCCCGACGCGAGTTTCGGTCGGGCCGAGCAGCGCCTCTTGAGTGGCGACGGCCAGATCACAGGCGCAGAGCAGGCCGAAGCCGCCGGCGAGCGCGTGGCCGTTGACGCGGGCGACGAGCGGCAGACGGCAGGCGCGCATCCGGCGGAAGAGCCCGGCCACGTAATGGCGCGGGTCGGCGGCGTCGATGGTGAAGGGAGAGCCGTCGGCGTCGAGTTGGAGGTCGCCGCCGGCGCAGAACGCCTTGTCCCCTGCCCCGGTCAGGACGACGGCGCGCACTGCCGGATCGGCCTCGGCCTTGTCCAGCGCGGCGCCGATGCCGGCGGCGACGGAGGCATTGAGGGCGTTGCGCCGCTCGGGGCGGTTGATGGTGATGGTCATCACCGCGCCGGATGTCTCATGGCACAGGTCGTCGGCCACGCGCTCCTCCCTCTTCGCTGGCTGGATTGCACCCTTCCGGACGAATCCACGGTCTTAGTGAGTATGATTTACTTAATTCTGTCAACTGGGATTCTTTAACCTCCCGAGCCACGTGAGTTTACGCCGCATCTGCGAAAGCCTGCTTCTGCAATGCAGCAAAAACAGGGATATATGCAGAAAAACTTGGCAATATAGCGGGGCGCAATAAAAAGTAGACACGGTAAGTGATGTTCACTAACTTTGCCGGGAATCTGTCGTTTCGCGGGTGTTTCCGCGACAGGCGGCGGACAGGGAGGAGACAGACATGACCAATTCCGCCGCGCCGGAACGGTTGCCGAACCACGACCCGGGCCTCCGCTTCGATCTCGACGAGACCCAGCGGGAAATCCTCGATCAGGCCGATCGGTTTGCCCGGAAAGAGCTTTACCCGCTCGCGCCGCGCATGGACGAGGAGGAATGGTGGCCCGAGGAGGCGTTTCCCAAGATGGGAGAGGCCGGGTATTTCGGGGTCACGGTGCCGGAGGAATATGGCGGCGTCGGCATGGACCTGTTCACCTCGGGCCTGCTGTTGCAGGCGTTCGGGCGGTGGAACCATGCGCTTGCCCTGAGCTGGGTGGCGCATGAGAACCTGTGCCTGAACAACATCTTTCGCAACGCGAACGAAGCGCAGCGGAAGAAATACCTGCCCGATCTCTGTTCCGGGAAGAAGGTCGGCGCGCTGGGGCTGACCGAGCCGGGCGCGGGGTCGGATGCGCTGGGATCGATGCGGACGACCGCCCGGAGGGAGGGCGACCATTACGTGCTGAACGGCACGAAGATCTACATCACCAACGGGCCGGTGGCGGATATCCTGCTGATCTACGCCAAGACCGACAAGGAGAAAGGCGCGCACGGGATATCGGCCTTCATCGTCGAGAAGGATTTCCCGGGCTTCAAGGTCGCGCAGAAGCTGATCAAGATGGGCTATCGCGGCAGCCAGACGGCCGAGCTTGTGTTCGACGAGTGCCGCGTGCCGGCCGAGAACCGCGTGGGCGAGGAGAACCGGGGCGTGCAGATCGTCATGTCGGGGCTGGATCTGGAGCGGGCGATGATCTCGCCCCTGTGCCTTGGCGTGGCGGAGCGGGCTCTGGAGCTGTCGATCGACTATGCCCAGACGCGGCAGCAATTCGGCAAGCCGATCGGCAAGTTCCAGATGGTGCAGTCGATGCTGGCGGAGATGTATGTGGACGTGGAAACCCTGCGGACCTTCACCTATCGCGGGCTTGCCGCGGCGGAGGGGCTGGAGGTGGGCTCTGGCCCGCGCGGCGATATCCACATGCTGACCGCGGCGTCGGTCATGTATGCCGGCCAGGCGGTGAACCGGGTGCTTGACCACGCGATGCAGATTCACGGCGGGTCGGGGTATATCTGGGAGTCGGAGGTCAACCGGCTCTACCGGTCGATCAAGCTGCTCGAGATCGGGGCGGGGACCACGGAGGTGCGCAAGATGATCATCGCGGGCGAATTGCTCAAAGACATGGCGTAAGATGGCGGAGGAGAGCGAAAGCGCCCCCGGCGAGCCGATGGGGATGAGCGATGCGGAGCTTGCGAAGGCCGGGACCATGTTTCGCGACGGGGCCTTTGCCGGGCAGGTTGTGCTGATCTCGGGGGCGGCCGGAGGGCTGGGCCGGGCGGCGGCATGGCTGCTGGGGCGGCTCGGGGCGCGGCTGGTGCTGGTGGGGCGGGATGGCGAGAAGCTCGACGCGCTTGCCGCGCTGCTGGCGCCGCACGGGATCGAGGCATTTGCCCGCGCGCTCGACATTCGCGACACCGGCGCCGTGCAGCAGCTCTTTGACGAAATCGGCACGCGTTACGGGCGGCTTGACGCGCTGATCAACTCGGCCGGGGGCCAGTTTCCGCAGGAGGCGATCGAATTCTCGGAGAAGGGGTGGAACGCGGTCATCACCACCAACCTCAACGGGACGTGGTTCATGATGCAGGCGGCCGCCCGTTTCTGGCGCGACCGCAACATGCCGGGCAATATCGTCAATATCGTGGTGGTCACGCGCCACGGGCTTTACGGGGTCGCGCACACGGTGGCGGCACGGGCGGGGGTGGTGGCGCTGTCGCAGAACCTTGCGGTGGAGTGGGCGCCGCTGGGGATCCGGATCAACTGTATCGCGCCCGGCGCGATCGAGACGGAAGGCTGGAAGGTCTATTCGCCCGAGGCGCGCGCGCTGTATCACCGGTCGAACCCGATGATGCGCAACGGCAGCCCGTGGGAGGTGGCCGAGACCTGTGCCTATCTCGCCGGGTCGGCCAGCGCCTATGTCACCGGCGAGGTGGTTCACGTGGCCGGCGGCGGTCAGCACTGGGGCGAGACGTGGACCACCGGCAAGCCGGATTATTTCAAGGAATAGGAGACGCCAGATGCCGCTCCCCGACCGGTTTTCAGGCCGGCTTTCGCTTCCGGCGATTTCGGCGCCGATGTTCTTGGTCTCGGGTCCCGACCTTGTGGTCGAGACCTGCCGGTCGGGCGTGATCGGGTCGTTTCCCGCGCTCAACCAGCGCAGTTCGGACGGCTATGCCGCGTGGCTGCAGGAAATCTCGGAACGCCTTGCGGGTGTCGAGGGGCAGGACGGGCCCGTGGCCCCTTATGCCGTGAACCTTGTCGTGCACCGTTCCAACCCCCGGCTGGAGGCCGACCTGAAGATCACCGTCGATCACGAGGTGCCGCTGGTGATCACCTCGCTGGGCGCGAACGAGGAGGTCGTGCGCGCCGTCCATGGCTATGGCGGGCTGGTGTTTCACGATGTCATCAACCTGCGCCACGCGCGCAAGGCGGCAGAGGCCGGGGTGGACGGGATCATCGCGGTCTGTTCGGGCGCGGGCGGGCATGCCAGCACCCTGAGCGCCTTTGCGCTGGTGCCGGAAATCCGCAAGGTGTTCGACGGCACGATCATCCTCGGCGGGGCGATTTCCACCGGGGCGCAGATCGCGGCGGCGCGGCTGCTGGGGGCGGACATGGCCTATATCGGCACCCGGTTCCTTGCCACCCGCGAAAGCCTTGCCTTCGACGCGCAGAAGGAAATGGTGCGCGCGGCCTCGGCCGAGGATATCGTCTATACCCCCGCGATCAGCGGGGTGAACGGCAATTTCCTTGCGCAAAGCCTGCGGCAGGCGGGGCTTGACCCGGAGGTGCCGCCGGAGAAGCTCGATTTCGGGACGACGGACGCGAAGGCGTGGAAGGATGTGTGGGCCGCCGGACAGGGTGTTGGCAGCATCGGCGACGTGCCCGGGGCGGCCGAGCTCGTGGCGCGCCTTCGGGAGGAGTACCGGGCGGCGATCGAGGGTCTCAGCTAGGCCGGGGCGGCGCGAGGCGGGGCGGGCCCTTGGGCATGAAGACGACCACGAACAGCGCAAGAACGAACATCAGGGTCGAGAACCCGAACCGGATTGGCCCGGCGAACAGCGCGTCGGACCAGCGGGCGCACGGGATAAACCGCCCCGTCGCCTTTTCGCGCGACCCGATGCAGAACAAGGGCTGCAACCGGCCGCTCGACATCATCATTCCGGACGGCTGTTTTCCTGAACCCGAAGGGCACGCGCACAGCGTCGCGCGGAACGAAACCACCGCGCAGGCGTTAAGCGCGCATGGAACCTGCACAGACCTGGCTGTCGGAGCCGGACAGGCTCTTGCGAGTCGCGTTGTATGACGCGGCGTTCAGCGTGTTTGCCCGCGTGCCTGCCCGGTGCTCGGCAGCATCGCGCAGCAGAGGTGACGTGAGGTTTCCTGCCGGGCGGAGCGAAGCACTGTCTGGCCAGGGGTCTGGAAAGGGCCATGTGGCGCGCAACGCGCCACCCGACGATTTGACATGAAGCATAGGAGGTTTGGCCCGTGTCTCGCCTAGCCAGTGAGTATGGCCGCGTTTTCCCGGAAACCGCGGCAAAACCGAAGGACAGCACCGAAGCGGAGCGACACCACATCCCCGATCGTTACCGGCGGGGGATGGTCGGGCAGCTCGACCCTAATCTTTGGGCGCAGTTGCAGCGATGCTGTTCGGACATCCGCACGATGGGTCCGCGCGAGACGTTGTCGAAGGCCGGGGAACCTCTGGACAAGAGCGCCCTGCTGCTGGAGGGCATCATGGCGCGCTATGTACGGGGCCCGGCGAACGGAGCCTCGTCGCGTGCGATGGTGTCGATCCAGGTTCCCGGCGATTTCATCGACCTTCACGGCCTTCCCATGAAAGTCCTCGACCACGATATCGGGACCTTGACGCAGGTTCGGATCGCGATGTTTCCGCATGCGAAGCTCGACAGGATCATCGCGGGTTCCCCTGATCATGCGCGGGCGCTGTGGCGGTTGACGATGATCGAAGCCTCGGTTCACAGGCACTGGCTTTTCCGCACCAACAGGTTGCGCGCGCTGGCCTCGATGGCGGATTTCATCTGCGAGATGGACCAGCGCCTTCGACATGCCGGCGAGGTGGACGGGGCCTGCATTCCCCTGCCGCTGCTGCAACTGGATCTGGCCGAGATCACCGGTTTGTCCACGGTTCACATCAGCCGCGTGATCCGGGACCTTCGCGAAAGCGGGCTGTGCACCGTTCGCGACGGGCATGCCGAGATCCATGACCGCGAGCGGTTGCGGGCGCTGGCGGGGTACGATCCGTCCTATCTCTATCTGCCGGCGGATTGATCGAGGCATTCGAAACTCGCGGCGATCCACATGGCATCGCGGGCGCGCCGGATGACATGGCGTGGCCGCGCGGCTGACAGTTCGGCCAGCAGCGTGGCTTCCACCGCCGGCGCGGTGAGGGGGGTGTCTGTCGGGCCGAGATAGCCGGCCACGAGGCAGACGCCGTTGGGGGCGAGGGTGCGGGCGGCGAGGGCGACGGTCTGAGCGAGCGCTTCGGGCGAGAGGTAGTAGAGCATCTCGGAGAAGACGATCAGGTCCCAGGTTCCGGCCGGCCAGTCCCGGGGAACGGAACCCGGGCGGAAGTGCGCGTTCGGGATGTTCCGGGCCTGGGCCCGTTCGATGGCCGTCGGCGCGAAGTCGAGCGCCAGCAGGCTGTCGCACCGGGCCGCGATCCGCTCGCTCATCACGCCGATCGAACAGCCGAGTTCCAGCCCCCGCGCGTATCGCCCCTGCGGCAGCAGGTCGAGGCAGCGGCGGTACTTGTCGGCCTCGTAGGCGCTGGTCTCGTACTGCCAGGGATCGGGCTGGTCCCGGTAGAGCCGCTCGAAGGAGGAGGCGTCGCGGGTCATGCGGGGATGAAGATTTCGTCGCTGGACACGAAGTGATGGGCCAGGTCGGGCGGCATCCGGAAACCATCCGGTGCGTCGGCGATGAGACCGGTCATCTGTGAGGCATGCGCGGCGATGGCGCGGGCCTTGAGGGAGCGGTAGGGGGCGGTTCTGAACCGCATCATGCCGTCGCAACCCGCGCCTTCGACCGGCTGTTGCACCCTGCCCCAGACCGGGCAACCGAAGAGACGCGGACGCGACCCGCCGGCGGCGCACCAGAGGGCAAGGCGCCAGACGCGCTGGTGGTCTGGATGCGGATCGCCGGGCCATGTGGTCCAGATGGCGCTGATCTTCGACAAGACGGGTTTGAGCCGTTTCGCCACCTCGGCGAAGGCGGCGTTGGTTTCGGGGGCAGCGAGGTCGGGATAGCCCAGCCAGATCGGCGTGGTTTGCCCGCCTGTCAGGATGGAGACCGCGGTTGTGACTTCGGCCTTCCTCAGGGCGCTCAGGACAGCCGGTGGGTGGGATTTCGAGCCCGGGTGCGACCGCGAGCCGTCGGTGACGACGGCCACGTGAACCACATGCCCGGCCTGCACGGCCGCGGCAATGGCGCCGCCCATCCCAAGCGATTCGTCATCGGGATGCGGGGCGAGAACCAGAACGTCGGACGGCCCGGTCAGATCGGACAGTTCGGCACGGGGCGCGACGGCGGCGGATGCGACGATGGGGGTGAAATGGGTCATGTTCCGTTCCAGATTTCGCCGACCTGGGTGTCGGTTCGGCACAGCGTTTCGGCCACCTGTCGCAGCTTGCCGTCGAGATCGGCCTGCCTGAGAAAGAACGCGAGGTCGCGGCGGATCATGTCGACCCTGTGCCCGGTGGCGAAGGAGCGGGTGCCGAGGGCGCGGTCGGCCAGCGCGATGCCGTCGAGGCAGGCGGCTTCCACCTCCTCTCGCGCGGCGAGGGAAAGCGCCACGGCCATCTCGCCCGCGCCGGGGGCCTCGGCCTGCCGTGCGGCATCCTCGACCAGCAGGCGGGCCCGGTGGGCAAGCGAAGCAAGCCGGGCAAGCCGGTGAAGCTGTGCCTCGCCGGCCTCGCCCGTGTTGCAGATTGCGAGGCGGACCTCCTCGGCCAGAGCCTCGAGCCCGCCGGTATGGACCGCCGCATAGCGCCAGACGCCGCCCTGAAAATGCGGCTCGCGCAGATAATCGCCGGTGGCGCCGAGCGTTTCCACCGTCATCCCGTCAAAGTCGTAGCACCCCGATTTCGTGGCGCGCATGCCGCTTGTATCCCACGATCCGGCATCGGCGCGACGGGTGTCGGAGACATCGGCGATGGCCAGCTTTACGCCGTCGGGATGGCCCGCCGTGACGACCGCGCGGGACACCGTGCCGAGGCCGGAGGCGAACCGCTTGCCGCCGCTGAGACGAAGGCGGCCGCCGGCTTCGCCCGCGACGGCCACCGGGCGGGTGTCGTCGGCGCCCCAGATGCCGTAGATGCCGCCCTCGCGCGCTGTGGCGAGGTGGCGGCACGCCTGCTCGGGTGTGCCGTAGAGGGCGATCAGTTTCATCGCGTTCATGTGGCCTTCGGCCAGCCGCCCGACCGACAGGCTGGCCCGCCCGATGCGGCGCAGGACGGTGGCCTGTTGCACGGGATCGCCCGGCCGGCTCAGCGTGTCGAGGAGGCCGCATTGCGCCAACCGGTACATGTCGCCGGCCAAGCTGCGCCTGTCCTGATCCGCCGGGAGGGCCAGCGCCGCGATGGTTTCCAGCGCGTCGTCTTCGGAAAGGCCAGAGGTCTGGGTCGCCTTGTGCACGGTCATGCCGTTTCCCTTTCTTCCGGTCCTGTCAGGCCCGAGAGTTCCCGCGCCAGCAGCGGCGTTTCGCGGGCGACATCGGATAGCCGCATGCGTTTCCGCTCGATCGCGGCAAGGCGGGTCTCAATGGCGGCGAGGGCGCTTTCGGCCCCCCTGCCCCGGGACAGGCATTCCCGCCGGGCGTGGTGCAGGCGGGCGCGAAGGAGGGTTTCGGCGGCGGGCTCCAGCGTTTCGTCGACCAGCGGATCGGCCCCGGTGATCCTTCCGGCCAGCGCCTCGGCCATGCCGCCTGGCGCCCGCCCCTCCAGACGGCAGGAGGTGCTGACCCTTGCCTGCGCGCTGTGTCTCAAGCGCCAAGCGCGGGCCTCGGCTGTGGCGGCGAAGATCCGGTCCTCGGAGCCGGTCAGTGCCGGGAACCCGCCGACATCCCGGTAAAGCGGCATCGTGAAGGCGAGGCTTGCGCCCGGTTCGTTCAGGTGGCTGGGGTCGGGATCGTGGGGGATGGGGGCGAGCAGCCGGCGGGCGGCAAGGGTCAGTGCCACGTATTCGCCTTCGATCGCCCCGAGGCGCGCGATGGAGGGCGGCAATCGTGCGAATTCGGTTGGATCGGCGATGACCGTGCCGCAGATCAGGTCGGCGTGGCGAAGCTCGTCGAGATTGGCGTCGACCCAGTCGGGGAAGACCGTGCTGTCGGCATCGGTCGTCATCACCGCCCCGCCCGGTGTCAGTTGGCGAGCGCAGGCGGTGACCGCGTGGTGGCGGACGGCGCCGACGCCCCCGGCGGGGGTGATAGGCAGGTCGAGCAGGATGCCGGGGGTTCGGGTCTCCTCGAACCACGTTCGGGCCTTGTCCCATGTGGCATCCTGAGAGCCATTGACGGCAAGCACGATCCCGCCGCGGCCCCGGAGGGCGGTGCGGGCCGCATCGAGGCAGCGCAGGATATGCGCTGCCTCGTTGCATGCCGGAATGGTGATGGCGACCGGCCACGGGTGAGGGTCGCCAAAATCCCGCCGGTCGTGAGAGGGGCGGGCCGGGCTCATGATTCCCGATCCCAGAAGCGCAGGTCGGCGCAGGTCTCGATGAAGGCCGTCGCGTCGTCGCCTGCCTCGAGAACGGTGACGCCCTCGTCGGGGTCGGCGGGGATCGCCTTGGGCCAGAAGCCGTCTCGCGCGTCGGGGGAGAGGGCGATGAACTTCTTGTGCGCGTGGGCGTCGGCCAGAAAGGCGCGGGCGCCGTGCATCCGGCCAAGCTTGGCCGCGCCCTCCTCCGAGGCGAGGACGGCGACCGCGTCGTAGAGCACCGAGGGCGCGCCATCGAGCTTTTCGTGGGCTTCGATGGTCTTGCCCCGGGCCGTGGTTACGCCGCCGACCTTCTCGGCCACGACCTCGACCGTGGCCCCGGCGGCCTCGGCGGCTTGTTTGAGCGCCTCGAATTGACCACCGTCAATGCCGTCGGTCAGCAGCACGCCCAGCTTGCGGCCGGCAAAGCTGTCGGGTGCGTTCTTGAGGATGCTGAGCGCGGGCGAGGGTTCGGTCTCGATCACCGGGCGCGCGGGCTCTGCCGCTTCGGGCATTTCCGCGAAGCCCAGCCCCTCGGCCACCATCTCGGCCAGCCCCTCGTCGACGTTGAGAAGATGGCTGACCATCCGCTGACGGATCGCCAGCCGGTCGACCTTGCTGAGCTCGAAGATGAAGGCGTCGGCGATGTGGTCCTTCTCGACGTCGGTCTGGCTGAGGTAGAACTGCCGGGCCTGGCTGTAGTGATCGGCGAAGGTTTCGGACCGGACGCGCTGTTTGGTGCCCGCCTCCTCGGCCGGGTAGGAGCGGAAGCCGCGCTCGGGGTCTTCGCGCGGGCCCTCGCCATGGCTGTTCGGCTCGTAATTCGCGCGGCCCACGGGGTTGTGCATCGCCATATGCCCGTCCTGCTGAAGATGGGCGAAGGGGCATTTCGGCGCGTTGATCGGGATGTGGTTGAAATTCGGGCTGCCCAGCCGTTTGAGCTGCGTGTCCAGGTAGCTGAAGTTGCGACCCTGCAGGAGCGGGTCGTTGGAATGGTCGATGCCGGGCACGATATTGCCGGTCTGGAAGGCCACCTGCTCGGTATCGGCAAAGAAGTTGTCCGGCATGCGGTTCAGCGTCAGCGTCCCCACCTTGCGGACCGGCACCTGTTCCTCGGGGATGATCTTGGTGGCGTCGAGCACGTCGAAATCGAAGCTGTCGGCGAATGCGTCGTCGAAGATCTGCAGGCCGAGATCCCATTGCGGATAATCGCCCGACTGGATCGCGTTCCAGAGGTCGCGGCGGTGGAAATCGGGGTCGGCGCCGTTGATCTTGACCGCCTCGTCCCAGAGAACGGATTGCATCCCCTGCCGGGGTTTCCAGTGGAACTTGACGAAGGTGGATTTGCCTTCGGCATTGACCAGCCGGAAGGTGTGCACGCCGAAGCCTTCCATGAACCGGAAGGAGCGCGGGATGGTCCGGTCGGACATGATCCAGAGCGCCATGTTCGTGGCCTCGGGCATGAGCGAGATGAAATCCCAGAAATTGTCATGCGCCGTCTGGGCCTGTGGAAAGGCGCGGTCGGGTTCCTGTTTGGCGGCGTGGATCAGGTCGGGGAACTTGATCGCGTCCTGAATGAAGAAGACGGGGATGTTGTTGCCGACGAGATCCCAGTTGCCCTCCTTCGTGTAGAGCTTGACGGCGAAACCGCGCACGTCGCGGGCAAGGTCGAACGACCCCTTGTTGCCTGCCACTGTCGAAAAGCGGACGAAAACGTCGGTCTTTTCCCCGACTTCGGTCAGGATTCTTGCACGGGTCAGGTCGGACAGGTCCTCGGTCAATTCAAACGTGCCATGGGCGCCGTAGCCGCGGGCATGCACCACCCGCTCAGGGATCCGCTCGTGGTCGAAGTGGAACAGCTTCTCGCGGAAGACCTGATCCTCGATCAGGTTCGGGCCTCGGTCGCCGATCTTCAGCGTGTTCTGATCGTCGGAGATCGGCATGCCCACCTGCGTGGTCATCGTCTCGTGCCCGTCGCCGGCCACCTGATGGGTTTCGCCGCCGTTGCCGGGATTGTTCTCGGTGTTGGGCTTGGTCTTGTCAGTCATGTTGTGCCTTCCTCTGTTCGTCTGAGTGTGTCGGGACAAGGGGATCTCGGGCCGGCGCGGCGGGAAGTCGGGCGGCCCATTGATCGGCGATGCGGGACATGCGGAATCGGGGCTGCGCCCGGGCGAGGGGGCGCTGGCCGCGCCCGTCGCGCCATGCCGAGATGCGCGCGGCGATGGCGTCGGGGTCGGTGGTGTCGATGCACTGGCCGGGGTCCGAGGCGACCTCGTCATTGGCGCCCAGCCCGCGGTGCAGCAGCGCCGGGCAGCCCACGGCATTGGCCTCGGCGATCACGAGGCCGAACGTCTCGGCGAACTGGTCCTGCGGGTAGAACAGGCAGAGAGCCCGGCGCATCCAGCCGATCAGCCGCGGCTGATCCAGCCGGCCCAGCGGGATGACCCCGTCGGGCGCCGGGCCGGTGGGCCAGGCGAGGTAGCCGGGGTCGGCCACGGCAAGCCGCAGGGAGGGGAGCCGGGTTTTGAGCGTTTCGAACCTGCGGAACACCTGCCCCAGCCCCTTGTGCGGCGAGGAGGCGAAGAGCAGCAGATCGGGATCGCGCACCGTGGCGTCAGGTGCAAGGTCGTCGGCGATGGGGTTGTGGATGTGGGAGATGCGCGGGGCCTCGGGGCCCATGAAATCACCCAGCCAATCTGCATGCGTGGCGGAGACGCAGATGACCTCGATACCGGCGGCCCTGAGACGCCGGGCGAGCGACCGGTTGTGGCGCCCCGGAAAGACGTGCTGCCAGACGACGACCCGCGCGCCGGGGTGCAGGCGGGCCAGCTTGGGCGCGATCTTCCACGAGTTGACCACGACGATCATGCCGGGCGCCTCGGGCAGCGGGCGGTCGAGGTCGAGCGCGGCATAACGCACCCGGCCGTACAGGGCATCGCCCTGCCGCGCCGCTTGTCGCACGGTCACGCGGGTGCGCGCGGCAAGGCTTTCGGCGATGCGCACGAGCGTTGTTTCGGTCCCGCCCAGCCCCGAGAGCGCGCCCGGGCCGCCGCTGTAGGCCTGCGGGGCCAACGGATCGACGAAGGTGATGCCACCGCTCATGCCACCTGCTCCGCGCGGATCGAAAGCTGTGCCAGCGCCCCACGATCAAGGAGTGCCGGGTTGGTGCAGGACCGGATGCGCACCATCGACAGGTCGATGGGCACCGCCTCGACCTCGCGCGTGGCGAACCAGCGGCCGACCGCGTCCCAGACCCGCTTGCGGTCGGCGATGCGGCGGGGGCTGTCATAGTCGGTCTCGCCCTGCATGGTCAGGCTGTCGGGCGTCTCGATCTTGGTCAGCAGGATCTCGGGGATGACCCAGAGCGCCTCGCCGGCCATGATCAGCCGGTTGCGGAACTCGCGGTCCTCCTCGATGCAGTCGGAGAAGCCCCCCAGCCGATCAAAGACCGAGCGGTGAAAGAGGCCGGAATTCACATGGGTCCAGTCGCCGGGCACGCCGGCCGACATCTGCAGGTTGGGGAAGAAATCATCGACGAGGCTGAGCGTGCGGCGGATTTCCACCCGCTCGCCGTGCGGCAGGATCAGCTCGTGATGGGTCAGCACGCCGCCCACCTGGATTTGCGTTTCCGGCTCGCGCCCCGTCAGCTGCCAGTTCAGGCTGGGATGGGCGCCGATGGTCTCGTTGCCGATCACCCGGGCCTGTCGCATGACCTTGTCGCGGTGGGGCACGTCGTCGGAATCGTGGAAGGTGATGGCGTCGGCGGTCGAGAGCGTGATGCCGACGTTCTTGGCCTGTGCCGTGCCCACATTGGCGGCCAGCCTGACGCCGGTGAACCGGGGATGCGCGGCATAGCGGGAGAGGATCTCGGCGGTGTCGTCGGTCGAGCCGTCGTCGACCACCAGCACCGTCGTCGCGGGATGCGACTGGGCCAGCGCCGCCTCGATCGCCTGCGGCAGCAGCTGCGCGCGATTGTAGGTGGGGATGACGATGGTGACGCTGGGATTCATCTGATGGCTCCTATGCAATGTGATGCGTGCGGCGGTAGGCGGAGAGGCGCATGCGCGTGCCGAGGGCGAGCGGATAGGGAAGGATGAGAAGCAGCAGGCCCAGTGCGCCCCCCGAGGAGAGATGTGGCGTCAGGAGCAGGGCGAGCGCCGCGAAACCCGCGAGCAGCGGAAGGATCGGGCCGACATTGTCGGTGGCCTCGGCGGCGTCCTTGGCGGTGCGGCGAAAGGCGCCGGTCCGGTTCAGCAGGGCATCGACCGTGCCGATGGCCGAGGGCAGGATCATGGTGACGCGTGAGGCCAGCGCCGCCAGCATGGTTGCGGCACCGGTGCGCCGCCGAACCCCGGCCACGAGCACGAGCGGCAGGCAGACAGAGAGGTAGACCAGCGCGAGGCCGATGCCCGACAGCGTGGTCAGCCAGAGAGCGGCCGGCCCCGCGTCGCCGAGCAGGAGGCCCAAAGTGCCGCCGACGAGACCGGCAGCCAGCGGCAGCGCAAGGTTGTTCCACGCGGTGAGTTGCGAAAAGACCTGAATGGCGGTGCGCCGAGAGAGGCCGCCGAACCCGCAGCGGATCGTGTCGAGGTTCCCCGCCGCCCAGCGATAACGCTGCTGCGACAGGCCGGCGAGGTCGAGGGGCAGGATACCGCGGCCGACGAGCCGGTCGACGAAGCGCCCGCGGAAGCCCAGACGCCGCAGGCGCAGGCCAAGTTCCGCGTCTTCGGTGATGGTCCTTCCGCTCCAGCCGCCCGCCTGCTCCAGCGCCTCCCGGCGGATGACGCTGAGCGTACCGGTGAGCAGCATCGCGCCGGCCAGTTCGGCCTTGCGCGCGTGGCGCAGGAAGTAATCGGCAAGTTCGAGCGACAATCCCGAGACCGGGCCGGTGTCGTTCCGGTAGGCTTGGGGGAATTGGAGAAAGTCCTCTCCGCCGAGGCGCAGTTCTTGGGCGGCGATGGCAAGGAAATTGGGTTCCACAATGTAATCGGCATCGACGACGATCACGTGGCTCGTTCGGGGGTCGGTGCGGCTCAGGGCGATGTTGAGCGCGCCCGCCTTGGCCCCCTCGACACCGTCTTCGTGAAAGAAGCGGAAGGCCGGGCCGAGTTTGGCGCAAAGCGCCTCGACCGGGTGCCAGAGGGCCGGATCGGACGTGTTGTTGTCGAGAACGATCACCTCGTAAGGTGGCGCGTCGGCCTGTGCCGCAAGGGCCTGAAGGGTGCGTTTCACGACGGCGGGCGGTTCCTGATGAATGGCGAGGTGCACGGAGAAGCGCACCGGGACCTCGACCGCGCGGCGGAGGGCGGCCGGAGTGTGCTCGCGGCGATTGAACGCCGCCAGCAGGTTGAGGGTGCCGAGGAGCCCCTGCCCCATAAGGGCCGCCGCAATCGGAACGAGCGCGACCCAAGGGGCCGCGACACCGAGTATGACCAGCGCGAGGAAAACCCCCCTCCCGTCGAATCTGTGCATGTGTGGTCTCCGGTTGCCGCCGGTCGCCTTATGGTGACCGCGCTTCTGGGAAACCGACGCCGGCCTGAATCGTTCCGGCAACATTTGTTATCCGGGCGCGGCCCTTGCCCTCACGGGAATTCGGGCCATCGCGCGAGAACGGCCCCGGACAACATGCTTTGGTGGGACCGGCGGCGCGGGCCGGCGCGCAGGAAAACGGGTCAGGCGCTCTCTGTCACGAAGGGCGAGGCATAGGCCCCCGCCTTCGACGTCTTGAGGCCCGCCTGAACCAGAGCTTCGGCGAAGCCAACAGCGCAGCCGATCCCGTCGATGACCGGAACACCGAACCTTGCGCCGAGGCGCGCGCGCATTTCGGACATGCCCGCGCATCCGAGAACGATGCAGTCGGCCATATCGTGCTCGATCGCGCGCTCGACCTGCGCGGTGATCAGCCGCTCGGCATCGGCGCTGCCGTGCTCGAGATCCAGCACCGGCACGTTGCTGGCGCGGACGGAGGCGCAGCGGGCCATGAGCCCGTAGCGCGTCAGGTTCGCCTCGAGCCCCGGCACGGAGCGCGACAACGTGGTAACGACAGAGAAACGGGCCGAAATCAGGCTTGCCGCATGATAGGCCGCCTCGCCGATGCCCATCACGGGCACGTCGAGCATCGCCCTGAGCGCATCGACCCCGGTGTCGTCAAAGCAGGCCACGATCAGCGCGTCGATATCGGGATGGCGCGTGGCCTCTGTCATCAGGCCGGGCAGGCAGGCGGCGATGTCGTAATGGCCCTGAATGCTGGCCGGTCCCTGTGCCGGGTTGCTGGCGAGGATGGTGGTGCCGTCGCGCGCGGCGGCGCGGGCGACGGCGGCGATTTCCCGCGTCATCGACGCGGTCGAATTGGGGTTCACCACGTGGATTTTCATCACCTGTCCCCCGCCCGTTCGCCGGGTTGCCACGGCTGGCCCTCGGACGGGTCGAACCGGCTTGCCCCCCACATCCCCACGGGTTCGGAGATCAAGTCGGTCAGCCCCGTGCGTTCCAACGCGCGGGTCAGTTCTGCCTGCGCCGCATCGAGCACGGCCTCGGTGTCCATCGTCAGCACCCGGCGGTTTTCCATGACCAGTTGGCCATCGCTGATGACGGTGTCGACATCGGCAGCGGTGGCGAAATGCGTCAGCCGGGTCAGGGGCATGTTCGCCGGGTAGAGATGCGGCTTACGCATGTCGACCAGCGCGATATCGGCCTTCTTGCCGGTTTCGAGCGAGCCAAGGTCGTCGCCCAGCCCCAGCGCATGGGCGGCGTCGATGGTGGCCATTTCCAGCACCTTTCCCGGCGGCATCCAGGCCGGGTCGGCGAAGTGGCGGCGGTGGTAGAGCATCGCCTGTTTCATGTGGCGGAACATGTCGAAGCCGCGATCCGGCGCGCCGGCGTCGGAGCCCAGCACGACGCGGATACCTTCGTCGAGGAGTTCCGGCGCCGGGCAGCGGCCATAGATCGACATGATGGCGGTCGGGTTGTGGATGATGCTTGCGCCGGTCTCCCGCAAGGCGGCGAAATCGGCGTCGGTCAGGTCGACGCTGTGCGACAGGAGCGCGAAGGGGCCGAGCGTGCCCAGTTCCTGTGCCAGCGCGATGGTGCCGTCGCGGTGGCCGTCCTGCGTATACAGCACCCCGTGGCGCGCGCGCATATCCGCCACGGCGGCGGACATATCGCGGACCGCCTGCGCCTCGGCGGCGTCTTCCATGTGGTGCGCGTGATAGACGGGCATGATCAGGGCGATGCCGGTGCGTTTGCCGAGCAGGTCGTCATGGCGGCAGATCAGGTCTTCGCTTACCTCCATTTGCCGTTCGAAGCTCAGGGCGAGGTCACGGGACCCATCCTTGTCGTAGACCTTGTAGGGTTTCGGGAAGGGCGGCCGGCCCGGCCCGACGGCCAGCGCGGTGCGCAGGCCCGACGCCGTGGTCGCGGCGCAATGGGCATCGCCAAAGGCCGGGTCATCGGTGCGGTAGATATCCGCCCCGCCGCCCAGCAGTGTCAGGTTCGTGGTCACCCCGGCCATCAGGCGTTCGAGCTGCGCGAGCTCCGCCTCGGCCCGCCAGAAATCGACGGTCGAACCGCGGGCGTAGATATGTTCGCAGGCCTCGAACCATGCGCCCGTGTTGCCCGCCCCCAGCGAGCGGACCAGCCCGTGCCCGGCATGGGAGTGGCTGTCGATCAACCCCGGGATCGCCGCCTTCCCGCGCCCGTCGATCACCATTGCGGCCGAGGCATGTTCCGCGGGCAGGTCCGCATCGGCGCCGACATAGACGATCCGGTCTGCGGTCACTGCGATGGCGGCATCCTCGATCACGCGGCGCCCGGCATCGACGGTCAGGGCGGTCACGTTGCGGATCAGCAGGTCGGTCATGTCGCGGCCCTCCGGAGCGGGTAACTGGAAGAGAAAATATCGGATAGTGGCGGATGGCCATGTGTCCGGTCGGGATACTGCTGCACCATCGCGTCGAACTGGGCTTGCGCCTGTGCCTGCATCGCGGCCTCGTCCACGCCGGGGATCACGCCGTCGCGCATCACCACGCGCCCGTCGATCACCACGGTGCGCACATCGCGGCCCGAGGCGTTGAGCATCAGGGTCTGGATCGGGTCGATCACCTGCCCCATGGCCGGGTCGTCCATCCCGATCACGGTGATATCGGCGCAGGCGCCCGGTTCCAGACGCCCGAGGTCGGATCGGCCCAGCGCCGCGGCCCCGCCCAGCGTGGCGGCGTCGTACATGTCTTCCGAGCGCACTGCTTTCGGGGTGCCGGCGCTGAGGCGACCCATCATCAGGCCCGTCTGCATGTTCAGGATCATGTCGGGCGGGTGCGTGTCGGTGCCCATGCCGATGGTCAGGCCCGCGTCGCGGTAGGTGGCGAAATCGTCGAGCGCCAACCCGCCGCGCGCCATCACCAGCGGGCAATGGGCGAGGTTCGCGCCGGAATCGGCGAGGATCTGAAGGTCGGGCGCCTTATGGGTGATGCCGTTGCGCCCGGAAATGACGGTGAGGTGGGGCAGGATGCTGCGCTCGGACAGGAAGCCTATCCCTGCCAGCCATTCCGGCGGGCTCTTGCCGTGCAGTCGCAGCACGCTTTCGTATTCGAAGACTGACTGGCAGCAATGCAGGCGCACCGGGACGTCGAGCTCGTCTGCGGCGGCAGCGGTGCGGCGGAGCAGATCCTCGGTGCAGGTCTCGATCCGGTCGGGGGCCAGCATGGTGCGAACAAGGCCGCCGGCGCGGCCTTCGTGGTCGCGGCAGAACGCCTGCGCCGCGTTCAGACCGTCAAGGCCGCGCGCCTCGTCGAAATGGAACTCGATCTGACCCGCATCGGAGACGAAGGTGTTGCCCGTGCGGTAGGCCGGTCCGAGATAGACCCGCAGGCCCAGATCCTCGGCCGCGTTGGCGGCGGCGGCGAACTCCTCCGGCGTCTCGCCCCATTGGCGATAGAAGAGCGAGGCGATGGGCAGGGCCGTGGTGATGCCGTTGCGAATGAGGCGGGTGAAGGCATAGCGCTTTTGCCATGCCAGTTCCTCGGGCGTGTACATCTCGCGCGGGCCGGCGCGCATGTAGCTTGCGGGCCAGACGCGGCCCTTTTTCCACGCCGGCTGGTTGTCGAAGCCCAGAACCGTGGTGTCGAGGTCGGAGAGCGCGTCGAGGTCGATGAAGCCGGGGCCGAGCACGGCATTGCCGCAGTCGATCCGTTCCGCCACCTCGCCGGGAAAGCCGTGGCCGACAAAACTGATCCGACCGTCCTCGAACGCCACTTCGCCGTTTTCGAACAGCACGTGCCGCCCGCCCTCGTGCCCGACGACCCAGCGGGCGGTCATCAGGGTGGTGCCTTTTTCCCGTGCCGGCATCACGGGGCCTCGGTCAGCGTCTGGCCGTCGCGGGCGACGACAGCGCCATTCTTGAGCACCAGCCGGCGCGGGGGGTGGGCGACGACCGCGTGCGTCACCGCCTCGGCCTCGACCAGCACGAGATCGGCGGAATCGCCTTCGCTCAGCCCGTATCCCGTCAGCCCCATCACCTCGGCCCCGCCATAGGAACAGCACCAGAGCGCGTGCTCGACATCCGGGTCAGTGCGGAAATTGTTGCGCAGGCCCAGCAGCATGGCCCGTTCCAGCATATCGGCATTGCCATAGGGGCCCCATGTGTCGCGGATGCCGTCGGAGCCGGCGCAGAGGGTGATGCCCCGCTCGCGCAGTTCCGCCGCCGGCGGCACGGGGCGCGAGGGGGTGGCGACGGTGGCGATATGGACTTTCTCCTCGGCCAGCCGCTCCATCAGGCCGTGGGCGCGGGCGCGGTCGGGCATGCCAAGGCAGAAGGCGTGGCTGATCGTGACCTTTCCCTGCATCCCGTGGGCGCGGGTGCGGTCGAGGATCATCTCCATCGAGAAGGCGCCCAGCTCATCGGGTTCATGCAGGTGAATGTCGATCGGCTTGCCGTGTTTCTCGGCCAGTGCGAACACGGTGTCCAGCTGGCCCTTGGGGTCGCGGTCGATGCCGCAGGGGTCGAGCCCGCCGACCACCTCGGCGCCATTCGCGAGCGCGGTTTCCATCAGCTCGGCCGTGCCCGGGCGGCTCATCATCCCCGATTGCGGGAAGGCGACGATCTCGATGTCGACCTGCCCCTTCAGCGTATCGCGGGTCTTTGCCACGCCCTCGAACCCGGCCAGCCCGATCTCGGTGTCGATATCGACATGGCTGCGGATCGCGGTGGAGCCGTGGGAGAGAGACAGGAGCGCCTGCCGCATGGACTGGCGGTGCGGGTCGATGTTCCATTCGGTCTTCAGCCGCCGCTCGGTGTCGATCTTGTCGATCAGTCGCGGCCCGGCCTGATGCGGGCGCCAGCCCATGCCCCAAAGGGATTTGTCGAGATGGGTATGCGCCTCGACCAGCCCGGGCAGAAGGATGGCCCCTGCCCCGTCTTCGGTGGCGACACCCTCGGCGGATTGCCCCGGGGCGAGCTTTGCGATCCGCCCGTCGCGGATCAGGATATCGGTGGCCTCGGCCCCCCAGGGCCGGACGTTCTGCAGCAGTAGCTCTTTGCTCATGCGTTCTCTTTCCTGTCCTTGGGTCACGCGATGCGCGCGGATTGCAGCGCCGCGGTCGGCAACAGCTCGAACTGATCGTCCGAGACGATGTAGTTGTCAGCGTGCAGCCGGGCGATCGGCTGGTACTTGTCGGGGCGCACGTAGCGGCCATTGTCGTCGAGGCATTCGTCGCGCACATGCATTTGCACGACCTCGCCCAGCACGATCGACCGGCGGGGATATTCGAGGATCTGGGCCACCCGGCATTCCATCGCGCAGGGCGCCTCGGCCACCCAGCCGGGTTCGATCTGCCGCGACGGGGCGAGTGACAGGCCCGTCACCTCGAGTTCGTCGACGCCTTGCGGGAAGTTTATGCCGCAATCCACCATCTGCTGGGCGATGGCCATGTCGCACATGTTGACCACGAATTCCCGGCTGCGGCGGATATTGGTGATCGTGTCCTTGGGCGCGCCGTCGGGCCGGACCTGAATGCCGAGGATCACGAGCGGCGGGTCCTGCGAGAAGACGTTGAAGAAGCTCATCGGGGCGGCGTTCGAGGTGCCGTCCTCGTCAGTCGTGGTGACGAGGGCGATCGGGCGCGGGGCGACAAAGCTGCACAGCAGGCGATAGCGGTCGCGCTGGTCGGCCTTGGTGAAATCGACCTCCATCAGGCACCTCCGGCGCTGGCGCGCAGTTGCATCGTCGGCTCGTCATTCTGGGCCTGTGGCCCCTTGGCGAGCGGCGGGATGCGCCCCTCTTCGGCCGCATGGCAGGAAACGCGCGCGTCGCCCGGCATGGCCCGCAGTTGCGGCGGCTCGGCCTTGCAGCGGGCATTGGCCAGCGGGCAGCGCGGGTGAAAGGTGCAGCCCGGCGGCGGGTTGATCGGGTTGGGCACCTCGCCCGCAACCGGTGCCCGGTCGCGGCGGGTCATGCCCATGTCGGGGATCGTGTCCATCAGCAGGCGGGTGTAGGGATGGGTCGGGTTGTGGAAAACCTCGTTGGCCGGGCCGACCTCGACCAGTCGGCCAAGATACATCACGCCCACGTAATCCGACATGAAATCGACCACGGCGAGGTCGTGGCTGATGAAGAGGTAGGTCAGGCCCAGCTCTTCCTGCAGGTCGCGCATCAGGTTGAGGATCTGTGCCTGCACCGAGACGTCGAGCGCCGAAGTGGGCTCGTCGCAGACAAGGAAATCGGGGCGCGAGGAGATGGCGCGCGCGATCGAGATGCGCTGGCGTTGGCCGCCGGAGAATTCGTGCGGGAATTTCTCGCCGTCGCGGGCGTTCAGGCCGACCAGTTCGAGCAGGCGGGCGACCTCGTCACGCTCTTCCTGTTTCGAGCCCACCAGCCCGAAGGAGCGCATCGGCTCGGCGATGATGTCGCGCACCCGCCAACGGGGGTTGAGGCTGGCGTAAGGGTCCTGAAAGATCATCTGGATGCGGCGGCGATAGTCGGCCCGCTGCGAGGCCTCGAGATCGGTCAGGTCAGCCCCGTCGAAGATCACCTGCCCCTCGGTCGGGCCGTAGAGACCGACAACCAGCTTGGCGACGGTTGACTTGCCGCAACCGGATTCGCCTACGAGGCTGAAGGTCTTGCCTTTCGGGATGGCGATATCGAGACCATCAACCGCGCGCAGGTGCTGTGCCGGTTTGCGCTCGATCATCCGGTTCAGAAGCGGCGGCGACAGGTCGAAATGCTTCTTCATTCCGGTGATGGAGAGTAGCGGCTCTGTCCCTTGGGTCGTTACGGTCTGCATCACTGGGCTCCTTCATACAAAAGGCAGGCGACCTGCCCGTCATCCACCTTCACGGCGGAGGGCTTCACGCGGGTGCAGGCCTCGGTCGCCTTCGGGCATCTTGGGTGAAAGGCGCAGCCCGAGGGGAGGTCGGTCAGCCGGGGCATGGCGCCGTCGATCTGGGTCAGCCGTTTCAGGCCGCCGCCGACGACGGGGATCGAGCCCATCAGGCCCTTGGTGTAGGGGTGGCGCGGGTTTTTCACGACCTGCTCGACCGGGCCGATTTCCACGAGGCGGCCGGAATACATAACCGCCACGCGGTCGGCGGTTTCGGCGATGACGCCCATGTCATGGGTGACGAGGATCACCGCCGCGCCGTGCTCGCGGCACATCTTCTTGAGCAGCGCGAGGATCTGCGCCTGGATCGAGACGTCGAGCGCGGTGGTAGGCTCGTCGGCGATCACCAGCTTGGGGTCGGCGCAGAGCGCGAGCGCAATGACGACCCGCTGCCGCATCCCGCCCGAGAACTGGTGCGGGTAGTGATCGACCCGCTGTTCCGGCGCGGGGATGCCGACCTCGGCCAGAAGGTCGATGGCGCGTTTGCGGGCGGCGTCTTTCGACATGGCCATATGCGTCTGGATCGTCTCGACCAGTTGCTTGCCCACGGTCAGAAGCGGGTTCAGGCTGGTCAGCGGATCCTGAAAGATGGCGCCGATCTTGCGGCCCCGCAGCGGGCGCATCGCATCCTTGGACAGTGTGTCGATGCGCTGCCCCTCGAAATGGATCTCGCCACCGCTGATATGGCCGGGCCGTTCCAGCAGGCCGGTGATCGCGGTGCCGGTCAGGGATTTGCCGGCGCCGGATTCCCCCACCATGCCGAGGATTTCCCCCGGGGCGAGGTCGAAGGTGATGTTGTCGACGGCGCGCAGCGGCCCGTGGCGGGTGTCGAAGGCGATCGACAGGTCGCGCACCTGCAGCAGCGGGTCGGCGGAATGGGTCATGGTTTGCATCTGTCCGTCTCCTCAGCGCAGTTTCGGGTTGAGCGCGTCGCGCAGCCAGTCGCCCAGCAGGTTCACCGCCAGCACCAGCGCCACAAGCGTCAGCGAGGGGAAGATCACGATCCACCAGGCACCCGAGAACAGGTACTCGTTGCCGATGCGGATCAGCGTGCCCAGCGACGGGTTGGTCGGCGGCATGCCGACGCCGAGGAAC
>JAVJTX010000078.1:0-13884 GCA_040220035.1 Roseovarius sp. | reverse complement strand
CGCCGCAATCCTGCTGACCGGCACTTTCGTGTACAGCATATCCTCGATCGCACGTCGTTCGCGTAAATTCAGCTCTGTATGGGCCGCTGTCCGTTCTCCTTGCTTTTCAGCAGGATAGGGGATTTGTCGCAACGGAGTTTAAAATGTGCCCCGTAACATGATTCGCTCGCGCGGAATATGGGTTATGTAAAATATGTCTCAACTCCACCTGGCCGGTAAACCTAGTTGTTTTGCCGAATGCGTTCTTGGATCGGGCTGTACAACAGCAACTCAGACGACCTTCAGCACCAAGACCCTAACTAGGATTACGCGGCCCAAACATAGCACGACTTGCCGGAACCGAAAATTCGGTTGGACCAACAGAAAACTGTAAGCGCCGTATCGACCCCACGTTGCAGCTAATGGCTTCGGCTGCGAGGTGATCTTCATCTCATGATGGGGAGTGCGTTTTGCAATGTGCGCTACAAATTCGTTTCTCAGATCGCTGGGCGTCGAGATTTACGCGTCGGGACATCGCCGGTGGCCGGATGAGGCCAAGGCCTTGGCCGTCGCGATGACCTTGGAGGCTGGTGCGACGGTGAATGCCGTGGCGGAGCGGTTTGGCATTCTGCCCAATCAACTCTCGGCATGGCGACGTGAAGCCAAACAGGGCAAGCTCGTGCTGCCTGCGGCAGAAGTCGAGGACCCTGTTTTTGCGCCTCTCGTTTTCTGCGAGGTCGCCGAGGGGGAAGCGGGCCCGGAGGTCGCATCGCAGGCTGCCCCGATCAGGATCATTCGAGGCGCTGTCGTGATCGAACTCGCCCATGATGCACCTGCGGCCCGGATTGCCGAGATTGCCCACGCGCTGGAGGTGCATCCATGCTGATGCCCTCGCAGGGCGTGCGGATCCTGGTGGCGACGAAGCCGGTCGACTTCCGGAAGGGGCATGACGGTCTCGCGGCGCTGGTCCAGTCGACGCTTGCCGAGGATCCGTTCACGGGCACGGTCTTCGTGTTCCGGTCGAAGCGCGCCGACCGGTTGAAGATCCTGTTCTGGGACGGCAGCGGACTCGTGATGGCCTACAAACGGCTGGAAGAAAACACCTTCACTTGGCCCGCGATCCCCGAGAGCCAGCGCGCCGCCGTTCTGGCGGTGCTGCAGGAAAACGGTGCCCTGAAGGAAGCCAACCGGCGGCTCGAGCATCTCGTGGCCGAGTTGAACCATGTCGTGCATGGCAAACGGTCCGAGAAGCTGAGTGATGACGACCGGCAGCTTGCCTTCGAAGACCTGGAAATCGCCGTCGCCGAGGTCGAGACCCGCAGGGAGCAGGCCGCCCCCTCCACCCAGACCCCGCGACAGAAACGGCAGCGCAATCTCGGCCATCTGCCCGCGGACCTGCCGCGCATCGAGCGTGTCATCGAACCGGCGAGCCTTGAGTGCCCTTGCGGCTGCGGCCGCATGCACCAGATCGGCGAGGATCGGACCGAGCGTCTCGACATCGTGCCTGCGCAGCTCCGGGTGCTGGTCGACATCCGGCCGAAGTATGCCTGCCGCATTTGCTCAGACGGGGTCACCCAGGCGCCCGCCGCGCCCCGGCTGATCGAGGGCGGCCTGCCGACCGAGGGCGCCATCGCTCATGTGTTGGTCTCGAAGTTCGCGGACCACCTGCCGTTCTACCGCCAAGGCCAGATCCTGGCGCGCTCCGGCATCCAGGTCGACCGCAGCACCCTGGCGGACTGGGCAGGCACCGCCGCCTTCCACCTCGGCCCCGTGGTCGACCGGCTGGCGGAACACATCAAGTCCTCCGGAAAGCTGTTTATGGATGAGACCACGGCTCCGGTCCTCGACCCCGGACGCGGCCGAACCAAGACCGGCTACCTCTGGGCCCTGGCCCGCGATGATCGCGGATGGGGCGGAGAAGATCCGCCCGGTGTCGTCTTCACCTACCAGCCCAGCCGCGGCGCAAGCTGAAGGAGGTCTTCGACCGCGACGGCTCGGAAATCGCCGCCGGGGGCCTGCGCCGGATCGCTGAGCTCTACCGCATCGAGGCCGAGATCCGGGGCTTGGGCCCGGGCCAACGTCTGTCGGCCCGTCAGGCCCGCAGCGCGCCCCTCGTGGCCGAGTTCGGTGATTGGCTGCAGGCACAGCGTCTGCGTATCTCGGCCAAGTCGCGCCTCGGCGAGAAGCTGACCTACATCCACCGCCAGTGGGGCGGCCTGCAGACCTTCCTCCACGACGGCCGCGTCGAGATGGACTCCAACGCCGTCGAAAACCTGATCCGCCCGATCGCCCTGACAAGAAAGAACGCACTCTTCGCCGGCCACGACGAGGGCGGCCGCACCTGGGCCCGCATCGCCTCCCTGATCGCCACCGCGAAGATCAACGGCGTCGAGCCCTTTGCCTATTTGAAGGCGACCCTTGAAGCCATCGCCGCCGGTCACCCGGCCAGCAGGATCGACGAGCTGCTACCTTGGAACTTCACCCCGTCAAGCTGAACAGGCGTGGGGTGGCGACAGCGCTTACAGAAAACTTCCGGGCTCTCTGCTTTGAAGTAGTCGCTGACTTTGCTGTCCCCCGGAATTCGGAGACTGACTTGGGCTTAGATTGCCGGACTGCGCACCGCAGGTGTTTGTTCCTTTCACGTCGCGGTGACGTCCCGTGCAAAAACTCCTGAAAACCCGCTTCGCTGAAAGAACGCCTACAGCCTCGCCCAGCTGAGAAACACAGTTGACACACATCTGATGTATCAGATATCAGATGTGTAGAGACTCGCTTGGAGGAGACCGATATGAATTCGAAGCCGAAGGTTGTGATCACCGACTATGATTTCGGGGATGTCGATATTGAACGCGGCATTCTCGAAGCGGCCGGCGCAAATGTCGTGGCCCTTCAGGCCAAGCAGGAAGCCGATCTGTTCGAGGAAGCGCGCGACTGCGCGGCAATCATGAACCAATACGCCCGCGTGGGTGCCGAGACGATTGCGCGGATGGAGCGCTGCAAGGTGATTGCGCGCTACGGGGTGGGCGTCGATATCGTCGATGTCGACGCCGCGACCGATCGCGGCATCCTTGTGACCAACGTGCGCGATTATTGCACCGAGGAGGTGGCTGACCACGCCATCGCCTTGTGGATGGCGCTGGCGCGCAGCCTGCCGGCCTATGACCGAGCCACCCATGCCGGTGTCTGGCGGTGGCAGAGTGGCGCGCCGGTTCGTCGTCTGCGCGGGCGCACCATGGGCATCGTGTCCTTTGGAAAGATCGGACAGGCCATCGCCCGCCGTGCCCGCGCCTTTGGCACCGAGATCATCGCTTATGACCCGTTCCTGCCTGCCGATGTGGCACGGGAACTGGGGGTCGAGCTGGTCACAAAAGACGCGCTTCTGGCGCGGTCCGACTACATCCTGATGCAGGCGCCGATGACAAAGGAGACCCATCATTTCCTGTCGGACGCCGAGTTTGCCGTCATGAAACCCGGTGCGATCCTCGTCAACACCGGGCGCGGTCCCACAGTCGACAACAAGGCGCTCTATCGCGCCTTGACCGAGGGCCACCTGGCCGCCGCCGGACTCGACGACCCAGAAGAGGAGCCGGCCAAGCGGGCCACCTGGGACCCTGCCGACAACCCGATCTTCACCTTGCCCAACGTGCTGATCACGCCCCACGCCGCCTATTACTCGGAAGAGTCCATCCGTGCCGCTCGCGAAGGCGCCGCGACGCAGGTGGCCAAGGTGCTCACCGGGCAAACCCCCGATTTTCCCGTCAACGCTGACGCCCTGGCCGTCCAGAGCTGAACCCGAAAGGATACAAGATGCTGAAAGAATACAACGACTTCGACCGCCGCCCCGACGTCCTGGAAAAATTCGACAAGGTGCTGGCCTGCTATTCTGCCACTGCCGTCTTTGCCGACGTTCAATATCGCCTTGGTGTCATGGACAGCGGCATCAAACCGCCCTTCCGCGCCAAGGTGACGGGCCAGGCGATCACCGTCCAATTGTCCAAGGGCGATCTGGTCGATCCGCTCAAGGCGCTGGAGATGGGCCAGCCCGGTGACGTGATCGTCGTCGATGCCGGCGGTGACAAGAACACTTCGGTCTGCGGTGGCCTGATGGGTGGCCTCGCACAGAACCGCGGCATCCGCGGCATGATCGTCGACGGTGCGGGCCGCGATACCGACGAGCTTGAGGATATCAACTGGCCGATCTGGACGCGCGCCATCACCCCGCGCGGCACGCACACGATGTTTTCCGGCCGCAAGGAAGAACTGTCGATCAACGTGCCGATCCAATGCGGCGGCGTGGTGGTCAACCCCGGCGATTTCATCGTCGCTGACCTGATGGGCGTGACCGTCGTACCGCTGGAGAAGGCCGAAGAGGTGGTCAAGCTGGCGCAGGAACAGGCCGACCGTGAAGAGGAGACCCGCAAATGGGTGGCCAATGGCAAGACGGTCGAGGATCTGTTGAATGAATTCGGCCGCATCTGAGCCCGCCCTGATCGGCCTCGACTGGGGCACCTCGTCGTTCCGCGCCAGCCTGATCGGCGCGGACGGCGGGGTGCTGGACAGGCTGGCGGCGCCGGAGGGCATCATGCACGTCGAAGGCGGGCTGTTCGAGGCGGCGTTTACGCGGCTGCTGGCGCCCTGGGCCGGGCATTCGGACCTGCCGGTGCTCGCCTCCGGCATGATCACCAGCCGTAACGGCTGGGTCGAGACGCCCTATGTGGGCCTGCCCGCTGGCGGGAAAGAACTGGCGCGGGCGATAGCGACGCATCAGACAACCGATGGCCGCACCGTGCATTTCATCACCGGCCTTGCCAGCGAAACGGACGGCGCGCCGGACGTGATGCGCGGCGAGGAGACCCAGATCGTCGGCGCCGTGGCTATGGACACCAGCGACGGATGTTTTGTCATGCCCGGCACGCACAGCAAGTGGGTCGAGGTTTCGGAGGGTCGGATCACCCGGTTCGCAACTTACATGACCGGCGACGTCTTTGCCGCGCTGCGGGACCACACCATTCTCAAGGCGCTGATGCAGGATGCACCGTTCCATGACGAAGGCTTCCGCCTTGGCGTCGCATCGGGCCTTTCGGCGGGCAGCGAGCTTCTGCATCGGCTGTTCCATGTGCGCTCCATGCCGCTGTTCGACAAGATTCCGGCGGGGGCGAGTGCCGACTACCTTTCCGGCATGTTGATCGGCGCAGAGATTGCCGGCGGAAGCGCCGGCAAGGCAAATCGAGGCCCCGTCACGATCATCGGTCGCGACGATCTCGCGGATCGCTATGAGACCGCACTCGGGATCGCCGGGCTGACGACCCGCCGCGCCGAGCCTGACATCGTCGCGCGCGGCCATTTCACCATCGCCAAGGCAGCAGGAGTGATCGCATGAGCAACTGGCAGGACGCCCTGAACGACAACCCTCTGATCGCCATCCTGCGCGGGCTGGACCCCGACCGTGCGGTCGAGACCGCAGATGTGCTGGTCGAGGCCGGGTTCCGCATCATCGAGGTTCCACTGAACTCGCCCCAGCCGTTTGTGTCGATTGAGCGGATCGCCGCGAAGCACGGCAGCGGCATCGTCGTCGGCGCCGGAACGGTCCTGACGCCCGGCGCTGTCACTGACGTGGTGAATGCCGGCGGTGAGATCATCGTCTCGCCCAACATGAACCCCGCCGTGGGCACCCGCGCCGCCGAGCTCGGCGCCAAATGGTGCCCTGGCGTGATGACCCCGAGCGAGGCCTTCGCAGCGCTTGATCTCGGAGCGGCGGTGCTGAAGTTCTTCCCCGCCGAGCTGATCCCGCCCAAGGCCGTCAAGGCGATGCGCGCGGTGCTGCCCGCCGATGCGCTGGTGGCGGCGGTGGGCGGGATCACGCCAGAGACCATGACGGATTATCACGCCGCAGGCGCCGACAGCTTCGGCCTGGGCTCGGCGCTGTTTAAGCCGGAGTACGACTGTGCCGAGCTGGCGCGTCGTGCCGGGGGATTTACAAAAGCCTGGAAAAACCTGGCCGGATGATCCCGGATGACAACGGTGAGCCCGTCCCCCCCACACCTCGTCCGATGAAAGCTGCCGGCCCCGCGAGGCCGGCGGCTTTCATTCCGGCGCTTGCAAACGGCCAGTGGCATCGAAGACCAGCGGCCTTTCCGGCCCTGCAACCGAAAGCCTGTCGCTCGCCTCCACATGCGGCAGAAGCGCGGGCGATACCCAGATGCGATGGATTTCCAGCGTGTTTTTGATACGGACGATGCGGGCGGTCTCGGGCGTGGTCAGGTTGCAGGTTTTCAAGGCCACCACGATGGCGTCATGATCCGAGTTCAGAACCATCGGCAGCTTCGCCGGGTTGAGGATCGTCGCCGTGATGGCATTGGTATAGACCGCGCCGAGGTCGATCTTTTCCACGCATTGCCGGGTCGACAGATCGGCCGAGCCGATCCCCACGCCGTTGCCATGCGATTGCGGTGTGACGTCCAGCGCGACGATCTTCTGGATGTTCGGCGCGTCGAATCCGGGCAGGCCGGAGCCAGGCCGCCCGGTGACATTCGGGTCCATCCCCTCGCCGGAGATATTCTTGCCGATCTCGTCGACGATCAGCACGTCGATATCGGTGAAGTTGAGCCGCCCGATCGAGGCCTTGGCGATTTCCAACAGTTCCTTTTCCCGTTCGAGTATCCGGTCGCGCGGGATAATCTCGATCTCCATCAGGTCGTCGAAGGCATTTTCCAGGATGGCGAGACCAAAGATCACGGGCAGCCGCGCCAGCAGCTTTGCGCCGGCCTTGGGCAGAATGTCGTGAAAGCGCGCGAAACCGTGGTTGTGCAGGGCCACCGCGCCCTTGTGCTTGCCCAGCCCGATGCAGAGCATCTTCACAAGCCCGCTTTCGTACCCGGCCTTGAAATCAGCGTGCGGCTTGACCTTGTTGGCGATGACGATGCCATCGGCCTCGGATGCGATGCGGTCGATATAAAGCGGCGTGCCGTCGTCGAGCGCGTCGATCTGGACCACCTCCATCGACGAGCGGATCTCGGCTCCGGTGCTTTCCTCGGTGATGCCATAGCCCTTGAGCACGGCCACCTGTCCCTCGGCGGTGGCGCCCCCATGGCTGCCCATTGACGGCACGATGAAAGGCTCCGCCCCCTTGGCCCGCAACCCGGCCACCAACGCGCGGGTGATCTCGACCAGCCCCATGATGCCGCGGCTGCCGACGGTGATGGCGATGGACTTGCCCGCGATGTCGGCATCGGGGATCTGACGCAACTGCCCGGTCACGGCGGCGTCGATATCCTCCAGCCGCTTGCGCTCGAAATGCTGGTCCACCGGGATCAATGGCGGGAAAGGATAGGTCATCCCGCCTTCGATGTTCACATTGATCGGTCCAAGGTCCATCACATCACCATAGAGCCGGAAGTGCCAGAGACAACGACGGCACATAGGTTATCAGCATCAACAGGACGATCATACCGGCAAAGAACGGCAGGATGGCGCGGCTGAGCTTTTCGATCGACACGCCCGAGATGCCGCTGGCGACGAAGAGGTTGACCCCCAGAGGCGGCGTGCAGAAGCCAATGGCGAGGTTGACGGTCATAATCACGCCGAATGCAATCGGATCGACCCCCAGCGCCGTGGCCACCGGCAGAAGGATCGGCGTCATGATGATGATCGAAGAGATCGTCTCCATGAACATCCCGATGATCAGCAGAAGGACGTTGATCAGCAGCAGGATGATGATGGGATTGTCGGAAAGCCCCGTCAACCAGCCGGCCAGATCGGCAGGGATCTGCGCCAGCGTGATCACGCGGCCAAAGGCCGTCGCCATGATCACCAGCACGAGGATCATGCCGCTGGTTCTCGCGCTCTCGGCCAGGATGGTGGGGAAATCGGACCATTCGAGATCGCCATAGACGAACTTGCCGACAATCGCCGCATAGACCACCGCGACGGCGCCGGCCTCGGTGGGTGTGAAGATGCCGCTGTAGATGCCGCCGAGGATGATGACCGGCACCAGCAGCGCCCAGACCGATTTGCGGAAACTGGTGGTGATAAGCGACGCGTCGAAATCACGGGTGTTCTCGATCACCTTGGTCTCGTTGCGCAAAAGGAACCTCGCGACGATCATGAACATCACCGCGAACATCACCCCCGGCACGATCCCGGCCAGAAACAGCTTGCCGATCGAAACCTCGGCGGTGACGCCATAGATGATGAAGGGGATGCTGGGCGGGATCATCACGCCGATCATGCCCGACGATGCGGTCAGCGAGGCACTGAAGCGGCGGGTATAGCCCACCTTCTCCATTTCCGGGATCAGGTTCGATCCGATGGCTGCGACGGTGGCGGGGGACGAGCCGGATATGGCAGCGAAGAACACGCAGGCCAGCACGTTGACGTAGGACAGCCCGGCGCGGATATGGCCGATCAGCGCATTGGCAAAGCCCACCAGTCGGCGCGACATGCCGCCGTGCTGCATCAGGTCGCCGGCCAAAATGAACAGCGGCACGGCGATCAGTGGAAAACTGTCGGCCCCGGTGACGACCGAGCGCGCCAGCAGCACCAGCGGCGGCGTGCCGTCGACAAGGATCATGACGGCCATGGTCGCAAGACCGAGGCAGATGCCGATCGGCACGCTGAGAAACAGCGTGAGGATCAGGACAAGGAAAAGCACGGTGGCAATCATCGGATCAGACCTCTTGCTCGGGCGCGGTGCCGCGCAGCGTTCTAATTAGGTGTTGTGTCACGCGCAGGATCGACAGCGCCGCGCCGACCGGGGCTGAGGCGTAGAGCACCGGGATCGGCAGCCCCAGAACCACCGAGGTCTGGCTGAGCACGAAGGGTTTCAGGATCAACTGGATGCATTGCACCGCCAGCACCGCCAGAAAGCCGATGACGGCCAGGTCGACGACGATTTCAAAGGCGCGGCGCCCGCCCGGACCGATGGCATCGCGCAGAAAAGTGATGCGCACATGCGAGCCCTGTTGAAAGGCATAGCTGACCGCGATCCAGACGAACCAGACAAACAGCCAGAGCGTCAGCTCTTCGCCCCAGGACAGCGAGGCGTTCAGGATGTAGCGCATGAAGACATTTGCGCTGATCAGCAAGACGATTGCGGCCAGCAGAAGGCCCACGATATAGCGCTCGAAATTTCGGTCGAGCCAGCGCAAAGCGGTCATTGGTCTCTCCTCCCAAAGAAAAGCCGCGGACGGGTGCCCCGCAGGGCACCCGTGTTAGGGTCAGGACGTGGTGTCAGTTGGTGCCGGCGGCGGCAACCGCGGCGGTCCAGCCGTCAAAGACCTCGGCACCGACCTCTTCGCGATAGGTGGCGCGCACCTCCTGGGTCTGATCGGAAAAGACCTGACGCGCGGCGGCGTCGAGCTCGACCACATTGACCCCGGCGTCGCGGATCTTCTGCAACTGCCCGGCCTCCTCGGCGTTGACCAGCTCCTGCTGATAGGCCGCCGCGTCGGTCATCGCCTCGCGCAGCAGGCTCTGCTGGTCCTCGGTGAGGCCCGACCAGAACCATTCCCCCACCACCGGGATGTAGACGGTGAACACATGGCCGGTCAGCGAGACATGTTTCTGCACCTCGTAGAACCGCTGGCTGTCGATCAGCGCCACCGGGTTTTCCTGGCCGTCGATCACGCCCTGTTGCAGCGCCGAATAGACCTCGCCAAAGTTCATCGGCGTCGGGTTGGCACCGAGCGCCTTGAAGGTATCGACATGGGCGGGCACCTTCATGGTACGCAGCTTGATGCCCTGAAGGTCTTCGGGCGTCTTGATCGGGCGCACGTTGTTGGTGATGTGGCGCAGACCGTTTTCCATCCAGCCAAGCCCGACGAGGCCCTGGTTCTCCAGACGTGCCAGCATCTCGTCGCCGGCGTCACCGTTCAACACGTCCAGCGCGACCTCCTTGCTGGGGTACATGTAGGGCAGTTCGATCACCGCAAAGGCCGGATCCCAGCCGGCAAAGAACGACGACGGCGACACCGCCATCTCCAGCACGCCGGTCTGCACGCCTTCGATCATCTCGCGGTCCGGGCCCATCTGCGACGAGGGAAAGATCTGCACATCGAAGTCGCCGCCGGAGCGCTCTTCGACCAGCTCCTCGAATTTCAGCAGGGCGCGGTGCATGTGGTATTGCTCGTTGGCGCCGTGACCGACCTTGATGACGGTTTCCGCCGCGGCGGCACCGGCAATTCCTGCCGTCATCAGCGCGGCAACCGCGAATGCGTAAGTGTTGGACATGAACTTCTCCTCCCGTTGGGTTCGACCAGAGGCCGGGTATCGGCTCCATTGATATCTGATGTATCAGATAGAAAAAGTTAGTGCAATATTTTCTTCATTACGGTACCTTCAGAAGCGTGGTTCAACAGAGGAAGACCGATGCCTGTAGAAAAAATGAAACGCATCAAAGCGCCGGATTCCTTGTGCGATATCGCGGCCACGGCCATTCGCGAGGCCATCATCACCGGCCGCTACGGGCTGGGTGAGGCGATCTCCGAGAACTCGCTGTCCGAGCTTTTGGGCATCAGCAAGACACCGATTCGCGAAGCTCTGGCCAATCTCAAGCACGAGGGCCTCGTCTCTATCATCCCGCGAAAGGGCACCTTTGTCTTCACCCTGAGCGTGGATGACGTGGCGCAGCTCGGCTTTTACCGCTTCGCGCTGGAATCCACCGCGCTGGAGCTTGCCATGGAGGGGCACTGCAAGGACCTTCTGACCGCGCTGAAGTCGATCTGCGCGACGATGACAGCGGCGCGAGAGCAGGGCAAGACGCGCGAATACCTGGAACTTGACGGCGAATTCCATGACGCCATCGTCTCGCGCTGTGACAACGTCTACCTGAAGGAAGGCTATCAGGCGATCGCCGGCCGGACAGCGGCGCTGCGGACCCACCTGTCGCAGCATCCGACCCATACCGACAAGTCGATGAACGAGCATATCGAGATGATCGCCCTGCTTGAGCAGGGCGATCTGGCGGGCGCGACGACGATTCTAAAAAAGCACGTGACACGCGGCGAACGCACCTATGCCGATGGCATCGAGGACATCGCCACCGCCAGCCCCGAGGACCGCATCATCCGCAGAAAGCGCACACGATGAGCCGCCGCATCCATCTCGACCCCGTGGGCGGCATTTCAGGCGACATGTTCCTCGCCGCCGTTCTGGATGTTCATCCCCATTGGGCCGCCGAGTTGCCCGGCGTGCTGGAGACGCTGGGGATCGGGGCCAAGCTGCGGCTGGAGCACAGGCCACACGACAACGGCATCCTGACCGGATCGCGGATGCTGATCGAAGAGACCGGGGACGCAGATCACCATCACGGCCACGAACATTACCATCACGTCCATTCCACCTTCCGCGCCATCAAGCAGCTCATCGAAGGCTCCGACCTCGCGCCCGGCGTCATCCACCGGGCCGTCGACATCTTTCGCCTGCTGGCCGAGGCCGAGGCGCAGGTCCACGGCACCAGCATCGAGGACGTCGCCTTTCACGAGGTCGGTGCGCTCGATTCCATCGCCGACATCACCCTCGCGGCGCATCTGCTGGAAAAACTCGGCGCCGATCACTGGTCGGTCGGGGCCATCCCTATGGGGTCCGGCCGGGTGAACACCCAACACGGCCCCCTGCCCGTCCCGGCGCCCGCCACGCTACTATTGCTCACCGGCCTGCCGCTGATCGACGATGGTATCCCCGGCGAGCGCGTCACCCCCACCGGCGCGGCAATCCTCAAACACCTCGCGCCCGAATTCGGCGGCCCGCGCCAGCCGATGCGGTTGTCCGCATCCGGCACCGGGTTCGGAGCCAAGACATGGCCCGACCTTCCGAATATCCTGCGCCTCAAGGAATTCGAAAGCCTGCGCCCCACTCTCGCCGACAGAGTCTCGGTCCTGGAATTCGAGATCGACGATCAGACGCCCGAAGACCTCGCTGTCGGGCTAGAGGCGCTGCGCGCGACCGAGGGCGTGCTCGACGTGATCAACGCGGCGGTCTGCGGCAAGAAAGGCCGTCAGGCCCAAGCTATCCGCATCCTCGCCCGCCCCGAGCGGCAGGAGGAGGTGATCCGCGTTTGCTATGACCAGACCACGACGCTGGGTGTCCGCCATCACCACGTCGACCGCAGCACCCTGCCCCGCCGCGCGGCGCAACAGGACGGGTTGCGGGTCAAACTGGCCGAGCGGCCCGGCGCCACCACGGCCAAGGTCGAGATGGACGATCTGATGACGCATCATCCCAGCCACGCCGAGCGCAACGCCGCCGGGCATCGCACGGCCGCAGCCGCGATTGCCGCGCAGGACGAGGAGGCCACCACATGAGCCTGCACGCCCTGCAACACCGCCTCCGCCAAATCGGACCCGCCGCAATCGCCGTCAGCGGCGGAATCGACAGCCTGACGCTGGCCTGCGTGGCCGCCGACCTCATCCCCGACAGCGTAATCTTCCACGCGGTATCGCCAGCCGTGCCCGAGGCCGCGACCGCCCGGGTCCGCACCTTCGCACAGGATCGCGGCTGGCACCTCAACGTGATCGACGCGGGGGAATTCTCGGACATGCACTACCGCGCCAACCCGGTGAACCGCTGCTTCTACTGCAAGACGAACCTCTACGGCAGCATTGCCGCGAAGACGAAGTCGCCGATCCTGTCCGGCACCAACCTCGACGATCTTGACGATGTCCGCCCCGGCCTGATCGCCGCGAAGGATCACAACGTCCAGCATCCCTATGTCGACGCCGGCATCGACAAACCCGGCCTCCGCCGCATCGCTCGCGATCTCGGGCTGGGCGACATTGCCGACCTGCCCGCCGCCCCCTGCCTGTCGAGCCGCGTCCTCACCGGCCTGCGGATCGAGCCCGGCGAGTTGCAGGCTATCGACCGGGTCGAGAGCCGCCTCAGGCCGATGCTGCCCGGCGCGGACGTCAGGTGCCGCAGGCTTGCCGGTGGCTACAAGTTGCAGGTCTCCGCCGACGTTCTGGACCGGATGCAACCCTCCGAAACCGAAGCGATCCTTGCCGCGGCCACGGCTGCGCTTGGCCACGAAGGCACGCTGCTAGGGCTGTCCTCATATCGGCGTGGCAGTGCGTTCGTGCAATGAGCGGTGCCGGCGGGATCGTTCTGGATGACGCCCGTGCCGGGCGGATCGGCTTTGACGAGGCCATCCTCTGCGAGCAGAAGACCGTGCCGCAGATCGCGGAGATCGCCAGCCGCAGCCGCGACACGGTCGGGCGGCGGTTGTTCACACGTCTGAGCGCGGAGAAATTCGCCGCGCTGCCGCCTGACCTGTGCGGCGCAATGATCTATGACGCGCAAAGCCGGACGGCGGTTCTGGGCGCGACGGCACCCGGCGCCGGGCCGCCCCGTGTCGCCATCGTTTCTGCCGGTTCTTCCGACGCCAATGTCGTGGCCGAGGCGCAGGCGACGCTGGCCTATTTTGGCCAGTCCACCCAAAAGATCGAGGATGTCGGCGTTGCCGGCATCTGGCGACTGCTGGAGCGGGTCGACGAGATTGCTTCCATGCCGGTCGTCATCGCCGTCGCCGGCATGGATGCGGCGCTGCCGACCGTTTTGGCGGGCCTCGTGCCGTCCTTCGTCATCGGCGTGCCGACATCGACCGGCTACGGCGCGGCGCGCGGCGGCGAGACCGCCCTGTCCGCCATGCTGGCAAGCTGTGGACCCGGGCTGACGGTGGTCAACATCGACAATGGCTATGGTGCCGCCTGCGCCGCAATGCGGTTCCTGCGTATGGCCGATCGGGTCAGGCAGGCTGAGGTGCCCCTATTTTCCTAGACACCTGCCTGTTTCATTTTCTTCTGCCTGATTTCGAAGTCAACGGGCGACAGCATGCCGTTGTTTGTGTGCTTACGCTTCGGGTTGTAGAAGAGTTCGATGTATTCGAACACGTCCTGTCGGGCGGCTTCCCGGGTC
>JAVJTX010000077.1:0-38217 GCA_040220035.1 Roseovarius sp. | reverse complement strand
CTTGGTGGCCACTTCGAGCGCCTTGTCGTGCAGGTCCTCGGGTTCGGTGACGAGGGAGACGAGGCCGATGCGCTCGGCCTCTTCGCCGCTGACGGGATCGCAGGTCATCAGGTAGTATTTCGACTTGGCCAGCCCGCAGAGCAGCGGCCAGACGATGGCGGCGTGGTCACCGGCGGCAACGCCGAGGCGGGTATGGCCGTCGATGATGCGGGCGGTGCGCGACGCGATGGAGACATCGGCCAGAAGCCCCGCAACGAGGCCTGCGCCCACGGCGGGGCCTTCCATCGCCGAGACAACCGGCTTGGAGCAGTTGATCACGTTGTAGACAAGGTCGCGCGCCTCTTTCCAGACGCGGTTCAACGTGTTGAAATCCTGTGTCATCTCCTTGACCAGCTCGAGATCGCCGCCGCCCGAGAAGGCATCGCCCGCGCCGCGGATGATCACGGCGTTGACCCGCGAATCCGCGTCGATATCGCGCCAGATGCGGACCAGTTCGCCATGCATCACGCTGTCTGCGGCGTTCATCCGGCCGGGGTTTTCCATGGTCACGCGCAGGACACGCTCGGCCGGCCAGTCGAATTTCAGGCGTTTGTAGCCTTCGTAGGTGTCGGTCATATCTTCTTCTCCCTGCCTTTCCAGAATGGCTCTTTGAGGATGTTCTTCTGTATCTTGCCGATGGGCGTTTTCGGGGAATCATCGACGAATTCCACGTGACGGGGGCGCTTGAAGCGGGCGAGCGGCAGTTCGCGCCTAAGGGTTTGGCAACGTCGGTGTAACGTCGGTATTTTGTCGGTATCGCGTCGGTGCGGGATCGGTGGGGGGGGCGATCCGCCGCCCCCCTGCCCCGGCCTAGTAATGCACCGTCACCACCACGGAATCGGTATAGACGCCGATCGCCGTGCTTTGCCCGGCATGGATGCGCCCGTAGACCATGTAGCGCTGGCCATAGCCGCTGCCAGCCCCCTGCGCGCGCTGTGACGGCGCCTCGCCCCATGCCATGCTGCGGCCGGGATCGCGGTAGAGCCCGTAGACCAGCGAATGGGTCAGGCTGCGCATCCGCCGCGCGGTCGGGTCGGTCACGCCGGGGGTTTCGCCCATGCCGAGCGAGACCGTGTAGCTGGTGCCGGCGGTGCAGCGGATGTCGATGGCGGCCTCGGCATCAGCGGGGCGCGAGGCCAGCCCGCTGATCTGGCCGAAATTCATCGACCCCACGTCGAGCTCGCAGCTGGCGACGGTTTCGGCGGAGACGCGGAAATCGGGCACGCTGTGGGTCTGGCCGAAGAGATCGCAGCTCAGCAGGCCGTAGCTCATCTCGATATGGGAGGTGCCGGAGAAGACGGATTGGTAGAGGCCGGTGTCGAACTCTGTGCCGTTGCTGAGGATCTCGGCATAAATCGGGAGGGTCAGCCGCCCGCGGCCCAACACGACCGGCACCTCGACGAACACCTCGTTCAGCGTGCCGAACAGCGCGCCATAGCCCCCCGCCGACAGGTTGTAGGCCAGCGCGTCGCCACTGCCGTTGCGGAGGTAGCGGGGGGCGTTGCCCGGCCCTGCCCCGGCCGAGCCCGGACCGAAACGGATGCAGACCCCCACGACCGACACCAGCGCGTTGGAACAGTCGATGGTCAGGGTGCCGGAGGTGCGGTTGACCGCGCCCGCCCGCAGGCTGACCGAGCCGAAGGCGATGTCGCTCATCTGTGCCTCGCAGGTGGCGGCCTGCGCCCGGTCGGCAGGCAGGGCCAGCGCGAATAGCGCGGCGAGAAGGAGGAGGAGCGCCCGCATCACCGGCAGGCCACCGGGCCGATCATGTCCTGCACGGCGTCGCTGGGCGTATAACTGAAGCGCGCGACGCAGAGCCGTCCGGCGATCCGGGCCCGAAGCGTGTTGGTGGGTTTCGCGTTCTCGATCCATGTTTCCCCGTCATAGCCCACGTAGAATTCCCCTCGCCCGCCATTGGTGCGGACGATTGTGCCCGGCGGCAGTGGCCGGCCCTGCGCATCGTGCAGCAGGACCAGCACGCCGCCCGTGTCGGCGCCGCCGAAATCGACATGCTGGCCGGCCCCGCGCGAGGGCACGAGTTCCACCGCCGTGACGCCGAGCGTAGCGTCGGCGGGCAGGTCGTTCACGTCGACCGACACCCGGTTGCGGCGGTAGGAGTTGAGCCCGTTGACCAGCACCCGCCCCTTGCCGTTGGTCTTGGCCACGGGGCGGTTGTCGAGATAGACCGGCACGTTGGCGACGCCGAGATCGACCACGGCGAAGCTGTCGCGGACCTGATTGCCCAGCGCGAACTTGCCCCCGGTAAAGGCCGCCGCGCCATCAATCTGGGCGCGCAGGTAGGTGTTGTCGGCATCCTGCTGCACCTCGCCCGACAGCACGCCGTAACGGCTGCGCAGGTCGCCCTTGAGGCGGATTGGCGTGCTGTCGTCACGCTGGGCCATCTGAACGCGATAGCCGTAATCGCCGATCTCCTCGCCCATGGACTTGGTGTAGGAGACGTCGGCCGTGTTCTCGCCGCGCATGTCGGTATAGTAGGACGAGCGCGCATGCGCCCGCTTGCCGAGCTTGATCGACAGCCCGAAGGAGATGCGCGTGTCGCCGGTTTCGAAATTATAGGCGCCGTTGACGCTGATGGCGCTGCGGCGCTTGCCGATGGTGGTGCCGTAGGAGACCGAGGCGAGGCTGTCGCGCGAGGTGGGCCGTTCGGCGCGGACATAGGCGAGACCGAGGCGGCGGTTGTCGCGGCCCATCGGCACAGACAGGCTGACCACGTCCTGCGCCAGCGGCACCTCGAGCAGCGAGCCATTGGCGTTGCCGAGATAGTTCACCCCCGAGACATAGGCGAGGTCGGCGAAACTGCTGGTGGTGCGGGTGCTGGTGGCGTTGACCTCGACGCCGGCGATGCGGGTGCTGGCGCCAAGCTCGGCAAAGTAGCCGAGGCTGTCCTGATACTGGCTGGCCGCGACCGAGGCGTGAAGCTCGCCCAGCGCGAAGGGCACGGCGGAAAAGCCGACGCCGGCGACGTGCAGGTCGGGCATGGAGGCGTATTGGGCGTTGAGCGTCAGCTTTTCGGTGACGCCGTAGCGCATGCTGGCGGTGACGATCTCTTCCTTGCCGTAATCGCTGCTCTCGAGGCCGAAGCCCTCGCGGGCGAAGCCTATGCCGATGCTGTAATCGGCCATGCCCTTCTTGAGCAGGCGGTTGGAGCTGAAGAAGCTGACGGTGCGGCGGGTGACCCGGCCATCGGTGCCGTTGACGATGATCTCGGCGTCGCCGCCGCCCTGAACGGGCACGTCCTCGAGCCGGAATGGGCCGCCATCGACCTGTGTGGAGAAGACGCGGTTGTTCTCGATGAAGACATCGACCGATGAGGGCACCGCCGCCGCGCCCTGATAGGAAAAGCGCTGATCGGTGATCAGGTCGGAGCGCAGGTTGAAATTGCGGCGCAGTTCGACCCCGCCCATGCGGATCGGGCGCATCCATGTGGGCCCGGAGGTGGCGAAATCGCCGATTGTCAGGGTGAGCGCCTTGTCGGGGTAATCCTTGATGAAGGCCGTGTCGAGGCGCAGCGCCTTCATCGGGCCGCCGGTGGTGAGCGGGCCGTTGATCAGCCCGGTGGAGCCGAACCGGCCCATGGGCGCGAAGGCCCAGCCGTTGAGGCTGGCCGAGAAGGCGCCGATGCCGTCGGAAAACCCGCCGGAAAAGCTTTGTTCGGCGACCAGCGAGTAGTTCAGCGCCGCGCCATAGGCATCGTCGGCGGGCTCGAAGGCCGGGGCGTAGCCGGCCGAGATCACCTCGGGCAGCAGGGCCGCATGGGGCGCCTCGACGAAGAGCACCTGTTCGGCGATATCGTAGCGGTAGCTGAGCCCGTCGATGTCGTCGAGAGCGACGGTCTTGCCGATCCCGGCGGGGGGCTTGATGCCGATCTCGCCCAGTTCCTTGCGCGTGGCGGTCATGTTGTTGCCGTCCATGTCGGCGGAGAATTCGGCGATCAGGCCGGTATCCTCGCCATTGATAGTGACGGCAAGGAACAGCGGCACGGCGGCGTCGAGCCCGGCCACCTCGGCGGTGGCGGTGATCTCTGCGGTCGACATGGTCTCGGATCTTGCCTGTGCAGCGGGTTCAACCGCCACCAGCAACGCAACCCAGGCCAGCCCCGCCCATCTGGTGCGAAAATGCGACATGATGACCGGCAGGCGGGGACGACCCCCGCCTGCCTGCTGTCGTCACGAGTTGAAGCACAGCGGCACGGAGTGCCGGACCTGCAGTTTGACCGCCTGCCCCGCCTGTTCGCGGCCGGGAAGCCGGTCGACCAGAACGCGGTAGCATTCCTGCCCGCGCACGGCGCGCTTCTTGGTGCGCACGACCCGCACGGTCAGTTCCTGCCGCGGGCGCAGCTTGGCGACCGGGGGGCTGACCACCACGTCACGGGTGGCCTTGACCTGCCGCGGGTCCTGCCCCGGGGTCCAGGCGACCACGCGAAGCTGTACGACCGAGGCCTCGCGCCCGCCGGCCTTGACCGTCAGGGTGGTCTGGTTGGCCTTGGTCGGCACGGTGATGCGCGTGGGCGACACGGCCACGCTGTCGGCGGCGGTGACGGTGGGGACGAGGGCGAAGGTGGTGGCGGTGGCGGCGGCCAGGCACAGGCCTTGCGCGCCCTTGATCAGGGTGAGGAGTTTCATAGTCACTGTCTCTTTTATTGTTTTTGGCTGCTCGAAATGGATCAGTAGCTCAGCGTCACGAGGAGCGTGTCGGAATACGCGCCGGCGTTGTAGCTGCCCGAGGGGATCTGACCATAGACGAGGATCGGCCGGGGCACGGCCGCGGTGACCGGGCCGGTATAGACCGCGCCGTTGACGGCGACGCTCTCGGAATGGCCGGAATCCTTGTACACACTATAGGGCAGGAAATCGCCGCCCGAGGAGGTCATGCGACGCACGCCGCTGCTGACATTGTTGCCGCCGTCGAGGGTGACGGTGATGGCCCCGCGCGAGGCGGTGCAGGTCACGGTCACGAGGCCCGGCGTCACTTGGCTCGAGGCTTCCTGGGTGTTGATGGTGGCAAATCCCAGAGGGGTCCCCGCCGCCAGAATGCAGGTGTCGGCCACCACGGCGGCGACGCCGAGATTGGCAGTGGCTTCGTCTGCGGCAAGGGCCGGGGTGGTGAGGGCAGCCGCGCAGATGGCGCCGGCAATCAGGTGTCTTGTATTCATGAGTATCGCTCGTCTCCGTTTTCACTCGTAAAATTCATGAAACCAAGCATGGCAATTGGCTAACTTGGCAATAAGGCTGAATTTTTCCGAGCAATCCGGCGGATTTGTGGCCATTTATGGAAAATTTTCGACATGCGAAACAGAAGACCGCCCCGCGCCCTGCCATGGGCAGGGCCGGTTGCCAAAAACGCTTTATTTCAAAGGATTGGTGGTGCCCCCAGAGAGACTCGAACTCCCGACCTACTGATTACAAATCAGTTTTCCCGCAGATTCCCCGGCGCATCCGAAGTCTTCCAAAGCTTTCCGAGAGCGTCCAGATTACCCAGTGAATCTCACGTAAAATAACGCATATCTCTATTGTCCCCCAATCAAAAACCGTCTACCCTTGTCCGTGGTTATCCATGGGAAGCCAGCCGTTTTTGTCCCCCATTTGTCCCCCAAAGGTCGAAATGCGCAAGAAACTGACCGACAGGTTCCTCGAAAGCATCAAGCCGCCAGCGGTGGGACGGGACACATATTCCGACACGACGCGGCCCGGCCTTCATCTTCGCGTTGGTCAACGCAAAGCCTCTTGGGTGTTCGAGAAGCGCGTGAAGGGCGGCCCCAAACGCAAGCACACCATTGGCACGTACTGCGCCTGGGGGGCGGATGGAAAAAGGATTGAAGGCACGTTCAGCCTCGCTGGCGCACGGAAAGCGGCACTGGATCTGGAAGGCGAGGCAGTGCGGGGCATAGACCGCATTGCAGATGCGCAGGCATCTCGCATTGCGGCCGAACGCGCTGCCGCGTCACGCGTTTCCGTGGATCAGGTAATTCAGCTTTACGCCGAATTGAAGCTGGCCAACCTAAAGACGGGTGGCGAAGTTGAGCGCGAGTTGCGCAAATCTCTTGCGGAATTCCTTTCCTGTTCAGTCTACGAACTCAAAAGGTCCGACTTGCAGGGCGCGATTGACGTGCATGCTGCCAGAGGCCGTGTTGTATATGCCAACCGAACGCGCGCTTATCTCAGGGCCTTTACCGGCTGGGCCGCCCGAAGGGATTATCTCGCGGAAGACATTGGTGCGGCCTTGGAAAGTGCTGGCCGTGAAATGCCCCGCGACCGCGTCCTATCAATTCAGGAAGTACGGTCCATCTATCAAGCCACCTTTGAATTGGGGCCGCTCTTCGGCCCTATGTTTCGGCTGCTCATATTGACGGGCCAACGACGGGGTGAAATCGCGAGCCTCCGCTGGGCAAATGTGAAGTTCGACCGGCACCGTATCGAGCTTCAGGGCGCACAGACCAAGAACACCCGGCCGCACATCACTCATCTTTCCGAACCCGCGCTTGATGAGTTGCGCGAGTTGTACGAAGCGCGTGATGGGGAAGAGTTTGTCTTTACGACAACCGGCAAGACACCGACATCAGGCATTTCAAAAGCAAAGGCACGCTTGGACCGGGCGCTAGGTGATGGGTTCGAGCATTGGCGCCTGCATGACTTGCGCCGGGCGATGGCAACTGCACTTGCGGGCGCAGGCGTTGCGGAGGGTGTTGTTGACCGCATCCAGAACCACGCCGCGTCAGGAAGCGCGCCAAGCGCGGTGGCGAGGGTCTATCAGCAATCCGACCTCCTGCCGCAGCGGGCCGCAGCGTTGGATCGTTGGGCGGAGATGGTTATCTCATCGAAGGCAAAGGTCTTGCCGTTGAGGAGTGGGGAACATGAATGAGTGCAAGTACGCTTCGGCAATCATAACCGCGAAGCAGCACCGGCGTCCCGGAAAGGATGAAGCAGGCGGCGACGGTGGTCCACCGGTTCCTGCGGATCAAGTTTTGCTCATGGAGCTTGCCTGGGCCTTGGAGTTGCTACTGGAGCCCTCAATTGATATTAGCTTCAAACCCATACTTCAGGTCTACGAGCAGCTCCTCAAGGATCTAAAGGATGGGAAGCTGATTGCGTACACATTGGCGGAAAACGCTCTGATTGGCCGTGATTGCTGGCCAGAGTCTGATCGGCACCATCCATACAAAATGTCGTTTTACCTTCCGTACGTATTCGAGGGCGATTGCATGGGGCACGGAGGTGCAACCCCGGTAGTCCCGGAGGCAAGGGCCATAGAGTGGTTAAAGAATTCGGAGGGCGTGAACCGTAAAAACCGCCCCAAGCGAAAATTCAAGACAACGTCAGAGCTGGAGCAAGCCTGCTTGGCATGGATAACTCAGTTCGACGGTGAGCGCGGGCCGCCAGTTCCTGATCGCGACCGTTGGGCCTGGGAACAAGGTCTGTCCCGCGAGGAGGGGCGCGCACTATTTAAGCGATTGGCGCCAGTGTCTTGGGGCAAGCCCGGCCCTCGCGGAGAGCGGGGATGATTAATCGCGCGAAAAACCTTCTTGGCGCGATTTATTCGGCGGCCCGCGTAATTTATCAGGCATTATCGGCGTAAATTCAATTACTTATTATACATCCGTGTCCGCATGGAGCTTTGGGAACGGTCCCGAGCAGCGGAGGAACGGAGGCGCAATGAGCAAGCGTTTTTTTAAGATTCAAGAGGCTGTGGAATATAGTGGCCATAGCCGCAGCTCTCTCTACGAAGCACACAAACGTGGCGAACTGACTTTCACGAAGTTCGGTGGCGCGACGCGTATCGAGAGATCCGACCTCGATGCCTTCCTCGACAGGACAGGCGTGAAAGTCGCCGCATAAGAAACCCCAGCCGGACATGCCGGACTGGGGCTAACTTCTTATCAGCGGTGATCAGAGTATAGCGTCATCCGGCAGTCCTTTCAACTGAAAGGCAACAGCCATGAAAACCGAAACCACAAAAAACCCACCGACCAGCACGAAGCGCATCATGTGCGTGGCCGATTTACCGTCCTACCGCGACATGGCCCAGTACAGCGTGCAGAACGAAGATGGCCAGGAGGCCGTCTACACGCTCTCCAAGCGCCAGCGTCAGGTGATGGACCTGCTGCTAGCGGGGCCGGTCTACTGCGCCAGCCCGGTTCGCCTCAGTGACGTGGTCCACATCCTCAAGCGGGAAATCGACATCGAGGTCGAGACCCGCTTCTACCCCGGCGACAAGGAAACCGGCAGCGGAGACTATGGTGTCTACTTCCTTACCTCCAAGGTGCGGCCCGTTGAGCCGAGCGAGGTAGCGGCATGACCCATCGCCAGATGCAGATCACCCGCCTTCGTCAGCGCCACGGCCTGCCCTTCGCCCGTGCGGCGCTCATTGCCGCCCTTGCCTACGGGGAGGGCCGCAAATGACCCACATCGCAACCATTCGAAAGAATGCGCGCGAGGATCTTCGCGTGACCCTGGAGGAATTCCGGGGTCACCACCTCCTCAACCTGCGCATCTGGTATGATGCCGATGACGGTGAACAGCGGCCCGGAAAGCAGGGTGTTGCCATTCGCCTCGACCTCTTGCCGCATCTCCGCAAGGCACTCTCGGAAGCTGAACAGGAGGCCCGTAAGTCGGGTCTTCTTGCCGGGGAGGACGCCTGATGAACGTCTTCGCTCAGAATGCTTGCGAGTATGCTGACCGTGGGCTTGCCGCCTTCCCGGTGGATACGCGGCACAAGCGGCCTGCGGTAAAGGGTTGGCAGTCAGCTACCCCGCAACATGCCCGCAATTGGGCCAAATCGCCAAGGTTAGGTTCTAATAGTGGGCTTGGCATCGTTATGGGCAAACAGTCCTGCGTGACTGAAATCGACGTCGATGCCGTCGGGGAGGCCTGGTTGGCGGCTGCCGTCCAGAGGTTTGGTGAAACTCCGATTTCCATCATCACGGCCAGCGGCAAGAGCAAGCTTTGGTATCGTCACAATGGCGAAAGCCGCATGATCAGGCCCTTTGATGGCCTGCCGATAGACGTGCTTGGCGCCGGCTTCACCATTGCGCCGCCGTCTTGGCGTGAAGACCTCGGCGCCTCCTATGAGTTTCGGACCGGAAGCCTTTCCGACATTGCGAACCTTCCGACCATCCCGACAGAATCGCTAGGATCGACAAGCTTTCAGGTGGCCGAGGGCATTCAGTCGGGTCAGCGCAATCAATCCCTCTGGCGGTGGTGCATGGCGCAGGCGCGTCATTGTGACGATGTGGCCGCACTCACGGATGCCGCCGCGACTTGGGCGGGCGCCTTTCCTGATCCACTCAGCACCGGCGAAATCGAGCGCTGTGCGAAGTCCGCGTGGAAATACGAGTCCACGGGGCGCAACTACCTTGGCCTGAAGAAACCACAACTCACCGAGGGCGATTTAATCATGGACACCCTGATCAACCATCCAGATGCGTTTATGCTGAATCACGTTTTTCAGCGTTGGCACGGCAACCGTACGTTTGCGATTGCGCCGACCGCCATGAGCGCCGCAGGCAATCCGCCTTGGCATCGTTCACGCATCGAACGCGCCCGCGACGTTCTTCTCGAACGCGGTCATCTCGAAGAACTCGCTGCGCCAGCCAAGTCAAAGCGCAAATCGGGTCTATATCGCCTCAACTCGCCCAAGTGGGTTGGGGGGAGGGTGTATAGTGATTGTTGTCGGAATCCGGCAAGTCCGCAGGTGGTGCGATGAGCCGTAAAAACGCCCCCAAAACGTACACCGGCGAAAACGGAAAGTTTGCCCCCGGTAATCCCGGCAAGCCACGCGGCGCGCGTCACAAGATCACCCGCGCCGTCGAAGACCTGCTTGAAGGTGAAGCCGAGGGACTGACGCGCAAAGCCGTGGATCTGGCTCTGGAAGGGGACACGACGGCCCTGCGTCTCTGCCTGGAGCGCATAGCGCCCCCGAGAAAGGACTCACCCGTGGCATTCGAGCTCCCGAGCATGGACAGCGCCAGAGAGGCCACACGAGCCGCACAGGCGGTCCTACAGGCGGTTTCCAACGGCGACCTGACCCCGCTCGAAGGCGCAAGCGTCATGGCGCTGGTGGAGGGCTACAGGAAGACGCTGGAAACGACTGAATTGGAAAGCCGCATCGCGGCACTGGAGGCAAAGCAATGAGACAGGAAAGGCTCTAATCATGCCAAATTTAGCAAATCGTGTGCACAAACTGGAACGCGCAAGTTCCAAGGGCCTGTTGATCTTCATCGTGGAGGAGTTCCGCAATGACGGGCCTCTCTACGCAGGTGCGTATGTCGGGGGCGAGTACCTCGAACGTGAGCCGGATGAAAGCAGCTCCGATTTCGCGGTGAGGGCAAATCCGAACCAAAGTGCCTCAGTGGATCTGGAGGCGGACAGTTTTCAACTTTGAAATGACAACAGGCTCATCACTCACATCAATTCGAAAGGGAACCAAGATGGGGAATTACGATTCAAGACTACCGCTAGTCGTTCGGGGGCCGAACGTCCTGGGCGCCATGAGCGCAGGGCAACAAATGGGTGCGCAGGCTAATGAGATCAGCCACACTAACGCTCTACGTGACATGTACCAAAAGCAGGGTGCAGATATTCTGAAGGGCGATGCCAACGCGCTAGGAGCACTAGCAGGGCTCGATCCGGCCGGCGCGATGGATATCCAAGCGCAACAGCAGAACATGTCCATTCAGCGTGAGAAGCTTGACATGCTCAGGGCTGAAGGTGAGCGGGCGGCGCAACGCCTGCAAATGCAGATGAGCACAGCACAGCTTGAAAAGGAACAGGCAAACCTCAAACGCGGGCTAGCGGCTGCTATGACCGCTCAGACCCCTGAGGAATGGGACGCGATTGCGAGACAATACGGCGCTGATGATGTTGTCGGGCAATTTGGTAACAGGGAAGCTATCGTCGCATTCTACACTGGATTGGATAGCACGCTTGACCGGATGAAGCCTGACGCCAGCGCGGCCGATCAGAAGATATCCCGGATTCAAAATGCCTATGGCGTTGACTACCAAACCGCGACAGGCATTGCGGACGGTGTTCTTCGTGTAAGCCGCGACCCGTATACAGACGCGATTCAAGTCACCAACCTTGCCACAAACGAGGTTTGGACACCGAGCGCGCAGGGCGAAGAGAAGGTCTCTCCGTCGGAACAAGAAGAAACACAAACACAGCCTGATTTGACCTTTGGTGACCCTTACAAGGGTGCCGAAGACGTCTTTGGGTTGGAGGGCATGGCCAGAGGTGCGGCAAACGCGGTCACCGACTTCGTAACGGGGCAGGAGGTCTTCCCTGAAGCAGCCCAGGCAACCAGAGACTTCAAGCTGTTGCGCGAGGATATCACGCAAGACCTTCAGTCCGCGTATGGCCAACGGGTGCCTTCCTGGGCGCTTCAGGCGCTGCGTGACCTTGCACCGTCGCCTGGTGGGTTCCAAGGCGCGGGGTCGGCACAGGGTCAGCTTCGCGCATTGGGCCGCAGGTTTCAGAGCGAGTTGCAAGCGGCTGAGCAAAGCCTTCGGGCTAACAATCGCGGCATGTCCCCGGAGGATGAGGCAAAGGCCAACGCGAAAATCTCGGCCCTGCGCCGCTCAATGGAAAAAATCAACCAAGCCCTCGGCGGGTTTGAAGCAGATGGCGCGGAGAGCGAAACATCCAGCGGCGTCAAATGGAGGGTCGTTCAATGACAGACCAAATCACCCTTGAAGTCGAAGGCCACCGCGTAGAGGTCGATAGATCATTTCTGGATCTGTCGCCCGCACAACAGAACGCGACGGTTGAGGAAATCGCCGCATCTCTCGGGCCGAAGGAAAGCGCATTCGACACCGGTATGGCCCAACTCAACACGGGCATCGCCGAGACGCTTGGCGGTGCAGTGGACTTTGTGAACCCGTTTGACCAGCCCCACGCACTCAATCCCCTCAAAGAGGGCACAGGGAGCGCGACAGAGGGGCTCAGGAGCGGCATGGAGGCCATAGGCGTCAACACGACTGACGAAGCCCCCGAGGGCTTGTACCAGGCCATGATGCGCGGCACAGGGCAAGCGGCTGGCTCGCTTCCGATGGTCGCTGGCGGGGCGAATCTTCTTCGCAACGTCGGAGGCGTTGTCGGGAACATCGCAGACGACGCCTACACGGCCATGACATCACCGGGCGGCATGGCGGCGGAAATGGTTGCGGGAGCTGGCGCGGGTGCCGGTGAGCAGTTTGCGAAAGACGCAGGGGCGCCGGAATGGGCGCAGCAGGCAGCAGCCATCGGCGGTGGCATGACCGCAGCGGCCCCCATGTTGGGCGCATATGCCCCTTCTGCGTATTTGGCCCGCAAGGGATACGGCGCGGCCAAGAAGGCGCTCATGCCCTACACCAAGACCGGCGCACGGGAAGTTGCCAAGGAACGGATGCAGGGTCTTGCCGGTGGTGAGGACAGGGCGCGCGAATTGGGCGGAATGGTCAGTGAGCAGCCGAACGAATTCGGCATGACGCCAGCGCAGCAAACCGGCGACCCGATGATGCTGGCAATGGAACAGGCGGCGGCGTCCACGGACCAAAACCTCCGGGCGCGACTTCAGGCCCGAGCCGCGGAAACCAACACCATTCTTCAGCGGTCGGTGGAAGACCTCGGCGGCAACGTTGACGACGCGCAGGATTTTCTGGGCTCTCTCCGCCAGGACGTGAAGAACAAGATGGAGGCATACAAGGTCTGGGCGGACGCATCGGCACAGGCCAAGCGAAAAGGCGCGCAGCGGTCGGAATCTGAAAACAGCCAAATCGTTGCCGACGAAATCCGGATTGCCGAGCAGCGGGCGCTTGATGATGAAACCCAACTTTGGGCAGCAGTTCCGCGTGACGAAGCGGTCGATTTCGGCGGCTCGCGCAGTGTGGCGGAAGCGTTGATCGAGAATACATACTGGCCTCAGGAATCGGACATCCCCGGCATCCTGAAGAAGTTCGCCAGCATCAACGAGCCGCAGACTGTCGGGTCAATGCACAGCCTGTATTCCGAGCTTCGCCGGGTTGCGAGGTCGGCCATGGCGGGCAGTGATCAAAACAAGAACCGTGCACGAATGGCCAATGAAGTGGCGGAAGCCGTGTTGAAAGACCTTGGCGCCGTGGATGCTTCGACCGCGTCCGGCCGGGCTATCAACCGGGCGCGTGAGTTCAGCGCCCAAATGCATGAAACGTTTGATCGAGGGACCATCGGGCGGCTTCTCAAACGCACTCTGGACGGTGACGAGCAAATCAACCCGCAAGAAACGCTTGGCCGTTCAATCGGGCAAACCGGCGTCAAGGGGAAAGTCGCGCAGGAGCAGATTGACACCGCAACGCAGGGAAGCCCCCGAGCACGGCAATCCTCAGAGGACTACGTTGCGGGAGTTTTTGACCGAACCGCCTTTGGTCCTGACGGTGAATTCAATCGCAAGGCCGCTCTGAACTTCATGCGTGATCGGAAGGAACTCTTGGACAAGTTCCCGCTGCTTCGAGTGCGCATGTCCGAGACTATTCAGGCGCAAGACGATGCCAAGCGGGTTGCGGAGCGAATGACAGCGCGACAGACTGCGATTGATGATCCGCGCAACCCGGTGGTATCTTTTATAGGTCAGCCGCCGCGAAAGGCCGTGAGTGCCGTATTTGAAGCGAAGAGTCCGAAAGTTGCGGCGCGTGAACTCGCGCGACAAGCCCGGAAAGATAAATCTGGAAAGGCTCTGGCTGGTGTTAAGGCTGCTTTTTCAGACAAGCTGATCACCGACAGCCTGCGGCAGATTGCAGGCGACAAGACCCTGGTCGGGCAGAAGATGGCCGATGTGCTCGATGACCGCCAGATGGCCTCCGCGCTGACAGAAGTGTTTTCCCCCGATGAGATGCGCCGCTTGAAGGTCATTCGAGACGCAGCATTGAAGATGGACGCGGCCCGCCGCAGCCAGCCGGATATAGGCTCTGTTTCCTCGGCAAATCCGAACAGAATGATTGAATTCGCCGTGCGGATTGCGGCAGCAAATCACGGTGCTCGCATGGGCGAGGGTGCGGCGGGGTTGCAAACCGCGCAGATGGCATCCGGGGCGGCAAAGAAAATCCTGGGGCGGCTGACGAACGACAAGGCCGAACAGATGATCATCGACGCCATCGAAGACCCGGTGCTGTTCCGGTCGCTTTTGATCGAACCACAGAGGATTCAGCTCCAGAAGCGGTATCGCCAGAAAATCACACCTTACCTGACCGGGACACTGACAGCGACAGGCCTAGATGAAGGCCAATCCTAGAACCCAGGCGACAGTTGCCCGCCTTGGCGTATTCTCGGCTTTCGGCGGGCCGCTTTTCTTCTGGTTTCTGGCAGGTAAGGCCCGCGCTGGCTGGAACGACTTGAGCCTGGCGGACGTTCTCGGATGCAAAGTAACGCCGCGCCGAGTTGGTAAACCCATACTTCTGGACGTATTCCGCGATGACCTCTTCTGCCTTCATCAGCCGCTCGGGAATTGGGAAGGTAACCTGTTCTGTCATGACTGATATCTTGGCAGGAAGGCGTTAACGAATCGTTAATTTCGTGTCTGCTAAGCAGATAAGCAGGTCATAACGCTCGGCATCAACTTGCTCAGCGCCGAGCCGCTCAAAGATTCGGAATCTATATCCGCATCACCCATCTAAATGCCTGTGCTTCGTAAAAAGAGGAGAGATCCAATGGGACCGAACTCTATAGAACTCACACAGGAAGAAGTTGCGATTCTCAACAGCATCCACAATGGTGAATTGCACTTCATTGACAGGCATAAGGCAGAGAGGCTTTTCCAAGCTAGCTTAGCATCGATTGCCTCTGATCAGCATGTTGTGCTTACCGAAGCAGGGAGAGAGTATCTGCGGACAGTAACGCGCATTGGTGAATAGGTCGGCGGATGCCAGGTCGGCTTGGAGTCACGTAGTGCGAATAACAGGGGTTGGTGCATTCTCTGCGTGACGTTCAACCTCCACGCCGTTGCGCGGGCTGCTGCCGTGATCTGGCAGGCGGCGTCCCGCGTAGCTAAAGGCAGCTAGGATCAGGAGTGTTGATCAATCCATTCCTGCGCCTTCTCCTTGGTATCGAAAAGCGGGCGCTCGCCGGAATGGTGTTCCTGACCGTCGATGATATCGACCACCTCGAACAGCATAACAATGCGACCTTCGGGGTCTTTCTGCGCTTTGCGCTTGATGCGATAGGTCATGTAGAAAGTCGTAGCAGCGCCTATCCTTGATAGGCAACCCAAACGGGTTTCGAGTCGCCATCCGTTTGATGTCGTCTAGTCGGTCAATTTCCGCTACGGTTGTATCATGAAAGCAGTTCTGATCTTCTTGGCCGGTCTGATTATCTTCTCAGCCACCATCTTTGAATGGGTCTGGCTTAACGCTATTGCCTGCGGCACGAGTACCACGGGCTGCAACTGGTTTTTATTGAGTTGGCACGATTGGGTAGCACTTCAGATGTTCATACCGACATTTCTGATTGGCGCCGGCCTTATGTTTTGGGGGGTTAAACTGTGGCTAAACCAGCGAAATCAGCGGAAAGGTCTTTGAGAATCCGATACCCGTGCCGCGACTGCCCATATTGGAGCTCAAGACCCCGCAGTGACCTCACCGCCGTAGAGTAGCGTAGATTTTCTATTGTTTTGGCGATGCAGTATCTTATGCCCTGTGGGTTGCATAGGTGCTAACGGCGGGGCAGTGTGCGCACGGGCATATCCCCCATGCCCCACCCCGCTACGCGGGCTATTGCTTGCGACGCGATCCTGCGTAGCGGGGCTGAACGTGTATCCGATCAGACTATTCCGATGGCTTGTTTCCGACAGGACCACAACGTCGATTTATAATGCTTTGCGCTCATTTTCTGCCGGTGTGATGAGGCTGAAGTACGCGGGGATGTTCGAAGCAAATGCATCCGACATGGAAAGTATAAAAAGTAAGGCTGAGACGCCTAAAGATACAGTGATTCGCATTTGGTAGTGTGTCCAGTAGTCATACGGAGGTAGCCACTCTTAGATGCGCCGATATTCAATTTGAAGTGGAATTGGTCAGGATATCTGTCTATTTGCAGTATGCGTGCTGATCATGCCTCAGGCTCTCTGCCGTCTCGTATTCGGCATACTTGCCGCCCGAATACTTTGGGCAATCACGTGCATGCCCGGCCGCAATTGCCAGGGCACCAATGTCCGCGTCAGATCCAGTGTAGCAGGTACCGACCCACCGGTCATATGTCTTGTCGCCGTTGAGCCAGCATTTCACCGGCTTGCGCAGGACTTGCTTTTGCATCCAGCGCTTCGCAGCGCGGCCGCCCCGTGCGTCCAATTCTGGGCCGTCTACTCCGTTCAAGCGGATTGGCAGGTTGTTGACCTCGATGGTATCCACATCGCGGACGTGCGTCACACGGCCCTCAATCCATTCGCCCGCTTGTGCCGTAATTGTCATCGGCAGGAGCAGCGAAAGTGCTGCAAGCGTCTTGGCAAACCTCATTCCGACTTGTTTCTCACGGCCACACCAGGCCCGGCCGCAACCTCGCCGCTTTCGAGGAACTGGACCCCATTTGCTTCAAGAACTGCACGTATACTCTTAACAGTTTCGGCAGAGACCAACCCCTTGTGCTCTGGCTTGCCTTCTATCCTGCGCAGGGTGATCAGCGGTATCCCGACTTTTTCGCAAAGTTCAGTTTGCGTCATACCCACAAGCGTTCTGGCGGCTTTTATCTGAGATTTCTCTGAGTTCATTCACTGGCCCGATAACTTTTTATCACTGATACACTTGTTATCAGCAAAGTCTAGTGATATATAGTTATCAGTAATAGAGAGATACTGCCATGAAATACGACCTTTCCAAAATCATGAAAGCCGCCTGGATGATTGTTCGCCGGTTCAAAGGCAACGGGGAAAGCCATGCCGCCCTTCTGTCCCGCGCTCTCAAGGCAGCATGGTTCAAAGCTCGTGAAGAGGTCCGCGTTGCCCGTATGGCTGCAAAGGCAGCAGAGGAACGCGAGGCACTGGCAAACCAGTCGGTTGCCGCAATCGAAGCCGAAATCGCGCGTCTCGAACAGCGCAATTATCTGGGCCACGAGGGGCGCGAGCGGCTGCGCGAATTGCACGCGGCACTTCAGACCATTGCGCGCCGCGAGGCGCAGGAGAAAAAGCGGGCTCTCATCGCCAGCGCTGCTGGCCGCTTCGCCTCGGTCACCTTCACGAAGAAAGACGGTAGCCGCCGCGTGATGCGCGTACAGCCCGCCACGCTCAAGTACCACGTCAGGGGCGCCGCTGCCTCTGACGCCGCTCAGAGGGCGGTACAGACCCGCGCTGAGCGTCACCCCAACCTGATGCCCGTATGGGACGCTGACGCCTGTGCGCCGCGCTCCGTCAATCTGGAAACCGTGTCCCGCATCGCCGTCAACGGCGCGGTGCATGAATTCGCAGTCCACTGAGGAAGCAGGCTCATGGCCGCGACCCTTTTGACTTACCCACCACTCAACGGAGGAAAGAAGAAATGAACGGTACCAAGGACCAGCAAGCATTCAAGCAATTACCGGGCATTGCCGATATCCACACCCGCGCCCTTTACCTGCGCGGAATGGCGGTCGCCTTGAACGATATCGACCCAATGACGCCACGCGAGCGCGATGCTGCGGCTGGCATTGCATACGCCGCCGAAATGCTGGCGGGTCAAGTTGCGAATGATCTGGAAAAGCTCTGGGAGCGGGAGGTAGAGGCATGAACACCAGCCAACATCTTAACGACACGGAAGAAGCACTCGGGCAGCTTCTGAACCTCGTTGACGGCTTGAAGCTGGTCGAGTTCGAGCTTGCCGGAACGCCCATACCGGACCCTGAAGACAACGTGAGACGCAACGCGGCCTGCGGTCTGCTTCAAGCGACTGTGGCGAAGGCTAAGGCGATGGCTACGGCTTTCGACGCGCTCAACAAACACCTGAAAGGCGGTGCGGCATGACCGGGAACACCACGAACGACGCAGTTCGCCCTGTGGCAAGCTGGGAGAACGAGAAAGTTAACGGCGCCGCGCTGTGTGCCGAGAGCCTCTTCGAAGACAACATCAGGAAGGCCAAGGAGCTACGCGAGCGTCAGGCAAGGTACGAAGCAAGCCTTCCTACTGACCCTCACGACATCATCTTGTCGGCCAAAGGGTTAATGCACCCCGACGCCGAAAGCTATCCCGAGGGCATCGAGGAGGCGCTGCACCTTTCAACAGCGCTGAAAGCCCTCGTTCGGCATGAAGAATTGGATGCGCGTTCCCCTGAACGGGATGCGGCTTCCTACATCGCTGGACGTCTTGAAACCGCCATTCAAACCGCCGCCGAAAAACTCGACCGGTTGTCCGATATCCTCGACACGCCGAACAGGCTGGAGCGTGAGGAATTCCGGAAAGAGTTGCAGCAGGAACGCCGGCTTATGGCCGCTGTCGGGAAGATGGATGAGCCAGAGCGGGTCATGTTCCGCGATGCGCTCGACTGCCACGCTTCCGGGGGCGTGCCGCTGGAAGAAGCGATGGAGGCATTCAAATCGCAGGTCGAGGAGAAACGAGCCACGACCAAGGCGGAGAGTGAACCGAAAGGGGGTGAATGCTGACGCTTCTCCGCCTCACGCAAACCGGACGGCCTGCAGCGATGTGGGCCGTCTTTCTGCGCTGTGTCGAGTAGAACGCCGTGACATTCCATTATGACATAAACCGCCAGTGGTCCGACCGCTTCATTCCCCAGATCAAGCACATCGTTGGAGCGCACTTGCTGGAAGCCGCGCCGGATCCTCTCGACATGCTACAGGCAACCGACCTTCTCATGCTCGATGCCCGCGACATGCGAATTGCCGCCAGAGTTCGCCGGCCGGGCTATGCGTCGAGATACCCACATCAGATTACAATCCGCTCAGGCGTCCCGTCAGGCGCCGAGACGGAGCTTTCCAAGATAGTGAACGGGAAGGGTGACTGGCTGTTCTACGGTCACTCCAACGCCGATCAGACGGCCGTGGAAAGCTGGTATCTGATCGACCTGAACGCCTTTCGGGCCGGTCTGATCCGCTATGGCTCCAAGGGCTTGCATTGGGGGACAAAGTGTAACCCCGATGGCACGCGGTTTACCTGGTTCGATATCAGGAGTTTTCCGGCTGATCCGCCATTGGTGGTGGCGCGGTCTGGTTAAGCTGTTTACGGTTTTTGCTGGCGAACGCTATAGGTGCGCCGGTCAGCCGGACTTGGAAGGCGTATTGGCGGCGTGCTGCTTGACCCCACCATATTGCTTCATGCAACCTGCACTTTATTATTGAAGTAGGTGGCCAGTGGCGAGCGCAACAAAAACACTCGAAAAAATGGAACAAAACCCGCAAGGGGATTGGAAAGTAAGTGATTTTGAAAAGGTTTGCAGGTATCATGATATTGAGTGTGACCCGCCAAGTGGTGGCGGTAGTCACTATAAGGTGACGAGCCCGCACCTTGAGGGGATATTGACTGTGCCCGCAAAGCGTCCAATTAAAGCCATATACGTTCGCAAGTTCGTGAGTTACGTTGCTGCACACTTGGAAATACAGGAAGAAGAAGATGAGTGATTACGTAATTGTAATTCTTCCTCTTAGCGAGGAAGACGGCGGGGGTTTCGTTGGTCTCGTTCCTGACTTGCAGGGTTGTATGTCCGATGGCGATAGCCGCGAAGAAGCACTGGAAAATACTCAACAAGCCATGATTGAGTGGATCGAACACCAACAAGAACGTGGAATTGACCTGCCCGCGCCGGGAGTTGCTATCGAACGAGCTTCCAAACAAAGAAAATCCCTGATGGCAGCGCTCAAAGCGATGCTGGCTCATATTGAAGAGGCGGATGGCAGGATTGCAGAACTAGAGAAAGCTTTGGAAGAGGCTGTAGATGGTGTATCCAATAGCTGGGAGCAAAACCTTCCTTTGTTCGAAGGCGCTAGCGCGAACATGTACCGCGCCAGAAGTCGCCGTCCTAACTAACCAGCCACCCCCGACCCTCACGCTTCAGCATTCCCTTTCCTCCATCCGCAGCACCGCGTGATTTGCGCAGTTGTAGGCCACACCTTGGCCTATCTGTGGCCTTGCTTGCTGTGTGGCCTCGCCAAGCGCAGTCGTGGGCTGTGGGCCGTCTCTGAGCCTGAATAGAGCCCCCCCCCTAGGTTCCGTTTGAGGGAGCGCCCCGAAAGCTTAAGACTTGGCCCAAGGATTGCCGCTCGTCGGGATTGGACGATTGGTACGAAAAGGCGCAGCTTGTCCCCCATATGTCCCCCAATAAAGCCGAGCGGAGCAATCGAAGCCCCGAAAAAACACCTAACTCATTGATTTTAATGGTGCCCCCAGACGGACTCGAACCGCCGACCTACTGATTACAAATCAGTTGCTCTACCAGCTGAGCTATAGGGGCTGAGGTTGTATTTCGCACCTCGAGCGGCCCCGGCGGTAGAGCGCGCGGGCCACCTTGTCCTAATGCCAAAGCTCCGGCGCGGATGCAACCGGGAAAGCGCCCGGGCGGGACGGGCCGCGCTTTTCATTCCGGGCCGCACGGGGCTATGGTGGCGGCACCAATTCAGGGCAGGCAGGACATGCGGATTCTGGTTCATCCCGGCTTTCACAAGACCGGCACGACGAGCGTGCAATACGGGCTTACCCGCAATGCGGAGGTGCTGAACGGGCGGGTGCGGGTCTTGCAGATGGACGACTTTCCCGACGCCATTGCCGCCGCGCGGCGGCATAGCGCGCAGCCCGCGCCGCGGCGGCTGAAGAAATACGCGGCCGGTTTCGCCGCGGCGGTGGCGCCGCTCGATCCGGGCGACAAGCGGCCTGTGCTGGTGAGTTCGGAAAAGCTGCTGGGGTGGATTCCGGGGCGGAAGGAGAACTGGAGCTATGCCGCGACGCCCGAGTTGATGGAGCGGTTGGCGGATGTGCTGGAGGGGCATTTCGGCGACGGGGCCGGCATCACCTTTTACTTCACCACCCGCGCGGCGGAGGACTGGAAGCGGAGCGTCTATTGGCAGAACCTGCGCTCGATGCGGATCACCGAGGATTTCGAGGCCTACCGCCCCCGGCTGGACCGGGCCGCGCGGCTGGAGGACGTGGTGGCGCAGACGCGCGCGCGGCTGGGGGCCCGGGCGACGGTGATCTCGCGCCCGGTGGAGGCGCTGGCGGAAGAGCCGCAGGGGCCGCTGGGTGCGATCCTGCGGGAGTTGGGCGTGGCGGCCGATGACCTGATGCCGTTCAAGTCCTACAACATGCAGCCCGGCGGCGCGGCGGAGGAGCTGTTGCGGCTCAACCGGTCGGACCTCGACGATGCCGCGCTGAACGCGGCCAAGCGGGAACGGATACAAACCTACCAGAGCGCCGGGCTGATGCGACAGAAGGCCGGCGAGCGCGGCGACTGACCGCTTCGGGCCGCTTTGGGCGGCTTCGGGCGGCTTCGGGCCGTTCCGGACGCGGGCGCAACACATGGCGGTCGGTCGGTCCGAAAGCTGTTTAACTGCTTGCAGAACCCTCTATATTGGCCGGCGATTGACGAGTAGGAACCGGGAAATTTCATGCAGGTCGTACTTCACGCTGGCGCCCATGTGACCGACGAGGACAGGCTGATCGATTGCCTTGTCGAGAATGCCGGGATGCTGGCGGAGCGGGGCACGATCGTGCCGAAGCCCGACGATTACCGCATCCTTCTGCGCGATATCGTCAACGCCGCCACGCAGGATGGGGTAAGCCCGGATGCGCGCGAGGTGATCCTCGATGCCGTCCTGCCCGGCGAGGAGGAGGCCGACCGGCTGATCCTGTCGAATGACAGCTTTTTCGGCACCCACAAGATGGCGGTGAAGCGGATGCTCTACCCCGCTGCCTGTGCCCGTCTGGAGGCGGTGCGAAAGATCTTCCCGAACGACGAGATCGAGCTGTATTTCGCGATCCGCAACCCGGCGAGTTTCATGCCCGCCCTGCTGGCCAAGACCAATTTCAACACGATCGAGGACATCTTTCGCGGCTACGACCCCTACAGCTTTCGCTGGTCCGAGCTGTTCGAGCGGGTCCGGGCCAAGGTGCCAGACGTGCCGATCACCGTCTGGTGCAACGAGGATACGCCCCTGATCTGGTCCGAGGTGGTGCGCGAGATGGCCGCGCTGGAACCCGCGGCGGGGTTCGAGGGGGAATTCTCGCTTTTGTCCGAGATCATGACCGAGAACGGGATGAAACGGTTCCACGCCTATATCCGCGAACATCCCGGCATGACCGAGGTTCAGAAGCGGCGGGTGATCTCGGCCTTTCTCGACAAGTTCGCCGATGACGAGGCGGTCGAGGAGGAATACGATATCGAGGGCTGGACCGAGGACAAGATCGACCGGCTGACCGATCTCTACGAGGAAGACCTCTATGAGATCGAGCGGGTGCCGGGCGTGACCATGATCACCCCCTGAGCGGCGCCCCGCGTCAGAGCTTCAGAGTGTCATAGCGTCAGCAGCCCCCGCAGCACCGCCAGTGCCAGCGCCTCGTCGCGCGACCCCGCCCGCATCTTGCCCGCCGCGCTGGAAATCACGCGCAGCACGTCGGCCTCGCTCAGCGCGACCCGTTCGGCGATGTCGTCCTCGGTCATGCCCTGCGCCAGAAGCGACAGGATCTCGGCCTCGCGCGGATCGAGCCCCTGCCATGACGTGCCGAAGGCCCGGCCATCGGGCGTGACCGCGCCCGGCGGCTCCATCCGGCAGGCCAGCATCGCCGCCACCGCCGAGGCGGCCCGCGCGGTGCCGGGGCCGAAAAGATGGGTCGGGTCGTCCTCGCAGCCCAGCACGAGGCACTTGTTCTCGGGCCCCTGCTGCCAGCTATGGGTGAGCATGTAGCGGTAGCCATAGCTGATCATGCGCTGGTGCAGTTGCCGGTAGCGGCTCTCGGGCGGGCCGAGGCGCTGCTGAAAATCCACGTCGTAGAGGCGCGGCGGCTCGCCCGCCATCGAGGCCTTGAGCAGCGGGTCGATCTCGTGCAGGGCGCCGCCCGCGTATTCCTCGAGCCAGAGCGGGTTCATCGTGCTGCGCATCCACGCGATCGTGCCGGTGCCGGTGAGGAAGACGCCCGCATTGACCGCCCGCGCGCCAAGCCGCGCGCCGACCTTGTCGATCACGTCCCACGCCGCGTCGGCATCGCCGGCCTCGGCCAGCTTGTCGGCGGTGTCGATCAACAGGTTCGCAAAACGGGTGGTCACTGGTCAGGACTTCAACTGGCTTGCGGCACCGGGTCAGGGGACCGGGCACCCTTGGCCCGAGCTTACATGTCCGGTACGTCATTGTACAATTCCGCGAACACGGGCGCCGCGCGCCGGCGGGCGCGACGTTCAGGGAAGGATTGCGACATGCCGGAGATTCCGGGTCTCACCACCGACCGCCTGCGCCTGCGGGGGCACGAGGCGAAGGATTACGACGCGCTGCACGGGGTGTGGAGCGACCCGGCGGTGACCGCGCATATCACCGGCACCCCCGCGACCCCGGGCGAGAGCTGGGCGCGGCTGCTGAAATATGCCGGGCACTGGGCCCTGGCGGGCTATGGGTTCTGGGCGGTCGAGCACCGGGAGACGGGGCTTTATATGGGCGAGGTCGGGCTTGCCGATCATCGCCGCGGGCTGGGCCCGGGGTTCGACGGCACGCCCGAGGCCGGGTGGATCCTTGCCCCGCATGCGCAGGGACAGGGCTACGGGCGCGAGGCGATGCGCGCGGTTCTGGCATGGGCGGACGCGACCCTGAACGCGGACAGGACCGTTTGCGTGATCACGGCGGCCCACGCGGTGTCGATCAGGCTGGCCGGCGATCTCGGCTATCGCGAGTTCGGCGCCACCGAAGCGGCCGGGCGGGAGACGCGTCTGTTCGAGCGGCGCCGCGCAGGGCCGTGAGGGACGGCCTGCGCATAGGCGCCGCGGGCCGTCAGCCCATGCCGAGCGCTTCCTTGTACATCTCCAGCACCGCCTCTTCCTCGGCGATGTCGTCCTTGTCGCGCTTGCGCAGGGCGATCACCTTGCGCATGACCTTGGTGTCGTAGCCCCGCGCCTTGGCCTCGGCCATCACCTCTTTTTGCTGGTCGGCAAGGTCCTTCTTCTCGATTTCCAGCCGTTCGAACCGTTCGATGAACTGGCGAAGTTCGTCGGCGGTCACGCGGTAGCTGGCATCGGTATTCACGTCGGTCATGGCATCCTCTCCGATTGGGCCGGGCCCTTTTCCTAAAGCCGGGGCGGAGTCCCTGCAAGGGCCAACCGCGCGGCCCGTGGCTTGCGCGCGGGGCGCGGGTGCGCTAGGCGGCGGGATGCCCATGGAGATGCCCATGGACGCGTGGCGAAAGGAGCGTGCCGATGGACGTGCTGATCTGGCTGGGAACCGGCATTTCACTGGTGGGGCTCGCGGGGCTCGTATGGTGCATCATGCGGGTCTGGAAGGCGCGCAAGGCGGGCCTGAGCGAGGAGGCGCTGCGCGCCGAGCTGCAGAAGGTGGTGCCGCTCAACACCGGGGCGCTTCTGCTGTCGGTCATGGGGCTGATGGTGGTGGTGCTGGGCATCGCGCTGGGCTGAGGCGCCTTTCAGAAGAACCGCTCGCCGTTCTTGAGCATGTCGTCGAGCAGGAGCGATGGCGTCCAGAGGGAGGCGTTCACCTCGCGCAGAGTGGCCATGGCGCGCATCGGCGCCAGCAGCCCGTTCAGGTCGGCCTGAAACAGCGGGCCGCCGGCCGTCCGTTCCATGCCGAAGCCGCGCACCATCACCAGATCGGGATCCGAGCGGCGCTGCACGGCGCGGGCGGCGATCAGGCGGGCGGCCTCGTTGACCAGCGCGGCATGGAGTGCGAGCGCCGGGTCGGTGCCGGGCCAGTCGGGCGCACGGTCGGGGTGATCCTCGCGCCATTCCGTCAGCCAGTGGGCCAGCTCCGGATCGGCGGCCAGCGTCTGCCCGGCGGGGATATGGAAGGCCAGCGCCTGCGCGGCCGCTCCCCCGTGATCGGCGATCCGGTCGGACAGCAGGCGCAGGGGGCCGGGCGAGACCTGCCGCGCCTCGAAGGTGCGGCGCAGGCGGCGCAGGGTGGTGGCCGCGCCCAGCTCGTCGATCAGGCGGAGGGGGCCACGGGCAAGGCCCAGCTTCCGGCCCGCCGCCTCGACCTCTGTCGCCGACACGCCGCCCGCCAACAGGCTCAGCGCCGCGCCGAACAGGGCCGCGCCCATGGCGTCGCTCAGGAAACCGGTCGCCTCGGAGGACAGCAGCACCGAGCGGGACGCGGTCGAGAAGGCGCGATGCACCGCCCATGACAACGCGCGCGGCGCCTCGGGCGGGGCCGCCACCTCGGCCAGCCGCGCGGCCGGACCGCCGGCGGGCAGGCGCAGGCGCAGCAGGCGACCGGCGGCGCCCACTTCGCGCGCGCGGGTGCCGGTGTCGATCGCGTCGTCCAGCAGGCCCCAGATCAGGCTGGAGGGCAGCGCGACGGGCCGGTCAAAGGCCGGCGCGCCGGTATCGATCACGAGGTCGGCATCGGCAAGCCCCTCGGGCCGGGCCAGCACGGCAAGCCGCGCCAGCTGGTCGTCGCGGGCGTCGGGGGCAAGGCGGCCGGCCTCGACCGCCTCGGCCAGCGCTGTCTGCAGGGCTATCATCGCCGCCGCCGATTGATCGGGCGCGGCGGTCAGCAGGCGCACGCTCATGCCGGACGACAGGCAGAGCCCGGCCAGCCCCGCAAGATGCGGCCCGGCGCCGGTCAGGGCGATGGTGCGGATCACCGGCACGTCGCCGACGGCGGTTTTCGGCAGGCTGGCGGCACGGCGTTCGGCGGTGAAGACATGCCGGATCGCCCGCCCCTCGGGCAGGGCCAGACGCTCGTCAAACCGGCTTTGCTCGTAGACGAGGCCCTGATCGAAGGGCAGAAGCTGGGCCGCCTCGACACAGGCGAGGATATCGGCCTCGGCGGAATTGGCCGAGCGGAGCCGAGCGGCGACGCCCGAGACCGCCGCCTGAAACGCCGCCGGATCGGACAGGCCGCGCGTGACGTCGCGGCTGCGGGTCCATGACACGCCGTCGGCCAGTGCGGCGGCGAGGTCGCAGGCGGCGGCGAGGGGCGCGTCGTCGGTGAGGCGGTCGAAGACCGGCGACAGGCGGGCCTCGGTCACCTCGACCGCGCGGCCCGACAGCATCAGTTCCAGCGCGGCCTGTGCGCCGGCCAGCCGGGGCAGCCGCTGGGTCGCGCCGCCGCCGGGGATCAGGCCGAGCGTCACCTCTGGCATGGAAATGCGCGTGCCGCGCTGTGCCACCCGCGCATGGGCCGCGAGCGCCAGTTCGACCCCGGCGCCCAGCGCCGTGCCGTGCAGCGCGGCGACGACCGGCTTGGGGGCGTCCTCGATGGTGGTGAACAGGTCGTTGAGGGCCAGCCGGGGGTCGCCCTCGCCCGTGGTGAACTCGTTGAGATCGACCCCGGCGCAGAAGCCCGTTCCGGCCCCGTGCAGCACCACGGCGCGGACAGCCGGATCGGCAAGAACCGCCTGAAGCGCCGCCAGCAGGTCGGCGCGCAGGGCCGGGACAAGCGCATTGCCCGGCGGGCGGTCGAGCGTGAGAACGGCGACCCCGTCCTGTACCCGCTGCTGCACCTGCTGCGTCACGCCCTCCCCCGTCTTCGCCCGGATCTATCCGAGCGATTAGACCGGACAAAACCCGGGCTGGCAAGCACGGCGCGGCGCAATCAGACCGGCATGTTGTCGAACTGTGCCTCGATGGCGTCGGCGGTCAGTTCCTCGTGCAGGTCGCGGATGCGCGCCGGCACCCGTTCGCCCGCGTCCTCCATCCGGTCGATCATGTCCGTGAGCTTGGGCCGGAACAGGTAGCGGCGGCCCTCATCGGTGTCGAGAATGCGGCTGTGCAGGCGTTTCATGTCGTCGGTCAGCGTCGTCATGGTCGTCCTCCCAGGTTTTCGATGGCACCAGGATCACCGTTCAAAACACCCGCCCGCGCGATCGCCGCGCGGCCGGGCGGTACATCAGGCCGCCGCCGCGCAGTCGCGGCAGAGCGGCGTGTCGGGCAGCGTGTCGAGCCGGGCTTTCGCGATCTCCTCGCCGCAACGGACGCATTCGCCATAGGTTCCGTCGCGCAGCCGTTGCAGGGCGGCGCGGATGCGGGCGATCTCGGCCTCGCCGCTGTGGCCGAGCTGTTCGAGCACCTCGTCGTCCTCGCGCTCGACCGCACTCTCTTCCCAATCCTTGGAATGGGGCTCGTCAAGCTCGGCTTCGATCTGGTGCAGGCGGCTGTCGAGCTCGGCCAGCCGGTCGAGCAGCGCCTTGCGATAGCGGGTTGTGTCAGGCATGTTTCTCCTCCGTGAACCGGCACAGCCTGTCATGTCATGTCGTGATCGTCCTTGACCCACGTCAACCCCTGCGGTTCCATATGCGCAGACGTGAATATGGCACGCCCCAGAGGAGACCCGGATGTCACCTGATGTTACCGCATTTTTCGACGATGCGACCAATACAATTTCCTATGTCGTGCGTGATCCCGCCGGCCGGGCCTGTGCGATCATCGATTCGGTGCTGGATTTCGATTACGCCTCGGGGCGGACCGACACGCGCTCGGCCGACCGGATCGTGGCGCATGTCGAGGCCGAAGCGCTCGAGGTGCAGTGGCTGCTGGAGACGCATGTCCATGCCGACCACCTGTCGGCGGCGCCCTACCTGCAGGAGAAGCTGGGCGGCCGGATCGGCATCGGCGAGAAGATCCGCGAGGTGCAGGACACGTTCGGCAAGGTGTTCAACGAGGGCACGGAGTTTCAGCGCGACGGCTCGCAGTTCGACCGGCTGTTCGTGGAGGGCGACAGCTTTCACCTTGGCCAGTTGCGGGGCGACGTGTTGCAGACGCCGGGGCATACGCCGGCCTGCATGACCTATGTGCTGGGCGATGCGGCCTTCGTGGGGGATACGCTGTTCATGCCCGATTTCGGCACGGCCCGCTGTGATTTCCCGGGCGGGTCGTCGGCGGCGCTTTATGCCTCGATCCAGAAGATCCTGTCCCTGCCGGACGAAACGCGCATCTTCGTGGGCCATGATTACAAGGCGCCGGGGCGGGACGAGTTTGCGTGGGAAAGCACGGTGGGCGAGCAGAAGGCGAAGAACGTGCATGTGGGCGACGGGCGCGACCGCGACAGTTTCGTGAAGATGCGCGACGCGCGGGATGCGACGCTGGCGATGCCCAAGCTGATCATCCCCTCGCTGCAGATCAACATGCGCGCGGGCAAGATGCCGCCGGCGGACGCGCAGGGCGACGTGTTCCTGAAGGTGCCGCTCAACAAGCTCTGATCACTGGAGGTCGGCCAGCGCCGGAATATCCGGCAGGCCGCCGCCGGCCTCACCGCCCGGGAGATCGGGCAGGTCCGGCAGGCTGGTACCGGTCGCGGGCAGGTCCGGCAGGCCGACGCCCGTGGCGGGCAGGTCCGGCAGGTCCGGCAGGGCGGTCAGCGTGGGCGGTTCGCTCGCGCCGAGGCCCGACAGGTCGGGAAAGCCCGACGCCGCCGCAGGCTCGGCCGGGGCGACGACCGGGGAGACGGCCGGGGAGACGGCAAGGCCGGGCTCCGAATTGGCGCGGGCCGCCGCCTCGTCCCCACCCGCCCCGTTCAGCCGGACGGCGCGCATGCCGTTCATCTGCCCCAGCCGCGCCTGCGCCGCGACATGGCCCGAGGCCGCGACCAGTTCCGTGCGCCCGATCGCGGCGGTGCCGACCGGCAGGGTCATCCCCGGCTTCAGCGCGCAGACCTCGGCCAGCGAAAGCTGCACCCGGTCGAGCACCGCGTCGAGCGTGACCGGCACCTGCATCGCAAGCTGCCCCAGATCGAACGCCGCCCCCTCCCCCGCCTCGCCCGTGCCGGGATCGGGGCGGGCCAGCACCTCGGCCGGCAGGAGCAGGGAGAGCAGGCCGGTCCTTGCCCCGCCGCCGATATCGACGGTCAGGCGGAACAGCTCGAAATCCGCGGCCTCGAGCGCCAGCAGCAGGCCGCGCGCGTCGCCCACCCTGTCGCCGAAGCGGAAGCCGAGCGGGCGGTGGCCCGCCACGGCCTCTGCCAGCTTGTCGTCAAAGCCGGTGAGCATGGCGTCGACCAGCGGCGCGGCGATGGCGGCGTCGGTGCCGGTGAGCGGCCGCTCGGGCGCAGCGCCGGGGCGAACGCGGCCCATGGTCTGCACCTCGACCAGCGATTGCGCGAATTGCAGGTCGAGAAGCGCCGCGCCCCGCGCCCCGCCCTCCCCGTCGAGCAGGAGGATCAGCGCGTCGTCGCCCACCACCTCCTTCGCGGCGGCATGCGACAGGCGGCGCTGTTCCAGCGTCGCCACCGTCAGCGCAAGGTGAAACAGCCGGTCGCCGCATTTTTCCAGCGACAGGCGCAGCGCCTTGGAGGGCGACATGGCGCGCGCGTCGAAATCCTCGCGCGCGCTGGCGGCCTTCCTGTGAATGACTGATTTGCGTTCGTCGTCCGACATCGCCCTCGCCGCAATTCCCCGGCCCGGTTCCGGCCGCCGCGGCACCTTAGCGCCCGCATCGTTACCATGACGTTTACGAAAGGTGTTATTGCGCCGCCTGCGCCAGCGTGCCGTCGCGCAGCGGCAGGACAACGCGGAACGCCGCCCCCTCCTGCCCCGGCAGGTAGGTGATGTCGCCGCCCAGCCGGCCCATGATCTCGCGGCAGATGGCAAGGCCCAGCCCCGCGCCGCCGGCCTTGGTCTGGCCAATGCGCGAGAATTTCTCGAAGATCATCGCCTGCTGGTCGGTGGGAATGCCCGGCCCGTTGTCGATGAAATCGACCACGAGGTTGCCATTTTCGGCCTGCGGGCGGATCGTCAGCGCCGGGTCGGGGGCGTCACAGTATTTGCCGGCGTTCGAGATGAGGTTGATGAACACCTGCGCCAGCCGGTCGAGATCGGTGTGCAGCATGATCTTCTCGGCCTCGCGGCGGCGGTGGATGCGCAGACGGTCCTGCACCCCGGCGGCGGAAATCGCCCGGTCGAGCATGTCGGAGAGCTCTCCCGTCTGCGAGTTCAGCACCACCTGCCCGTTTTCCAGCACCGACAGGTCAAGCAGGTCGTCGAGCAGCCGGGTCAGGCGCGTCGCCTCCTCGAGGATAATCGAGGCGTATTTGCTGTGATCGGCCTCGGACAGCCCGTCGCTGTCGCGCAGGATTTCCGAAAACGCGCGGATCGAGGTCATCGGCGTGCGCAGCTCGTGGCTGATCTGGCTGAGGAAGGCATCCTTCTGCACGGAAATCAGCGTCAGCTTCTCGTTCGCCTCGCGCAATTGCCGGGCGGTGCGGGCCTGTTCCTCGGTCTTGGCTTCCAGCTTGCTGGAATATTCCATGATCTGCGCGGTCTCGTCGGCCACGGCCATCAGGTCCTCGACCGACACGGTCGCCCGCCCGACGATCTGCGAGATCATCGCATGCGCCGTGGCGGCGCCCACAGAGCCCGACAACTCGCGTTCCAGCGTCTGCAGGAAATCGGGCGTGGGTTCGGGCAGGTAGCCGGCGATGCCCTGCTTGCGGGCCTCCCTCGAGAACATCGCCTGCGCCTCCGACGCGCCCATGATCCGCTGCGACATGATCATCAGGTCCTCGGACCGCGCCAGCCCGCCCGACCAGCTTCCGGGCGTCTGCGAATGCTGGAAGACATTGACGAACTGCGCCCCCTGCAGCCGTTCGATGGGCTTGGGCAGGGTCAGGAGCGACACCCCGAGAAAGGTGCAGGTGTTGAGCAGCAGGCTCCACATCACGGCATGAATCACCGGGTCCATCGCGTCGGCCCCGAAAAGCGCCTGCGGCCGCAGCCAGCCGATGCCGAAGGGGCCGTTCTGCATCACCGAATAGGGCATGATTTCCGACGCGCCGAAGCTGGGCAGGAAGAGGCAGTAGAGCCACAGGACGAACCCCACGCTCAGCCCCGCCAACGCGCCAGAGCGCGTGGCCCCGCGCCAGAAGAGCCCCCCCATCAGCGCCGGCAGAAACTGTGCCACCCCCACGAAGGAGATGAGCCCGATCGCCGCCAGCGCCGTGCCCCCGCCCGAGAGGCGGAAATAGCAGTAGCCGAGGAACAGGATCACCGCGATCGACAGCCGCCGCGCCAAGAGCGCCACGCTGCGCACATCGCCCGAGACCATCGCGCCGCCCCCGGTGGACCACAGCCAGATCGGCATGACGATATGGTTCGACACCATGGTCGACAGCGCAATCGCCGCCACGATCACCATCGAGGTGGCCGAGCTGAACCCGCCGAGGAAGGACAGGATCGCCAGCCCCTCCTGCCCGTTCATCAGCGGCAGGGTCAGCACGAAAAGGTCCGGGTTGGCGCCCTCGGGCATGAGCTCCAGCCCCATCACCGCGATCGGCACGACAAAGAGGCTCATCAGCATCAGGTAGGTGGGAAAGGCCCATGCGGCCATGCGCAGGTGGTCCTCGTCCTCGCTTTCGACCACCATCACCTGAAACATGCGCGGCAGGCACATGAAGGCCGCCGCCGACAAAAGCGTCAGGCCGACCCAGCGGCTGCCCGGCACCTCCCACCGCGCGATGGGCGAGGCATCGATCCGCGTGAGGATCTCGTCGACGCCGCCCGCCAGCCCCCAGACCACGAAGACGCCGACCGCCAGCAGGGCGAAGAGCTTGACCACCGCCTCGAGCGCGATGGCCATGACCACGCCGTGATGGCGCTCGTTCGCGTCAAGGTTGCGGGTGCCGAAGAGGATGGTGAACACGGCCAGCCCGGCAGCGACCCAGAAGGCCGTCGATTGCTGGCTGGGCGGCGCGTCGGTGAATGGGTCGGCCTCGGCGAAGGTGGCGAAGGAGAGCGTCACCGATTGCAGTTGCAGGGCGATATAGGGCGTGAGCCCGATCACCGCGACCAGCGTGACAAAGACCGCCAGCGTGTTCGACTTGCCATAGCGGGACGAAATGAGGTCGGCGATGGAGGTGATCCGCTGGCTGCGGCCCACGCGCACCATCTTGCGCAGGGTCCACCACCAGCCGATCATCACCAGCGTCGGGCCGAGATAGATCGTCACGAATTCCAGCCCCGAGCGCGCGGCGAAACCCACGGCGCCATAGAAGGTCCACGCCGTGCAGTAGATCGACAGCGACAGCGTGTAGACGATGGGCGAGCGCAGCCACGTCCCCCGCCCCACCAGCGCCGCCCGGTCCGCGCCAAAGGCCACGGCAAAGAGGAAGGCCACGTAAAGCAGGCAGACAAGGACGAGGACGTTCAGCGTGACCATCAGCTTTCACCGTCCTCCTCGTTGCCCTCGTCCTCGGCCACGAGGAACCGGGCCAGCACGCCCGAGAGCACCGCCAGCCCGAACCAGACCACGAAGAGATAGGTCATCACCCAAGCGGTGCGCCCGCCCTCCGGCGCCGCCTCCGGTCCCGCGGGTTCACCGCCCCACAGAAGCGGGATCAGGAACAGGATGCCGCCGAACACCGGCAAAAGCCGGGCGCCATCGGCCACCCGGCGGCGGCGATAGGTGCGCCGCTGGACAAAGACCGGGGACTTCTTGGCGCTCACGGCCCCACCAGATCGCGCACCGCCTCCAGAACCTCGGCATTGGAGAATGGCTTGGTCATGTAGCGGCTGGCGCCCGCGCGCTCGGCCATCTCGCGGTCCTTCTGCTGGCCGCGCGCCGTCAGCATCAGCACCGGCGTCGCGCCCAGCTCGGCATCGCCGCGGATTTCCTGCAGGATGTCGAACCCGCTCTTGCCCGGCAGCATCACGTCGAGGATCACGAGGTCGGGCCGCCTGTCGCGCACCACCTCGACCGCGTCATGGCCGTTGGAATGGGTCTTCACCTCCCACCCGTCCCGGCTCAGGATGAAGCTGATCGCCTCGATGATGTTCCGCTCGTCCTCTATCAGGATCACCTTTTTGCCCATCCAATCGGCCTCCCCCTCCGATTGCGCCGGTTGACGGCTGCAGTTCACTATCGACAAGTTGTGCTGGCCTGTCAAAAGCCGCGGCCAAGGATCGACGGCTCGCGCCGCGCCTCGCAATCGCCGATCGGGCAGACCTGACAGTTGACGCCGACCTCGCGCACGGGGCCTGCGGCCTCGGGGCCGGGATCGGGCAGCAGCAGCATATGCGGACGCGCGAGCGCGGGGCGGTCGAAACGCGCGGGCGCCACCTCCTCGCTGACGGTCAGCGCCAGCACCCGCGCCTCGCCCTGCCGCAGGCGCAGGCGGACGGGCGCGCCGGGCTGGGTGAGCAACTGGTAAAGCGGCCAGAGCGCGCAGGCGGCGGCCGAGCGCGGCATGGTAAAGCCCAGCGCCGGCTTGCGCAGCATCAGCGTGCCCGAACCGTCGCAGACCACCAGCCCGACGGGGCCAGCCTCGGGTTCCGGGCGCATGGCGAGGCGGCGGAAGACGGCGGGCATGGGCGTGCCCGTGGCGGCGGCGATGGCCGCGGGGTCGGGCCCGTGCGCGGCCAGCGCCTCTGCCATCACCTCGGCGGGCAACAGGCGGGCATCGCCGACATATTGCTCCAGCACCGTGCGGGCGAGGCTGCGGGCGGCCTCGGTTTCCAGCCGGTCGGAGCGGGCGACGACCGCAGGGATGCGGGCCGCTCCGCCCGCCCCTTCCAGCATCGGGAAGTGAAAGCCGTGCTCTTCGAGAAAGGCGTGCAGCTCGTCCTGCGGCGACATGATCTCGGACCGGGCGTCGGGCGCCTGTTCGAGGTAGCGCACCAGCGCCTCGGCCCCTTCGGCAAGGCGCTGGCTGTCCTCGTTGATGTTGCGGTGAAAGCGGCTCTGCCATTCCGGCTCGAGCGGCCTCGTATCGGCGAGGATCGAGGCGGTCGAGCGGATGGCGGTCACGGTCGAGATCACCTCGTGCAGCGAGGCGGCCAGCTGCGGATCATGCGCCAGCCGGTCGGTCAGCGCCTTGACCGTGCTCTCCAGTTCCGCCCGTTGGCGCGCCAGATCGGTCAGCAGCCGGGCCCAGCCCGGAAAGCGGCCGGCGAATTCCTCGGTGCGCTCGGCTTCGGCCCCGGCGCGGCCCTCGGTTTCGGACCGGGCGGCGGCCTCGCGCAGGGCGGCGATCAGCGTGGCCTCGGCCCCTTCCGACAGCAGGACCGGCGCGACACCAAGGATTTCCGCCAGCTTGTTCAGGGTCTTGCCGCCGATTCTGCGGCGGTTGTGCTCGATCAGGTTGAGGTAGGAGGCCGAGATGCCGGCGCGCCGGGCAAGCTCGGCTTGCTTGAGCCCGTTGATCACCCGCCTCTCGCGGATACGACTGCCGATCATCGAGGATTCCGCCATCACGTTTTTTCCCATTGAATAGCGCGACTTCCGCTACGTCATAGAAATATATTTACAAACTTTCGAGCCGTCTTGTCCATTTCTTTACAAAAAAATCCTTTCGCCGTAGCCAGTTGTTGCGACATTTTCTTCCGACCTGCGATAATCGCTTTGCACATTTGTGTGAGCCGGCGGCGCAGAGGAGGCCCTCCGGCGAAGTTCATTAACGGGAGGATATCAATGTCTAAATCGCATCTGACTCGTCGTGGCCTGCTGAAGACCAGCGCTGTCGCTGGTGCCGGCGTCGCGCTGCCGACGATCTTCACGGCGTCGTCCGCGTCGGCCTACATGAATGAGCCGACGGGCAGTTCCGTGACCCTCGGCTTCAACGTTCCCCAGACCGGCCCCTATGCCGACGAAGGCGCCGACGAGCTGCTGGCCCAGAAGCTGGCGGTCGAGCACCTGAACGGCGAAGGCGACGGCGGCTGCCTCAACACCTTCACCTCGAACGCCCTCAAGGGCAACGGCATCCTTGGCAAGAAGGTCGAATTCGTCACCGGCGACACCCAGACCAAGTCTGACGCCGCGCGCGCCTCGGCCAAGTCGATGATCGAAAAAGACGGCGCCATCATGATCAACGGCGGCTCGTCCTCGGGCGTCGCCGTGGCCGTGCAGGGCCTCTGCCAGGAGGCGGGCATCATCTTCATGGCGGGCCTGACCCACGCCAATGACACCACCGGCAAGGACCGCAAGGCCAACGGCTTCCGCCACTTCTTCAACGCCTACATGTCGGGTGCCGCGCTGGCGCCGGTGCTGGCCAAGGAGATGGGCGAGGATCGCCGCGCCTACCACCTGACCGCCGACTACAACTGGGGCTGGACGCAGGAAGAATCGATCGTCGCCTCGACCGAGGCCATGGGCTGGGAAACGGTCAACACCGTCAAGACCCCGCTCGCCTCGACCGACTTCTCCTCCTATATCACGCCGGTCCTGAACTCGGGCGCCGACGTGCTGGTGCTCAACCACTACGGCGGCAACATGGTCAACTCGCTGACCAACGCGATCCAGTTCGGCCTGCTCGACAAGCAGGTGAACGGCAAGGACTTCAAGATCGTCGTGCCGCTCTACTCGGAACTGATGGCGCAGGGTGCGGGCGAGAACATCAAGGGCGTGCTGGGCTCGATGAACTACAACTGGCAGCTCGAGAACGAGGGCTCCAAGGCGTTCGTCAAATCCTTTGGCGAGAAATACGGCAAGCCGCCGTCGAACTCGGCCCAGACCTGCTATGCGCAGGTTCTGCTCTATGCCGATGCCTGCGAACGTGCCGGCACATTCAACCCCTGCGGTGTGGCCGAGGCGCTGGAAGGCTTCGAATTCGACGGTCTCGGCAACGGCAAGACGCTCTACCGTGCCGAAGATCACCAGTGCTTCAAGGACGTGCTGGTCGTGCGCGGCGCGCAGAACCCGTCGAGCCAGTACGACACGCTGGAAATCGTCGAGATCACGCCGGTCGATCAGGTCATGTACCCGCCGAACCACCCGATGTTCGGTGGCGAAGGCGCCTCGCTGGGTGAGTGCAACCCGGGCGCGTAACCGCCCCGGCCCCCCGGCCGCACATATGCGGCCGGGGCTTTCATCCGACACTCCCGGATACACCCAAATCGACATAACCCACGGGTGGGAACAATGGACGCAATCATTCTGCAAATTCTCAACGGGCTCGACAAAGGCTCGGCCTATGCGCTGATCGCGCTGGGGCTGACGCTGATTTTCGGCACGCTCGGTGTCGTCAACTTCGCCCATGGCGCCCTGTTCATGATCGGCGCCTTCTGTGCCGTGACGGTCCAGCGCATCCTGAACCTCAGCGTCACGACGATCGACGAAAGCCAGACCGACTTTCTCGGCAACCCGATGAAGGTGCAGACGCCCTATGTCGAGAACTGGTTCGGACCCGAGGTCGGGGCCTCCATCATCGACTGGTCGGTGCCGATTGCGATCCTCTTTTCCATCCCGATCATGCTGCTTATCGGCTTCATCATGGAGCGCGGCCTGATCAAGCATTTCTATCGCCGGCCCCATGCCGACCAGATCCTCGTGACCTTCGGCCTTGCCATCGTGCTGCAGGAGATCATCAAGTATTTCTACGGCGCCAACCCGATCCCCACCCCGGCGCCCGACGCCTTTGCCGGCAGCATCGACCTCGGCATGATGTTCGGCTTTGATCCGAACGCGATCATCTATCCCTACTGGCGGCTGATCTACTTCGTCTTTGCGGCGCTGATCATCGGCGGAGTCTTTGCCTTCCTGCAATTCACCACCTTCGGCATGGTGGTCCGCGCCGGCATGGCCGACCGCGAGACCGTGGGCCTGCTAGGCATCAACATCGACCGCCGCTTCACCATCATGTTCGGCATCGCCGCGGCGGTGGCGGGGCTGGCGGGGGTGATGTACACGCCGATCAACCCGCCAAACTATCACATGGGCATGGATTTCCTCGTGCTCAGCTTCGTGGTCGTCGTCGTCGGCGGCATGGGCAGCCTTCCGGGCGCCGTGCTGGCCGGGTTCCTGCTGGGCATCCTCGAAAGCTTTGCCTCGACCGCCTGGGCCACCACGACGATCCCTGGGATCAACCAGATCATCATCTACCTTGTCGCCATCATTGTCCTGTTGACCCGCCCGCGCGGTCTGATGGGACGCAAAGGCGTGATGGAGGACTGAACCAATGCTCGGACTCAACAAGAAAGACACGGCGCTTTTCCTGATCGTCATCGCCCTGACGGTGTTCGCGCCCTTCCTCCTGAACCCGTTCCCGACGAACAGCGCCATGGCGCAGTTCAACGCGGGCTACCCGGACCTGATGCAGCGCTTCGCGATCTTTGGCATCTTCGCCATCGGGTTCAACATCCTCTTCGGGCTGACCGGCTATCTCAGCTTCGGCCACGCCGCCTTTCTGGGCGTGGGCTCCTACGCGGCGGTCTGGGTGTTCAAGCTGCTCACCTACAACGTCATCCCGGCCATCGCGGTGGCGGTGATCCTGGCGGGGCTGTTTTCGCTGCTGATCGGCTTTATCAGCCTGCGGCGCTCGGGCATCTACTTTTCGATCCTGACGCTGGCCTTCGCGCAGATGTCGTTTGCGCTGGCCTACTCGGTGCTGTCGAACCCGAAATTCAACCTCACCAACGGCGAGACCGGGCTTCAGGTCTATGGCGACGATCCGCAGATCTTCCACGGCGCGGGCCTGCCCAACCTGCCGCATGTCTTCGGCTGGTCGATGCGGGGCAACAACCAGATGAGCTTTGGCGCGTGGGACTTCAATTTCAACACCGGCTATTATGTCTGCGCGGTCTGCATGATCCTGGCCTTCTACATCGCCATCCGGATCTTCCGCTCGCCCTTCGGCATGATGCTGCGGGCGGTGAAGTCGAACCAGACGCGGATGACCTATACTGGTCTCAACGCGCGCCCCTATGCGCTGGCGGCCTTCGTGATCTCGGGCATGTATGCCGGGCTCGCGGGCGGGCTGATGGCCTCGGTCGATCCGCTGGCGGGGGCCGAACGGATGCAGTGGACCGCCTCGGGCGAGGTGGTGCTGATGACCATCCTCGGCGGCGCCGGCACGCTGATCGGGCCGATCCTCGGCGCGGGCTTCATCAAGTATTTCGAGAACATCTTCTCGAAGATCAACGACGCGGTGCTGCACAGCTGGTTCTCGTTCCTGCCCGACGGGCTCGAGGATTTGGTCGTGGCGCTGATCTACCCCTTCGTCGGCAAGGGCTGGCACCTGACGCTCGGCATGTTGTTCATGCTGGTGGTGATCTTCCTGCCCGGCGGCCTTGTCGAGGGCGGCCAGAGGATCGGGCGCTTCACCTTCCGCCGGCGCGACGCCAAGGGCTCGGATGCCGAGCGTGACGCCGCCAACCAGCGCAACCCCGCCGAAT
>JAVJTX010000076.1:0-83865 GCA_040220035.1 Roseovarius sp. | reverse complement strand
TTTGGTTATCTCATTCCCGAGGACCTGCATGTACAGGTGGGCGCCGGGTAACCGGACCAGGGCCCGGACAGAGCCAGCTCCCTCGGAATTATTTAAGGCCACCGGAATGCAACCGTTCACGAGAAGGGCAGCACCCGTCACCAGCCATAGGTAAGCTGCGATAAGGCCCAGAGCAAGGGGTCTGTCAGTCTTCTTGCGTCACGAATCCGTATTCGCGAAGCTGGTCGGGCAGCAGTACGTAGATCTCGTCGGGCGGGGTGGCGAGCGCGTGGGTCATGACCATGGGGTCGATGCCCATGTCGTTGAGGTAAATCATCACTTCGCCCTGTCCGGCCTGAATGTCCTCGACCGCGAAGGAGGCGGGCAGGAGGGTGTTCTTGCCGAAGTAATGCTGGTGCACGCCGACCTGTGCGCTGTCGTCGATCTGGCGTTCGTTGCCGCCGACGAGAATGTAGGGGCAGGCGGAGAGGCAGAATTCGCCGGCCAGCATCTGCGTGGCGATCCCCTTGTCGCGCAGGTGGCGGCCCAGCTCGAGCGCGTCCTGGACCGAGCCGCCAGGGGATTGCAGGACAAGGGTGTCCGGCGTGGGCGTGGCCTCGGAGAGGAGTTTCTTGACGCGGGCGCCGTCGCCCTCGGCCACGGCGCCTTCGAGGCGGTAGGCGGCCCCGTCGATCCGGGTCAGCATCAGCCGTTCGGGCAATTGGCCGGGGTCGCGGGCGGGCTGGGTCGGCGGGCGGTCGCGCTCGGGGCGGAAGGTGCGGCGCTGGTCGCCGGGTCGGACCGGTTCCGTCAGGCGCGGCGTGTCGGGGCCGAGCCCGGGCAGGGAGAGCCGCCCGATCTGCACGTCGCCCAGCACCAGCATGGCGCCGATACCGAGTTGGAAGATGAGGATGGCGGTGAGGATGCGGCCGACGCCGTTGGCTTTTTTCTCCTTGGGTTCTGGCTTGTCTGGTGAGTCCTTGCTCATGACGAACTGCCGGTGATGCGCTTGATCTTGTTGCCGTCGGCATCGCGGGCGGGCGGATCTTCATGGTGGTCCATGGCCATGTCGACCTCCCTAGCCGCCGCCAGTGCCGCGCGGAGTTCGGCGATTGTCATCGTGTCTTCGACGGTGGTGCCGTCACGCCCCGTCCTGATGGCCGACTGGGTGATGGCGAGGATCAGCACGAGGACCGCCGGCAACAGGTCGATGGCGATGGCCCCGGCCCATGAGGGCACGAAATTGCCGGCGTATAGGATCACCGCGTCGGCGGCGGAGATGGGCGTATAGGTGACTTCGGGGGCGGAGGGGAGGGCGGCGACCTCCTGTGCGGCGCCTTCCAGCGTGGCGGCGCGTTGGCCGAGGACTTCGAGTACGGAGGTGATGGTGGAAGACTGGCTGTTGCGGCTTTCGGCGGTGCTTCCGTCAAGCTCGGGCAGGACGACCGAATCGGCGAGATCCTGCGCGGCGCGGGCCACCAATGGCGCGACGGTCAGTTGCCTGAGTTGCGTGATCAGGCCCTGAAGGCGCACGGCCAGTTCGGAAAATTCGATGGAGCGGGTCTCGACCGGCCCGGGCTCGACCGTGAGGGCGCGCATCCGGCTGAGGATCTGGTTGCCCTCGGTGAAGGCGTTGTCGACCAGCGGGGTCTGTTGGGCGATCTGGGTTTCGAGTGCGGTGAGTTCGGCCGCTTTCTGCCGCAGCACGCGGAACACGGCGCCGCGCCCGGCGAGGCCGGAGAGGTTGCCGGTCGCCTCCTGTTCGCTGAGATCCTCGAAGGACTGGCGCACGCGGGCGACGTCGCGTTCGAGCGCTTGGCCGGTCAGGGCGACCTCGTGGGCGCGTTCGAGGCTGGTCTGGTAGTCCTGCACGGTCTTGGCGAGGTGCTGTTCCACCGCCGCTGACCCGGCCAGTGCTGCGGCGTTGAGCCAGCTGGACATGGCGACGATGGCCAGCGAGCCCAGCCCCATGGCGCCGAGTAGCCCGAGCCGCGCCTGCCGGGAATCGACGGCAGGGAAGAGCCGCAGAAGGTAGGACCAGAAAACGAAGATGCCGACCGAGACCGCCACCGAATAGGCGATGGCCGCAAAGGCCGACATGGCGCCGGTGTCGTCGAGCAGGGAGGAGACGCCGAGATAGGTGTAGATCCCGGAGGCCACCGCCAGAACGCCGAGCGCCGTGCCGGAAAAGGTATTGAGCCAGTCCACGTGCCCCTCAAGCTCGCGGGCATAGCGCACACCCCGGCTGCGGGCGGATTCAGGCGAAGGATGAGACATGATCGGGCGCTTTCGGTTGGGCGGTTATCTGGCGGAACCTCGTGGGAATTATGAGTTGACCGCGCAAAACATCAAGCCGGGGATGCGGCGCATCGCCGTATCGTTACGGAAGGGGTTGCCAATGTTCACGTATTGTTCATAAATTGGGGCCCATGAGCCAAGCCCTGATATCGTCTGACACGCTGCTGCCCGGCCAGTTGCTGGCAAGGGGCGTGTGCCGTCATCTGGTGAGCCACGACTTTGTCTGTGTCGAGGAGTTCACGCCGGAACGGGGCCGCCGGGTCGATGTGATGGCGCTGGGACCGAAGGGCGAGATCTGGGTGATCGAGTGCAAATCCTCGCGCGCGGATTTCATGTCGGACGGGAAATGGGAAGGCTACCTCGGCTGGTGCGACCGGTATTTCTGGGCGGTGGACGAGGCGTTTCCGTCGGAGTTGTTGCCGCCGGAGACGGGGCTGATCATGGCCGATGCCTATGATGCCGAGATCATCCGCATGGCGCCGGAGGAGAAGCTGCCGGCGGCGCGGCGGACTGCCTTGACCCGCCGCTTTGCCCGCCACGCGGCGCGCAGGCTTCAGGCGCTGCGTGATCCGGTTTTATGAGCCGCGCTTTTCGGCGGCCTTGGCGGCGGACATGATTTCCTCGGCGATCTCGCGGGCCTCGTCGGGCTCGAAATCCATGGGGACTTCAACGCCATCGGCCTCGACGTAAATGCGCACCATGCCCTGATCGGTCGGCCCGATCTGGAGGTTTGCCTCGATGTCGCGTTCGGTGTTGATGCCCATGGTGGCCTCCTGAAAAGCGCTTTGCAGGTATCTCTTTCCGTCTTGAATGACAAGCCTGCAAACGGTTTGGTGGTTCCATGGAAGCCATCGCGATCCGACCGTTCACCTCTGCCGACGCCGACTGGGTGGTCGCCCGGCACGGGGCGCTTTACCCGCAGGAGGCCGGGTTCGACGACAGTTTCGGAAAGCTGGTGGGCGAGATCGTGGCGGATTTCGTGGCAACCCATGACCCGGCCTGCGAACGGGGCTGGATCGCCGAGCGGGAGGGGGCGCGGCTGGGCTGCATCTTTTGCGTGCGGTTGGAGGGGGAGGTGGCCAAGCTGCGGCTCTTTTTGGTGGAGCCGGAGGTGCGGGGCACCGGGCTGGGGCGGCGGCTGCTCGAGACCTGTCTGGCGTTCACGAAGGCGAGCGGTTACAGGCGCCTGAGGCTCTGGACGCATGAAAGCCACCGGGCCGCCTGTGCCTTGTACATGGCGCGGGGGTTCACCTGCGAAAGCTCGGTTCCGGTGCGGTCCTATGGGCAGGCGCTGATCGAGCAAAGCTGGACGATCGAGCTTGGGTGAGGGGCAACTCGGCCAGTTCCGGCTGGGTCGGCGGGATGTGGAGGGACCACGACATCCGGCGCGGATCAGGCGGCCGCGCGCGGATCGCCTGCGGCGGCGAGGACCTGTCGGCCGCGTTCACCTGTTTCGCCGCGCGTCGGCTTACCCCTCCCGAGGCATTCTCGGCGCATTTTTTGAGATCGTCCGATACAGGCATTCGCCCCGCTCCGGCGGGACGAATGCATGGGCAAGCCCCGGGTGTCGGTTTCCTAGCCGTCCGGGTTTGCCTTGATGCGGTATTCGCCGCTTTCGCGGAAACTGCGGACGGTGGCAAAGGTGTCTTCCATGAACTGGACATAGGACAGTTTGCCGTTTTCGCCGCGTGCCAGAACCGCGAATGGCGAGGTCACGGTCTTGCCCAGCGTGTTCGAAGTATAGGTGAAGGTGCCGAACAGTGCCGCGCCGTTCTCGTTCTCGAAGCTGTCCTGAATCTGGAAATCGTCGACCGTCCAGTATCGCTGCACGTCGATAAAGGTCTGGACCAGACCTTCGGTGCCCTTGGTCGTCCCGGCCCATGGCAAGATCTGCTTCAGTTCCGGGTTCTCGTAGTTCAGCGAGACATATGTGAAATCGTCGGTGGTGTACTGGCTGACGAAGTCCAGATCCGAGGGGTTTGTCAGGATCGTCTGCAGGACCGCCAGGGGTGATGCCTCCGACGCGGGCTCGGCCCTGGACAGATCCAGGGCAAGTGCGGCGCCGGAAAGCGCGGTCAAGGCAAGGGTGACGGCGACATTGCGAAGGGTGCGTGAGTTTGCAGGCATGGTATGCTCCTTTTTTGAAAGTAACTGTGAACTGACCTAGCAAACCATTGTGAGGCGTGCGGCGCACAGGTTGCTGTGATGGTTCCATTCCTGCACTCATCAGGTTGGGCTGGGAGTGCGTGCTGATGCTGCTCCGGCGCGGCGCGCAGGGCTTGATCAGTTGGTCGACCGGTCAGCATCCGGTTTTCCGCGGTCGTGAATGGCAAAAGCCGCAAGCTCGGCACCGGAGCAGCAATCGCGGCACCGAACCGCCTTTGCAGGTTTGCTAGTGAACTTCACAAACAGCACCCGATCACCTGCCACTGGCGGTAAAGAGGGTTTCGACCGCTCTCGCGGACCAGGGAAACGCACCGAGGTTTGCCATCATGACGGCGACCTTGGCCCGGGTGATGGAGTAGCGAGACAACTCAGCTCATTCTGGAGACAGCAAGCATCCATGTCCAAGTATTCGTCTCTTGCCCAATGGTACACCGATGGTCCCAAAGCGTCTTATGTACATGAAGTGAAATCCACGGGTGGGATTTTCAGTATGTATGGATCAACGCAACCGGGGCAGGAAATGGATACGCCTGCCGTACCGGATCTTGTGATTTATCAGGATATTCTCGGCGGCAGCCGTCTCAGCGCCAGCCTTGGCGGGGGGCGTTTCGACGTTACGATGGAAAACGGTGGCTGTGTTTTTGCCGCACCGAATTTCGCCGTCAATTGCCGCGTTGAAACGACCCACCATATTCGCAGCTTCGTGTTTCCCGTGGTGCATTGGCAATCAGTGCTTGACGAAGCCTCCGATGGCAAAGTTTCCTTCGACAGCTTGCGTATCTACCGCGGGGCATTTGACACGCCGGCTTTGAGAGCGAAGCTCCTTTGCGCCTGGGCCCTTGGTGAAGAAGAAGCCGCGCCGTCGCGGATGCTGGCGCGGGCTGCCGGCTGTGAGCTTCTGGCGGAGCTTTGCCGGCTTGGAGGCGCGGATCTGGCCCCGAAGAAGGGCGGTCTGGCCCCTTGGGCAGAGCGGCGTTGTATCGAGATCATGCATGCGCGGCTTGGGGAAGACCTGTGCGTCGACGAGTTGGCAGCCGAAGCGCGGCTTTCGTCGTTTCACTTTGCCCGCATGTTCAAGCAAAGCACCGGAGTGACGCCGCTCGTTTTTCTGACGCGGCTGAGAATGGAGAAGGCCTGCGAGCTTCTCGAACATACGGATATTCCGATAACCGAGATCGCGCTGGAGGTCGGGTACTCTTCAAACCAAGTTCTCTGCCGCGTGTTCACCAAGAAAATGCGCATGACCCCGTCTGAGTATCGGCGTACAGTGCGTGATCCCGTGCGCTCGGTCGCGATGCGGTGATTTTTCCATGGCGACCGTTGAGAATGAACGTGGAAACGTCATTCCGCAAGTTCGTGAAATGTGCCCCCGGGCCTCCTTCTCGTATTGGAAAATCGTCTACGTCCTGATCCATGCGCGAGGCGCATCAAGGGGATCACAACCGTTCCGCAATCCCGGCCAAAAGAGCCGAATCCTTGTGGGCCGCCAGCAGGTTGTACCCCTTGTACGGGTCGGTCTTGAGCGCGCGCACCTGATCAACCGATGTCACCTGACGGAAGCCGTCGTCGCAAAACAGGAGACATATATCCGGGTTGCTCAGGAGATACCGGCTGGGGGCGCAGGTCGGGTCGCTGCCATGGTCCTCGTAGATCAACACCGCGCCTTCGCGCAATGCGCGGGCGGCCCCCTCCAGCGCGGGCACCTCTGCACCCTCCACGTCGAGCTTGATCAGCGCGGAACCGCCATCCGGTAGCAGATCGTCAATTCGCCGCGTCTCGACCGTCTCGACAGTGTCACCCGGGCCGGGCCTGCCGTCGGTCAACAGCCGGGCCGATGCGTGGCTGTTGGCCACGTTCACGAAGCTCAGCCGCTCGCCCGAAACCGAATGAATGGCGACCCGGTGCAGGGCCACATTCGGCAAGCCCCCGGCATTTGCCTCCAGCGCGGCAAAGGTGGTCTCCGCAGCCTCTGCCGCGATCACCCGGTCGAACAGCGGGGCGGCGCGCACCGTCCAGTACCCCTTGTTGGCGCCGCAATCGCAGAAGACCTTCGCCGAGCCTGACGCCGCCTTCAGAACGGCGGCGATTTCCGGTTCGTACTGCGTGTGCCAAAGCGCAAACCGGGTCCAGTAACCGTCGCTTAGCGAGACCCGGAAGGGCGGCGCACCGTCGATGCTTAGCAGAACCTGATTGTCCCGGCTGAACACGCGCCCCAGTCCCCGGGCGAAACGCCCGTAGAGGCCGCGAGACACCGCCACACGGAACAGCGCCATCAGAAGCGTGTATTGCAGCCGTGCGGCCGGGCTGGAGAAGCTCAGCTCGCGTGTTTCCTGCATCGGCTGCCGGTCATGACTGTGCCGTGCGAGGGACGTCCTCGCCGGCATCAGGCATCGATCCAGACGTCATGAAGGTGAAGCTCGCGATATCGTTCGCGGCTGAAGTTCCGCACGTTCGGCGCGTGGTGCATGGTCTGGTTGCGCCAATAGGGCTGGATGATGATGCCGCTGTCGCGCAGGATCGTCTGCAGCCGCGCCATGACCGGGCGCCGCGCCTCCGGGTGGGGAATGGCCAGGGCCTCTTCCAGAAGAGTGTCGAACTCCGGGTCGGAAAAGCCCGTCTCGTTCCACGGCTGGCCGGATTTGTAGGCCAGCGACAGTACCTGAACGCCCAGAGGCCGCCCGCCCCATGCGGTCGTGCTGAACGGGTATTCGTTCCACGCGTTCCAGTAGCTCTGCCCGGCGACGATGGTGCGGCGCACGTTGAACCCGGCCTCGCGCAGGATCGCGGCAATCGCATCGGACGTCACGGTGCGCCAGTCGCCGTCGATCGAGACGATGTCGATCTCGGTGTCCGCGTGGCCGGCGTCTTGCGCCATGGCATATCCCTCTGCCGCGTCGGCCTCGAACGGGGGCAGTTCGGCATATTCGGGATGCGAGGGAGACACGTGGTGGTTCTCGGCCAGCGCGCCGTCGCCATCGACCCCGAGTGCCAGAACGATGCGGTTGTCGATGCTCTTCTGGATCGCCCGCCGCAGGCGCGGGTCGTCATAGGGTGGCGCGTCCACCCGCATCCGCGCGACGATGGTGTTCGCGGTGGTGCGGTCCTGCCGTGTCAATCCAAGCGCGTCGAGCGGCATGATGAAATCGGGCGGCGTGTCCTCGTTTGCGTCGATGTCGCCGGCATCGAAGGCGGCCACGATCCCCGCGGGGTCGGCACCCATGTCGATGAATTCCACCCTGTCCAGATGCGCCTCGCCGCCCCACCACTGGCCCTGCTCGCGGCGTTTCACCACCGCTTTGAATTCCACCTCGACCGAGACAAGTTCGAACGGGCCGGTGCCAAGCGGTGTCGTCATCAGGCTGCTGTCATCGTCGAAGCTTCGATGCACGACCAGCGCGGGATAATCGACAAGCCCGGCGATCAGCGTAACATCCGGCCGGGGCAGGTTCAGCCGCACGGTCATGTCATCCACGCGCTCGATGCGGCCCTCGTCCATCTTGCCGGTGGCCGGATCGGTCAGCGGGGCCATGCGCGACGCCATCGAGTTGCCCTCGGCCCCCCTGTCGCACCAGCGGCGCAGGTTGTGGATCACGTCCTCTACGGTCAATGCGTCGCCGTTGGTCCATGTCACCCCCGGCCGCACCTTCAATGTAAAGGTTTTGGCGTCGTCGCTGACGTGCCAGCTTTCCAGCAGCACTGGCGCGAATGTGGCATCGTATTCCCAGCGCACGAGCGGTTCGCAAAACGTGCGCGCAAGGTTGCCCTGTTCGGTCTTGGCGAACTTGCGCGGGTCGGTGATCTCGATCACGCGGCTGCCCACGCGCAGCACGCCGCCCCGCTTCGGGGCCTCTTGCGCCTGTGCCGCCGGGGCCGACAGGCCGATCAACCCGTAGGCCGTTGCGGCAGAGGCGCCGAATGTGCTGGCCAATGCGAGGAACTCGCGCCGCGACAGGGCGCCGTCGCGGGCCTGCCGCGCCAGATTTTCGACAATCGGCCGCACCTGTCCACGTGTCTCGTTGCGTCGCATCTTTGTCACCTTGGCGTTCGTGAATGCGCGCTGACACACGGATCGGTAAATCGTCAGCAGCCTACGTCCGACATTGTAAACCGTGCCCGCATTTGCCACAAGTCTGCGACTCGGCAATCTGAACAGGAGTGAAACCGGGATGCCCGATGGAATTTCGATTGTCATTCCCGCCCGGAACGAGGGGGAAACGGTCGGCAAGGTCGTTGCCGCCGTGATCAACCTGCCTTGCGTGCGGGAGGTCGTGGTCGTGGATACCGCCTCGTGGGACGACACCGCCGAGGTCGCCGCCAGCGCCGGGGCGGTGGTGGTCGAGGAACCCGGGCTTGGCATGGGCCGCGCGTTGAAAACCGGCTATGCCGCCGCGAAATGGCCGTGGGTCATGAAGCTCGACGCCGATCTCGAGACGTTCGACCCCAAGCTTGTGCTGATGCTCGCCGAGGCGCGAGAGCCCGGCGTGGGATTGGTCAAGGGCAAGTGGCAGGATCCCAATGACGACATGCCGATGACCCGGCTGCTCGTGCGTCCCGCGATCCGTCAGATCTTTCCCGCCCTGCAGCATGTCCGGGCCGTAAATTCCGGCCTCTACCTGTTCAACCGGGACCTGATCGAGCTCGACGCGCTGGTGGATACGAACGCGGCCGATATCGATGTGATGCTGCGCGTTCACATGGCCGGCAAGGAGATCGTCGAGGTCGAGATCGGCCAGATCGGCCATGATCCGCGCAACGTCGAGCATTACAACCTGATGGCCGAGAATATCCTGCAGCTATTCCTTCAGCACTATGCACGCCAGCTCAAGGACGCCGAAACCGGCGCCTGACACGGTTGTCATGCGGCGGGGCCCTCAGGCGCTCTCGGTGGCTGCGCCAGGTTGATCCAAGTTGATTGGAAAGAGCGCACCGCGTAGGAACCGAATGCAGGGGAGAACCAAACCCTTCTGATTCACCGCGCCTGCACAAAGTTCAGGAAATCGCGGGCGGTTCGGGACAGGGTTTGCGTCCCGAGATGGACCAAGACAACGTCAAGCACGGGATCGGGTGGACGCAACGGCCTGCACACGAGTTCCGAGCCATCATGTGCAAGATCCGGAGCGGGGCGTGCGTAGGAAAAGCCGATGCCCCAGCCATTCGCCACCAGACTGCGCTGCATTTCGAAGCTGGGCACAAGCTGGCAGTCGCGATCGCTCAGGCCAAGTTTGCCGAGGAGTGGTTGGAAGAATGCAATCGTGGACGGGTAATTCTCGAGGATGACGCGTTCGTTTTCGAGCTCGGCCAGTGCGATGGAGCTTTGCGCACAGAGAGGGTGCGACGCCGGCAACATGACATGCGGTGCGATCCGGTCGACATAGGCGGTTTCCAGCCCGGTCCGTTCGAGCCCGGTGTCATAGGTGAGGCCCAGTTCGCAGCGGCCGTCGAGGATGAGGTCGCGGATATCGGCGAGTTCGGCCTCGAGTATACGGAACCCCAGCCCCTCGCGCTTTTTTGCGAACCTGGTCAGACGGCGGGGCAGGTAGATCGCGCCGAGATCGCGGAAGCAGGCCACGGAGATTTCGGCCGCGTTTCCGTGATCGGCGCCGATGGAGGCGGCCGCGGCGAGGGTTGTTCTGGCATTGACCAGCAGTTGCCGACCGGCGGCGGTGATCTCGAGCCCGTGACCGGTTTTCCGGCGGAACAGTTTTCGCCCCAGGATCCGCTCGAGTTCCGCCACGGCAGCCGAAACCGACGGCTGGGACACGTGGCAGCGCTGTGCTGCTTCCGTGACGCTTCCATATTCGGCGACGGCGATGAAATATTCGAGCTGGCGGAAGCTGAACGGTATAGGCATGGGCTATGTGCGTATCAGAAATCAGTAATCGGCTCTATGGCTAAAAGCGTCTATCGTTGGGGTGTCACAATTGGGAAAGGATTTCCGAAATGGAAGACAGCAACGTCATCGGGGGCGAGCCGAACGCGGCCATGGCGCGGCCTCGGATCACGGAAGCGCAGATCGCCGAGTTCCAGCGCGACGGCGTCGTATGCATCCGCGGGCTGTTCACACCCGAAGAGGTCGAAATCGGCCGGCGCGGCATCGATGCGAATGTCGCCGCTCCGAGTCCGAGAGCGAAGGTGGCGAGTGCGCCCGGCGATCCCGGCTATTTCCTTGAGGATTTTTGCAACTGGCAGGAGAACCCGGCGTATCACGACCTGATCTTCAAGACGGGGGTCGGGGAGGTCGCCGGGCGGTTGATGGGATCGCAGACGACGCGGCTTTACCATGATCACCTGCTGGTCAAGGAGCCGAACACGAGTGCCCGGACGCCCTGGCACCAGGATCAGCCGTATTACAACATCGACGGGATGCAGAACTGTTCCATGTGGGCGCCGATGGACCCGGTTTCCCGCGAGTCGACGCTTGAATTCTTGGCCGGCACGCATGCCGGGCCCTGGCTGATGCCGCGAACATTCATGTCGCACGAAGCGAAGTGGTTCCCCGAGGGCAGCCTTCAGAACTTGCCGGACATCGAGGCCGACCGTTCTGCGTTCGATATCCGGGGCTGGGCCCTGGAGCCGGGCGACGCCGTGTTTTTTCACATGCTGACGCTTCATGCCGCGGCGGGTGTCGGAAGCAGGCGGCGGCGTGTGCTTTCGATCCGGTTCCTGGGGGATGACATCCGGCATGCGCCGCGCAACTGGACGACATCGCCGGCCTTTCCGGGGCTCGAGGATGAGCTTGCGCCGGGGGCGCCGATGGAGCATCCGCTCTTCCCGGTCTTGTGGGAGCGCGAGCGCTGACCGGGCCTTCGGGCGCGGGTGCCCGCAGCTGATTGTGGTTGGCGGGATCTGTTTCTGATCCTCCTGACATTACGCGGCATGGCCATCCGGGCTGTGCCGCGCTTGCGTTCGCGCGGGCGGAATTTGCGGTTGATCGATGATAGGCTATGCGTTTTAGGAATAGATTGGCTAAAAGCTAGTATTGGACGAATAGGAGGCGCGGCCATAACGTGGATCCTGTCGCGCGATTGGCGCGAAACAAATAAAATGAACAGTACGCCTCTGATGCGTCCAACAAGGGAAAAACCAAATGACACCGTTCTTCCGACATCGACTCAGATACACCGCAGCCGTCCTCGCAGTCGCGGCTCTTTCTCCCGTGGCTGGCCTTGCACAAGTTTTCGACCTGTCCGGGCTGGAAGCCGCTCCGGAACTTTCCGACCGGGTGCCGGAAAAGATCGCTGAGCGCGGCGTTCTTGTCGGCGGTGCCGATAATGCCTATGCCCCGTGGGAGTTTCTGGCAGGCGATGACGGTCAGACGCCGCAGGGGATCGACATTGATGTCGGCCGGGCCATCGCGAAGACGCTCGGGCTCGAGTATGAATCGCGCACGGCACCGTTCCCTTCGATCCTGCCTGCCCTCGGGTCGAAATACGATATCGGCCTGAATGCCTTTTCAATCACCAATGAACGCATGAAGGTGGTGAATTTCGTGTCGTATTCGGACACGCAGAGCCTTTGGGTGGTCCGGGCCGGAAACCCGACCGATTTCGACCCCGCCGATTATTGCGGCGCCAAGGTCGCCATCATGTCGGGCACCTATCATGAAAAGCATCTGGATCTGGACAATCAGGCCTGTCTGGATGCGGGCAAGCCCGAGATCACTAAGTTGCCGTTCTCTGTGCAGACGGAGGCGATCACCCGGGTCGCGGCAGGCGGCGCCGATGCAACCGCGACCGGGGGCGGCACGGCGGCCTATGCGGTGAAGCAGAGCGACAACAGGCTGGAAAACCTTGAACCCGTCGGCCCGATGGGCAAGCGCGGCCTGAACGGTATCGCCGTAACCAAGGACGACATGGAACTGACCCAGTTGATGGCAGACACGCTGAACCACCTGATCGACGAAGGCGTCTATGCCGAGATCTACGAGTTCTGGGGCGTGGGCCACTTCCTTGTCGACGAGTCGGTCGTCAACCCGGAAGTGTCGAACTGATATGGCCTCCGTCACGACAGCCATGGTTTCGGGACGCGATGACGCCGATCGCGATGAAGGGCCACAGGTGCGGCTGAACGAGGTGGTGCCGCGCCGCCACCCGGGGCGCTGGGTGGCCGTCGCCCTGTTGGCGATCGTCGCCATGCAGGTGGCTTACGGCGTCATCGTCAATCCGAACTTTCACTGGAACGTCTTTTGGCAGTATCTCTTTGCGCCAACGGTCATTGCCGGTGTGGGTTGGACGCTGGTGCTGACGGTGGTCGCGATGCTGGTTGCGATCGTCTGCGCGGGCACGCTCGTGCTGATGCGTGACAGCGAAAACCCGATCCTGAGGGCGGTGTCGTGGCTGTGGATCTGGTTCTTCCGCGGAACGCCGCTTTACACGCAGCTTCTGTTCTGGGGCCTGTTCGCGGTCCTGTTCCCGCGCCTGTCGATTTCTGTTCCGTTCGGTCCTGAAATCATCGGCGTGCCGACCGATTGGGTGGTGACGGCCGGCGTGGCCGCGATCCTGGGACTGGGGCTGTGCGAAAGCGCCTATCTGGCCGAGATTTTCCGGGCGGGCTTCAGGGCCATCGATCGGGGGCAGACCGAGGCCGCGCAGGCCATCGGAATGTCGAGAGGGCGCATATGGTGGCGTATCCTTTTGCCGCAGGCGTTGCGGACGATCATTCCACCGACGGGAAACGAGACGATCGGCATGTTGAAGGGTACCGCGCTTGTCCTCGCCGTGCCGTTCACGCTGGATCTGATGTTCGCCACCAGCGCAATCGCGAACCGGATCTATCTTCCGGTGCCGATGCTCATGGTCGCGGCGTTCTGGTACCTTGCCATTACCTCGGTGATGATGATCGGCCAGTTCTATCTGGAACGTCATTTCGGAAGGGGACAGGACTATGTCCAGACACGTAATGGCTGACCGGGATGTCGCTGTCTCGCTTGAGGGGGTCCACAAGTTCTTTGGCGAGTTCCACGCGTTGCGCGGTGTCGACCTGACCATCGCCAAGGGGGAGGTCTGTGTTGCGATCGGCCCCTCGGGTTCGGGCAAGTCGACGCTTCTGCGGTGTATCAACCAGATCGAGCAGATTTCGGCCGGGCGCGTCAGGATCGGCGGCACGCTGCAGGGCTATGACGAGCGGAACGGCCGGCTTCATGAACTGTCGCCGCGTGCCATCGACCGGCAACGCCGGCTGACCGGCATGGTGTTCCAGCGGTTCAACCTTTTTCCGCACATGACCGCGCTTGGCAATGTCATCGAAGGGCCCGTGCATGTGAAGCGGATGTCCAAGGCCAAGGCGAGGAGCCTTGGGCGGGATCTGCTTGCGCGGGTCGGGCTTGCCGATTTGGCGGACAGGTATCCCAACCAGCTTTCGGGCGGGCAGCAGCAGCGCGTGGCAATCGCGCGGGCGCTGGCGATGGAGCCGGAAGTTATGCTTTTCGATGAGCCGACCTCGGCCCTTGATCCGGAGCTTGTCGGCGAAGTGCTCGACGTGATCAAGGATCTCGTGGCGTCGGGAATGACGATGATGCTGGTCACGCACGAGATCGGCTTTGCCCGCGAGGTCGGCGACCACCTTGTTTTCATGGATCATGGAACGATCGTGGAAGAGGGGCGGCCGAGGCAGATGCTGGAAGCGCCGCAGAACGTGCGCACCCAAGCGTTCCTGTCGAAGGTTCTTTAGCGATGATCTCAGCAGGTGAAACCGTCGCTGAGTTTGCCGTTCCCTTTCAGGGTCTGGAACAGCTCGGTGATAAAATCCTCGACGATCCGCGACGCGGGGCGGTGCGGCGGAAGGATCAGGAGCGTCCGGAAATGCACTTCGGGCTCGAAGGGGCGCAGCACCAGCCCGCGCCCGTCGAACAGCTCGGCGGTAAGGGGGTCGACCAACCCGACGCCGAGGCCTGCCGCCACCATGGCACAGATCGTCGTGGCATAGGGCGTTTCGAGGATGATGCTGAGCTTGACGTCTTCGGCCGCGAGGGCCAATTCGGCCTGCTGGCGGGTGGTGTCCTCGGGCGAAAGCGCAATGAATGGCTGGTCGACGAGGTCGGCGGGCCGGATGACAGACCGCGCCTCAAGCGGATGGCCCTCGGGGATCGCGAGCCACGCGCGGAAATGGGCGAAAGGGCGCACTTCGACGCCGGTCTTGTCGATCTCGTCGGAGACGACGCCCACATCGAACTGTCCGGATGCGACGTGGTCCCTGACGACAGAGGACAGGTTCGTCTGAAACGTGATCGCGACGCCCGGGTTTTTCGAGATCAGCGCGGACAGCGCGTGGGGGATGATATTGGTCGACAGCGCCGACAGCGAAGCGACACGCAGCTCGCCGGACCCGAAATCCCGGATCCGCGCGGCGGCGCCACGAAGATATGCGAGGCCGGCGAAGGCATGCTCGACCTCGCGAAAGAAAAGCTGGCCCTCGGCGGTCGGGAGCAAACGGCCCTTGACCCGGTCGAAGACGGGAAACCCGATCGACCGTTCGAGATCCTGGATCGTCTTGCTTACGGAAGGCTGCGAAATCCTCAGTACCTCGGCGGCGCGGGAGGTCGTGCCGCTGGTGATCACGGCGCGAAACACCTCGATCTGACGCAGGTTCACGGTTCAGAGCCTCCGGATATTCAAGAGAAAAACGAAATAATACGCACTACGGCAATAACGTCAACGCATACGGTGTGCGAGCGTTGGAGAAGGAAAGTAATCAATGAGTACCAGCGATCTGACACGGTGTGTCCTGACCCCACGTGTGGCAACGGACGGCTTCGACCCGGTCGGCATCGGCGTCCATCGCGCATCGACAATCCTCTTCGAGGATGCGGCGGCCTATGCCAACAGGGGCGAGCGTGGCGACAAAGGATATTCCTACGGTCTGTACGGCACGCCGACGACCCGGACGCTGGAGGAAAAGCTGACCCAGCTCGAGCAGGCCGCGCGCACGTTTCTGACGCCCTCCGGGCAGGCGGCAAATGCACTGGCGGCGATGGCGTTGCTGAACGAGGGGGACCACCTTCTTCTGGCCGATACGGTTTATCCGCCAATGCGCGATTTCGCCCTGTCGGACCTGGTGAGGATGGGGGTGACGCTCGAATTCTTCGACCCGACGGACCTTGATGATCTGAAGGGGCGGATCCGAAGCGAAACCCGTCTTGTCTGGTGTGAAAGCCCCGGTTCGACGACGGTGGAGTTGATGGACATTCCCGCTGCGGCGGAGCTGGCGCATGAGGCGGGGGCCCTGCTTGGGGTGGACAATACATGGGCCACGCCACTGAACCTGAAACCGTTGACGCTGGGGGCGGACATCGTCACCGAGGCGCTTACGAAATACGTGTCCGGCCATTCGGATGTGCTGATGGGGTCGATATCCGTTCGCGACCCCGATCTGGTTCAACCGATGAGGGACATGATCGGCCGTATGGGTATCGGCGCCTCTCCGGACGATGCGTCGCTTGTTCTGAGAGGGTTGGAGACGCTGGGGATGCGTCTGCGGCACAGCGGAGCGGTGGCACAGCGGTTTGCAGAGCGGCTTTCGGACGATCCGATGGTCCGCAGGGTGCTTTTTCCGGGTCTTCCGACAATGGCGGGGCATGAGATCTTCAAGCGCGATTTCCTTGGCAGCAGCGGGGTCTTTTCCCTGACGTTCCCCGAATGTGTCGCGCCGCATGTCTGGCCGGCGCTCGATCACCTGAGACTGTTCGGGATCGGTGCATCCTGGGGCGGAACGCGCAGCCTTGCCGCGCCGATGTCGATCGCGGCGAGCCGAAGTGCCACCCGCTGGGAGGAGCCGGACGTGATCCTGCGGATTTCGATCGGGTTGGAGGACGAGGGCGAGCTTTGGGAAGATTTGCAGCGGATGCTGACCGCTTTGCGGCAACTCAGTTCTGCCGGTGACGCGGCGGAGTGACCTGTTGGCGGGCTGACGAACCGGGGCCGTGCCATGACGCGGTGCGGCGCCGGGCACCCTGATGAGACGTGAAAGGATGTTCGACGTGTCGGAAACGGAACGTGCGCTGAAGGAGGTTGACGCCAATCTCGATACCGCAGTCGCGGAACTACTGGACCTGATTTCGATCCCGTCCGTTTCGGGCGAGGACGCGGGCAAGCCGGGGATCGCCCGCGCCGCCGGGTGGCTGAACACCGCGTTGGGGGATCTCGGCTTTTCGTCCCGTGTTGTGGAAACGGCCTGTAATCCGGTTGTGCTGGCGCGGGCAGAGGGCGCGGCGGAGGGCGACAAGCGGTTGCTGTTCTACGGGCATTACGATGTGCAGCCTGTCGCGCCGCGCGAGGCGTGGAAACATGATCCGTTCGCGCCCGAGATTGTCGAAGAGGATGGCGTGCGCCGGTTTTACGGGCGCGGTGCATCCGACAGCAAGAGCCAGCTTTGGTCCTTTATCGAGGCGCTGCGGGCGTGGAAAGCGGCCAATGGCGCCTTTCCCGCGGACATCGTGATCATGCTGGAAGGGGAAGAGGAGATGGGATCGCCCAGCCTTGGCGCCTTTCTCGAACAGCACCGCGAGGAGCTGGATTGCGACGTTGCGTTCATCTGTGACAGCGACATGTGGTCACCGACGCGGCCCTCGATCACCACGCAGCTCAAGGGGTTGGTACACGAGACCGTGACGATTCATGCGCCGAACGCCGACCTGCATTCCGGCCATTACGGGGCGGTTGCCGCCAATCCGATCCGCATTCTCAGCACGATCCTGGCCTCCCTTCATGACGAAAAGGGCAGGGTGGCCATTGACGGGTTCTACGATGGTGTCGTCGACCTGACGGACAGCCAGCGCAAACGTTGGCGTGAGTTGTCGGACGAGCTTGACGGTGCGGGAGAGGTCAGCCTTGCCGGGGGCGTCATAGAAGACGGCTATACCGCGACAGAGGCGATGTGGGGCCGGCCTGCCGCGGATTTCAACGGTATTACGGGCGGAAACCAAGGGCCGGGGGGGCGTTCGGTGCTGCCCGGCTCGGCGACGGCGCGCCTGACCTTCCGGCTGGTGGCCGGGCAGACGCCCGAAACGATCAGGACCCTGTTCCGAAAGTTCGTGTCGGACCGCGTGCCTGAAGGGTGCCGTGTGGAATTCGACGGGCCGGACGGCAATGCGGCCGTTCATCTGTCAGAGACGAACCCGTACCTTGTCTCCGCGGCGCGGGGGCTGGAGGCCGAATGGGGCCAGCCCGCGGTGCTGAAGGGGACGGGTGGGGCCATTCCGCTTGTCGGGGCGCTCAATGACGGGCTCGGGCTGGATTGCGTGGTGCTGGGCTTCATTCTGGAAAGCGACGCGATCCACGCGCCGGACGAGCATTACGACGTCGAGCGGTTCCACCGGGGCACACGCAGCTGGATCCGGATTCTCGGTGAAATTCGCGGCGGCGCGACGGCGTGACATCGTGGACAACAGGGATCGGATGAAGAGCCTTGCAGGGGGGGGCGTGGCGTATGACGTCAAGCGTCCGCACGGTGCCGTTTTTCCGGTTGTGGCTGGGCAATACGGCATCGGCTGTTGCCACATGGGCGCTGCCCTTCATCCTGGGCTACGCGGTCTCGATCGAGGTGATCGGTGCCGTGGAGCTGGGTCTTTTGCTCGGGCTGCGGTCGGTCGGGGTTCCTTGTCGGCGTGCCGATAGGCGGCGTCATGGCGGACCGTGGCGGGCGCCGGAGCGTTCTGTTCCTCGCAAGCGTCTCGGCGGCGGCAGGGAACCTGCTTACGGTCATGTTCTTCGGATCGGACCAACCGATTGCGATGGGGTTGGTTATTCTGGGGGTGACCGTGTCCGGGGTCGGGCAGGGGGCAAGCCGGCCGGTATACCAGGCGATCGTACCATCGGTGGTGGCGCGGCATGATTTCCAGACCGCGAATGCCGCGCTCAGTCTTTCGACACGTTCCACGCATCTTGTCGGCCCGGCCTTCGCGGTCATTATCGCGGCGGCGCTTGGTTTGCAGGCGGCGTTCGTGGTCACGGTTCTTCTGTGGCTGATCAGTGCCGTGGTGCCGCCTTGGCCGGCGGAACGGGGCGATCGCGAGCGAGGGCCGGTGCGCCGGAAGGATTGGCCAAGGCGGTTCGCGGTGGAGGTTGTGGAGGGGTTCCGGGAGGCCCGGCGGCATCCGTGGTTCATGGCCACCATTGGCGCGCTGGCGACGGTCAATGCGGCGGGGTATTCGGTCACCAGTGTACTGACGCCGCAGATCAGCCGGACGAACTTTGGCGATGCCTCGCTGCTGGTGTGGACGGCCACGGCCTATGGCGCGGGGGCGATTGCCGGGGCCATCGTGATTGTTTTCTGGTCGCCATCCCGGCGGGGCTGGTGCGCGCTGGCCGGGTTGGGGACATATTGTGCCGTGCCGTTGAGCCTGTTGCTGGCCGGCACCTTCTGGGTGCCGGTGGCGGTTTACCTTGTCGCGGGTATCGGGGCGGAGTTTCTCAACGTCATCTGGTTTACCGCGGTTCAGCAGGAGATACCGGACGAAAAGCTTGCGCGGGTGTCCTCGGTCGACTTCATCGTTTCATACGGGCTTGCCCCGCTTGGGCTTTTGGCGATTGCACCGCTGGTCTTCTGGTTGGGGATGGCGCCGGTGCTGGTGGCTGCGTCAACCGTATGCTTGCTGGCCATCCTGGCGGCCGGTGCTGTTCCGACAAGTTCGGATTTCAGATCCGGGCGCTGAAGGCGATAGCCTGGATATGGCGCAATATCGGCAACTGTGCAGCATCACGCGCAACGCATTGTGGAGGCTTTGTTGCAATACCCGGTCATGCGGCACAACCTCGGAAAGGTCGCGATCACGGGAACGGCCGATGGAGAGACGCGTCATGAAGAATACTCAATTTGGACCCGGTGAGACGGCGGAGGCCCGGTTCGGACCCGGCTTTGATCGCATGTTCCGCAATGACCGTACGACGCTCGGCCTCTTTTTTCCCATCGAGGCCTTCGACGGGCCGAGGCCGGCCATGGAAGATCAGGTGGGGCTGGCGCAGGAGGCGGAACGTCTCGGCTTCTCGGCGCTATGGGCGCGCGATGTCCCCCTCGACGATCCCAGCTTTGGAGACCTCGGGCAGATCTATGACCCGTTCGTCTGGCTGGCGACGGTGGCGGCGCATACCAGCGAGATCGCACTTGCGACGGGATCGGTCATCCTGCCGTTGCATCATCCGATCGACGTGGCGAAACAGGCGACGTCGCTCGATCACCTCTCCAAGGGGCGGCTTGTTCTGGGCGTTGCTTCGGGTGACCGGCCCATCGAATATCCGGCCTATGGGCGGAATCGCGGCGAGCGCGCGGAGCTGTTTCGCGATGCGCTGCTCTACCTTCAGGAACTGCTCGGCAAGTCCTTTCCTTCCTACGAGAGCGAGCGTTACGGGCGCATGCACGGTGGCGACCTTATCCCGAAGCCGTTTCACGGCCGCCTTCCCCTCTTGGGAACCGGCAATAGCGGCCAGCCGCTGGACTGGCTGGCAGATCATACGGACGGCTGGATCACCTATCCAAGGCCACCCGCAAAACAGGAGCGGGTCGTTGGCGAGTGGCACGGCCTGACCGCCCCAGACGCACCGGTCAAGCCCGTGGTCCAGTCTCTCTATATCGACTTGGCCGAGCGTGCCGACGCGCCGCCCGAGCCGATCCACCTGGGATACCGCATGGGCCTCCACCATCTCGAGCGCTTGCTGAAAACCCTTCACGGGATCGGCGTCCAGCACGTGGCCCTCAATCTCAAGTTCAGTCGTATGGACGTTCGTGAGGTTCTTGCAAGGCTGTCGCCTGTTGCAAGGGGCGAGCCCATGTAGCGATCATGTCCCGTTGCGCAAGTTCGGTCCATGCGCAGCAAGACAGGCAACGCGGGAGACCCCGAAGCCGGTTAACCTGTTTGCGCCTGACCAGATGCACTGCGTGCCGGTCCGCTGCAAAGCTCCAGAAAGCGGCAGGACCACCAATCGCGGGTCGAGGCCGTTTACAATTGAATAGTTTCCCGATGTCTGGTAGTCGAACTGGCCCTTGGGGGGACACCACTCCAAACAGGTTAGTCTGATGCCGCTCAACCTTTCGGAACGTCGAACGAATTTCGTCACGCTGTTCGACGACACCTACAATCAACCCGATTGCAGGGCCTATTACCGGATGCTGAAATCGCTGGGATACAGCAATCACGCCCATGCGGTGCCCGTGTTCCGCAGCCTGCTGGGCGATTTGATGCGAAAGCGGGGTCTTCAGGCGCCGAGCGTGCTGGACTTCGCCAGCAGCTACGGCATCGTCAGCGCCCTTGTCCGCCACGACGTATCGGCCGAGGCCTTTCTCGAGCGCTACGAGGATACCGACCTTGACAATCTGAACCCCGAAGAGATGGTCCGCCGCGATGCGGACTGGCTCGCGGACCTGCCGGAAAGCTTCCCGGGCGCGCGCTTTGCCGGAATCGACGTGGCGGGCAACGCCGTGGCCTACGGGCAGGCCATCGGCCTGTTCGACAATGCCTTCGACGAGGATCTCGAACGCGCCGACCCCTCCGTGCCTCTGGCCGAAACCCTGTCCTCTACCGACCTGATCATCGAATGTGGAAGCGTCGCCCACCTGATGCCCGCCGCGCTCGAACGCCTGCTGCACGCCACTGCCGGGAAGCGGCCCTGGATCGTCACCTCCCCGGTGCGCGGCAACGAACGCAAGGAGGCCTTCGACCTGCTGCGCGATCATGGTCTGGTGATTGACACCCTCGGCCTCCCGCCCTTCCCGCACCGGCGCTTCGACAGCCTGTCCGAACAGGCCCGGGCGATTGATATCGCACGGGCGGCGGGCCATGATACCTCCGGCTTCGAGACCACCGGCCATTTTTATGCGCAGATCTACGTCGCACGCCCGCCGGAGGAGGCCACGGCCTCTGGGCGTTAACCGAATGGCGGGCCGCGCGGGGCAGGGAGATAATATGCTGGAAGGGGCCGAACCGTGAGCCATGCCGAAAAAGCCAAGCTGCTGGTGACCGGCGCGACCGGGTTCATCGGTCAGGCGGTTATGGCCCGGGTCGGCGCATGGAACCTCAAGGCCATTGCGGCCCCGCGCGACATCTTCGGCCCCGATCGCGCGTCTGCCTTCGCCGAATTCCTCGACGAGGTGAAGCCGGCCTATGCGATTGACGCCGCGGGCGTGGTGCCCGGACGTGGCGATGTCGCCACCAACATTGCACTCACGCGCATGTGGATCGAGGCGCTGGCCCGCGCCCAAACTGCGCCCCGGCTGGTTCTGGTGGGGTCGGCCGCGATCTATGGCACCGGCGCCGCCCGCAACCGCCCCACCCGCGAGGACGACCCCAAGCGCCCGGTCTCGGACTATGGCCGTGCAAAGCTCGCCGCGCTGGAGATGGGACGCGCGGCGCATGACAGCGCCGGCCACGATATCCAGACCGCCGTGGTCTTCAACCTGATGGGGGCAGGGCAGCCGGACCATCTGGCCCCGCGGGTCTTCATCGAAAAGGCCTTCGCGGCATGTGGCGGCCACTTTGCGGTCGGGCCGGTCGATGCGGTGCGGGATTTCATCGATGTGGAGGATGCCGCCGATGCGCTCATCGCCATGGCGCGTCACGGGGCGGCAGGCGAGGTCCTGAACGTCGCGACCGGACGGCCGACCCGCATCCGCGACCTCCTCGACGCGATCGGCGCCCGCACCGGCGCCTCCTGGGTCAGTGAGGCCGACGCGCCGAGCGAGGGAGGTGGCGATATCGCCTACGGCGATCCGGCCCGGCTCGCGGCGCTTACCGGCTGGCGCCCGCGCTTTGATTTCGATACCGCGCTTACACGCGCCATCGACGCGATACATGCCAAACGGGGGGCAAGGGCGGAAACATGAGTGAGTTCTGGAACGGCAAACGGGTGCTCGTCACCGGCGGCGCAGGCTTCATCGGCAGCTTCCTGTCCGAGGCACTGGCGCGGGCCGGGGCCGAAGTGGTGATCTATACCCGCTATTCCTCCCGTGGCCTCGGCGGTGCGGTGGGTCAGATGGACGCCGACCTGCGCGCCCGGATGCGGTTCATCATGGGTGATCTCAAGGACCCCGCCGGCGTGATGGCCGCCGCTGCCGGCTGTGACGTCATCTTTCACCTCGCGGCTCATATCGGCATTCCCTATTCCTACGTCCACCCCGTCGACGTGGTGCAGACCAACGTCATGGGCACCACCAACCTGCTCGAGGCCGCCCGCGCGGCGGGGGCCTCTAAGGTGGTGCTGTTTTCTACCAGCGAGGTCTACGGAACCGCGCAATATTCCCCCATCGACGAAGATCACCCTCTTCAGGGCCAGTCGCCCTATTCCGCCAGCAAGATTGCCGCCGATCAGCTGGGCCTCAGCTATCACCGGTCCTTCGGCACGCCCGTCGCGATCTGCCGGCCCTTCAACACCTACGGGCCCCGCCAGCCCGCGCGGGCCATCATTCCCACCATCATCGGCCAGGCCCTGCGCGGCGACGAGGTGCGGCTGGGCTCGCTGCATCCCACGCGCGACCTGCTTTTCGTCGAGGATACCGTGGCCGGCGCCCTGCGCATTGCCGAGGCCCCTGAAACGGTGGGCGAGGTGGTGCAGCTTGGCACCGGCGTCGAGATCAGCATCGGTGACCTCGTGCAGGAGATCTGTACCCTGCTCGGCAAGTCGCCCCGGATCATCGCCAACCAGTCCGAGCGCACCCGCCCCGAGAAGAGCGAGGTCAACCGGCTGATCGCTTCCACCGCCCGGGCCGAGGCGCTGCTGGGCTGGCGCCCGCAGGTGACGCTGGCCGAAGGGCTTGCCCGAACCGCCGGATGGATCGAGGCGAATATCGACGCCCTCTCGGTCGATGGCTACCAGATCTGAGGAGGTCCGCATGAAAGCCGTGATCCTTGCCGGGGGAAAAGGCCTTCGGATGCGCCCCTATACCTCGGTCCTGCCCAAGCCGCTGCTGCCGATCGGCGAGATGCCGATCCTCGAGATCATCCTGCGCCGGCTGGAAAAGGCCGGGGTGACCGACGTGGTCATCGCCATCGGTTACCTCGGCAGCCTGATCCAGACCTACCTCGCGCAGAACCCCATCTCCAACCGAATGAACATCACCTATCACATGGAAGACGAGCCGCTTGGCACCGCCGGCGCCATCGGCGGTATCGACGGGCTGGACGAGCCGTTCTTCGTGATGAACGGCGACTTGCTCTCGACCATCGATCTCAAGGCGATGATGCAGCACCATCTCGATACCGGCGCGTGCCTTACCGTGGGCGTGGTTTCTACCGAGGTGCAGATCCAGTTGGGCGTCCTGTCGCTGGATGCAGCGGACAACATCACCGGCTACGACGAGAAGCCGAAAATGTCCTATGCGGCCAGCATGGGCATATACGTTTATTCGCCCCTCGCGAAATCCCTTGTCGAACCCGGGGTACATCTCGATGCGCCGTCACTGGTGCTGCGGCTCATCGAGCGGGGCAAGAAAGTGTCTGGCTTTACCGCCCCTTGCCGCTGGATCGACATCGGCAACCCCGGCGAATACGAGCGCGCCCAGCAGGAGTTTGAGCAAGACCCCGACGCCTTCCTCGCCTAGCGGCAATTCCGGCTTACGCCGTCCGTTGATACATTTCGTGCATGCGCCGTTGCAGCTGGAACCGGCAGGTCAGCTGTTTCAGCGGATGCGCCTGCTCGGTGATCATCCAGAGACTCAGCCATCCCGCGATCGCGGCGAAGATGATCCCGCCGACCGCCTGCCCGATCAGCACGCCGGCCGCCCCGTAGAACGCCCCGCCGATCAGGACCAGCGGGAGCGTGCCCAGCGTGTGCCGCCCCCAGTTGACCCATGTCGCATAGCTGGGATGCCCGAGGTTGTTGAACGACGCGCTTGAAACGAAGATCACCGCGTTGAAGAAACTGGCCAGCGCCAGAGGCCAGCAGAACAGCAGGATCAACTCGCGGGCCTCGCTCTGGGCGCCGAAGAAATCGGCGATATGACCACGGAACAAGAACAGCAGAAGCGAGACCACCAGGACATAGATTCCCGCGAAGATGACGCCGTCGAAAAAGGCTTCACGCACCCGGTCATTCCGCCCGGCCCCGAAATTCTGCCCCATGATCGGCCCGATCGATCCCGAAAGCGCAAGCACCACGGCGAACACGACCGGAACCATCCGGTTGATGATCGCCATGCCGGCCACCGCGTCCGTGCCGTATTTGGCCATCTCGCGCGTGACGATGGCGGTACCCACCGGGGTCGCAACGGTCGCAAGAATTGCCGGCACGGCGATCGTCATCCCCTCGCGGACATCGTAGAGGAAACAGCCCGTCCGCGGCACCGCGAACCCTTTATAAAGCCGGATGGTGGGCCAGAGCGCCATGAGCATGGTCGCGAACCGCGCCGCCACCGTGGCCCAGGCCGCGCCCTCCAGCCCCAGACCCAGCGAGAAGATGAAGATCGGGTCGAGCACACCGTTCACCAGCGCCCCCGTCAGCGACGGCATCATCGCGCGCCTCGCGTCTCCGTAAGCCCGCAGCACCGCAACCGTGGTCATGCCCAGCCCAGAGAACACGGTGGTCGGCAGGATGATCCACAGATAATCCGCCGCGCGCTCCGCCACCTCGCCGGAAGCGCCGAGAAGACCCAGCAGATAGTCCAGGTTCGGAAGGGCAAGCAGGGGGATGAGAATGCCGAAGGCAATGGCGAACATGCTGGCGCTGAACGCATGTTCGCGCGCCGGAACGTCCTTGCCGGCCCCAAGCGAATTGGCCACCAGCGTTCCCGCCGCGACCGAGAGGCCGATATTGATCGCACTGGCGAAGAACATCACCACGCTGGCATATCCCGCCGCCGCGGCCAGCGCGTCGCGCCCCAGCATGGAGATGAAGAACACATCGATCAGGTCGACGGCGAAGATCGCCATCAGGCCAATGCTGGATGTCAGCGACATTGTCGAAACATGCCGCATCATGTTGCCTTCAACGAACCGGGCGACGACTTCAGTCAAGAGATTGCTCCACACAAGGTCACGTGGGATTTACAGTATCTTCTGGCGACCACAACTGTCCCGACGGCGCAGGTCCTGTGCAAATCTGCAAAGTGACAATCGCCGCAGCGGGACGACATCATCCGCGGCTCCGCATCCACGCGGCTCCTGGGGGTCTTCGGTGAAAGCGCGGCCTCATGATGGGAACCCCTCGATGACGATCTTGCCGCGGGTGGCGCCGGTCTCGATCCGCCGGTGCGCCTCGCGCAGGGTGGCCGCGTCGATGGGCGAGAGTACTTCGGCGAGTGTGGTCCGCAGGCGGCCCGCGTCGATCTCGTCCGCGACGAAGTTCAGCAGGTTGTGCTGCTCGATCATGTCCGGGGTCTGGTGCATCGCACGGGCAAACATGAACTCCCAGTGCAGCGCCGCGGCCTTGGTCATCATCACATCCATCGGCAAGAGGTGATCGACCTCGTTGATCGCCACGATCCCGCCTTGCGGCCGGATCAGCTCGACCGCGGCGTCCCAGTGGCGCATATCGTTGAAGATCGCGATATGGTCGACATGGGGAAACCCGAGCGCGCGGACCTCTGCAACCACATCTCCGCGATGGTTGACCGTGTGGTCGGCACCGAGCGACTTGGCCCATTCGATGGTCTCGGTTCGCGATGCGGTTGCGATCACGGTCAGGCCACTGCGCTTTGCCAGCTGGATGGCGATGGAGCCGACCCCGCCGGCGCCGCCAAACATCAGGATGGACTGTCCCGCCGAGCCGCCGTCACGATCGATGCCGAGGCGGTCGTACATCGCCTCGTAGGCGGTGATCGATGTCAGCGGCAAGGCGGCGGCCTCGGCAAAGCCGAGCGAGCGGGGCTTGTGCCCCACGATGCGCTCGTCGATGAGATGGAACTGCTGGTTGGTGCCGGGGCGGGTGATATCACCGGCGTAAAAGACCTCGTCGCCGGGGCGGAAGAGTGTCACATCGGGCCCCACCTCCGCGACGATACCGGCGGCGTCGTAGCCGATGACGCGCGGGGTCTCCTCGACCTTTTCCTTGGGTGCGCGAACCTTGGTGTCGACCGGGTTCACGGCGACGGCGCGCACCTCGACCAGAAGGTCGCGGCCTTGGGGCACCGGGCGAGGAAGCTCCACGTCGAACAACGCCTGCGGATCGTCGATCGGCAGGTAGCGGGTGAGCGCGACAGACTTCATGGTTGCGGCAGGCATCTGGGTCATGGTGTTCCTCGTTCGGGTTTGAATGTGCCGCTTGGGGCGGCCATGGCGTGGGGCGATCTGCCCTCAGCTCTTTTGCATCAGGATCATCTTTTCCTGCGTCATGTCGTGCATGGTGTAGGGGATGCCGCCGGTGCCGTATCCGGACTCCCTGCGACCTGCGAAGGGCATCCAGTCGGTTCTGAAGGCCGTCGGGTCGTTGATCATGACCGCCGAGGCATCAAGGCGGTTGGCCGCGCGCATGGCCGCGTCTATGTCCTTGGCGAAGATGCTGGCCTGAAAGGCCGTCGGCAGGGCGTTGGCGCGGCGAATGGCATCGTCGAGATCGGCGTAGCGGCTGACCGCCACGACCGGGCCGAAAACCTCCAGCATGGACAGCTTCGCATCGGAAGCCGGATCCAGCAGCACCGCCGGCCTCAGGGTGGTCTCGGACAGGCGTTCGCCGCCGGTTGCGAGGATCGCCCCGCCCGACACCGCCTCCGCGATCCATTCCGATACCCGGTCGGCCTCGCGCGGTTGGATCAGCGGCCCGACCTCGGTATTCTCAAGGGTCGGATCGGCCGTGCGCAGTTTGTCGACGCGGTCGATCAGGCGTTGCGTGAAATCGTCGGCAATGTCGTTGTGAACGTAGATACGCTGTGTCGAGACGCAAACCTGCCCGGCATGGTAGTAGCCGCCCTTGACGATCGGCTCGATGACCTTGTCGAGATCCGCGCTTCGGTCGATGATGGCCGGTGCCGCGCCGCCATGTTCCAGCGCCGAACGGGTTCCCGGCGATAGCTTGCCGTGCAGCGACCAGCCGACCTTGGCCGAGCCTATGAAACTCAGGAAGGCGACGCGGCTGTCGGTCGCCAGCTTCTCGGCGAGCGTGTTGTTCTGGGCGATGAAGGTCTGGCACCATGGCTCGGGCAGGCCAGCCTCGTGGACCAACGCCACGAAGTCGAGACAGGACAGCGGTGTTGCGCTGGCCGGTTTCACGATCACGGGGCAGCCGGTGGCGATGGCCGGGGCAACCTGGTGGACGATCAGGTTCAGCGGGTGATTGAAGGCGGAAATCGCCGCGACGATGCCGATGGGCTCCTTCGTGGTGAAGGCCCATCGGTTCTCCGCCGCCGCCGAAAGGCCCATCGGGATCTCCCGGCCGGCGAAGTTTCGCAGCTCGTCAGCGGCGTTGCGAACGCCATCGATGGCGCGATTGGTCTCGACGATGGCGTCGGGCAGGGGCTTGCCGCCCTCGCGGGCGATCTGCATGGCAAGGTGGTCACGCTTGCCCTCCATCAGCGCGGCCAGCCTGCGCAGCACCGCGATCCTCTGGTGAGGCTTGAGCCAGCCATCGCGATCCAAGAATACGCGTTCGGCGGCTTGCAGCTTGCGCTCCAGCGCGGCGGCATCGTCGGTTTCGATCTCCGCTATCTGGGTACGGTCGAAAGCTTGTACGACAGTCAACATTCTCGGTCTCCTCGCGTGTCCGGGGGCTGCGTTCTGCAACGGCTGATGGGTGTCATGAACATTCCACATCCGGCGTGCGGTTGCGCAGCTCGTCGACAAGAACCCGGGTGTTTTCCGAGTAGTCGATCGGGACATCGACCAGATGGACACCGCCGCCGGCAAAGGCGGCTTCGAGAGTCGGCCGGAGGTCTTCGATCGTCCCCACGCGGGACCCTTTTGCGCCATAGGCCTCGGCATAGCGCACGAAATCGGGGTTGCCGAAGCTCATCCCGAAATCGGGGAAACCGTCAACGGACTGTTTCCAGCGGATCATGCCGTAGGCACTGTCGTTCAGGACGACGACGACCAAGTTCAGCCCGAGCCGCACCGCCGTCTCCATCTCCTGCGAGTTCATCATGAAACCGCCATCACCGCAGACGGCCATCACCCGGCGGTCGGGATGAAGCATCGCCGCCATGATCGCCGAGGGAAGCCCCGCCCCCATGGTGGCGAGCGCATTGTCAAGCAGCAGCGTGTTGGCCACATGGGTGCGGTAATTGCGGGCGAACCAGATCTTGTACATGCCGTTGTCGAGGCAGACGATGCCGTTTTCCGGCATGACCTGACGAACATCGTGGACAAGTCGTTGAGGCGTCACCGGGAAGCGATCCTCTTCGGCGCGGTCATTGAGCCGAGCCAGAATCTTCTGGCGTAACTCGGCGATCCCATCGTCGGGCGGCACTTTGCCTTCAAGCCGGTCTCCAAGGCCTGCCACGGACGCGCCTATATCGCCGATCACCTCGATATCCGGGTGGTAGACCTGTTCGACCGTCGCGGACTCGTACCCGACATGAACAACCTTGGGCCCGCCCTCGCTCTTCATCAGGAAGGGCGGCTTTTCGATCGTGTCATGGCCGATAGCGACGATCAGGTCGGCCCGTTCTATGGCTTCGTGAACATAGTCACCCTCTGACAGTGCGGCGGTTCCGACATAGAGGTTGGAGCCGCCGGTGACGGCGCCCTTGCCCATCTGCGTGTTGAAGAAAGGCAGCCGGGTGCGTGCGATAAAGTCCGAGAGCGGTTCGATCAGCGCGGGCCGGTTGCCGGCCGCGCCGATCATGACCAAGGGCCTTTGGGCGGCAAGGATCATCTCCGCCGCACTGTCGAGCGCGGCGGCACCTGCGATCGGACGGTGCTGTGAATGGGGGGGGATAATGGCGACGTTCTCGGCGTCTGCCGCTGCCACGTCTTCCGGCAGTTCGAGATGGACCGGGCCCGGCCTTTCCTCGGTCGCGACGCGGAACGCATCACGCACCGTGGTGGGAATGGCTGCCGGGCTGAGGATCTGGCGCGTCATCTTGGTCAGCGGCTTCATCGAGGCGACGATGTCGACGATCTGGAACCGGGCCTGCTTGGCGCTCATCACCGGCTTCTGTCCGGTGATCAAGATCATCGGCATGGCGCCCAGATGGGCATAGGCCGCGCCGGTCGAAAGGTTCAGGGCGCCGGGGCCCAGCGTGGCAAGGCAGACGCCGGGCCTGCCGGTCAGCCGCCCATGCGTTGCCGCCATGAAGGCCGCCGCCTGCTCATGCCGTGTCAGAACCAGTTCGATGTTGGAGGTGCGCAACGACTCGACGATATCGAGGTTTTCCTCGCCGGGCACACCGAAGACTCGGTCAACCCCCTCGTTTTCCAGTGCTGCGACAAACAGGTCCGACCCTTTGGGCATTGTTTCAATCCATATATTGAGAGCATTGACAGATCATACGCGAACAACCTGACGGTCCAAACGAACCGCCAATTCGCGGCCGGGCAGCGCAACATGAAGCTTCGGCTGATCCAAAATTCCAACCACGATGCCTGAGCATTCTAGCAAATGGTTACGACCAGCGCGGGGCGCAAGTTGCGCCAACGTTGCCGATCTTGCCCCGAACCTAGGCGTCATTCGGAGGCATCGACAGCGACAAAGGCCGTTGCGGGGATTCGGCCTCGACATGAACGACGCTGATCTCTCCTTCGTAGAGCCCATCCAGCATGCCGATAAACTGTTCATGCGGCTCGCTCGGTTCGAACAGCTCGACATGATCGGCGTAGCTGCGCCATACGACGATCAGGGTCGCGGTTTCCGGCGACTCGATGCCAATGCCGACAGTGTGGTCGAGGTAACCCTCCGCAGCGCGCAGCAGCACGGCGGCCTGGTCCATCGCATTGAAGAATGCTTCGGTCTTTCCGGGCGCCAGCTGGAAGTTCGCGATTTCTATAACCATGACAATTTTCCTTCGGTTTCTCTCTGCCGGGTCTTCGATGACCGGCCATGAGCTGTTTCGGCCCCGCGGGCGATGGCCGCCCGCGAAACCGGAAAGAGCGAGGGCTCAAGCTTTATTGGCCTCGGTCTCGTCGACGACGGCGATCCCGATTTTGCCCCGAATACCGTTGCGCGGACGCTCCAGATCGGCGTGGGCGTCGGGGATGCCGGCGAGGGGATAGACCTTTCCGACATGGGGCTTCAGCTGACCACGGGCGACAAGGGTTGCAAGCTCGTCAAGCTTCCCCCGGTTCTGGCGGGTGAAGACCAGATGATAGCTGGCGTTGCGGCCCCAGGCCTCGATCAGGTTCTGCGGCTGGGCAATGTCGACGATGGAGACGATCCGGCCGAGCTGGGCGAGCACGTGCGGGCTGCGTTCGAGCGTGTCGCCGCCGATCGTGTCGAGAATGACGTCCACGCCTGCGCCATCGGTCTCGCGATTGACGATCTCCACGTAATCTTCGGTGCGATAGTCGATGACCACATCGGCGCCGAGGCCGCGCACGAAGTCGGCATCGTAGCCCGAGGCCGTCGTCACCACAAACGCGCCCGTTGCCTTGGCCGCCTGCACGGCAACATGTCCCACGCCGCCGGCCGCGCCGTGGACGAGGATCGATTCACCGATGCGCAGGCCCGCCCGCGTGAACAACGCTTCCCAGACCGTGCCGCCCACGAGGCTGAGGCTTGCCGCCTCCAGATGCGTGAGGCCGGCGGGTTTGAGGCCGATGATATCCTCGCTGGCCACGTGGTATTCGGCATAGCTGCCGGGACCGCCGAAGATCTGCGGTGTGTACCAGACGGCATCGCCGGGCTTGAACGCCGACACACCGGAGCCGACCGCCTCGACAACGCCGGAGACATCATGGCCGGTGATAGCGGGCAATGGCACCAGATCGGCATAGTCTCCGCGGCGAACCTGGTAGTCGAGCGGGTTGATCGAGGTTGCGTGAACGCGGACCAACACCTCTCCGGGGCCGGCCTCCGGCGTCTCGAATTCTGACAGCGCGAATGCGTCGGGGCCGCCAAACCGGGGGAGGCTGATAGCTTGCATTATTCTTCTCCAGTTTCAGATGAATTGATATCGCTCATGCGCGATCTGATCGTTGAAAGTGATCGCTTCGAGGTTCCGACCGGGATCGGTTTCAGTACCGCCAAAGCGTCCTTTCGTTGCGTTGAACGTCGGTTTGTCCCGTCCTCGGCGGCAAACGCGGACAGCAGGTGGCGCGTGCCGCGCACTGCCCGGGTTGAAGCCGTATTCAGGCTCACATCCTGCCCGACATTGCGCGGCAGGACGCCGGTCCGTCCGGGCTCGATCCGGCCAGTCAGGTGGTGCGTGGCCTCTGCGATACGAGAAGTCGGCACCGAGGCGCGATAGAGCATGGTCTTGCTCCCTGGGGTTTCACGGGCTCCGAACGTTGCCGCATGAACCTAGCAAGAGCGTCAGATGCATGCGGTGCGGAACTTGCTTGGTTTGAACCACATTTGCTGCCCATTTCGGGGCAACCCGAAATGATACGGGCGCCCGCCCGTGCTTCAACAGAGACGTCAGGCGCCGGTTTCGTTCCCGCTGATCGTCATGGTCGGTCCCGCTTACGGAGACGCACCTCGGCACCTTTTCCGACGACCGAAAGTGACGGCCAGCATCACCAATGGCCGCCGACTTCACATGACAGCAAGAATGGCACTTTCGCGGCAGATTCCGCGCCGCGATGCCCTGTGAGGTTCTCTACATTCGGGTTTCAGAGCACGACTCTCCCTCAGATAAAAGGATATGACCATGACCTTCCGAAACGGCCTCGACTCGCTTCTTCGTCCCGAAGATTCAGTCCTCGTTCTGATCGACCACCAGCCCTATCAGCTCGCGAACCTGAACAGCCACGACCCGCACATGGTGGTGAACAACACGACCGCCCTGGCAAAGGCGGCCAAGGTGTTCGGCGTGCCCACGATCCTGACCAGCGTGATCGCTGACCGCGGCGGTGATATCTTTCCGCATGTCACCGAAGTGTTCCCCGACCAGGAAGTGATCGACCGCACGACGATCAACACATGGGAGGATCCGAAGGTCGTTGACGCGGTCAAGGCCACGGGCCGCAAGCAATTGATCATCGCAGGCCTCTGGACAGAGATCTGCGTGGCGATGCCGGCGATTCAGGCGGCGGGCGAGGGCTGGGACGTGACCGTGATCACCGACGCTTCGGGCGGCACATCGGTCGAGGCCCACGAGGTTGCGATCCAGCGCATGATCGCGGCCGGCATCAACATGATGACATGGCTGGCACTTGCGTCGGAATGGCAGCGCGACTGGGCCCGGGCCGAGACGGCGACCACCCTGAACGACGCGCTCAGGAACCATCTCGGTGGTAGCGCCATCGCTTATCTGTGGGAGCAGCAGCTGCTCAACACGCCGGTGCCGGACAACGCCTGACCTCGGGCGGGATGGCGTGGTCGGTTCCCCTACCGGATCGATCCTCGCCATCCCCTTTCTGCGTGACGGCCCGACCTCTCTCGCGGAAACACGGTGCTCGATCTCGTCGGAGACGACCGCATGAGAATTCGCCACGACCGAGGTGCCGGAATCGGATCAACCCTTTGCCTCAGGTGACCAATGGATGTCTCTCCTTATCTTACCTTCCTGATCGTGAGCGCAGTCCAGACGGCAACCCCCGGGCCGTCCACGATGTTCATCGTCAACAACGCCGTCGCCCACGGATGGCCGCGCGCACTTGGCGCCCTGAGCGGCGACCTGCTCGCCATCGCATTGCTGGCTACGTTATCAGTTCTGGGATTGAGCACACTGCTCGAAACCTATCCCGCCGCCTTTCTCGGCCTCCGGCTTGCAGGAGCGTTCTACATCCTGTGGCTCGGCTGGACCTTCCTGCGCCCCGCACGGGTGCATGTCGGTTCAACGGTTGCAGGCGAGCTCCCCGCGCAAAGCGCAATGGTTCTCTGGCTTCACTCGTTCGGAGTGGGCATCAGCAATCCCAAGGCCGTTCTCTTTTTTGCCGCCCTGTTTCCCCAGTTTATTCCGGCAGATAGCGGGCCGGGGGTACTCGTTCTTCTGGTTTCGACATTCGTTGTCGTGAAATTCGTAATCCTGGGCGGCTACGCGATTGGCGCCCGGCGCGTTGTCCGGCTGCTGCGCAAGCCGGAACATGCACGGCGCGGACAGATGCTGACGGGCGTCACCTTCGTGACCTTCGGGCTGCTGATGATCTGGTCGGCGCTGACCGTCGCGTGAGGCATCGACACCGAGCGTCACCTCTGCGCGTAGGTCCTGACCGGCTCGCGAACGGCTCGTCGATACTCGGACGGGCTCACGCGCATATGCCTAAAAAAGACACGGGACAGGACCTGGTTGGACGAATATCCGACCGTCAGCGCGATCCGGGTGACTGGCAGGTCCGTCTGTTCCAGCAGTTCGCAGGCCTTTTCCATTCTCAGCTGGGTCAGGTAGACCCGCGGCGGAACGCCGAGGCTCTGCTTGAACATGCGGGCGAAATGGAACGGTGAAAGTCGTGCCTCGGCGGCCAGTTCGTCGAGGCAGATGTCTTCGGAAAGCCGCGCGTGCATCAGATCGAGCACGCGGCGTTCCGCCCAGGGTGCAAGGCCACCTCTGGCCGGAGCAAACGGCGCCCCGCCCAAGCGGCAGAGTTCAGCCAGAATCTCGCAGCCCGCCGCGCGCGTCAGCATGCGGGTAGGTTCACCCTCTTCGGCCCAAAGGGCCCAGAGCCTCCGCAGAGCCGATCGAATGGCCGGAGACTCGAACATGCCGTCATAGACGTGGGCAAGGTCGAAAGAAAACGGCCTGTCTACGGCTTCGTCCAGGAGGCACTGCCATTGCGACAAGGGAAATGCCACGACACGCATCTGATGGCCGATATCGACGTTGGACGTAAGGGAGAAGTTCGGCGCACCGAGATACAGCGCGCCTTTCTTGCTCATCACGTTGAAACGCCCGCCGCCGAGGCTTCCGCTGACGCGGCTGCCGCCGCGCGTATCTTGCACCAGCACGAGATCGGGAAGACCCGAACGGGACATGTCCCCGCCCGGTCGCTCTATCTCGAGGAGATCAAGGATTTTTCCTGCCGACTTCATCGTTCGGAGATCGTATCCACAGTGGCCTTCGCGGTACCACTGGGCCGACGCCGAGCTGGCCGATACTGTCATCGCTCTGCCCGCGACGTTGAAGACGCCGCATAGGGCAGAGGAAGGTGGTGCTGGCGCGCCGGCGCTCGCACGCAGGAAGTCTGTCGGCCGTCGCAGCAGCTTTCGGAGGAAGACGAGTAGGCAGGCACGCGCATGTCTCCTGTGCTTGTCATCATCTTGCGGCCAAGAATTTAGGGCCGCCTTTTCCTGTTAGAATCATTGCGTTGCGATCGGAAAAGTCCGGTTACTCACTGCTCGGGCAAACTGAAAAAAACTGACCGGGAGTCTTGTGTTCCTCTACCGCCAACTGGATGGTCTCCGTCGCAAGTAAGAGGCCGTAACTAATCAACTGAGAGGGCTTAGGTGCCTTTTCACGGAATGGTCGAGACGCTACCGTTCCATTCATACTGGGGGATTCGTGGATGGAACGCAAGGGTGTCGACCATCGAAAAGGTAAGCGGAAACCAAGCGGGGCGGCGATAATCCGCCCGGAGCTGACGACCATGCTGTTCAGGGCGCTTTTCGAGGAATGGGCCGAGAACGGCTACACGAGAATCAGCCTTGAAAACGTTGCCACACGGGCAGGGGCGGGCAAGGCCGCGATCTATCGGCGATGGCCCTCGAAGCTCGAGTTCGCATGCGATGCGATACAGAACGTAGAAGTCATGTGGTCGGGTTTTATACAGCAGGAAACTTTCAAGGATGATATTCGGGCGTACCTCCGGGCCACCATCACGGTCCTGCGACATCCGTTGGCACGCCGGGTCATCGCGGACATGGTTGCCGAGCGCCTGCGATCAAGCGAACTGTCGCCATTGTTGGATCGCATCGTATCGGTGCGGCGGCAATTCGGATATCGGATGCTGGACTGTGCCATCGCCCGCAACGAGCTATGCGCGGATCTCGACAGGGAACTGGCGCTCGATTTCCTAATTGGGCCGCTTTACATGAGCATGATCAATCGGGGGAATTCGACCACACTGGCCGATCTCGAAAAGCATGTCGCTGTTGTAGAAGCCGGCATCAAGGCATGCTGCATCGACCGTTAGCGCAGTCCTGACTGCAGCGACCAATCAGGGATATTGGTGGGGCAAACTGCGACCACAAGTTGCTGATGGAGGGTAAATCCATTCGCAAGAACGGATCCCTTGCAGCAAGACCTGCGACGCGACCCGGCCTCCATGGGATAGTTTTGCCTTCGTGGGCCGGCAGGTCGCTGCCTGAGCAGTGATCGCCACGCGGCCCCGCGGTGAACTCTTCACCAAGAAACCCGAGCTTTTCTGAGAAATGGAACCTCCCATCATCCGACAGGCGGCCGAAGCGGTGGATTGAACCGGCTTACGCCCGGCCGACACAGCATACCGGAGACAACCGGCTGTTTCCGCCGGTTGCCGATCTTCGACACCTCGAAACGCAAGAGCAGTACCGGTGCAACAGGATCCGGAACGCGACGCGCATAACAAGCCGGCGACAGCATCGCCGGACCGAACAGGATTGACCATGACCACCAAGGATACTCTGCCCCCACGCCTGACGACCACCGCGGGCGCGCCTGTCGCTGACAACCAGAACAGTCTTACCGCCGGCCTGCGTGGGCCGGTTCTGATGCAGGACTGGCACCTGATCGAGAAACTCGCTCACCAGAACCGCGAGCGGATTCCCGAGCGCGTCGTTCATGCCAAGGGGTGGGGCGCGCATGGCACGTTGAAGATCACGGGCGACATCTCGCACCTGACCTGTGCCGCCGTCCTGCAACCAGGCGCCGAGACGCCGATGATCGCACGCTTCTCGACAGTGGCCGGCGAAATGGGTGCCGCGGATCATGAGCGCGACGTGCGTGGCTTCGCGCTCAAGTTCTATACGCAGGAAGGCAACTGGGATCTGGTCGGCAACAACACGCCGGTCTTTTTCGTGCGCGATCCGATGAAATTCCCGGACTTCATCCATACGCAAAAGCGCCACCCGCGCACCAATCTGCGATCGGCCACGGCGATGTGGGACTTCTGGTCCCTTTCTCCCGAAAGCCTTCATCAGATCACGATGCTCTTTTCGGATCGCGGCCTTCCCGTCAGCCCGGTTCACATGAACGGCTATGGCAGCCATGCCTACAGCCTCTGGACAAGCGACGGCACGCGGGTCTGGGTCAAGTTCCACTTCAAGACGCGACAGGGCCATCGCCACTACACCAACGCCGAGGCGCAGAAGGTCGTGGGGAGAACCCGCGAAGGCTATCAGGAGGCCCTGTTCGGCGCGATCGAGGCGGGCGAGTTCCCGCAATGGACCGTGCAGGTGCAGATCATGACACAGGACCAAGCGGAGGCGTTTCCGTTCAACCCGTTCGACCTGACCAAGGTGTGGCCCCATGCGGAGTTTCCACCGATCGAGATCGGTGTGCTCGAGCTTGACCGTAATCCCGACAACTACTTTGCCGAGATCGAACAGCTTGCCTTCAGCCCGTCGAATGTCGTGCGCGGCATCGGTCACTCGCCGGACAGGATGCTGCAAGGCAGGATTTTTTCCTACGCGGACGCCCATCGCTATCGGCTTGGCACCCACTACGAAGCGTTGCCGGTCAACAGGCCGCGCTGCCCGGTGCATCACTATCATAAGGACGGGGCGATGCGTTTCTTCGAGACGGCAACAAATCCAGATGCCTATTACGAGCCCAACAGCTTTGGCGGACCGCAGCAGGATGCGTCATTCGCCGAGTCACCGCTTGATTTGCAGGGGCCTGCCGGCCGATTCGATCATCGCGACAGCATCGATGATTTCACCCAGCCGCGCGCGCTGTTCCTGCTCTTCGACGGGGCGCAGCGCGCCCGGCTCTTTGACAACATTGCCGAATCCATGCGCGGCGTGCCGGTCGATATCGCCGAGCGGCAGGTCCGTTTGTTCCTGCAGGTCCATCCGCAGTTCGGCGAGGGCGTCTGTGCTGCGCTGGATATGCTCGACCCGCAATTCTGATCGGCGACACACAGTGAAAGGAAAAGATGCAATGCGTACCGAATGGCCTCGACTCGACTATCTTGCATGGCGCGAGACCTGTTCCGCCCTGCACCTGTATCTGCAGATTGCCGGCAAGTACCGGCTCGCACATACGCCGTGGCTCAACCATTCCTGGAACGCGACGTTCTATGTCACACCGACGGGTCTGGCATCCTCGCCGATACCGGACGGCCCGGGCATCGAAATCCTGTTCGATTTTCGAGAGCATAAGGTCGTGGGAACCTGCGGCAACGGCCATCGGGCATCCTTCGACCTCGGGCCGACCACGGTCGCGTCGTTTCGCGCGGACTTTGTGGCGCTGATCACCGAACTCGGGGGGACGCCGAGCTTCAACGACACCCCGAACGAGGTGCCCGACCCCGTTCCGTTCAGCGAGGACTATCGCGACCGGCCCTATGACCGGGAGGCGGTGCATCGCTACCATCAGGCCCTGGTGGCGATGGACAGGGTATCTCGACCTACGAGGCCGCGGCCGACCTCGGCGGATGGGACCGCGATCTTCTGGAATGTGACCATGGGCGCCCGCGCCAAGTGCGCAAGCCTACGGCCTCACCGAGTGCAGCAGCGACGATTGCGGCCTCCACCCCGGATGGCACGGTCGAGCGCGAGGATGGTCCATCGAAGGGGCGCTATCGGCTTGTCGTCGACGGTGTCGAGGCCGAGATGACCTACAGCCGCGTCGGCGAAAGCCGGAGCATCATCGACCACACCGAAGTTCCAGACGCCTTGCGGGGCCGCAAGGTCGGAACGAGACTGGCGGGGCAGGCGGTCGAGGATGCGCGGCAGGACGAGGTGGTCATCATCCCGCTCTGCCCGTTCGCGAAGGCGATGATCGGTCGCCATCCGGAATGACAGGACGTGTTGACCCCGGCCTGACGGCCGGGACCGGTTTGCGGGCGAACTTCGAGAGGCGAACGGTACTTTGTCCGAACCGCATTCTCAATGCGGCGGTTTCCGCTCAGGAAGCCGCCTTTAACGCCAGCCCTCAGAGTCACAGGCCGTCCAACGGGTTCAACGCGCCGTCCGGGCCAGGAATCGCTGGAGCCGTGGGTCTTTTGGCGCGTCGAGTATCTGTGCCGGTGTGCCCTGCTCCACGATCTTGCCACTGTGCATGAACAGGATGCGGTCGGCGATCTCGCGGGCAAACTGCATCTCGTGGGTAACGACAAGGAGAGTCTGTCTCTGCTCCGCCACCCGGCGCATCAGGTCCAGCACCTCGCCCACCAACTCCGGGTCCAGCGCCGAGGTCGGTTCGTCGAACAGCAACAGCTCCGCCCCAAGCGCCATGGCGCGGCCGATGCCGACCCGTTGCTGCTGCCCGCCGGAAAGTGCCGCCGGATAGCTGTCGGCCTTTTCGGAGAGGCCGGTCTCGGCAAGCACGGCACGGGCGCGCGCGACGGCCTCGGCCTTGGGCAGGCGCTGCACTGTGACCAGCGCTTCCATGATGTTCTCGAGAGCGGTCTTGTTGGCGAAGAGGGCGTAGTTCTGGAACACGAACCCGGTGCGCCGCCGGAGGCCGAGGATCTCGGACTTGCGCGCATGGGCGGCATCCACCGTCAGCTCGCCGATGGTGATCCGACCCGCATCTGGCCGGTCAAGGTAGTTGAGACAGCGCAGCAGCGTCGATTTTCCGGTGCCTGATGGACCGATGACCACCACCCGCTCGCCTGCAGAAATGTCGAGGTCGATGCCATCCAGCACGGGCGTCCCGCTGAATGTCTTGGTCAGTCCCCTGATTGAGATTCCGGTCGTCGATATCATCGGGCGAATGCCTTGTTGAGATGGGTTTCCAGTACCTTTTGGCCTTGGTTGAGCGTCTCGACCATGACCCAGTAGATCACCGCCACTACGAGGAAGGCCTCGAAATAGAGGAAGCTGCCGGCGGCTTCTTTTTGGGCGGCGCCCATCATCTCGGTCACGCCGAGGGTAAAGGCCAGCGATGTCCCCTTGAGCATGTCGATGAAGTAGTTGACCAGCGTCGGAGCCGCCACGCGTGTGGCCTGTGGCAGTACGATGCGCCGCATCATCTGCAATTGGGTCATGCCGACGGACCGGGCCGCCTCCCACTGGCTGCGGTCCACGCCGACAATGGCGGCACGGATCGATTCCGCCATGTAGGCCGCGAAATGGAGCGTCAGGCCGAGGATTGCCGCCGTGACCCCGTCGATCCGGGTCAGGAGAGGGAGAACCTGTGGCAGCCCGTAGTAGAACAGGAAAAGCTGCACCAGAAGCGGCGTGCCTCGGAAGAAGCTGATGAAAAGCATCACCAACCGGTCAAGTACCGGCACACGTGCGACCCGCTCGACGGCCAGAAGGGCCGCCAGCACCAGCGCACAGACCATGGCCGCCGACGCCATGGTCAGCGTCAGCGGCACATAGCCCAGGATGACCGGCACCAGCCCGAGCATGTACCCGATGTCGAGCCCCTGCATGGGCTACTCCACCGGAAGCGAGGTGATATCGGATCCGAACCACTTTTCCGAAATTTCGGTCAGGGTGCCATTCTCGCGCAGGGTGGCCAGCGCGGCATCGACCTTGTCGCGCAGGGCGCGGCCCTCTTCGTCGTCCCGGAAGGGCAGGGCATTGCGGATTTCCGAGAAGGGCTCGCCGGCCAGCTGGAGCGGCAGCGGGCTTTCCTTGATTACCTGGGCCGAGGAAACCCGGTCCATCACGAAGGCATCGACGCGGCCAAGCGCGGTGTCCTGTTCGATATTGCTCTCGTAGGTGCGGATCTCGACCTCGCCGGCAAACGGCAGATCACGCAGCAATTGTTCGAAGTTCGATCCGAGGTTCACGGCCACGATCTTGCCGCGCAGATCCTTGACCCCGGCGATAGCGTCGTTGCCCTTGCGGGTCACCACCTGGGCGCCGTCGATCACATAGGGTTCAGTGAAGGCGAACTTCGCTTCCCGCTCCGGCGTGATGGTGATCTGGTTGGCGATGGTGTCGATACGGCCCGCATCCAGCGCACCGACCAGCCCGGAAAAGGACATGGTCTCGAACTGGACGTCGAGATCGGCCACCTCGCCCACGGCGTTCATGACATCGACCTCGAACCCCTGCAGCACGTCCTGACGCACAAAGGTGAAGGGGAAATAGCCGCCCGACATGCCCACGGTCAGCGCGGCATCCTCGGCCTTGGCCGCGGGGACAGACGCGGCGATCAGCGTGGCCAGAATGGCGGAGTGAAAAACATTGATCATGGCGGAAGACTCCTTGGTGGCGGCAACGGGAACAGAGATGCCCACCCGTGGGAACAACCGCAAGAGCGGCCCAAAATCAGGGCCGGGCATCCCTGAAAAGGGGCGAAACCGGAATGAATTGTTCGGTTTGGCCGGAACCATTGAAACCCGTACCAAAGCAAGGTCCGGAACCGGGACATACGTCCCGACCCGGAACCGCCGTTTCCTGCTGCCGGGCCGATGGTCAGGGCGGCTATGCATCCGCCGCAAGGCAGATCGGGCGGCCTGCGCGATACGGTGGCGGGCCAACTCGCGCCCTCCCAACCACGCCGCAAGGAGCCGCCATACCCGGCCGCAGAAATGCGCCGGCGACCGAAAGGCGCGGCGGGGCGGGGAGGGGGCCGGTTTGCCGGGCACGGGCCCGGCCTGTTCCCCCCGACAAGTCATGCGCCCGGAAAGCCCGGTCCAAGCCAGTCAGCCGCCTCGATGGCGTCCGCGCCCGTCAGTTCATGGCCGCCCGGTATCGTTCGGGTTTCGACCTGTGCCCCCCGCGCCCTCAGATCATCGGCCAGGGTGGGCGCTTGACGCGCGTAAACATCGTCCCGTCCATCGAGCATCAGCACTCGCGTTCCAGAAAGATCCTCGGCCGGCGTCGGATCGAGGGCCTGAACGCAGCGAAGCAGAACGGCACGGCGCACAGCGTTTGGATAGAATTGCATGACAGCCGCCAGGAAGTTCGCGCCGTTGGAATAGCCAAGAAAGGTAAGCCGGGACGCGTCCAGCCCGTAGCCGGCCACCGCACCCTCTATGAACGCCGCAAAGGCGGCCGCTTCGCTGCGGATATCGGCCTGGTCAAATGTCTTGAAGTCGAAGCGCCGGAACCAGCGGTTGATCCCCTCCTCGGTTGCCCGGCCTCGCGCCCCCAAAAGCGTCGCGCGCGGCGCGATGCGACGCGCAAGCGGCATGAGGTCGGCCTCGTTTCCACCGGTGCCGTGCAGCAACGCCAGGGTGGTGCCGTCCGGCTGCTCCGGCCGGTTGAAGCGGTGCACGAAAGGCAGCTTTCGGACCGGAAACCGCTCTTCGCCCGGCAGGGCGAATTGCGGCAGCATGGCCTCGAGATCCTGCGCGCGGCCGGCCTCTTGCGGCGGAAAGAACAGCGTCCGGCCAAGCGCGTCCGGCGCTTCGTCGATGGTCATGCCGGGCCTGTCGGTGGCGTATTCCAACAGGATGCCGGCCGGATCCCGGACATAGAGCGACAGGAAGTACTTTCTGTCGTGAACCTCGGTCGGTCCGTGATCGCGCAACGATTGCCGCAGGGTTCGGACCTCATCGGCACTGTCTGCCCGGAAGGCCACGTGGTCAGGCACACCGGCGCCGGCGACAGACGGGACGAAGCCTGATGCGTCGCGCACGTCGACCACGTCGGTATCCGAGGTCATGCGTTGCGTCTGGTCCGCCATTTCTGCGTGCCTGTAGCCGAACCGGGTCAGGAAACTTGCGGTTTGCGTGGGTGTGTCGGTCAGGAGCGTGACGCCTCGCAACCGGGTGGGGCCGCCCGGCAGCGGAGCGGGTGTCGGCAGGTCGGCCCCCACCAGTTTTACGATCAGCCCGTCGGGATCCCTGAACCGCAGAACCGGTTCTCCGAATTCGCGCGATGGCCCCTCGAAGGGCACACCGGCCGCGAGCGCCCGGGTCAGCCAGCCCGAGATGGCATCCGGAGAGACCGCAAGGGCAACATCCAGAACCTGGCCGATGCCGGTGCGCCCCCGCCCGCTGGCCTCCCAGACCAAGAAGGTCAGAAGGGTTCCGGGGCTGCCGAGGCCGTCGCCGTAGATCAGGTGCAACTGCTCTGCATCGGCATAGCCCGCGGTCCGCTTGACCAGCTTGAGACCAAGGAAGCCGACGTAGAAATCGACATTGGCCTGCACATCGGCGGTGATGCCGGTGACATGGTGAATTCCACTGATCATTCTTACGACATCACCTTCGCTCACGCCGCGGCCTCGCGCGCGAGGATCTTCTGCACCGCGGGATCCGCGGCGATTCTGTCATGCAGTGCCTGCACGGCGGGGAATTTCTCCAGCCCGTCCGGAAGAAGTTTCGCCCCCCAGCGGATCATCGGGAAGGCATAGGCGTCGATCACCGATTGGCCCCCCTCCAGGATGTATTCCCGTACGTCGAGTCGGCGGTTCAGAACGCCAAGCTGCTTCGCGACCAGCTTTTGCCCGGCTTCGACCACTGCCTGCCGGGCCGCACCGCTCTTGTCGGTCGTGTAGCGGTACGGCACGAAGATCGGCCAGAACGAGGCGTGCAGATCCGAGGTGAGGAAGGCAGACCAGCGATGTGCCTCGGCTTTTGCGCGGATGCCTTCGCCGCCGGACAGTCCGGCCTCGGGGTGTTTGTGGCTGAGATAGTCGAGGATCGCGCCGGCCTGTGTCAATAACCAGCCATCGTCCTCGCGAAAGGCCGGAACGGCGCCGGCGGGGTTCACGGCAAGAAGCTCCTTCGAACCTAGTTGCACCTTGACCGCCTCGTAGGGTGCGCCGATCCATTCGAGCGCGATGTGCGGTGCCAGAGAGCAGGCTCCCGGGGCGTAGTAGAGTGTGGGCATCGTGTTTCCTTTCCGGGATGATTTACTCGTTACGGGCATTGATGTCTCGCGGCACGTCATTGGTCACGACGGCCGCAGCAGGTGCCGGACGGCAGGCGGCCGGTCGCCCAGATGGAATTCGAGGAGGATTTCCTGATCCAGCTGGTCTGCGCGGGTCACGCGCGCGTGCTGGCGCTGGTGCTCGATCCAGCTTTCCACGACGAATGTCTCGACGACCCGGCTCGGGTCGGCCACATCCCCCCAGACATCCCAGCGGATCGCACCGTCGCGCTGACGGACCGATTTGAAACGACGCAGGGCCGACACGAATTCGGCAAGCCGCGCGGGCTCGACACGATACTCGATCTCGATCAGGACGGGGCCGTGGTCTTCGTCCGGCTGTACGGACACGACGGGTTCCGCCCAATGCTGCGAGGGCGCGAGGTCGGTGGCAGAGTCACGGGGCAAACGCCAGCGGAATGCAATGACGGCGGCACCGGCCTGACCCACGCCCGCGACGACCAGGGCCGTCGCAACGCTGGTGCCGGAGGCAAGCGAACCCCACAGAACGCTGCCACAGGTCATCGCGCCCTGAAACGTCAGCAGATAAACTGCCAGCGCCCGCGCCTTGACCCAGCCCGGCGACGCCATGTGAGCGGCGACGTTCAGCGACGTCAGCATCCCGATCCAACCCAGCCCGGCCATGAACAGGACCAGACCGGCGACCCAGGCCTGAGTGGCCAATGCGAGCCCCAGCGTCGAGAACGCGAAGAGCAGCGTCGCCCCAACGGACAACGGATTGGCGGAAACGCGCGTCCGCACCCGTTTGAGCAGGATTGCACCGGCAACCGCCCCGGCGCCCATGCAGCCAAGCAGCACGCCGTATCCGGCTGCATCGAGACCGAGCCCGCGTCGCGCGATAAGCGGCAGCATCGCCCAGAGCGCACTCCCGAACAGGAAGAACCCCACTGCCCGGATCAGCACAAGGCGCATCGCGGGGGAGTGGCGGGTATAGCGGTAACCGGCCTTGAGGGCGCCGAAGAAATGCTCGGGCGGCAGGGAATGAACGGTCTGTGGACGCTTCCAGGTGAACAGGACCACCAGCACACCCAGCACCGAAAGCGCGTTCAGCACGAAAACAGCCGGGATTCCGACAAGGGCGACGACCACCCCGCCGAGCGCCGGGCCCACCGCACGGGAAATGTTGACGCCGAGGCTGTTCAGCGCAATGGCGTCCGGAAGGGCCTGCCTGCCCACAAGTTCCGGCACGATCGCTTGGAACACCGGCGCACTGAACGCCGCCGCAGTGCCGAGCATGAATGTCGTCGCCAGCAGGATTGCAGGTGAGACGAGGCCAACCGCTGTCAGGATCGCCAGTGTCAGCGCCGCACACAGGCCAAGCACCTGCGCCGACAGCAGCATCCTTCGCCGGTCCACGATGTCTGCCAGCGCGCCGGCCGGCAGGGCGAAAAGGAACATTGGCAGCGTCGTCGCGGTCTGGACCAAGGCGACCAGCAGGGGACTCGGCGAGAGCGAGGTCATCAGCCATCCCGCGCCCACATCATGCATCCACGTGCCCACGTTGGAAACGATCGTCGCGATCCAGAGCGCCCGGAAAACCGGGTAGTTCAGCGGGCTTCCACTGGTGCCATCCTCCTGCTGCGAATTAACCACGACAGGTTCCAATACCCGGTTGGCCGCGCTCTCCGGCGACGACGGTCAGAACGGTGTCACTCATAAGGTCTTCCATGGTTTGAACGAGGGAACGGACGGAAACGAGGCCGCAAATCACGCCGACCCCGAGAGCGGCGATCAGTGAAAGGATGAAGGGATGAAACTGGCTCATGGGGATGCTTCTTCCGGAGGATCGGATGATCGGTATGTTAGTGGCGGGCCTTTTGCCGCGCGGCGCAGATGCTGCCGAGAAGGTGCCGATCTTGCGCCCATCCCGGTCAACGAGGACGGAACGGCAGGGGCTCGGGAATTGCGTCCGTGAAACGGGGTTCGGCCAGTCCCGGTCCGAGGGGTCGGCAGATGAGGTTTCTTCAACATCTGCCTTTGCATGGCCGGTTAGCCAGGGATGCCCCCGGCTGACCGTTTTGTACGATGTGCTGAACCGCCTGCGCGGTTCCGAACGTGTCAGGCGTGCTTGCGCTTGAACCCGCGCCACGTCATCGCACGGCTGTCGGGTTTGTCGGTGTAGCCCGGCTTCAGGCGGTGCACGGACTGATTGTGCGGAGATGTCTTCACATGCTCCGGGTTGGAATAGGCCTCATCCGAGATCTGCGCCATCACCGCGATCCAGCGGTCCAGGGCCTCCTTGCCATACATTTCGCCGGCTTCGGGGGTGAAGGGTTCGGGGATCAGCCACGGCTCGTGGCTGGTCCATAGTGCGTCGAGGCCGAAGTCGGTCATCCGGTTTTGCACGTCGTGGACATCGACGCCTGTTTCCTCCTTCATCTGCTGAAGCGAGTATCGGGTCATGTCGATCCGCGGGGTCTTCGCGTCGGGATGCGAACGCGTGATCCCGCGGATCGCAAGAAGGCCCTTCTCCATGTAGTTGTTCGCAAGCACTGATATGTCCGCAGCCTGCGAAATTCCTTCCGCTCCCATGGCCCTCGTCCAGGCATAAGCCTTTACGATGACGGGGAAGTTGCCCCAGAACTCGCGCAGCTTGCCGACGCTTTCGGGCCGGTCATAGTCAAGATGATAATGGTCTCCCTGCTTGACGACGATCGGTTTCGGCAGGAACCGGGCAAGCTCTTTGGTGCAGCCATAGGCGCCGCAGGCAGGGCCGCCGACGCCGCTTTTGGGTGCCCCGAAGGTCTTGTGAAGCATGAACATGCAGGCATCGAACCCCATCTCCCGAGCACGAAGCTTGGACATGACCCCGTTGAAATTGGCGCTGTCGTAGAAACACAAGCCGCCGGCCTCGTGGACGATACGCACCCATTCCTTCATTTCGGGGTTGTAGACGCCCATGTCGTCAGGGTTGTTGACCATCAGCGCGGCGGTCCGATTGGACACAGCCGCCTTGAGCGCGTCCAGCGACGGGTACCCGTTTTCGTCCAGCATCAGCGTGATGACCTTGAAACCGGCAGCGGCCGCGGTCGCCGCGCTGCTGGGGTGGGTCTGGATCGTCGTGATGATCTCGTTGCGCTGTTCCAGTTCACCGCGCGACGCGTGGTACGCGCGGATCACGACCGCGCTGGTATATGCCGCATCCGCGCCCCCGCCGGCCTGGAACACGAACTGGTCCATACCGGACAATTCGCGCAGAACGAGGTCCATGCGATGCACGATCTCCAGCGCGCCCTGCATCGTGTCCTCATGCTGAAGCGGATGAAGCTCGGTGACCTCCGGACGCCATGCCATCGCCTCGTTGATCTGCGGGTTGTACTTCATCGTGCAGGTTCCAAAGATGCTCATGCTCATCATCCCCAGCGTCTGCTGCGACAGGCGGAGATAATGGTAAAGCACCTCGGGTTCGGTCATTTCCGGCAGCGCGGGCGGGGTTGCGCGACGCATGGATTGGGGAACCAATGCGTCGGTTTCGGGAACACGCGCGCTGATCTCCGGTTCGACTTCGGCCAGAACCAGGCCGCGGCGCCCGGGATAGCCCATTTCCAGGATGACCGGTTCGTTCCAGACGGGGGCGTGGATTTCCTTGGGTTTCTGGTTCGATTGCTGATGACCAGGGCTCTGCAGAGATTTGATGTGCTGGTTCATTTGCTGATTACCTTCTTGAGGGCGCTGCAAAGGCGCTCGATGTCGTCGTGGGTGTGGATTTCGGTGACGCTGTAGAGCGCGCTTTGGCCGAGTTCGGGGAATTCGGCGGAAAGGTCCTTGCCGCCAAAGATGCCCTCGTCGCGGAGCGCGTCGTTGACTTGGGCCACGCTGCGGGAGGTTCCGTCGAAATTGACGACGAACTCCTTGAAGAACCCGTCGGGAAAGCCGATTTTCAGCCCCTCGATCTCGGAGATGCGCTGGGCTGCGTAATGCGCACGCTGCAAGATCTGCGTCCCGACCTCTTCAAAGCCGCGTGGTCCCATCATGGCCATATATGCTGCACCTGCGATGGCCCACATGTAGACGGAATGTCCCGTCCAGTCGTTGCCCTTGTCGCGGAGGCCATAGGACGACTGGTGAAACAGCCCCAAACCGAAGCCGTATTCTCCCGGTTCGATCGTTTCCGCGATGCTGATAAACAGCGTCGGATATTCGGACGCAAATCGCTCCTCGTCGCGTGAGGCGATGAAGCCGCCCGTGCCGCCGCCCGCGTGCATGTGAACGCCAAGCGTCTGAATGGTGCCGACGACGATGTCGGCGCCGTAGTTGATCGGCGCTTCGAGCACGCCCATCGAGATCGGATCGACGCCCACGACCACCATGGCGCCGGCCGCATGTGCGATTTCCGCGATTTCCTGCGCCTGATCTTCGATGACGCCGAAATACGAGGGAACCTCGAAGTAGATCGCGGCCGTCTGTTCGCTCACGGCAGCGCGAAGGTCATCCAGCTTGATCTTGCCGCTCGACGGGTCAAACTCGACCAACCGGACCGCGATGTGGTTCTCCATTTCGGGCGGTTCGCAATAGTTGCGGATCACCGACAGCCGTTCGGGATCGACGGCGCGAACGATGGTCACCTCGTGCCGCGAAGTCTGGCGCGCGGCCATTCGCAGCGCCAGCCCTGCTGCCATGCCCCAGCTTCGGACGGGCAGGCCCACAAGGTCCATGTCCAGAAGCTCACCAAGCTGGCTGCAGAACTCGAACCAGGCCTGGTTGCGGCCGTGGTCGGAACTGGGTTCGCCGAAGATCGAGGTCAGCCATTCGTTACGGCGCACGACCTCGTCCACGGCGGCGGGCACATGGTGCTGCCAGCATCCGGCGCCGAGAAAGTTCAGGTTGGTCTCGGTGGTCTGGTTCTTCGACAGCATACCGACCATGTGGCGGCGCAGCTCGTACTCGCTCAGCCGTGGGGGGAGGTCGATCGGCCGCGTCACCCGGTGATCCTTGGGGATCTGCACGAAAAGATCATCGATCTTCTCGACACCGATGGATTCCAGCATCTGCTGCTGAAGCTCCGGCACGGAATTGGCCATATAGGGATGTGGCTTGATTGCGTTCATGTTTAAGGTTCCTGTGGTTAGGTTTCCAGAAAGGGATCAGGACTGCACACGATAGATCGTGTCCTGATCCAGGCCGGTCGAAATCTGCAAGTAACCCGAGAGCATCGTGTCAGTTGCAGGATCGCCCGTGTCGACGCGCAGAGGTTGCCCCTCCAGCGCGATGAGTTTCTCCAGTGCGGCGATAACGATGATGTTGGAACGGCCGGCGCGGCCGATCACCTCTGCGCTGATCTGCTGGTTGCCGCGCCCGAACAGGCTGCCTTGCCCGCCGAGAACGCCGACCACGATATAGCTGTCGTGACCCGCCATCAGGCCGAGGATACCCGCCTCGTCCAGATCCTTTCCTACAAGCTGGCCGTTCATCACCGCATCGACCCCGAGAAGGGTCGCAGGCAGGTCCAGCGCTCTGGACACCCGCCGCGTGCTCGTTCCGGGGCCCAGAAGATAAAGGCAATCCGGGCGCATCGTGCGGGCGATCCTGCGTGCGATCGCATCCAGTATCGCATCCTCACCGGGGCGGGCGCCCGATTTGGCATTCTGCGACAGGCGTTGCTCGAAGGGACTCCGGGCAAAACCGTACAGTTTTGCCGAGACGCGATCCTGACGAATGGCTTCCTCGTCCAGGTCCATGATTTCGGCGTCACGGATTATGGCAGCCGGATCACCTGCCAGATACCGCGCTGCAAGTTGTCCGGCGGCTTGGGGGCTGGTTCCAAAAACGGCCGAATGCATCTTTACACCCGCCGGGACACCCAGCATCGGAATGCCCTTGTCCTTGGCAATCAGTATATCCCGCGCGGTTCCATCGCCGCCGACAAACAGGATCAGGTCCACCCCCGCGGCGGTCATTGCCTCTGACGTTTTACGGCTATCGATGCCTGCGGTGTCACCCTCTGTGGGCCAATGTACGACACGGGGGCTGAAGCCGGCCGCCTCGGCAATTTCCGCACCCATGCTGCCGGCCGCGGTGGCGATGGCCAGATCCGGCAGCAGTTTGAAGATCTGCTCCAACGCCAACGCGGCGCGTTGCGGCGCCAAGGGAATAGCGCCGCGACGCAACGCCTCCTGCACGATCGCCGTCCCGTCGGAGCCTTTCAGTCCGGCGCGGCCACCTATGCCGGCAAGAGGGTTCACGATAAGCCCGAGAAGCGGGCCGGAAGCGGCGCGGGTTGATATCGATTCCTGATCTTCAGCAGTCGGGGTGAGGCTGTTCATGACGGCCGCAGCCTCGAGGGCTCCTGATGTAGTGATCATGATTGTTTTTCCTTTGTAGGCCTGGCTGCGCGGTGAAAGACGGGGTCGCTTGGTCTCGGGCGAATAGAGGCGAGTCAGCGTCGGTTCGTTCGGGAGTGGCGCTGTATCGTTGATCTCGAGATCAACTTAGTGAGCCCTTGGCTGCGTTGCGGCGCAGGTATTGCGACGCTTTTGCTTGTCTTGCTGTGTTTACGGTCGATCAGTCGAATTGCCCGGGTCGGCGGAGACCGACACGGACCGACAGCATGACTTCCGGCTGTTTGATTTCCTGAAAGATGGTGTGATGCTTTCGCATCCATGGAAGCAGGCATGCCGCTGACAGGCTGTTCGGCCCTTGGTCTTTTCCATGGTGGCGGAGTGTGAGCGGATACCAGGGCATAAATCGTTCCGCCGGCAAGCCGGTCAGGGCGCTTGCCAGCGCTGCGGCGGCGGCACCGCCGGAAAGGCCGGCGTTGCCGGAGGCCGCTTCGGTTCGTCGGGTCTGCGTGTAGAGAGATCGAAGAGGCTCGTCGGGTATGTCGAAACCGACTGGCTTCGTCACCACCGTCTGATCAAGCGGGCCCGATCAGACGGTTGTGACGTGGAGTATTCCGGGGGTGGCAGTCACGCTCAGCGCGTTTCGCGTCCCGTTGCACGCAGCGGAGGATTGCCGGTCTCGGGCAGCGGAATGAAATCTGCCTCGTCGCCGGGCACCGTGTCGAAACGGCCGCGACGCCATTCCTCCTTGGCCTGCTCAATGCGTTCAGGGCGCGATGACACGAAGTTCCACCAGATGTAGCGCGGCCCCTCCATCGGCTCGCCGCCGAATAGCATAAGGCGGGCGTCGCCCTCGGCCCGCACCACGGCCTCGGCGCGCGGGGCGAGGATCAACAGGGTGCCGGGCTCGTGGGATGTTCCGTCGATCGCCACGGGACCGGCAAGGATGTAGAGCGCGCGCTCCTCGTGCGTGGCCTCCACCCGGTAGGTTCCGCCCGCCGCCAGAGCGATGTCGGCATAGAGCGTTTCCGACGCCGTCGCGAGCGGCGACCGCGCGCCGTGCAACTCGCCCGCGATCAGGCGAAGGTTCAGCCCGGTGTCGTCAATCACCGGCAGTTCCGCCTCGCCATGGTGGATGAAGGCGGCGTCGCTTTCTTCGGCTGCGGCCGGCAGTGCCATCCAGGTCTGCAAGCCGAAAAGCCGCTGCCCGCTGCGCTTGAGGTCGGGCGCGGTGCGCTCTGAATGAACGATCCCGCGGCCCGCCCGCATCCAGTTCACGGCGCCGGGCTGAATCGTCTGCTCGGTTCCGAGACTGTCGCGGTGCAGGATCTCGCCCTCGAGGAGGTAGGTCACCGTGGCGAGGTTGATATGCGGATGCGGCCGCACGTCGATGCCCTGATCGGTCAGGAACTCCGCCGGTCCCATCTGGTCGAAGAAGATGAACGGACCAACCATCTGGCGGGCGGTCGAGGGCAGCGCGCGGCGCACGGTCATCTCGCCGAGATCGACGGCACGGGGCACGATGACGGTTTCGACGGCATCGACGCTCGCGGCGTTGCCAAGGGTCGGGTCAGGGCAGGGGCTCCAGCTCATGTGTTGGTATCCTTTAGAGGTGTTTTCAGGGTGGCGCCCCACTGCAGGGTCACCAGACAGAATATCTCGGGCTCAGTGCCCGATGAAAGATGATTGCGGTAGGTGGGGGGCAACCGTAACGGCGGCGGGCGTGCTCATTTCATGGACTCGGTACGGTGGATATCTGACAGGACCGTGACCACCATGCCCGGGCGCAAGAGCGCATCGGGGTTGGGAAAACGCGCCCACACCGTTACGGTGCCTGTCTCGGCGTCGACCTCGGCGCTCGTGGCATGGGGCGTTGCCTCTCCCGGATAAACCCTGTCGCCCGGCAGCCGCAGTTGCACCCGGACGCCATCCAGCAGGTCGTCCACCGTTTTCGCCCCGGTCGCTTCCAGCGATTCCAGCCGCTCGTCATAGGGGGCGCGGTAGGCGACGACCGCCGGGTCGAACGCGACGATCGTGGCAAGCGGCGGGGCGGCTTCCGCCTCCAGAAAGGCGCCGACCGAAACTGATGGCGGCGAGATGAGGCCGGTGATCGCGGCCCGAATGGTCGTGCGCTCCAGATCAAGCACGGCGCGGCGTCGCTCAGCCTCGGCCAGCGCGACCTCGGCCTCCGCCATCGCCCTTTCGGTGCGGGCGGCCCCCAGCGTGGAATCCGCGGCGATCCCGCGCTCATGCATTTCTTTCTGGCGGTCGGTGCGGCGGGCCGCTCCGTCGAACCGCGCTTGCGACGCGGCAAGCCGCGCCTCGGCAATCTCGAGCGCGACCGTCGCATCGACCGGGTCGAGGCGGATCAGCGGCTGCCCGGCAAGTACATGATCGCCGCCCTCGAACATGATCTCGGCTACTACGCCGTTCAGCCGGCTCGACAGCACCGCGCGCTCCGAGGCCTCGATCCGGCCTTCGAAGACGAGCGGCTCCGCCAAACCCGGTGAGGCGAGGGCGATCAGAAGCGCAAGAAGGCTCCTCATGCGTGCGGCTCCTCTCGCGGCGGGCCGGCGAAGCGCTTGGCGTGGAGACACTCGGCGGCGGCATCCGCGGCCGTGGTCCGGTTCTTGAGCCAGGAGGCCGTCGCCTCTCCCACCAGCATGCCAAGCAGACCGAGCAGCGCGATGATCGGCGGCGCGGGGGAGCGGGTGCCGAGGGGCGCGTAGAGCCCCCCGACGGCAAGCCCGATCGCCAGCGACACAGCATAAGGTTTCCAATCCATAATGTCCTCCCGTCAAACCGCGAAGCAGGAACAGCCAAGCGCGCCCCAGAAGGATTTCAGATCCTTCACCGGAATGGGGTTCGTCCAGGCGATGCCGTGGTCGTGGCCGTGAAGTGAACAGGCGCTGGCGCAGCCACACGCGCTGGCAAAGCGAGTTCCGGTCTCCATGGCCGCCTGGCGCGCGCCCGGGCTCGGGATGGCGCCGACCGGGCTCCAGCCCGGCGAGGCGGGCGGCAGCGGTGGCGCCAGATCCGAGAACGTGCCTTCGCCATGAACGATCCGGCCCCCGACCATGGTCAGGACCGCGTTGATCTGCCGGATCTCCTCGGACGGCACGCTCATGTAATCCGCCGAGAGCACGGCGAGATCGGCATACATGCCGGGCGCCAGCGTGCCCTTCACATCCGCCTCGCCGGAGAACCAGGCAGAGCCGTGGGTCCAGAGCCGCAACGCCTCTTCCCGCGTCAGAAGGTTGTCGTCGTCGAAGAGTTGCATGCCGCCCAGCGTCTTACCCGTCGACATCCAGTAGAGCCCCACCCACGGGTCATAGGAGGCGACGCGGGTTGCGTCGGTGCCAGCGCCGACCGGCGTGCCCGTCTCGATCATGCGCCGGATCGGCGGTGTCGCTTCCGCCGCCTCCGCGCCGTAGCGGTCGACGAAATACTCGCCCTGAAACGCCATCCGGTGCTGTGTGGCGATGCCGCCGCCAAGTGCCGTGATGCGTTCGATATTGCGTGGCGTGACGGTCTCGGCGTGGTCGATGATGAACCGCGTCTCGAAGGGCTGGCGCTGGTTCACGCGCTCGAACACGGTCAGGAACCGGTCGATCGTTTCGTCATAGGTCGCATGGATGCGGAACGGCCACTTGTTCTCGGCCAGAAGCTCGACGACCGGTTCAAGCTCGCTTTCCATGGTGGGGGCCAGATCGGGGCGCGGTTCGAGGAAGTTCTCGAAATCCGCTGCCGACCAGGTGAGGTTTTCGCCCGCGCCGTTCATCCGCAGCATGACCGAACCCGCGCCGGGTTCGGTCATTTCCACCCAGCGCTCATAGTCCGAAAGCTCCGCGCCGGCGGTTTGCGCAAAGAGGTTGTAGGCGATCCGAACGGTAAGCTCGTCCGCATCGTCGAGCTTCTGGATGACGGCGTAATCATCCGGATAGTTCTGCCCGCCGCCGCCGGCGTCGATCACGCTGGTGATGCCGAGACGGTTCATCTCGCGCATGTAGTGGCGGGTAGAGTTGATCTGATCCTCGACCGGCAGCTTTGGCCCCATCGAGAGCGTGGAATAGAGGATCAGCGCCGAAGGCTTCGCAACAAGAAGGCCTGTAGGGTTCCCCTGACCATCCCGCTGGATCTCGCCCCCGGGTGGGTTCGGCGTGTCCTTCCCAAACCCCAGCACCTCGATAGCAGCACGGTTGACCAGCGCCCGACCATAGAGGTGCAGGATGAACACCGGCGTGTCGGGCGCGGCGGCGTTGATCTCGTCGAGCGTCGGCATGCGCCGCTCCGCGAACTGAAACTCCGACCAGCCGCCGACGACACGTACCCATTGCGGGGCAGGGGTGCGGTCTGCCTGTTCCTTCAGCATTCGCAGCGCGTCGGCGAGCGAGGGGACATTCTCCCACCGCAACTCCATGTTGTAGTTGAGACCGCCGCGGATCAGGTGCGTGTGGCTGTCGTTGAGGCCCGGGATCACGCGCCGGCCGCCCGCATCGATCACCTGCGTGTCCGTACCAGCGAGGCGCATGATCTCGGCCTCCGGTCCCGTCGCAAGGATGAGACCGTCGCGGATCGCGATAGCGTCGGCGTCCGGCGTGGCAGTGTCCAGCGTTGTCACGCGGGCGTTTGTGATGATCGTGTCGGCCATTCCGTCTCCCTCGTTGGATTGCGCCCACGCCCGGTTTGGTGCGACGAGGCCAAGCGCGCCGGCCGCGGCACCTGTTGTCGTGACCCACCGGCGCGTGACCGGCGAGGCATGTTTCACGGGGTTTTGTCCGGTATCGTGCATGTCTCGCGTCCTCGCGCCTGTCTTTTCCCCGCTTGGAATAAAGGGCGGGCCTGCAAAGGGGGGACGCAGGCCCGCCAGGTGCACCGGGAGGGAAAGGGACGGCCGCAGGGAGGAATCAGCCGTCGGTCCCGGCGCGTCGGGATCGTTATTCGGCAGCAGCGGCCGATCCGGCGGCCACAGGCGCAAGACGCTCAGCGTGCTCGACGCGCTCGGGTGCCTTGTGGACCATCGTATAGGCGTAATCGACGCCCATCCCGTAGGCCCCCGAATGCTCGCGCACGATGTCCATCACGGCGTCATAGGTCCCGCGATGCGCCCAGTCGCGCTGCCATTCCAGCATCACCTGCTGCCATGTCATCGGCACGACACCCGCCTGGATCATGCGTTGCATCGAATAATCATGCGCCTCCCGTGAGGTCCCGCCCGAGGCGTCGGCGACCATGAAGATCTCGTAACCGCCCTCGGCCATCGCGCTGAAGGCGAAGCTGTTGTTGCAGACCTCCGTCCAGAGGCCGGAAACGATCACCTTCTTCCGGTCGTTCTTCTCCAGCGCGTCGCGTACTTTCTGATCGTCCCACGAATTCATCGAAGTACGCTCCAGCAGCGAATGTTCGGGGAAGACGGCCAGCAGTTCCGGGTATGTGTGCCCCGAGAAGCTCTCGGTCTCGACCGTGGTGATCGTGGCCGGGATGTCGAACACCTTGGCCGCCTTTGCGAGGGCCACGGCGTTGTTCTTCAGAACCTGCCGGTCGATCGACTGCACGCCAAACGCCATCTGGGGCTGGTGGTCGATGAAGATTATCTGGCAGTTGCGGGGCGTCAGCAGGTCAGGCTTGTTCATTTGGTCTCTCCTTCAGACAGGATGCGATCGATTGATCAGGGTGAACGACCTCCGCCTCAGCTGGCGATGAAGTCCAGTATGTCGGCGTTCAGCACGTCGGCGTTGACCGTCAGCATCCCGTGCGACAACCCGGGATAGGTTTTCAGCGTGGGGTTGGGCAGCAGTTTCACCGCCTTCTCGGCCGAGGCCGCGATCGGGACGACCTGATCATCCTCGCCGTGCAGAACCAGGGTGGGCACGGTGATTGCCTTCAGATCCTTGGTCTGGTCGGTTTCCGAGAAGGCCTTGATCCCGTCATAATGCGCCTTGGCACTCCCCATCATCCCTTGGCGCCACCAGTTCTGGATCACCCCCTCATGCACGGTCGCGCCTTCGCGGTTGAAGCCGTAGAACGGCCCGGCAGGCACGTCGCGGAAGAACTGAGCGCGGTTTCCGGCGAGGGCCGAGCGGAAGCCGTCGAAGACATCCATCGGTGTGCCCTCGGGGTTCGCGTCGGTCTGCAGCATCAGCGGGGGAATGGCAGCCACGAGAACGGCCTTGGCCACCCGACCCGCCGGTTCGCCATGCCGCGCCACGTAACGCGCGACTTCACCGCCGCCTGTGGAATGGCCGACATGCACCGCGTTGCGCAGGTCCAGCGCCTCGGCCACGGCAAAGGCATCGGCAGCGTAGTGGTCGATGTCGTGCCCGCTGTCGACCTGCTCAGACCGGCCGTGCCCGCGCCGGTCATGGGCGACCACGCGATACCCTTTCGACAGGAAGAACAGCATCTGCGCGTCCCACTCGTCGGAGCTGAGCGGCCAGCCATGGTGAAAGACGATGGGCTGGGCATCCTTGGGCCCCCAGTCCTTGTAAAAGATGCGGTTGCCGTCGGGGGTGGTGATCTCTGCCATTACAAAATCTCCTTTGGTTTGAGCCTGAACAAGACTGGGAAGGGAGAGCGCACTCGCAGCGGCGAATGCGCCGGCAGAATACAGAGCCGTGCGCCGCGTCAACGTCGTGCGGGTCAGATCATTGGTACGCATTGGCGATCCTTTCCTTGTCGGGTTTCGTCGTTCTGCGAGATGCAGTGCGACCGGATAATCGAGGCTCAGGTTAGCCGGCTTCAGGATCTCGAGCGTTGCCTGTTCTGCTGCGCATGTGCCGAACTTGCGCAATGTTCCGGCCGGCTGACGCAACAAGCGCGCTGGTCAACATTGACTGCGCTGCAGGATGTCGGGGGCCGCGGATGGCTCAATGCGTGTCGATCGACTATATCATTTGTGAATAGCTCGCAAAAAAGACGGTATTTTACAAATAATCTGGAAAGGCGTAGCGTGGTGCTCGGTGGAGCGGACCGCGCGGCACATGCGTGTCAGCCTCCTCAACAACCTAATGGAAAAGGCGAACAAAGGATGCCCTCCCCAACCTATTCTTCCTTTTCTCATTGGTACGAGAAAGGTCATCTCGCATCCTATGTGCGGGCAAAAAAATCCGCCGGCGACATACTCAATCTGATCGAGGCGGAGCAACCAGCCGGCGACATGTCTGACCCCGCGGTGCCGGATCTCGTGCTGCATCAGGATCTCAATGGCGGCACTCGTGTCCGCGGTGACCTGGGGTCGGGAGCCTTTGACGTCACAAGCGACAAGGGCGGCTTCTTCCTCGCGACGCCGAACTTTGCAAACACGATAATGGTCGAGTCCAGCCATCAGGTTCGCAGCCTCGCTTTGCCTTTGTCACATTGGCAAAGCGCATTCGACGAAGCGAATGTTGGCGAGGCGGTACTCGACCGGCCGGACGTCTTCAGAGGGGCATTCAATTCACCGGAAATCCGTTCGGCGATCCGATGCCTTTGGGCCATCTGCGCAGACGAGGGCGTGCCATCACGTCTGCTGGCGCGCGCCGCGGGCTATGAGATCATATCGCACCTGTGCCGGCTGGGTGGTGCGTCAGTTGTAGCGGTCAAGGGCGGCCTCTCGCCCTGGGCGAAGCGACGTTGCATCGAGCTTATGCATGCAAGGCTTTCAGAAGACATCACTCTGGAGGAACTGGCTGCAGAAGCGCAACTTTCTCCGTTTCATTTCGCCCGGATGTTCAAGCAGAGCCTCGGTGTGCCACCGCGGGTTTACCTGACGCAATTGAGAATGGAAAAGGCCTGCGAGCTTCTTCAGCAAACGGACATTCCGATCACGGAGATTGCCTTGGAGGTCGGATATTCGTCGAACCAGGTGCTCGCCCGGGTCTTTCTCAAGAGTAAGCGTATGAGCCCGACCGAATACCGACGGTCTGTTCGTGAGAACGGCAGAACGCAATCGAAAAGGTCGGCCGTTGCATGAATGCACGCCAAAGAGGTTCCAAATCCGGCGCGTCTTCTGCGACTATCCCGCCTCGGTGGCCATGGAGCGGATCGACCAATGGGTTGCGTCTTTGGCGTAGGTTCCAATGACTGCTTTATGACCTCTGGTATTCCACCCTGCCGACAGGTTCTCCGCCAGATTGGCACATTGCAACTTGTTTAGTGTTCGCATTGCTTGGTTGCAAAATTCAGCAACGCCTGTCCGATCTGCTGGGGGATTTCGGTCATCAGCCCGTTCTTCACCTCCGGAAATATCCTGAGTTCAGCTGACGGCAGTCGTCCCGCCACGAAACGCGCCGTATCGGCCCCTGCACCACGTGCGAATTCGCCCGTCATGACAAGCGTTGGGCATGCGATTTCCCGCAGAAGCTTGTCGACACTGACCCTGTTGTAAAGCTGGTAAAACTCGGTAAACACAGCGTCGTCAATCTCAAGAAGCTGATCGAGGCGCCGCTGGAGGTAGCCTGGATGCGCCGTGACGAAGGCCTGCGTGTACCACAGTCGCACCAGGTGGGGGACAGTCTCGCCCACACCCTCGGCCTTGAGGCGTTTCAACAGGTCCTTCGCAGCATCCTTGTCCGCAGCAGTGCGCCCGGCAGGCATTGCCATCAGGCTGCACCATGCGATCCGGTCCGCGAAGCGGTGCGCATAGCTGGCGACAACGAAGGCGCCCAGAGAATGGCCGACTAGCGCGACCCGCTCCTGCCCGGTAGCGGCCCGGATCCGGTCGAGGTCGTCCACCAGTTGCTCTAGTGTCAGTTTGCCGTCGAGCGCCGGTCCTTGCCCGTGCCCTCGCAGATCATAGGTGACACAGCTGAACTGCTCCGACAGCGCCGGCGTGACCTCCTTCCAGATATCCCGGGTCGAAGCATTGCCGTGCACGAACACGATCACGGGCCCTTCTCCCGTAAGGGTCATGTGATGCCGGTTCAGGCTGTCGGCGCCGGTCATGTGGTTTTCTTGCTGACCAACTGGCCTGCCACGGCCCAGTTCTGCGGCGCGATATCGGAGATAACAACGTGAACCGACTCCGGCTTGCCGCCACAGCTTTCGACGAAGGCGTCCGTAAGGCCTTCTGCAAGGCGGCTCTTCTGTTCCTCGTCACGGCCTTCAAACATTTCAACGCGAATGATCGGCATGGTCTTTTTCCTTCAGGTTTCGATTCAGATTGACGGTTTGTGATCGACGGCGACCCGCAGGCTGTGGCGAAACCGGCGGCTCTTTGCAAGCAGCGGCAGGATAAGGCTGCGGAGCCACAAAAGGCTTTTCGGCCAATGCGTTCCGACGCGACCATAGAGGAAGGACATCCGCTGCGTCTTGTCGATATAGGGACGTTCCAGCCGCTCCCATTCGGCCAGCGCTTTCGGAACATCGGCGTGTTTGCTGACAGCTCGTGCAAGCACCACCGAGTTCACGATTGCCACGCAGGCGCCTTGTCCGAGGTTGGGCGCCATGCCATGCGCGGCATCTCCGACAATGCAAACCTTGCCTTTCGACCAGGTGGTGCAGACAACGTTGTAGAACGGCCGCCAGCGTTCTTTCGGATGCCGCGGCAGACGTTCTAGGTACTTGCGGTAATTGGGATGGCTGTCGATCCAGGCGTCGAGATTGAAGGGCTGTTGCATGCGCCCCGGCAGGTCACTCTCGGGGCAGCAAAGAAAGACGTAGTGGTTGTCCTTGCTGGCGGCGGCCATGCCGATTCGGCGCCCGGCATTCCACATCTCGATACGCTGGTTGTTAAGCTCGTCCCCCTCCTTGCGCGGAATGAGATGCCGGCCGCAACCGTCCTTCAACTCGATTATTTTATCGGCAAGTTCGAGTGAATCCCTCACCCTCGAAAAAACGCCATCTGCGCCGACAACGAGGTCGACATACGGTCCCCACCCATCTTCGAATTCGAGGCGGCCATCGGGATCGGCGGCAAGTACCTTGGATCCTGTGACGATTTCGACACCGCTTTTCACTGCGCACTCTGCAAGGATACGGTGCAGATCGGTCCGCAGGATGACGATGAGTTCGGGCAGTTCGTCATCCTTGCCGACGATGTTCACCTCCTGCTGGCGGTGATCCTGGAGCAGCCGGGGCACTTCTGAACGAATCCCGGTCTCGGCAATCTCGTCGTAGACGCCCAGCTCACGCAGGGCGTCGAGAACGTTTTTCCAAAGATAGATGCCGGCGCCGATCTCACGCAGTTCGCTGCCGCGTTCATGCACGCGGACTTGCCAGCCTTGCTGCGCCAGTGCGGTTGCGGCCGCCAATCCTGCCAGGCCTGCTCCGGCGATTTCTGCTGTTCTTTGCTGGGGGGGCATTGCGTCTGTATCCTCAATGAGTGTCTTCAACGGGCATCACGGGTCCGCGCTCGCCGTCAGGCACGTGCCCGGATGAAACGATCCATGTGTTCGGCGACCGTTTCCGGCGCTTCCATCAGGATCGAATGCTTCAGCCCCTCAAGGATGACGAGCTCCGAATCCGGCAGGGTTTCGTGGATGAACTGGTTCAGTCGCGGGTTGCAGCCGCCGTCGAGCTCGCCTGTCAGAACGAGTGAAGGCGCTTTCACCTCATGCAGCCACGGGGCCATCTCGGTCTCGGCGTAGATATGGAAAACATTCAGGAAAACCTCAGCGCTCATGCCGGTAATCTGGTCAAGCCGCGCCTGAACCTTGTCGGGATTGCTGGCGGCAAAGTCATCCGTGTACCACCGGTCGACAAGGGTCGATAGGATGTTTGGGATGCCGTCGCGCTCCATCGCCGCGACCACGCCCTGCACCTTTCGGCTGTCCTCTTCCGTGCGGCCCGCCGCCGTCGACAGAAGGCCAAGGCTCCGTACCCGCTCGGGGAAGCAGCGGGCATAGGCCGGGCCGATCATGCCCCCGAGTGAATGACCCGCCACATGGGCGCTTTCGATCCCCAACTTCTCCCGCAGCGCTTCGAGATCGGCGACAAGGGCGTCAAGCTGGAATGTCCCGTCCGGCATGGGCGAGATCCCGTGTCCGCGCAGGTCGTAGGTGATACAACGATAGCGGCCGTCCAGAGCATTCACCACGCCCTCCCATGTCGCATGTGACGCGCCGATACCGTGAATCAGGAAAAGCGGCTCGCCCTCGCCGGTTTCCCAGTGAGCGCAATCAATCGGTGCCGGAAGTTCGCTAGCGTTCATCAGATATGTCCTGTTCCAATAGTCTGGGGGGTGCGGGCCGAAACCCGAACCGGGCCCGGATCAGTTTCAAAAAAGGACAAAGCTCAACATCGGTCAAATCGATAATTACAATCTGGAACTCAATAAAATTGATGCAAGCTGGCGAAGCATTTGGATCATTAAGTTTGATCCAAACATGAATAATATCGATTTGATTTATTTATAACTTTCCCTCTTGCTAAGCAGGAAAGCTCGCCGACGGCACTTTGCGTCGATGCGAAATCGCAAGAAACGGAGAACAGATACAGTGATGCACGAATTCTCCTCTGGCACGGCTTCGGTGGTCGGGGCAGGATATGCGCCTTTGAAACACTGCCACGTCGAAAGGGAGCGCAACTTGCCATGACCGAGAAGCTCAAGGTTGAGGGCCTGTACAAGGTGTACGGCGAGCGCCCCGAGGAGGCGATGACCCTGATAGGAGAAGGCGCCGATCCCGACACCATAAGGGAACAGACCGGCCAGGTCGCAGCCGTCATCGACGCGTCTTTCAAGGTCGACGAGGGAGAAATCTTCACGATCATGGGGCTGTCCGGTTCTGGCAAATCGACACTTGTTCGCTGCCTCAACAGGTTGATCGAACCGACCAGGGGCAAGATCATCCTCGATGGGCAGGACATCCTGCGTCACTCGAAATCCGAAATGCGTGCAACGCGGCGCAGGAAGATCTCGATGGTCTTTCAGAACTTCGCGCTGTTGCCGCACAAGACTGTCTTCGACAATGTTCAGCTGGGCCTTAGCCTGCGGGGCGAGACGCGGCAGGATTGCGAGAAAGCCGCGACCGACGCGCTGGCGCAGGTCGGACTCTCGGGCTGGAGCGACCGTTATCCGGATGACCTCAGTGGAGGGATGAAGCAACGGGTCGGGCTGGCCCGGGCGCTGGCCAGCGACCCGGATATCCTGCTTATGGACGAACCCTTCAGCGCACTTGATCCGCTGATCCGTGATGAACTGCAACGCGAGCTCCTGAAGCTGCAGCGTGAGATCAAGAAGACGATCATCTTCATCACACATGATTTCCAGGAGGCGGTGAAGTTGAGCGATCACCTCGCCGTCATGCGCGATGGCCGCTTCGTGCAGGTCGGCACCCCGCAAGACATCGTTTTCCGACCGTATGACACATATGTCAGTAATTTCTCCCGCGAGATGGACCGGGGCAAGGTCCTCACGGCGGGAATGTTGGCCAGCGCCTGCCAGACGGTGCGCGTTGCCTCCACGGCGCGTGCCGCCGATGTCGCCACCGCGCTCGATGCCGCCGGACAGCCCTTTGCGCTGGTCGAAGCGGCGGACGGCGCGGCGCAGGGATATGTGGGCCGTGCCGATCTTTCCCGCTCCGGCGGTATCGTTTCGGATGCCATGAAGGACCTCCCGGACACGCTGGCATCCGACGAGATCGTGGGCAACGCGTATGACCGGTTCCTGCCGAACCGGCCGGTGGCCATCGTAGCCCCGGACCAGAGTGTGTCGGGGCTGGTGACGGCCGATGACGTGCTCAGCTTTCTTGCCGGAAAAACCATGCCCGGAATCAACCATGCAGCGGGCCGGGCCCCGGCTGCCGAGCCGGCGCCCGCCTATCAGGAGGCCAACCCATGATGGACCGTGTTCCGCGAGAGTATGTCTTCCCGCTGGATGACTACATTCAGACAGGCGTGCACTGGGTCGTGGATGAATGGCGCCCCTTCTTTCAGGCGCTCCGCTGGCCGATCGCCAAGGTGCTGGATTTCACGCTGGACAGTCTCGTATTCATGCCGTTCTGGGGTGTCATCGTCGTTCTGCTCGTTCTGGGCTGGAGGGTCGCCGACGTCCGGGCGGGCATAACCGCTGCCCTATCGTTCACGGTGATCGCCTTCCTCGGGCTCTGGGACGAAGCGATGATTTCGCTGTCCATTCTCATCACCTCCGTGGTGTTCTGCGTCATCGTGGGTGTCCCGCTGGGTATCCTCGCAGGCCGGAGCAACACGTTCTGGGCCGTCCTGCGGCCCATTCTGGACACGATGCAGACGACGCCCTCCTTTGTTTACCTCGTGCCCGTGGTGATGCTCTTCGGTATTGGCACCGTGCCCGGCGTCATCGCCACCATCATCTTCTCGATGCCGCCCATCATCCGGCTGACAAACCTCGGTTTGCGTCAGGTGCCCGCCGACGCCATCGAGGCGGGCGAGGCTTTCGGTGCAACCGAATGGCAGACGCTGGTAAGGATACGCATGCCGATGGCGATGCCCTCGATCATGGCCGGGCTGAACCAGACGCTTCTGATGGCGCTGGTGATGAGCGTGATCATCTCGATGATCGGCGCCGAAGGTCTCGGGTTGACCGTGCTGCGGGGGATCGGTGCGCTCGATGTCGGGCTCGCGGGTATTGGAGGCCTGTCCATCGTCCTGATCGCGATTTCGCTCGACCGGATTACCCAAGGCCTTGGCCAGCCAAAGAAATCCCCCAACGACCGCAAGGGGTTCTTCTACCGCATCGGCCGCGCGGCACAACTGCGCAGGTCCGCGGCCTGAAAAGACGATCAAAGTCCAAAAAGCCACACAACCAACAGGAGAACTTCAATGATGTACCACAAAAAAAGCAATGCTCGCACGCTCGTTGCGGCGGTGTCAGCCCTGCTTGCTGTCTCGTCTCCCGGTTTCGCCGACGGAACACTGCCGGGGGAAGGGGAGACATTGCAGCCGGCCCGCCCCAACTGGGATTCGTTCTGGTTCGGCCAGAAGATCGTGGATCTCGGGCTCGAGGAACTGGGCTATGAGGTCAAGAACCCGATGACGCTGGGGTCGAGTGCGATTTTCACCTCCATCGCGCGGAATGACATTCAATACTCCGTCGATACGATCCTGCCCAATCACTCGGCTTTCTACGAGGAAACGAAGGAGGACGTGATGCCGGTCGGTCCGATCATGGACCCGGGCACTGTGCAAGGTTACATGGTCGACAAGAAGACGGCCGAAAAATACGACATCCGCTACCTCGAAGACCTCAAGGACCCGGAAATTGCGGCACTGTTCGATCAGGACGGTGACGGCAAGGCCGACATGGTTGGCCCGTCGGTCGGCTGGACAGGCTCCTCGGCTGTTGCGATGAAACACATGGCCGACCTGGGGATGGAAGACACGGTTCGCGTCGTCCAGGGCGAGTATACGGCCCTCGCGGCGGACGCGGTCGGACGGTACGCCTCCGGAGAGCCCATCTTTATCTACACGTGGTACCCCAACCCGACGACGATGAAACTCAAGCCCGGCGAAGATCTCGTCTGGCTCGAACTGAAGGACGTGTCGCTTCCCGAGGATCAGATGGAGCAGTACGAGCCGCTTGCAGATGTCGACGGGTGCCGGTCGAACCCCTGCGACGTGGGCTGGCTGCCCACGGTGTACTACATCGCGGTGAACAAAGAATGGGCCGCTGAAAACCCGGCGGCGCTCGAGTTCTTCAACCAGATCGAGATGACGCTCGTTGATCGCGCCGAGCAGAACGTGAAAATGCTCAACGGTGAAGGGCGCGAGGAAGACATCGCGCGTCATGCCGAGCAATGGATCGATGACCACCGCGAGGATTTCGACAAGTGGCTGGCGGCGGCAAGGGCCGCGGCCGAGTAGAGTTGTCCGCAAAGCAGGATCAAGGGCGCGTCCATTCGGAGGCGCCCTTATTCTTTGCGTCTTGATACCCTGTCCCCATCATCACTAGAATCGATTTAACCCGGTATGCATCGACAGGACGAAGAAGTGGCATGAGCCTATCGCGAGACATAAACTGGAACCTGCTTTACACCTTCGTCGTGATCGCCGAGATGCAAAGCCTGTCGAGGGCGGCCCGCGTTCTGGGCCGCGGACAGCCCGCGGTCAGCGCCGCCCTGAAAAACCTCGAAGCGCAGGTCGGGGTTCGGCTTATCGATCGTGGCGCGCATTTCTTTCGGCTGACCAGTTCAGGCAAGTTGCTCTATCGCGAAGCGGTGGAAATCTGCGGCGCAATCGACAGGATTTCCCTCCTGCTGGAGGACACCGAGGACACGCTGACAGGCAAGGTCCGCCTGACGTCGGCCAGCCAGATGACCAGCCCGATCATCAATGACGCACTCAGGGCGTTTCATCTCCGTCATCCCAATGCGACAATCTCGTCGACGGTGATGAACAGCCCCGAACTGCTTCTCGCGCTCACCAACAAGCTCATTCATTTCGGCATCGCTCCTATCTTCGAAAAGAACCCGGATTTCGATTACCTGCATATCTTCAAGGAATACTGCGCCTTCTATTGTGGTGCCGGGCATCCACTCTTCGAACGTTCGGAGCTCGTGGTGTCGGACCTGAAAGACCAGAACGCGATCGTTTACCAGACCGCGCTACTTTCGGATGCCCTGCACTCGATCACCGAGCTTACGAACGAAATCGCTTTCGCGCAGCCCTATGTCGGCGTCGCCAACACGCTGGATGAACTGCGCCGGATGGTCGTTTCGGGCATCGGCATCGGTGCCATCCCGGTGCAGATTGCCGCCCGTGATGTGCGCGACGGACGCCTCCGAAGGTTGCCGCCCTACGACGATGTCATGCCGATCGACGTCTATCTCGTCTCGAACCCGCGCGTCCGGCCAAGTCAGACCGAGTTGGCCTTTCTTGAAGTCCTGCGGGAACAGATCGACAGCGTCCCGCCCGAAAGCCGGATCTACCGTACGTCGAACACGGCCGATTTCATGCCTTAGGACAAGACGAAAGAAGGATATTTCGGGGGACGCGGCTGAAAATAAAACGGATATGGCTCGGTGTCGCCATTGGGCGTGCGGTCATGTCGGAACAACTTTGCGGATCCGAGAATAAGGTATGTGCGCAAGAGCATTCGCGGTTGCATCGCTTGAAGAGCTTTGGCATAGGAGTGCCCAGTCGTTTTGAAAGAAGCGACTTGAAAGAGACCAGTTGGCAGTGCCGCCTTAGCTCAGTAGGTTAGAGCGCTAGATTGTGGATCTAGAGGTCCCCCGTTCGAGCCGGGGAGGCGGTACCATCTCTCCCCTTTGTGCCGCGTCTCAGGCTTTCATTCCACTTGCAGGGTCTGGCGCAACTCGCCGCTGTCGAGGTCGTAGATCAGGATGCGGTCGTCGCTGGTGACGACGGCGTACCAGTCGGCGCCCTTGGTAAAGGCGGTGGGGGTGGTGCCGTCGGGCAGGGTGATGACATCCGGCAGGTCGGGTGCGAAGGCATCCGAGAAGCGGATGACAAACAGCACCACGATCACTATGAACCCCAGAATCATCGTCGCGGTCAGCACCGTAACCAGAATACGCAGGTATTTCACGGTTCCGGCATCGACCGGCTGTTCGTGGGAGTTTTCCGCCATGGGGTCGTCACCCTTGTCTTTCCGGATCGCGGCCGCGCCGCCGCCCCGCCTTGATAAGGCGCTTTCGCGCGATGTGCCAGAGGGGGCGGCGTTGTCGCGGACGCGGCTGGCGCGGCTGATCGGTGGCGGCCAGGTGCGGGTGAACGGCGCGGTGGTGACGGATGGCAAGGCGCGGGTGGCCGAGGGCGACCTGATCGAGATCGAGGTGCCGGAGGCGGGCGAGGTCGAGACCGTGGCACAGGATATCCGGCTTGACGTGGTATACGAGGATGGTGACCTGATCGTGGTCAACAAGCCGGCGGGGATGGTGGTTCACCCCGCGCCGGGCAGCCCCGAGGGCACGCTGGTCAACGCGCTTTTGCATCATTGCGGGGATACGCTGTCGGGTGTGGGGGGCGAGAAGCGGCCGGGGATCGTGCACCGGATCGACAAGGATACGTCTGGCCTTCTGGTGGCGGCGAAGTCGGATCGGGCGCATCACGGGCTGGCGAAGCAGTTCGAGAAGCACAGTGCGGAACGGGTCTATCTAGCGCTGGCCTATGGCTGTCCGGATGCGGCCGATCCGCGACTGCGGGGCACAAGGGGGGTGTCGTTCGAGCCGGGCAACGTGCTGAAGATCACCACGCAGCTGGCCCGACACAGGACCGACCGGCAAAGGCAGGCGGTGCTGTTCGATGGCGGGCGGCATGCGGTGACGCGGGCGCGGGTGCTGGAATGTTTCGGAAATCCGGGCGCGGTGAGCCTGCTGGAATGCCGGCTGGAGACCGGGCGGACGCATCAGATCAGGGTGCATATGGCCCATGCGGGACACGGGCTGATCGGCGATCCGGTCTATGGCGGTCGGCGAAAATTGGCTGCCAACGCATTGTCGGAGCGAACTTTTTCCGCCCTTTATGCGTTTCGCAGACAAGCCCTTCACGCCGCCGTTCTAGGGTTTGAGCATCCGGTTTCGGGCGAGTGGCTGCGTTTCGAGGCGCCGCTGCCGGAGGATTTCGCAGAGGTGCTGAACTTGCTGCGTCAGTGAAATCCTGCTGAATACTGCGCACGGTTGCGTGAGAACGCTGTCACAGCTCTGGCCAAATCAACGCAAGAGGTTCATGCTTTGTTAAACTAATCGGTTCAGTTGGCTTGAAACGGCCGCTACGTCACCTTAAATCAATGTTAATCAGTTAAACATTGGTTAACCGGTCCACTTGGAAGGAACGAGGCTTTGAGTAACTACGCAAATCTTCCCGCACCGACACCGGAAGGCGGGCTCAACCGGTACCTGCAGGAAATTCGCAAGTTTCCCCTGTTGGAACCGGAACAGGAATACATGCTGGCCAAGCGCTGGGTCGAAGGGCAGGACACGCAGGCCGCCCACCAGCTTGTGACCAGCCACCTGCGGCTCGCGGCCAAGATCGCGATGGGCTATCGCGGCTATGGCCTGCCGCAGGCCGAGGTGATCTCGGAGGCGAATGTCGGCCTGATGCAGGCGGTGAAGCGGTTCGATCCCGAAAAGGGGTTCCGGCTGGCCACTTATGCGATGTGGTGGATCCGCGCGAGCATTCAGGAATACATCCTTCGCAGCTGGTCGATGGTGAAGCTTGGCACGACGAGCGCGCAGAAGAAGCTGTTCTTTAACCTGCGCAAGGCCAAGTCGCGCATCGGCGCGCTGGAGGATGGCGACCTGCGCCCGGAGAACGTCAAGCAGATCGCGCATGATCTGGGCGTGACCGAGGACGAGGTGATTTCCATGAACCGGCGGATGTCGGGCAGCGACGCGTCGCTGAACGCCACGGTGGGTTCGGATGAAGACAGCTCGATGCAGTGGCAGGACTGGCTGGAAGACGAGGAGGCCGATCAGGCCGCCGATTACGAGAAGCAGGACGAGCTGACCGCGCGGCGGGAATTGCTGGCCGAGGCGATGGACGTGCTGAACGATCGTGAGAAGGACATCCTGACCCAGCGGCGGCTGAGCGATCAGGCGGTGACGCTGGAAGAGCTGAGCGGCCAGTATGACGTGAGCCGCGAACGCATCCGGCAGATCGAGGTGCGCGCGTTTGAAAAACTGCAAAAGCGGATGCGCAGCCTCGCGCAGGAAAAAGGCATGCTGTCGGCCGTCTGAGGTCTTGGAGCATTGCTGAAATCACAGTAGCCTTCCCGCGTGGTCCGTGGGGAGGCTTTTTCATGTCCGGGGTTCCGAATTCGTTAAAGGCCCGGTCGGCCGTGAGATGCGCCCTGCGCCGGGGGGCGCTGGGCCTGCTGGCGGTGACGCTGGTGGCCTGTTCGCCGCGGCAGGCCGCACAGTTCGCGCCACCGCACCCGACGGCCAGTATCGAACGGATCTACGTGGCGACCGAGCTCGAGCTTGACGATCTTGGCCGGCAGTTCGGGCAGGAGCGGCCGAGGGGGCTGAAATACCTGCATCTCGACGTGTCGATCCCGCCGACGCATTCGCCCGGCAAGGTGGAATGGCCCGAGGGCCCGCCGGATGCGGCAACGGATTTCGTGATGACCGGCAGCCAGGTCTATCGCGGGGCGGATGAGATGCTGGGGGCGATGCGGCGCCGTATGCCGGGCCGCGAGACGCTTGTCTTTGTGCATGGCTACAACAACACGTTTTCCGACGCGGTCTATCGGTTTGCGCAGATGCGGGCCGATTTCGGCTCGACCGGGCCGGGGCTGTTGTATTCGTGGCCGTCGGCGGGCGATCCGCGCGGCTATGCCTATGACCGCGACAGCGTGCTGTATTCGCGGGACGATTTCACGCAGGTGCTGGGCACCCTGACGCGCGGCGGCGATGACCGGGTGTTCCTGCTGGCGCATTCGATGGGCGCGCAGCTTGTGATGGAGACGTTGCGGCAGGCGGCGCTGAGCGGGGACCGGGCCTTGCTGAACCGGATCAACGGGGTGGTGCTGATGTCGCCGGATATCGACCCGGACGTGTTCCGCACGCAGGCCGACGTGATCGGGCAGCTGCCGCAGCCCTTCATGATCTTCGTGTCGCAGCAGGACCGGGCGCTTTCGCTGGCGGGGCTTCTGACCGGGCGCAAGCCGCGGCTGGGCACGATCGACAGTGCCGAGAAGCTTGAGGGGATCGAGGGGATCCGGGTGGTGGATTTCACCGCGCTGGGGGATGGCGAGGGGCTGAACCATGCCACCGCCGTGACCTCTCCGGCGGCGATAGAGGTGCTGAAGGGGATGATCTCGCAGTTGACCCGCGGCGCGCAGGAATTCGAGGATTACATGGTGCTCGACGCCGATACGTAAGGCGGGGGCGGGCCGGCGGAAGTGCTTGTATTTTCCCGGCATTGGCGCATCTTGGGCGCGGTTCGCGTGAAGGGGAGGGGCGGTCAATGCATGCCATAGCGGATACGAAAAGCCTCGTGGCCGACGGGGTGATCGACGCGCGCCAGGCGCGGGTGATCGAGGCGAGGGCGCGGGAGACCATGGTTGCCATGGCGATCAACGCGATCCTGTGTTTCGGGATCGTGGCGGCGACGGCGGGGCTGATCTTCTGGCTGGCCAACGCGGTGTCGGTATCGGTGTTCGGGGCGCTGGCGCTGGCGGGCGGCCTGCTGGTGCTGGCGAAGGGCGGCGAGATGTACCGGATGTTCGGCAATGCCGCCGCGCTGATCGGGGCGGGGATGCTGATCGGCGGCGGCGTGTTCGAGCTGATCGACAAGTACGAGGAGAGCGCCGGCTGGGTGATGCTGTTCGCCGGCGTCATCGTGGCGGTGGCCGGTGGCGTTGCCCTGTGGCGCGGGGCGTGGACGACGCAGTTCGTGACCGGGGCGATCTTTCTGATGGGCGTGGCGCTGCATCTGGGGGGCTGTGCGCTGGTGATGGTGCAGAACGAGGTGTCGGGGCTGCCGGTGGCGGTGCTGTACCTCTATGCCAGCGTGCTGATTGCCGGGGCGGGGGTGCTGACCGATGTGCGGCTGATCACGGCGCTGGCGATTGCGCCGTTTGCGCAGATGCTGGACACCGGGACCGCATATTTCCATGCCGCTTACGTGTTCTATTCGCCGGAGCCCACGCTGACGATTTTGCAGATGGGGGTGATGGTTTTGCTTCTGATCTGGGCCAAGAACGTGTGGCCGGAGCGCTGGGCCCGGCATGCGAGGGTGCTGTCGGTGCTGGGGTTCATCGTGGCGAGCCTGTGCGCGCTGGTGGGCTCGCTCTGGGGTGACATGGTGGGCGAGACTATGTGGGGGCCGGGGCGGTATAGTGGTCCGGACCAGACATGGGAGGAGTTCGAGGCGCAGCGCGAGGCGTTCCGGGCGGGGACGCTGGTGATCTCGCACCATGTCTATTCGGTGGTCTGGGCGGTGGTTCTGGCGGTGGTGATCTATGTCGCCGCGGTGCGGGCGAACCGGGGGATATTCAACGCGGCAATGACCTTTGCCGGCATCCACGCCTATACGCAGCTTTTCGAGAGCTTCGGGGACGAGCCGCTGGCCTATGTGGTGGGCGGTTTGGCGGCGATCCCGCTGGCGTGGGGGATGTGGCGCCTGAACGGGTGGATGACGGCGCGGCAAGAGTAGGAATGGTTGAAACGAAACGGGCCGGAAAGGGGGAACTTTCCGGCCCGTGCTGTTCCGTCTTTTCGGGTTAGTTTTCCATCGCTTCCAGCTCGTCGATGAAGCGGGAGATCATCGAAAGCCCCTTGTCCCAGAAGGCCGGGTCGGAGGCGTCGAGGCCGAAGGGGGCCAGAAGCTCCTTGTGGTGCTTTGAGCCGCCGGCGCGGAGCATGTCGAAATACTTGTCCTGGAAGCCGTCGGGGTTTTCCTCGTAGACGGCGTAGAGCGCGTTCACCAGCCCGTCGCCGAAGGCATAGGCGTAGACGTAGAAGGGCGAGTGGACGAAGTGGGGGATATAGGCCCAGAAGCTGTCGTAGCCGTCCATGAATTCGAAGGCCGGGCCGAGGCTTTCGCCCTGCACCGACATCCACAGCGCGCCGATATCCTCGGGGGTCAGTTCCCCTTCGCGGCGGGCGGCGTGGAGTTTGCATTCGAAGTCGTAGAAGGCGATTTGGCGGACGACCGTGTTGATCATGTCCTCGACCTTGCCGGCGAGCAGGACCTTGCGTTCCTGCTGGTCCTTGGCGGCGTCGAGCATCTTGCGGAAGGTCAGCATCTCGCCGAAGACGCTGGCGGTTTCGGCCAGTGTCAGCGGGGTGGAGGAGAGGAGTTCGCCCTGATCAGCGGCGAGCACCTGATGGACACCGTGGCCCAGCTCATGCGCCAGTGTCATCACGTCGCGCGGCTTGCCGAGGTAGTTGAGCAGCACGTAGGGGTGCACGTCGGTCACGGTGGGGTGGGCGAAGGCGCCGGGGGCCTTGCCGGGTTTGACGGCGGCGTCGATCCAGCCCTTGTCGAAAAAGGGCTCGGCGATCTCGCCCATGCGGGGGTCGAAGGCGGAATAGGCGTCCATCACCATGCCGCGCGCCGTGGGCCAGTCGACGGTCTTTTTCTCTTCCATGGGCAGGGGCGCGTTGCGGTCCCAGACCTGCATCGTGTCGAGGCCGAGCCATTTGCGTTTGAGCTCGTAATAGCGGTGGCTGAGCTTGGGGTAGGCGGCGACGACGGCGTCGCGCAGGGCCTCGACGACCTCGGGTTCGACGTGGTTCGACAGGTGGCGGCCCGTCTGGGCCGTGGGCATCTGGCGCCAGCGGTCGACGACTTCCTTTTCCTTGGCGGTGGTGTTGTGGACGCGGGCGAAGGTGCGGATGTTCTCGCCGAAGACGCGGGCGAGTTCGCGGGCGGCGGCCTCGCGCTTGGCGCGCTCCTGTTCGGTGAGCAGGTTGAGCGTGCCCTCGATTCCGAGCTCTTCGCCGTCGACGGTGAAGGTGAGCCCGGCGATGGTTTCGTCGAAGAGCCGCTCCCACGCGTCGCCCACGACGCCAAGGTCGTGGAGGAACTTCTCGAGCTCGTCGGAGAGCTGGTAGGGCTTCATAGCGCGGATGCGGTCGAGGATCGGTTTGTAGCGGGCGAGGTCCGCGTTCTCCGCGTACATTCCTGCGAGAGCGTCGTCTTCCAACCGATTGAGTTCCAAGGTGAAAAAGACCAGCGGGGTGGTGTAGGTGGTGATCTTTTCCTGACAGTCGGAGAGGAACTTGGCGCGGCCCGGATCGGTGGTGATCTGGTGATAGCGCAGCCCCGCGAAGGACATGATGCGCCCGGCGATGGCGCTGATCTTCTCGTCACGCTCGATACAGGTCAGAAGGCCCGCGGCGCCGAGCGTGGCAAGCTTGCCCTCGTAATCGGCGGCGAAGGCGGCGCATTCCTTTTGCAGCCAGTCCATGTCGCGTTGAAGCTCGGGGGCGTCTTCGGAGGCGTAGAGATCGGTCAGGTCCCATTCCGGCAGGTCGCCAAGGTTGTAGGAGCCGGAGCTGGCGTTGGCGTCGAAGGCGGGCCGGGGCAGATGGATCATGAAGCTCTCCTGTCAGGTTTGGGATCAGACATAGGAGGAGGCGACGGCAGGCTCAAGCGGGGAGATTGCCGCGGATTCAGGCGATATTGGGCGAATCAGGGTTAATGCCCTGAAATGGCAAGATTTCCAGTTTCGGTATCGCGTCGGTATTACGTCGGTATTACGTCGGTATTTTTCGCGGTGCCTGCCCCGTGCGGGCCGGGTTAACCGCCCGGGCGTTGCGCAACGGCGTATTCGGCGTCAGAAGCGCTGTTCGAGCGTGGCGTGGAAGGCGGTGCCAGCGCGGCTTTCGGTGGCCGAGACGATCCATGAGGTGCTGTCGCGGAGGATGAAATCGGCCGCCACGCCGTAGGCGTCGTCCTTGTCGTCGAGACTGATCTCGCCAAAAGCCAGCAGGTCGAGCCCCTTGAGGGGGGAATAGGCGAGGTCGAGCGCCAGCGTGTCGGGCCGCGCGTTGGCGCCGGGGTGGAGGTAGGCGAGGCCGGTGCGAAAGGCGCCGAAATCATAGGTGCCGCCGATTTTGGCGTTGATGCCGTCGGTGGTGACGATGTCGGCCCATACGCCCTCGATGGCGCCGGCGAGGGTGAGCTTGTCCCACTCGCGAGAGACGGCGAGGGCGATGGCGGTGAAATCGCCCTTGCTGGCGTGGTGGGCGGAGGCGACGACGGTGGTCTGGCCGTAGGTTCCGGAATAGGAGAGGCCCCACGGCACGGCGCCGCGGCGGATGGGTTCGACGGTGGCCAGCGCGCGGGTGTATTCGACGCGGTTCGAGCCCACGCGCGGGGCGGTGTGGTCGAAGGTCGAAATCAGCACGGTGTCATAGGCCGAGCGGGTGAAGCCCACGCGCCATTTGTCGTCCCAGACGAGCGCGGCGTAGGTTTCATGCGGGCGGCCGGCCTTGCCGGCGAAACCGTAGAAGCCCAGTTCGGCGCCCAGGGGGACGGTGCGGAAGAAGTCGAAGCCCATGATCAGGTCGGCGGCGCCGATGCCTTCGCCGCCATTGAGGCTGGTGGCGCCGACGCGAAGCTCGCCGTCGAAATGGACCTGCTGCGCGTGGGCGGCGGATACTGGAAAAAGAAGCGCCAGGGCGGCGCAGACTACTCGGAACATGGCCTCGGCCTTGTGATTGCTACGACGGAGAAGATGCACCAGGGGCGGGGATTAGGGAAGCGCGAAAGGTTTGGGGGGGGATTGGGTGTGATGTTATTGGAGAACGCCACCCAACGGAACGGCACTGGCCGGCTTGCGAATTGGACCTGCCGGGCGTGTGCCCGTCATCGCGCGCCCGTCGCCTATTGGTATCCCAGTGCCGAGATCGCGGTGTCTTGGTAATGGGTGCCGGGGTAGGTGCCGAGGATTTCGAGCTGGAGCCAGCGTTGCGCCGCCATGCCAGGCAGGTCGAAGCGCTGCCATTCCATCGTGTCGCGCAAGGAGAGCGTGGCCTGTGCGCCGGTGGAGCCGGTGACGCGGAGGCTGGAGACACGGGCGTTGCGGGTGAAGGTGCGGTCAGATTTGGCGTAGCCGTTGATCAGGTAGAGCATGTTGATGTCGGTGTCGGCGCCGAATTCCCACGCGAGGGTCTGGCCCTCGCCGGTGCCGCTGACGCCTTCGACCCATGCGGTTTCGGGCTTGTCGTCGATCAGGTTCTCGGGGCCGTAGCTGTTGGACCCTTGCGAGGCCAGCACGCTGGAGGTGCAGAGCCGGGTGGGCACCCCGGCGATCTGACCGGAGAGGCAGGTTTCGTTCACCAGCGCCGGGCGGGGATTGTGGGTGACGGCGGGGCGCGCGAGGGCGGTGTTGGTGCCGGTCGCGGTGTCGGCGGTGCGGGGGAGGCCGGCGAGGTAGACCTCGTCGATCAGGGCCGAGTTTTCCCACGGGATCTGGCGGTTGTTGGAGGCTTCCATCACGTCGGCGCGGACGCGGCGCATGATGGCGTGGATGTTCTCGCCGGGGCGGTCGATATGGCGCAGCAGTGCCTCGGTGAACGGGCTGTTGCGGCCGGCTCCGTCGGAGGCGACGTTGCCCGGCTCGGTCGAGTAGGCGATAAAGGAGCCGACGCCCGCGTCCATGCGGAAGAGGCCGCGGGCGGCGTCATCGGCGGAGCGGGAGCCGTCGGCGCTGGCGACGAAGGGGTTGTTGCGGCAGGCGTCGAGGATGACGAGGCGGGTCTGGGCGCGGGATTCCAGCGTGGCGAGGATGGATTGCAGGCTGATCGAGCTGAGGACCAGTTCGTTCTCGCTGCCCGGGGAGGCGTCGACGGGCATGATGTAGTTCTGGCTGCCGAGCTGGGTGGCGTGGCCGGCGAAGTAGAAGAGCACGGTGTCGTCGTAGGTCAGGCGCTGGCCGACCTTCTGCACGAGGAGGAGGGCGTCGCGCTGGGGCAGGTCGATGCCTTCGAAGACGGTGAAGCCCATCTCGCGCAGGCGTTTGGCCACGTCGGTGGCGTCGTTGGCGGCGTTCTTCAGCGGCTTGGCATGGCGGTAATTGCCGTTGCCCATGACGAGGGCGACACGGTCGGCCAGCGCGCCGGTGGCGGTGGCGAGAAGCAGGGTCAGGGCGAAAAGCAGGCGCATGGAATGGATCGCTATGTAAATCGAACGCGATGTTAGCGCGGGATGGGATGGCGGGGAAGGTGGATTCTCAGCCGAATTGCGCGAGCAGGGCGTGCAGGTCGTCGAGGGAGTTGGCCTCCTGCACCGGTTTGTCGTGGCGCCACCTGCTCATGCGGGGGAAGCGCAGGGCGATGCCGGATTTGTGGCGGGGGCTTGGGAAGATGCCTTCGAAGGCGATTTCGAAGACATGCTCGGGGCTGACCTGCCGGACGGGGCCGAAGCGTTGCATCGTGTTCTTGCGGACCCATGCGGTGATCTTGCGGAATTCGCTGTCGGTGAGGCCGGAATAGGCCTTGGTGAAGGGCACGAGATCGTTGCCGGACCAGACGGCGAAGGTGAAGTCGGTGAAGAGGTTGGCGCGGCGGCCATGGCCTTGCTGGGCGTAGATCATGACCGCGTCGATGGTGAGCGGGTCGAGCTTCCATTTCCACCAGTCGCCTTTTTTGCGGCCCACGTGATAAGGGCTGTCGCCGCGTTTGAGCATGACGCCTTCGGCGCGGTGATCGCGGGCGGTGGCGCGGGTTTGGGCGAGGTCGTCCCATGTGTCGAAGGGGATGAGGCGGGAGGGGCGCAGGGGGGCGTCGGCGGGCAGGTCTTGCAGGAGCGCGTCGAGACGGGTGCGGCGGGTGGCGAAGGGGAGGTCGCGGAGGTCTTGGCCGTTTTCCTCGAGCAGGTCGTAGGCGAGGAGGATGACGGGGGCTTCTTTCAGCAGTTTCTTCGGCACGGTCTTGCGGCCGATGCGTTTTTGCAGGGCGTTGAAGGGGAGGGGGTGGGGGTCTTGCCACGCGACGATCTCGCCGTCGATGACGGTGCCGGCGGGGAGGAAGTCGCGGGCGCGGGCGAGTTCGGGGAAGCGGTCGGTCATCAACTCCTCGCCGCGGGACCAGACGAAGTGTTCGGCGCCGCGCAGGATGAGCTGGCCGCGGATGCCGTCCCATTTCCATTCGGCGTGCCAATCTGTTGGCTTTCCCAATGATTCCGGCGTTTCTTCATCCAGCCCGTGGGCGAGGCAAAACGGGTAGGGGCGGGAGAGTTCCGCCGCCTTGTCCTCGGCCTCGATAAGGGCGTGGTATGTGGTGGTTTCCGGCGTCCAGTCGCCCATGAGGCGGTGGGCGAGCTGGGCTTCGTCCTGTCCGGTGGCCTGCGCCAGCGCGCGGGTCATCAGCTTGCGGGAGATGCCGACGCGGAAGCCGCCGGTGAGGAGCTTGTTGAAGACGAGGCGTTCGAGCGGTTCCATCCGGTTCCAAGCGTCGAGGATGGCGGTCTTGCGGTCCTCCTCGGGGGCGGTGTCGAGCGCGCGGAGGCGGGTGATCCATGTGGTGAGTGTGTCGTCATGCGTCTCGGCGGGTTCGGGCAGGACGAGGGCGATGGTTTCGGCCAGATCGCCGACGATCGGGTAGCTTTCCTCGAATAGCCAGAGGGGGATGCCGGCGCGTTCGGCGGCCCATTCGCGCAGGCGGGTGGTGGTGATGGTGCGGCGGGGGCGGCGGCCGGAGAAGAGCGCGATGGTCCAGAGGCGGTCATCCTCGGGGGCGTGGCGCAGGTAGTCGGCCAGCGCCGCGACCTTGCGGGTGGTCTTGGTGGTCTGGTCGATGGTGGCGAAGAGGGTGGCGAAGCGTTTCATGGGGCGGGGTCGGTCTCGGGGTCGGGGTCGTCGTCGAGGGATTCGCCGGTGAACTCGGTCGGGACGACATGGGCGTTGTAGCCTTGTTCGGTCAACCAGCGCGCGAAGATGTCGGTGTAACCATGCGTGGCGTATATGGTTTCGGCGCCGGTGGCCTTGATGGCCTCGTTCAGCCCGTCCCAGTCGGCGTGGTCGGACATGACGAAGCCACGGTCGAGCGCGCGGCGGCGGCGGACGCCGCGCAGGCGCATCCAGCCGGAGGCAAAGCCGGTGGAGGCGGGGCGGAAGCGGCGGGCCCATGTGGAAGAGAGCGCGCCGGGCGGGGCGAGGACGAGGGCGCCGGAATGGTCGGCGGCTTTGGTATCGGGGGTGACGTGGATGGTGTCGGGCAGTGGCAGGCCTTGGGCGCGGAGAACGGCGTTGGTGTTCTCGACGGCGCCGTGGGTCAGGATGGGGGCGATGGACGGGTCGAGGAGCGACAGGACGCGCTGGGCCTTGCCCAGCGAATAGGCGCCGAGGAGGGAGAAGCGGCCATTGGCGGCGTTGGTGGCCCACCAGTGGTTGATTTCATCTGCCACCTCGGCCTCGAGCGCCCATGTGAAGACGGGCAGGCCGAAGGTGCATTCGGTGATGAAGCTGTGGCAGGGGACGGGTTCGAACGGCTCGCACAGGCGGTCGGGTTCGGTCTTGTAATCGCCGGAGACGACCCAGACCTCGCCCTTCACTTCGACGCGGATCTGGGCGGAGCCGGGGACGTGGCCGGCCGGGTGGAAGGAGACGCTCGCCCCGCCGATCCGGCGGGTCTCGCCATAATCCACGGTGTCGAGGGTGATCTCGCCCAGCCGGTGGCGCATGACCGGCGCGGCGGCCGCCGTGGCAAGATAGCGGGCATGGCCGGGGCGGGCGTGGTCGGCATGGCCATGGGTGATGAGCGCCCGGTCGACAGGGCGCCACGGGTCGATGAAGAAATCGCCCGCCGGGCAGTAAATGCCCTGTGGTTTGAATTCCAGAACCATGGGCGAAGGATAGCCCGGTTCGGGCGGGGGGAAAGGGGGCTCAGGCGTGGGCGGCGACGGCGCCGTGGCGGGTGAAGAAATCGCCCATCATGCCGAAGACCGCAGCGCGGGTCTCGGGGTCGTCCATCATCACCTCGTGGCGTCCGCCCTCGATCACCTCGAGCCGGCCGCCGGGCCATGCGGCCATGCGCTGGCGGATGCGGGGGATGTCGACGATATCCTCGTCCGAGCCCATGATGGTGAGGCAGGGCAGGTCGGGCGCGGGCTTGCGGGCCAGCGCGCGGGTTTCCATCAGCGCCTCGTGCAGCCAGTGCAGGCTGGGGCCGCCAAGGCCAAGCTCGGGCTGGTCGGTGAGGTGGCGGGTCATGTAGGCGTACATCTCGGGGTCGCGGGTGAGCTTGTTGGTCTCGAAGGGTTCGGTGAGCACGTAATTGCCGCCCGCCGTGCCGGGGGCGTAGAGGTGGCTCATGCCGAGGCGCTTGGAGGTCCATGACAGCGACCATGCGACGGGGCGCAGGGCGTCGGCGATGCGGATGCCCCACATCGGCCCCGAGAAGGCGCAGGAGGCGACGGGCATCCCCTCCATCGCCGCGCGCAGGCCGATGCAGCCGCCCATTGAATGGCCGAGCAGGTGCCACGGGCGGGGCAGGTCGAGTTCCTCGGCGGCGGCCAGCATGGCGCGCACGTCGTGCTGGTAGTCGGGGAAATGCATGACGTGGCCGGCCATCGGATCATCGACGAGGCGGTCGGCGAGGCCCTGACCGCGCCAGTCGATGGTGAAGGTGGCGAGGCCGTGCTCTGCCAGATCGCGGGCGGCGCGGCCGTATTTCTCGATATACTCGGTGCGGCCGGGAAAGAGGAAGACCGTGCCGCGCGCGCCCTCGGGCCGCCAGAGGCCCAGACGGATGCGGGTACCGTCGGCCGTGTCGGCCCACCATGCCCGGCCACCGCCGGGCCCGTCGGACATCTCGTCGAAGAAGGGGGCGGTTTCTGTCACGCCAGAACGGAGCCGAGCTTCATCGCGAGGCCCATGTCGCCGTCGACGCTGAGCTTGCCGGACATGAAGGCGGAGGTGGGGTCGAGATCGCCCTCGAGGATGGCCTGAAAGGTCTCGGCCTCGGCGGTGAGGGTCACGTCGGCCTCTTCATCGCCTTCGCGCACGCCCTTGTCGTCGATCATGATGGCGCCTTCGCCTTCGATGACGAACTTGGCGGTGCCGTCGTCGAACCCGTCGCCGACCTTGGGTTTGAGGGCCGCAACGGCGCTGTCGATCACATCACTCATGTTCAATTTCCTCCGGTATTGCCATCGGGGGGCTATGATTCCCCGCGACGGGCGCTAAATTCAGGGATGTTATGGGCATGTCATTCCAATTTCTCAATCGTACCGTTGCGTCGTTGATGGCGGTAGTCCTGTTTTCAACCGTTTCTTTCGCGGCGGATCAGGAGAAGCTCGACTGGCTGTATGGCCAGTTGCAGGATGCCGACCCGGCGGGCGCGCGGCGGGTGGCGAGGGATATCGAGATGGAATGGTCGAAATCGGGCTCGCCGGCGATGGACCTGCTTTTGAAGCGCGGGAGCGATGCGCTGGAGGCGGGTGATACGCAGGCGGCGATCGGGCATTTCACCGCGCTGACCGATCATGCGCCGGACTATGCCGAGGGCTGGCACCGGCGGGCCGTGGCCTTTGCGCGGGCCGAGATGTTCGGGCCGGCGGTGGCCGATCTGGAGCGGGCGCTGGCGCTGGAGCCCCGGCATTTTGAGGCGATTGCCGCGTTGGGCGTCATTCTGGGCGAGATCAACCGGTTCGACCTTGCCATCGAAGCCTTTGAGCGGGTTCTGGCTATACATCCGCATCACGCGGAGGTAACCGAAACCCTTGAAAATCTGGGAAGCCGGGCCGGCGGCGCAGATCTCTGATCAGTAACGGAGCGGTCGCATGGCCGAGCAGTCAAGAACCCTTGCGGTTCTGGGGCCGACGAACACGGGCAAGACCCATTTCGCGATAGAGCGGATGCTGGGCTATCGGACCGGGGTGATCGGTCTGCCGCTGCGCCTGTTGGCGCGGGAGGTCTATGACAAGATCGTCGCGGTGCGGGGGCCATCGGTGGTCGCGCTGGTCACCGGCGAGGAGCGGATCGTGCCGGAGCGGACGCAGTACTGGGTCTGCACGGTCGAGGCTATGCCCGAGGGGATGGGCGCGGATTTCGTGGCCGTGGACGAGATCCAGTTATGTGCCGATCCGGAGCGGGGGCATGTCTTCACCGATCGCCTGTTGAGGATGCGGGGGCTGCTCGAGACGCAGTTTCTGGGCTCGCATTCGATGCGGGGGGCGATTGCCGCGCTGGTGCCGCAGGTCGAGTTCGTCGGGCGCGAGCGGATGTCGCAGTTGATGTACACGGGCTCGAAGAAGATCCCGAAGATGCCGGCGCGCAGTGCGATCGTGGGGTTCTCGGTCGAGAATGTCTATGCGATTGCCGAGCTTTTGCGGCGTCAGAAGGGCGGGGCGGCCGTGGTGATGGGGGCGCTTTCCCCCAGGACGCGGAACGCGCAGGTGGAGCTGTATCAAAACGGCGACGTGGATTACCTCGTGGCGACGGATGCGATCGGGATGGGGCTGAACCTCGATATCGATCACGTGGCGTTCTCGTCGCTGTCGAAGTTCGACGGGCGGCGGATGCGGGCGTTGCAGCCCAACGAGCTGGCCCAGATCGCGGGGCGCGCGGGGCGGGGCATGAGCAACGGCACGTTCGGGGTGACGGGCGAGGCGCCGGACCTTGACCCCGAGGTGGCGCAGGCGATCATGGATCACCGGTTCGCGCCCATTCAGAAGCTGGAATGGCGCAACCCGGCGCTGAGCTTTGGCCATCTGGATGCGCTGATCGCCTCGCTGGAGGTCAGGCCCGATAATGAGCGGTTGATCAAGGCGCGGGAGGCCGACGATCTGGGCGCGCTCAAGACATTGGCCGAGGTCGCCGAGGTGCGGGCAAGGGCCAGCGACGGGCCGTCTGTGCGATTGCTGTGGGATGTGTGCCGGGTGCCGGATTTCCGGGGCATCAGCCATGCCGAGCATGCCGGGCTGCTGGAGAAGATCTATTGCGACCTGCACGAGCGGGGGCGGGTCGCCGAAGACTGGTTTTCGCGTCAAGTTCGCCGAATCGACCGAACCGAAGGCGACATTGATACGTTGTCGAAACGTCTGGCCTATATCAGGACTTGGACTTATGTGGCCCAGCGGAATGGCTGGATCGAGAACGAAACCCATTGGCGCGAGGCGACTCGCGCGGTAGAAGACCGCCTGTCGGATGCGCTCCACGGCGCCTTGACACAAAGATTTGTCGACAGGCGCACGTCGGTGCTGCTCAGGCGGCTCAAGCAGAAGGAGGCCATCGTGGCCGAAGTGAACGATAGCGGTGAGGTGACGGTCGAGGGCGAATTCGTCGGCCGGCTGGAAGGATTCCGTTTCATCCAGGACAAGGCGGCAGCGGGGCAGGAGGCCAAGACGCTGCAGCAGGCGAGTTTGCAGGCGCTGAGCCCGCATTTCCACCTGCGGGCCGACCGGTTCTACAACGCGCCGGATACCGAGATCGATTTCACCGAGCAGGGCGGCCTGATGTGGGGCGAGCAGGCGGTGGGCAAGCTTGTCGCCGGGTCGGACCCGCTGAAGCCGGGGATTTCGGCCTATGTGGACGACACCGCCGGGCCGGAGGTGATGCAGAAGGTTCAACGGCGCCTGCAGCATTTCATCGACCGGAAGGTCGCCACGCTGTTCGAGCCGCTGCTGAACATCCAGCGCGATGAGGCGCTGACCGGGCTGGCGCGCGGCTTCGGCTTTCAGATGGTCGAGAATTTCGGCGTGATCCCGCGCGGTCAGGTGGCCGACGAGGTCAAGGCGCTGGATCAGGATTCGCGCGGGGCGCTGCGCAAGCATGGGGTGCGGTTCGGGCAGTTCACGATCTTCATGCCGCTGCTGCTGAAGCCCGCGCCGACAAGGCTGCGGCTGGTTCTGTGGTCGCTGTCAAAGGGGCTGGACGAGTTCCCCGAGTCGCCGCCGCCCGGGCTGGTGACGGTACCGGCGACCGAGACGACCGAGGGCTATTACGCCATGGCGGGCTATCGCTCGGCGGGCGAGCGGGCGATCCGGATCGACATGCTGGAACGGCTGGCCGACATGCTGCGGGCCGAGGACAGCCGGGGCGGGTTCGAGGCCAAGGCCGATATGCTGTCGATCACCGGCATGACGCTGGAGCAGTTTGCCGACCTGATGCAGGGGCTGGGCTACAAGGCCGAGCGCGGCGAGCGCGAGAAGGTCAAGGCTGTGGATCAGGCGTTGGCGGATGCCTCGGCTGACGAGGCGGCGGTGGCCGAGGGCGGCGATGCGCCGGTGATGGATACGGCGGAGGGCGGCGCGCCGCAGGCGGCCGATACGCCGGTGATGGACGAAGCCGAGGCCGCGGCGGGCAGCGTACCGGAGACGGCGGATGCACCGGCCGAGACGGTCGAGGACAAGGTCGAAGAGATCGCCGACGCGGGAGAGGCGCCGATCGCGGCGGAACCGGCCGAGGCGCCGGAGGACGAAGCGGAGATTCCCGCGACGCCCGAGGAGGAAATCCTGCCCGGCGAGACGCCGGCCGAGGTGGCGCAGCCCGAGCTCGAGGTGTTCTTTACCTTCACATGGGCCGGGCGGCCCAAGGCCAACCGGCAGAACAACCAGCGCCGGCAAGGCAAGCCGCAGGGCGACGGGCAGGGTCAGGGACAGGGCCGCAAACCCAAGGGCAAGGGAAAGCCGCGTGGCAAGCCCGAGCAGCAGGGCGGCCGCAACTATTCGGCGAGGCCGGAGAAGAAAGACAAGATCGACCCCGACAACCCCTTTGCCGCCGCGCTTATGGGCTTGAAGGACAAGAGCTGAGGCACCGGTGACGCAAGGTCCGGGCAAGATCCGCCTCGACAAGTGGCTGTGGCAGGCACGGTTTTTCAAGACGCGGAGCCTTTCGGCGAAGCTTGTCTCGGGCGGGCATGTGCGGGTGAACAGCCAGAAGGTGGCCAAGCCCGCCCATGCGGTGGGCGCGGGCGATGTGCTGACCTTTCCGCAGGCCAAGCGGGTGCGGGTGATCCGGGTTGTCGACCTTGGCGTGCGGCGCGGGCCGGCGCCCGAGGCGCAGGCGCTTTACGAGGATCTGGCCCCTCCGGAAGCCGAGGAGGCGAACAGCGTTCCGGCTGCGCCGCGCTACGAGGGAAAAGGGCGGCCCACCAAACGGGAACGCCGCAAACTCGACCTCAATCGTCCTGACACGCTTGAATGATCCGGGGCACTGGATTAATTCAGGCGCAACGCATGAAGGATGACCCCGCCAGATGACTTATGTGGTGACCGACAACTGCATCGAATGCAAATACACCGACTGTGTCGAGGTATGCCCCGTGGACTGTTTCTACGAGGGCGAGAACATGCTGGTGATCCACCCCGACGAATGCATCGATTGCGGCGTCTGCGAGCCGGAGTGCCCGGCCGATGCGATCCGGCCGGATACCGAGCCGGACATGGAGAATTGGGTGGAGTTCAACCGGAAATATTCCGAGATGTGGCCGGTGATCATCACCAAGAAGGACCAGCTTGCCAATGCCGACGACCGTGACGGTGAGGAAGGCAAGCTTGAGAAGTATTTCTCGGAAACCCCCGGCGAGGGGGGCTGAACCGGGCGGTTCAGCTGATTCGATACCCGGCGGCCCTTTCAGTGGCTGAAAAGGGGATGAGGACCGTCGTGTAAGGCCTTTGATTCAAAGGCGGAATGCGGCGGTTCAAGCGATTGTGCTTCCAGATGTCGCATTTTTATGCTATGATTTCGTGACATATGAATAACACCGCCTGGTATCCATTCACCCGAGCTGCGTTTGGGAATGGGTATTTCTGCGCCTGTTGCATCGGCTCATCGGATCACCACATCCCCTGGGACGTGCCCAATGCGTTGTCTGCGACGGTTTGCATGATGAGGAAAGACTGAATGAGCAAATCCAAGAAATCCGAGTTTCGGCCCGACGATTACGTTGTCTACCCCGCCCATGGCGTGGGGCAGATCGTGTCGATCGAGAAGCAGGAGATTGCCGGGA
>JAVJTX010000075.1:0-5513 GCA_040220035.1 Roseovarius sp. | reverse complement strand
CCCCGGTCGGGGAACGTGAAGCAGAGCTTCAGCCATGGCCGCACCAAGAACGTCGTGGTGGAAACCAAGCGCAAGCGCGTCGTCAAGCCGGCGAAACCCGGCGGCGCGCCCGGTCGGTCTGCGCCCGGGTCTTCGCAGTCGTCGGCTGATGGTAGCAAGCGTCCTGCCGGGATTTCCGATGCGGAAATGGAACGCCGTATGAAGGCGTTGCAGGCTGCCAAGGAACGCGAGGTCGAGGAAACGGCGCAGCGCGCGGCCGAGGAGAAGGCCCGCGAGGAAGAAAAGCAGCGCCGCCGCGAAGCCGCCGAGGCCAAGGAGCGCGAACAGCGCGAGGCCGAGGAGAAGGCCAAGGCGAAGGCCGAGGAAGAAGAGCGCAAGCGCCAGGAAGAGGTGGATGCCGCGAAGCGCGCCGCCGAGGCCGCTGCGCAGCCCGCCCCGGAAGATGCCGCCGCACAGCAGGCGCGCACACCGGTCAAGGCCGTGCCGCCGCGCCGCGACGATGTAAAGACGGACCGCGACCAGAAAGCCGGCAAAGGCCGTGGCAAGGGCCGCGACGATGGCCGTCGTTCCGGCAAGCTGACGCTGAACCAGGCGCTTTCGGGCGGCGAAGGCGGGCGGCAGAAATCGATGGCCGCGATGAAGCGCAAGCAGGAGCGTGCCCGGCAGAAGGCCATGGGCGGCGTGCAAGAGCGTGAGAAGGTGGTTCGCGACGTGCAACTGCCCGAGGCGATCGTGGTGTCCGAGCTGGCCAACCGTATGGCCGAGCGCGTGGGCGACGTGGTCAAGGCGCTGATGAACAACGGTATGATGGTCACGCAGAACCAGACGGTCGATGCCGATACTGCCGAGCTGATCATCGAGGAATTCGGTCACCGCGTTGTGCGGGTGTCGGATTCGGACGTGGAAGACGTGATCCACAGCGTCGAGGACAAGGACGATGACTTGCTGCCGCGCCCGCCGGTCATCACCGTGATGGGCCACGTGGACCACGGCAAGACCTCGGTTCTGGATGCGATCCGCGATGCCAAGGTGGTTTCGGGTGAGGCTGGTGGCATCACGCAGCACATCGGCGCCTACCAGGTGACGACGGATAGCGGATCTGTTCTTAGTTTCCTCGACACGCCGGGCCACGCCGCGTTTACCTCGATGCGGGCCCGTGGCGCGCAGGTGACGGATATCGTGGTACTCGTGGTGGCCGCCGACGATTCGGTGATGCCGCAGACGGTCGAGGCCATCAACCACGCCAAGGCTGCCAATGTGCCGATGATCGTGGCGATCAACAAGTGCGACAAGCCCGCCGCGAACCCCGACAAGGTGCGCACGGAGTTGCTGCAGCACGAGGTCGTCGTCGAGGCGATGTCGGGCGAAGTGCAGGACGTGGAAGTCTCGGCCATCACGAAGCAGGGTCTGGACGAGTTGCTGGAGGCGATTGCGCTTCAGGCCGAAATCCTCGAGCTGAAGGCGAACCCGAACCGGGCCGCCGAGGGCGCCGTGATCGAGGCGCAGCTTGACGTGGGCCGTGGCCCCGTGGCGACGGTTCTGGTTCAGCGCGGGACGCTGCGCCAGGGCGATATCTTCGTCGTGGGCGAGCAGTACGGCAAGGTGCGTGCGCTGATCAACGACCGGGGCGACCGGGTCAAGGAAGCCGGGCCGTCCGTGCCGGTCGAGGTGCTGGGCCTGAATGGCACGCCCGAGGCAGGCGACGTTCTGAACGTGGTTCGGTCGGAAGGTCAGGCGCGCGAGATTGCCGAGTATCGCCAGAAGGCGGCGAAGGAAAAACGCGCCGCTGCCGGGGCCGGAACCACGCTGGAACAGCTTCTGGCGCAGGCCAAGGAGAACGAGAACGTCAAGGAACTGCCCATCCTGGTGAAGGGTGATGTGCAGGGCTCGACCGAGGCGATCGTTCAGGCGATGGAGAAGATCGGCAACGACGAGGTGCGCGTGCGCGTGCTTCATGCGGGTGTCGGCGCCATCACCGAGTCCGATATCGGGCTGGCCGAGGCGTCGGGTGCGCCGGTGATCGGGTTCAACGTTCGGGCCAATGCGCCGGCACGGAACAGTGCCAACCAGAAGGGCGTGGAAATCCGCTATTACAGCGTGATCTACGACCTCGTGGATGACGTGAAGGCGGCCGCGAGTGGCCTGCTGGGTGCCGAGATCCGCGAGAACTTCATCGGGTATGCCCAGATCAAGGACGTCTTCAAGGTGTCGAACGTTGGCCGTGTGGCTGGCTGTCTGGTGACCGAGGGCGTTGCGCGCCGGTCTGCCGGGGTGCGCCTGCTGCGGGACGACGTGGTGATCCACGAAGGCACGCTGAAGACGCTGAAGCGCTTCAAGGACGAGGTTGCCGAGGTGCAATCCGGTCAGGAATGCGGGATGGCCTTCGAGAATTACGAGGATGTCCGCGCGGGCGACGTGATCGAGATCTTCGAGCGGGAAGAAGTCGAGCGGAATCTCGACTGATCCCGGCGGAAGATGGCGGAATCGAAAAAGGGGCGGGAATTCATTCCGCCCCTTCTTCTTTAGATCGGTATGTTCGGGTCAGGCAGTCCGGGTGACGGGCCGGCCACTGTAGGTTTTGCCGCCGATGCGCACAGTGATTCGGCCGTCGGGCAGCGCTTTGACGAACAGGCCCTGGATCAGGACACTGGTTCCAATTGAGACCGTTCTAAGCATTTTTCATCCCTAAGCTGCGATGGTTTCAAAGTAGCACGAAGTTTGAGCGAATGAAGACGTATTCGCAAAAATGTCATACGACGTGGGAATCGTGTGTTTGAAATTACCCGCGCGATATTGCCGAAAGGTTAATGATACGGGCGCAGGCCGGCCGGATGTGGCCGGAATTTTCCACGAATCATAAGGCACTCCGCCCTGCCGGAACGCCCGGCTGCGGCCTTCAGAGCCAGTCGCGGAGCATTGCGATCAAGGGGATATCGGCGGGGGGCATGGGGTAGTTGCGAAGTTCGTTGACGCGGGCCCATTTGAGCGTCTGGCCTTCGCGGCCTCTTGGTGTGCCCTCCCATTTGCGGCAGGCGAAGAGCGGCATGAGGAGATGGAACTCCTCGTATGTATGGCTGGCGAAGGTCAACGGGGCGAGGCAGCTTTGCCAGGTTTCGATGCTTAGCTCCTCGTGCAACTCGCGGATCAGGGCGGCCTCGGGGGTTTCGCCGGGTTCGATCTTGCCGCCGGGGAACTCCCAGAGCCCGGCCATCGACTTGCCCTCGGGGCGTTGGGCGAGGAGGACGCGGCCGTCGGTGTCGATCAGGGCGACGGCCGAGACGAGTATGGTTTTCATGACCGATAGTCGGCGTTGATGTCGATGTAGCCGTGGGTCAGGTCGCAGGTCCAGACCACGGCGCGGCCGCCGCCGAGGCCGAGGTCGACATGGATATCGAGCTCGGGGTTCTTCATATAGGCCGCCGCCGCCTTTTCGGAATAGTCGGGGTTCACCCAGCCATCTTTCGCGACGAGGATATCGCCGAACCAGATGCTGAGCGTGTCGCGGTCGGCGGGCGCGCCGGATTTGCCGACCGCCATGACAACGCGGCCCCAATTCGGGTCTTCGCCGGCTATGGCGGTTTTGACCAGCGGCGAGTTGGCGATGGCGAGGCCGTGGGTGCGTGCGTCGGCATCGCTGGAGGCACCGGTGACGGAGACGGAAACGAACTTGGTGGCGCCTTCGCCGTCGCGCACGACCTGATGGGCAAGGTCGAGCATGACGCGGCGCAGACCTTCCATGAAGGTGATGCTGTTCTCGGTGACACGGATGCCCGAGGCACCGGTGGCGGCGACGAGCAGCGTGTCGGAGGTGGAGGTGTCGCTGTCGACGGTGATGCAGTTGAAGGTGGTCTGGTTGAGCGCCGAGACCATGGATTGCAGGATCGGCTGTTCGATGGCGGCATCGGTGAAGATATAGACCAGCATCGTCGCCATGTCGGGGGCGATCATGCCGGAGCCTTTGGCGATTCCGGCGATGCGCACCGGTTGGCCGTCGATCTCGATTTGGGTTCCGGCGCCCTTGGGGAAGGTATCGGTGGTCATGATGGCGCGGGCGGCGGTCTCGATGCCGGTGGGGGCGAGACTGTTTTTCAGCTCATCGAGCTTGGCGGCGATGCGGTCATGGGCCAGCGGCTCGCCGATCACGCCGGTGGAGGAGGAGAAGACCCGCGCCTCGGGCAGATCGAGAGTTCGGGCGACGGCGGAGGTGACGGCAGTGACCGCCGCCTCGCCGTTGCGGCCGGTGAAGGCGTTGGCGTTGCCGGAATTGACGATGATCGCCGCGCCCGCCTCGGACTGGAAGCGGATTTTCTTCTGGCAGTCGAGCACCGCCGCCGAGCGGGTGGCCGACCGGGTGAAGACCCCGGCCATGGCCGTGCCCGGCGCCAGAAGCGTCAGCATCACGTCGGTCCGCCCGGAATAGCGCACCCCGGCCTCTGCCGTGGCAAAGCTGACCCCGCCGATTTCGGGCAGCGATGGAAACGCCGCAGGGGCCAGCGGAGAAAGGGGTGGGGTTGCGCCCATGGTCAGTTCTCCAGCAGGCTCGGGTCGTTGATGGCCTCGGGGTTGATGTCGGAGGTGTCGGGACGGTCGATCTTGGCGTTTTCCGACAGTTTCTCGATATGGGCCGTGACCATCTGATCGCGCACCTGGCCTTCAAGCTCATCGCGGACGGTGTCGAAGGCGGGGCGTTCCTTGTCGCGGGTTTCGACAAGGGTCACGACATGCCAGCCGAACTGTGTTTCGACCGGCGCGGAAACCTCGCCGGCTTCGAGCGCGGAGACAGCCTCGAAGAAGGGTTGCACCATGTCGCCCTCGCCAAACCAGCCGAGATCGCCGCCGGCATCGGCGGAGGGGCCGGTGGAGTTTTCACGCGCGAGCGCGGCGAACTCCGCGCCGTCCTCGAGCTGGGTCACGAGATCCTGCGCTTCTTCCTCGGTTTCAACGAGGATGTGAGAGGCGCGGTATTCGGTTTCGCCGGTCTCGTCGGGGTATTGCTCATCATAGGCGGCCTGAAGCTTGGCCTCGTCAACGCCACCTGCCATGACTTCGGTGATGACTTCGCCGGCGGTGACGGCGCGCTCTTCGTTTTCCAGCAGGATGCGGCTTTGCATGGAAAGCTCGCCCTCGAAGGATTGTTGCAGAAGGGTCTGATGCACGAGCTGGTCGACGATACCTTGAAACAGCAGGGCGGCGGGCAGTTGATCGTACTGGCGCGGGAGGTCGGCGCGCACGCCGATGACGTGGCCGAGGGTGATCTCGGTGCCATTCACGGTGGCGACGACCTGGCTCGGGTCAGGTGTGTCCTGAGCCTTTGCCGGGGCGCCCATTGCTATGGCCGCCGTCAAGGCTGCTGCGAGAATCGGGCGGAGGGATGCGGGCATGGGCTGTCCTTTTCTGGTCGGGATCAGGGCGCGGCGCCCTGTTACGTTGACACTCGTTCGGCGGCCCCTTACATCGCCTTATGATCAAGGCAGGACCGCCCGCTTGGCCCCGTTCTAGGGGCGCATAGAGGC
>JAVJTX010000074.1:0-9636 GCA_040220035.1 Roseovarius sp. | reverse complement strand
CGGGCTTCGAAGCATTCCCCGGGCTGCGCCGATTCCGGCAGACGGCCCCGCAAGACCGGAGACCGGAGCGATGAAACGCACCTTTCAACCCTCGAACCTGGTTCGCAAGCGCCGGCACGGCTTCCGTGCGCGCATGGCCACCAAGGCGGGCCGCAAGATCCTGAACGCACGCCGCAGCCGCGGCCGGAAGTCGCTGAGCGCGTAAGCCTCGGCCTTTCAGGCTCTTTGATGATCATGCCACCGCCGGAGGCCCCCGTCGATAAAACGGGGAATACGCCCCCGGCGGTGTCTCTTTGCGTGCAAACCCTGCGCAAACGGCCGGAATTCCTTGCGCTCAACCGCGCCCGGCGTCAAGGCACCGGCTCGATGCTGGTGCAAGGGCGCGACCGGGGCGATGGCTGTGCCATGGTGCGCGTGGGGTTCACCTGTTCCAAGAAGGTCGGCAACGCCGTGGCCCGTAACCGCGCCAAGCGGCGCCTGCGCGAGGTGGCCCGGCTCCTCCTGCCCGAGCATGGGCGGGAAGGCTGGGACTACGCCCTGATCGGCCGGCACGAGGTGACGGCGGCGCGCGATTTCGAGGATCTGCAACGGGATTTCCTTTACGCGCTGCGAAAGCTGCACGGCGGATGAGCCCGCTGGCCCATATCCTTGCCCTGCCGGTCAAGGCCTACCGTCTTGTCTTCAGCCCTTGGGTCGGCTGGCATTGCCGGTACCAGCCGACCTGCAGCGCCTATGCGCTGGAAGCTTTGGAGACGCATGGCGCATTGAAAGGCGGATGGCTGGCTCTTTGGCGGATCGCGCGATGCAACCCATGGGGAAAATGCGGCCACGATCCCGTGCCCGAACGCCGGAAGCCTCGAATTCTTTAAAAGAATTCGGTCCGTTTTCTTTTAAAGAAAACGGCCTCTTACCCGCCACTATTCGCGTGAAAAACGAACCCCAGAAGGTTCAGCAGCACCTGCGCCGCAAGGATCGACGTGCCGCCCGTCGGATCGTAATCCGGCGCCACCTCGACAAGGTCGATGCCCACCACCTCGTGCCGTCGCGCCACCTGTTGCAGGATCTCCAGCACATCGTAATAGAGAAACCCGCCATGGCTGGGCGTGCCCGTGCCCGGCGCGATCGAGGGGCAGAAGGCGTCGATATCGAGCGTGATATAGACCCGTGCGCCCTGCGGAATCCGCGCCGCCGTCGCCTCTGGCCCCAGCTTGCGCACCTGCCGCACCGACAGGATATCCGAGCCCATGGCGCGGGCGTCGTCATAGCCTTCCTTGGCGGTGGAGCTGACATTGCGGATGCCCAGCTGGGTCAGGCCGGTGACATAGGCCTTCTCCGCCGCCCGCCGCATCGGGTTGCCGTGACCGAACCGAACGCCGTGACGTTCGTCGACGAAATCGAGATGCGCGTCGATCTGCAGGATATGGATATCGCCCTGATCGTCGAAGGCGTTGATGCAGGGGATATTCACCGAATGATCGCCCCCGATCACCACCGGCAGCGCGCCCGCCTTCAGGATCGCCCGCACGCCCGCCTCTATATTGGCATGGCTCTTCATCGTGTCGGTATGGACAATATCGGCATCGCCCAGATCGACGATCCGCACGTCGCCGGGCAGGTAGGTCACATCGTCCTCGTGGTCATAGGCCCCGGCATGGCCGAAGCTGAACAGCGTCGAGGCCTCGCGCACGCCGCGCGGCCCGAACCGCGCGCCGGGACGCCACTGGGTGCCGAAATCGAACGGCGCCCCGAGGATCGCGGCATCCGCCTCGATCGCCGTCCAGTCGGCCAGGTAGGGCCGCTTGCCGAAGGTCGGGATACCCACGAAGGGCAGATCGAGCCGCCCCGCCTCGTAGCCGTGTTTCGTCATGCTCCATCCTCCCCTCGCTTGCCCATTGCCGCCACGGTGGCCCGAAATCCCACCCCCGGCAAGGCCCCCGCCCCGGCGCTGCACGCAACCCGGCCTTGCCCTCCCGCCAACGAATTGGCCTTTCACCCGCCCCCGATCCATGTAATAGGGAAGCGCCAAACGATCCCTGCCATGGAGACCCCCGATGGAGATTCGTGAGGCGCTGACCTTCGATGACGTTCTGCTCGTACCCGCGAAATCGAGCGTGCTGCCGAATACGGCCGACACGCGGACGCAAGTGACGAAGTCGATCCACCTCAACATCCCGCTTCTGAGTTCGGCCATGGACACCGTGACCGAATCGCGCATGGCGATCACCATGGCACAGGCAGGCGGCATTGGCGTCATTCACCGCAACCTGACGGTCGAAGAGCAGGCCCGCGAAGTACGGCGGGTCAAACGCTTCGAATCCGGCATCGTCTACAACCCGGTGACCCTGACCCCCAACCAGACGCTGGCCGACGCCAAGGCCCTGACCGAGCGCTACGGCTTCACCGGCTTCCCCGTCGTCGATGAAAAGCGCCGGGTCGTCGGCATCGTGACCAACCGCGACATGCGCTTTGCCGATTCCGAGGACACACCGGTCCACGTCATGATGACCTCGAACGATCTCGCCATCCTGCGCGAGCCGGCGGACCGGGAAGAGGCCAAGAACCTGATGCGCGCCCGCCGGATCGAGAAGCTGCTGGTCACCGACAAGGATGGCAAGCTGACCGGGCTCTTGACGCTCAAGGATACCGAGCAGGCCGTGCTCAACCCCACCGCCTGCAAGGATGAGCTTGGCCGCCTGCGCTGTGCCGCGGCCTCGACCGTGGGCGATGCCGGGTTCGAACGCTCGTCCGCGCTGGTCGATGCCGGGGTCGACATGATCGTGATCGACACCGCGCATGGCCATTCCGAGGGCGTGGCCAAGGCGGTGGAACGCGCCAAGGGCCTGTCGAACGAGGTGCAGATCGTCGCCGGCAACGTCGCTACGAGCGAGGCGACCCGCGCGCTGATCGGTGCCGGGGCCGATGCCATCAAGGTCGGTATCGGGCCGGGCAGCATCTGCACCACGCGGATGGTGGCGGGCGTCGGCGTGCCCCAGCTCACCGCGATCATGGATTGCGTCGAGGCCGCCGAGGGCACCCCGATCATCGCCGATGGCGGCATCAAGTTCTCGGGCGATTTCGCCAAGGCCATCGCCGCCGGCGCCTCCTGTGCCATGGTGGGCTCGATGCTGGCCGGGACCGACGAAAGCCCGGGCGAGGTGATCCTCTACCAAGGCCGGACCTTCAAGGCTTATCGCGGCATGGGCAGCCTCGGCGCCATGGCCCGCGGCAGTGCCGACCGCTACTTTCAAAAGGATGCCGCCAGCGACAAGCTGGTGCCCGAAGGGATAGAGGGGCAGGTGCCCTACAAGGGCACGGCCAATGCCGTCGTGCACCAGCTTGTGGGCGGCCTGCGCGCGGCGATGGGCTATACCGGCTGCGCCACGGTCGAGGAGATGCGCAACAATTGCACCTTCGTCCGCATCACCGGCGCGGGGCTCAAGGAAAGCCATGTGCACGACGTCCAGATCACCCGCGAGAGCCCGAACTATCGTATCGGTTAATCAAGGGCTTAGCTGGCGACGATCACCGGATTTCGCAAATGTCTTAGCCGAACCCGATTGAGGTGCTGCAGCACCTACGCCGACACTTCCTGACGTTAGTTCCCTGTAATTCTAGGAGAAACTGCCGTTCCTACGGAGAGCTTATTGTTTTCAACGCTTTGGGTAGGATAAGGCATGGACGGCTGTGGAATGAGTAGGGTCAAGAAATGAAGCGCCGACAAGTCAAACGCCCTAAGCCAAACATGCAGACTGCGCATGATTTTTTTAAACAGGGTAGTTTCAGTATTGATTCCGAAGCCCACTACACGTCGGCAGAGGAACGGGAAGCAGAGATAGAAGCGATTGCGGAAGACCTTGAGCAGTTAGCGAAGAAGTTCCCTCGCACACAGAACATCGAATACGCGCTCCTCAAGGCGCACTTGATTATAGAGCACGTCCTATTGCAGTACATCCGTGCCTACGCGACAACCCATGTTGGCATGAAGGATGTAAAGGCAGGTTTCGCACAAAAGCTTGAGATAGCTTACCTATTGGGATTCGGCGTAAACGACCCGCAGATGCTCCCCACGGTCGAAGGCTTGAACAGGCTTCGAAATCAGATCGCGCATACATTCGATTTAGACCGTGCTCGACTAGATGAAATTCTACGTATTAACTCCGAAGACTACGACAACTTTTCCGTAAGCACGGATCGCCAGCGCGTCACACGTCTTCGCCAGCTATGCTATTACCTTTGTGGGAGGGTGGCCGGGCAGATAAAGGGTGAGTTTGCTGTAGTGCGGTCCTTCGAGGAAAGACGACAGTAGGAACAAGGCGACTCACGGAAGCGCGGAGCTGTCACGCACGTTTCTGTGAGGTCGTTCGTCCGCCAGAATCCGGGGTCGCGACGTGCGCCGCGCGAGTGTGCAGAATTTCAAGCGCCCGGAGCAACTGGGCCATGACGCCCCAATACTGTTGGATAAATCATCAAGAAACAAATGGCGGAGAGACAGGGATTCGAACCCTGGGACCCCGTGAAGGGTCAACGGTTTTCGAGACCGCCCCGTTCGACCACTCCGGCACCTCTCCGCGGGGGTCTGGAGGGTGCGTTTAATCGCCTTTCCGGGGAGGGACAAGGGGGTTTTGCATTGTTTGCCGCCAGAATTTGCCTAGATTCATCCCAGAGCAATTCGCCCGAAGGAGTGCCCCCTTGTCGCGACGGTCCCTGATCCACGCCCCGTTCATCGCCATACTCGCCGCCCTCATGGTTCTGGCGCCCCCGCAGGCCCGCGCCGCCGACCGCGCCAATCTCGAGGCGTTTCTCGAGGTGACGGGCTTCGACGTGGCGCTCGAATCGATCAAGCAATCGGCCTCCGACGCGCCCGAGATGCTGGGCATGAAGCCCAGCGATTTCGGCCATGACTGGTCGCGCGTCACCAAGCAGGTGTTCGACACCGGCACCATGCACGAAATGGCCATCGATATCCTGTCAGAGACGCTCAGCGACGATCTGCTGGGCCATGCCGCGGGCTTCTACGCCTCGCCGCTGGGGCAGAAGCTGGTCAAGCTGGAAAACGCCTCGCACATGGCCGAGGACAGCGCCGTGCAGCGCGCCGAGGGGGCCGAGCTTCTGGCCGAGGCGCGCGCCGAAGGCAACGGTCGGGCCGAGATGTTCGAGCGCATGGCCGACGCCATCGACACCGAGGACCAGTCGGTCCGCGCCGTACAGGAGATCATGGTGCGCTTCCTGATGGCCGCCTCCTATGCCGGCGTGCTGGATTACGAGATCGACGAGGGCTCGCTGCGCGCCGTCATCCGCAACCAGGAAGACGAGATGCGCGACGACATGACCGAGGCCGGGCTCGCCAACGCCGCCTATACCTATCGCGACCTGTCGCTCGAAGAGATCGAGACCTATACCGAGGCGCTGGAAGCCCCGGAAATGCAGGAGGTCTACGAGCTGATGAACGCCATCCAGTACGAGATCATGGCGAACCGGTTCGAGGTGCTGGCCGCCCGCATGGCCGAGATGCACCCCGGCGAGGAGCTGTGAGCATGGGCCTGATCCGCGCCGCCGCCGGGGCGGTTGCCGCCGCCGTCCTCTGGGCCATGCCCCTGCAGGCCGAGGAGCGCGCCGAGCTCGACATGCTGCTCGAGGCGCTGCGCGTGGACGATACGGTCGACATCATGCGCGAGGAGGGGCTGGCCTATGCCCAGAGCCTTGCAAAGGACATGATGCCCGACGCCGCCCCCTCCGGCTGGCAGGCGACGGTAGAGCGCATCTACGACACCGCCAAGATGCGCAACCTCGTCGAGGAGCGCATGACACGCGGGCTCGACGGGGTGGATATTGCCCCACTCAACGCCTTCTTTACCTCTGATCTGGGGGCGGAAGTGATCGAACTGGAGCTTTCCGCCCGCGAGGCCTTTCTCGATCCGGAGGTCGAGGAGGCCGCCAAGGAGCAGTACGAGAAACTCGACCGCGAGGGCGCGCTGATCGTCGACCAGATCGACACGCTGGTCGATGACAGCGACCTGATCGAGCATAACGTGATGGGCATCCTGAATTCCAACCTGATGCTCTATCGCGGGCTGGCCGATGGCGGCGCCTATGACCTGTCGGAGGAGGACATGCTGCTCGACGTCTGGTCGCAGGAAGACGGCGTGCGCGAGGACAGCGCGGCATGGATCGGGGCCTATCTTCTGACCGCCTACCAGCCGCTCGAGGATGACGAGGTGCAGCAATATATCGACCTCTGGCGGAGCGACGAGGGGCAGGCGCTGAACCGGGCGCTCTTTTCCACCTTCGACCGGATGTACGAGGAGCTGTCCTACCTCGTCGGTCAGGCCGTGGCCCAGCACATGCGCAGTCAGGAACTCTAGGCGCGGCCCGGTCGGCGGGTCTGGTCGGCGGGTCTGGGGGAGGGCCGCGATGCAGTATCACTTCGACGGCTTCACCCCCGGTGATCCGCGCGTCGCGCCCGAGGCCGGCGGCGCGGGCGAACGCCCCTCCGATATCGACGTGCTGATCGTCGGCTGCGGCCCCGCCGGGCTGACGCTCGCGGCCCAGCTTTCCGCCTTTCCCGACATCGTGACCCGCATCGCCGAGCGCAAAGCCGGCCCGCTGGAGGTGGGGCAGGCCGATGGCATCGCCTGCCGCTCGATGGAGATGTTTCAGGCCTTCGGCTTTGCGAACCGGGTGATGGAGGAGGCCTATTGGGTCAACGAAACCGTGTTCTGGGCGCCGTTCCGCGGCCCGGGCGAGGAGGGCACGGCGCTGCGCCGCGCCGACCGGATCGACGACGTGGCCGACGACCTCTCCGAGATGCCCCACACCATCCTCAGCCAGGCCAGGGTGCATGATTTCTACCTCGACATCATGCGCAAATCCCCCCGACGCCTGACACCGGATTACGGCCACCACCTGACCGCGCTCATCCGCACCGATGACCCCGATTACCCCGTCACCGCCACGTTCGACGGGCCGGAGGGCCGAACCGAAACCATCCGGGCGAAATACGTGGTCGGCTGCGACGGCGCCCGCAGCGCGGTGCGCGCCTCGCTGGGCTACGCGCTCAAGGGCGATGCGGCGCGGCAGCTCTGGGGGGTGATGGACATCCTCGCCGTCAGTGATTTTCCCGATATCCGTCTCAAGGCCGCGATCCGGTCCGCCAACAGCGGCAGCCTGCTGATCATCCCGCGCGAGGGCGGGGCGATGGTGCGGATGTACGTGGAACTGGACGAACTGCAAGAGACCGAGCGCGCCGCCGACCGCAACGTCACCGCCGAGATGCTGATCGCCAAGGCGCAGGCGATCCTGTCGCCCCACACGCTCGACATGCGCGACGTGGCGTGGTGCTCGGCCTACGAGATCGGCCAGCGCGTCTGCGACAGCTTCGACGACCTCGGGGCAGGGCCGGGGGATGGAGGGCCGGAAGACAAGAGACCGGGGGATGGCCGCACCCCGCGCATCTTCATCGCCGGCGATGCCTGCCACACCCACAGCCCCAAGGCGGGGCAGGGGATGCACGTGTCGATGGCCGACACGTTCAACCTCGGCTGGAAGCTGGCGGCGGTGCTGCGCGGCCAGGCGGCGCCCGAGCTGCTTCACACCTATTCCGGCGAGCGCCGCGCCAAGGCGCAGGAGCTGATCGACTTCGACCGCGACATGGCCCGGCTCTTCAGTTCCCGTTCGACCGATCCCGATGCCTCCGCCCGGTTCCAGCAGTATTTCCAGAAACACGGCCGCTATACCGCCGGGGTCGAGGCGCGCTACGATCCCTCGCTGATCGTGCGCGAGGGCAACCAGTCCCTCGCCACCGGCCTGCCCATCGGAATGCGTTTCCACTCGGCCCCGGTCATCCGGCTGGCCGACGCAAGGCCGATGCAGCTTGGCCACGCGATGGTGGCCGACGGGCGCTGGCGGCTGGTGGCTTTCGCCGCGCGGGGCGACACGGGCGCGCCGGGCAGCGACATAGCCCGGCTTTGCGACGCGCTCGACACCGCGCCCGACAGCCCCCTGCGCCGCTACACGCCCCAAGGCGCCGATATCGACGCGGTCATCGACCTGCGCGCGGTGTTCCAGACCCATCACCGCGACATGGACCTCTCCGCGCTGCCCCGTCTTCTGACCCCGCCCAAGGGGCGCTTCGGCCTCACCGACTACGAAAAGGCCTTCTGCCCCGACCTCAAGACCGGCCCCGACATCTTCGACCGGCGCGGCATCGACCGCGAAAACGGCGCCCTGATCGTCGTCCGCCCCGACCAGTTCGTCGCCGCCATCCTGCCGCTTGACGACACGGCCGGCCTGACCAATTTCTTCGCCCGTTTCATGCGCGCGTCACGCTGACGCCGTCCGGGTCAAAGCCCCGGAATTCCCCCTTGACTTTACCCCCTCATCCCCCGATAAGCCCCCATCCCGGCAGGTGGCATATCTGCGCGGGAATTGATGGAATGACGCCCACGACATGGGGCGCGCCGTCCGAGGCGGGGAAAACTCCCCATGAAACACCCGGCACCGGGGGCCACAGGACGCGGAAGTTGAAAAGGAAGACGACGATGTTTGCGGTCCTCAAGACCGGTGGCAAGCAATACAAGGTCCAGTCGGGCGATATGCTCCGCGTGGAAAAGCTTGCAGCCGATGCCGGTGAAAAGGTTCAGTTCAACGAAATCCTGATGCTGGGTGGCGATGCGCCGGTGATTGGCGCGCCCCTCGTTGATGGCGCGGCCGTTCAGGCCGAGGTCGTCGATCAGGTCAAGGGCGACAAGGTCATCCACTTCGTCAAGCGCCGCCGTAAGCACGGCTCGCAGCGCACGAAGGGCCACCGCCAGCAGCTCACCCTGCTGCGCGTGACCGAGATCCTCGAGAAAGGCGCCGACAAGTCGGGCGTCAAGGCCGCCGTGGGCGCAGGCGCACTGGCCGCCGGCATGGGCAAGGAACGCTATGCCGACAACGCCACCGATCAGGCCGAGATGGCCAAGCGCGTGAAGAACAAGGAAGCCGGCGAGAAGAGTGTCGCCAAGAAGGCTGAAAAGAAAGCCGAACCCAAGGCTGAAAAGAAAGCCGAGCCGAAGAAAGAGGCGCCCAAGAAGGCCGCCAAATCCGAAGGCGCGGACGATCTGAAGGAACTGTCGGGCGTGGGTCCGGCGTTGGAAAAGAAACTGCACGAGGCCGGCGTCACGACCTTCGCACAGATCGCAGCATGGACCGAAGCGGACATCGCTGATATGGACGAAAAACTGTCGTTCAAGGGCCGGATCGAGCGTGAAGGCTGGGTCGAACAGGCCAAAGAGCTGGCCAAGGGCTAAAGGAGACAACGAGATGGCACATAAGAAAGCAGGCGGTTCATCACGTAACGGTCGCGATTCCGCCGGCCGCCGCCTTGGCGTGAAAAAATACGGCGGCGAAGCCGTCATTCCCGGCAACATCATCGTGCGTCAGCGCGGCAACAAGTTTTGGCCGGGCGACAACGTGGGGCAGGGCAAGGATCATACCCTCTTCGCCACCGTCGAAGGCTCGGTGACGTTCCACAAGGGCCTCAAGGGCCGCACCTTCATTTCGGTCACGCCAGTGGCGGAGGCCGCAGAGTAAGCCGACCGAAAAGGTGTAATGAGAACATCGGGGGATCGGCAAGGGCCGGTCCCCTTTCTCGTTCGA
>JAVJTX010000073.1:0-6496 GCA_040220035.1 Roseovarius sp. | reverse complement strand
GACATAGTAGCGGACGCGCATCTGACCTTTCCGCGTATGGCTCGGCGTCAGGCGATCGCCTGTCTGGTCGCGGAATTTGCCCATCAGCGGCGCGGAACCGGTCGAGCCGCCTTGCGCTGTAGCTTTCGACCTCGGCCGTGCACCCGCCGCCTGTAGCTTGACCTGCACGCGGTCCCAAAGGTCAGCATCGATGATGGCAGCATGCTGGCCGTCGAACACCTTGTCCTTGTGGCGGATGCGGCCCGTGTAGATCGGGTTGCAGAGAATGTGGTGGATCTGGCCGCGTGAGAGTGGCCCGCCACCCTGGACTCTGCCGGTCGAGAAGACATGCCGCTTGGAGCGCAGGCCGCGGTGCTCGGCTGCCTCCTCGACAGCCCGAAGGCAGCCGAGCTCGTCGTAGAGAGCATAGAGGGTCTCGACGGTCTCACGCTCCGCCGCGTTGATGACGAGGCTGCGGGTGTTGGGGTCGGGATGTGCGTCATAGCCCAGCGGCGGGACACCCCCCATCCAAAGGCCGCGTTTCTTCGAGGCCGCAATCTTGTCGCGGATGCGCTCGGCCGTCACCTCACGTTCGAACTGCGCAAAGCTCAAGAGCATGTTGAGTGTCAGTCGGCCCATCGACGAGGAGGTGTTGAAGGCCTGCGTGACAGACACGAACGAACAGCCTGCCGCCTCGAACCGATCCACCAGCTTGGCGAAGTCCGAAAGCGATCGCGTGAGCCGGTCGATCTTGTAGACCACCACCATGTCGATGCGGCCGGCGTCGATATCCCCCATGAGGCGTTGTAGCCCTGGGCGTTCCAACGTGCCGCCCGACACGCCGCCATCGTCGTAGCGGGCGGGCAGAAGGGTCCAACCTTCCCCGCGCTGGCTCGTCACATAGGCCGCACACGCCTCGTGTTGCGCATCCAGGGAGTTGAAACCCTGCTCCAGCCCGTCCTCCGTCGATTTCCGGGTATAGATCGCGCAACGGATTTTGCGGCTCACCGCCCTGCCCCGCCATTCAAGCCGAAGAAGCGCGGCCCCGACCAGTGCGCGCCGGTGATCTCACGCGCGATGGCCGAGAGCGAGCGCCAAGTTTGATTCCGCCACCGGAACCCCTGTTCCGTGACATCGACAACGTGGGTGATACCGTTCCATTCGCGCAGGAGCCGCCCGCCAGGCTGCAGGCCATCACTGCGTTTCGGCGCGTCCTCCCCCGCCGCGCGTTCCAGTTTGGTGATGAAACCCTTGGGCAGCCTGCCCATGGCGCGGGCCTGTACCTCGAAGGCGAGCACCCGTCGCAGGAAGGGTCGGCTCAGGCTCTTTGGCGGCGGCACATCGAAGAGATCTTGCCAGAGCGTTAAGAGCTGCTGGCGATCCATCATTTCTATCTCGTTGACATGAGGCATCACGTGGCACCGCCTGTGGCCGTGACCCGATAGATCGACTTGCCTGCATCGTCCCTGGTGCGGTCGACAACATGTCCCGCCTTGCGCAGGGCGCTGAGCGCCGCCCGCACGGTGTGCGGCTGCCAGCCCGTCGCTTTGCAGAGATCGTCAAGGCTCGCACCGCCCTCGCCTTCCAGCATCTCGCGCATGAGCGCGGCCTTGGTCTTCCTCGGCGCTGCGCCCTGCGACTTGCGCCCCGGCCGTTTGCGCTCCGCGCTCCCGGCCGTCTTACTTGCCGTCTTAGCGTTCATCTTCGTCATGGAGGTCTCCCGGTTTACGGGGCCGGCCCAATGCCGGCCCTGTCACCGAGAGACGCCCGAGGCATCCATCGGGCGTAGGGACAGCAACGCTCGAAACGGCGCCACAGTCCAGTCCGTTCCGGAGAATACGTTAATGTCTTACAAGATGAGCGACACATCAGGCGCCATGTCGTCGGAAGACAATGGCGACGCAACGTTTAGTTTTCTATAATGCTCAAAATCAGATGGGTTCTTTACCAACGTTTATCGATTGGACTACGCATAGGTTGCGGGCCATTCCAGGTTGCCATTATTAAGAGGCGCCGAAGCATACCGAAGGGGCAAGATGACACCGGAAGAAAAAATTAAAGCTCTTGAGGATCAAGTGATAGAGGTGCGACAAGCGGCCGTGTCGATGGTCATGGGGATGGCAGAGGCCGTTACAAACGGCCCGAATGCTCGCGAAGATCTGGCGCGTGGTTTTGACGAAGCCGCCACCCAGAGCGAAGGCGAGACACGTCGACTAGCAGAAATGGTCGCCGAGGCCCTGAGGCGCACCGACAACACGTGAAACGAGTAGCCCCTTGCCCAGATATGGTGCGCTCCCATAGATGCTGGCGGCGTCCCTGGATTTCGAATCCCTTGGTCCGCCACTTTCACCCGCGAAAGCGTACTCCCGATCTGGCTGCGGCCGGATTTTTCCGTTGTTTTCGAGGGTTATGCGGGTGGGGCTGAGCACCAGCCCATGCGCCAAACGGCCGGAAGCAGTCTCTCAGGGCCCGTATTCTCTGGACGTCATGACTGCAGCACTTTGGTGAATATTTCTGTAACCATCTGAAACAGCATTGTTTTTTTAATCCGCAGCTGACCAGCTCGATGCCGGTGGCGATTGCAAGAAGGAACATAGATGGAAAAAAATTTCGATCATGTGCCTCCGGCTGTTTGATCGAGAGCAAAGCGACCTCTTGTGGATCGATATCGCCTCAAACTATCATCACAGAGGGAAAAGCATACGGGTTGGGCAATCGTGTCGAAATCGCAGAAGACGAAGGTCATCGAGCATCTATTCGACAAGCACTGGGACGATGCAACCGGGACCCTCGACAAGACTCTTATGAGCCTTGTCGATGTAAAGGAGGCCATCCGCGACTGTCGAAAGTTTTATGGGACTGAATTGAGCGACGGCAACGCCGCCAACTTTCTGAAAGATCTACTTCGCGGCAAGAATGCTTCAAAGAACTGGCCAGCATCGGTTGCGGCAAGGGAATATACTGGGATCCAACGTACCGGCGAAGGGCAGTGTTTTGAATTCATTCCTTATCGCCCAGGACAGACGGAACCCTTCCCTGACGAGTTCAAGGTACGCAGAGACGCGCCGCGATTCCCCGTGCAGTCGATCAGCCTGCCTCTTGTAACAAAGTCACTCGGACGATCTGACGAAACTTGGCTCATTCAAACGGCTATAAACTTACGCGTGGTTGAAACACACTTTGCGGTTAATCCAGCGTTTCCCCTGCTGGAGTTGAGCCATCTGCAAATGGGTATCAAGCTACGAAAAACCGAGATCGACGCTCTCTTTTTGGGCAAGATTGGCGACCCGAAGCGACCAGACTCAGTTTTGGTAACTTGCGAGGCAAAACAGGCGAAGGATCCGCTGATACCCAGTCAAATCATCAATCAAGTTCAAGCCGCGTTCTTGGCTGCGGAAGTCGATATAGTCATCCCAATCGGCCTCAGAACTATGAAGGGAATAGGATATTACCTAACTGGGACATGTCAGAGGAACTCGGGTTGAACCCGGGTTGGCGCCGCCCTACCCTGCCGGAATGACGAAACGCGACCCCTTCAAGTACTTCAAAACAAGCCCGGAGATCATCCGTCTGGCGGTCATGCTCTACATCCGGTTTCCCCTCTCGCTCCGAAATGTCGAGGATCTCCTTCACGAGCGCGGCATCGACGTGAGCTACGAATCCGTTCGGTATTGGTGGAACCGCTTCGGCCCGAGCTTCGCAGCCGAGATCCGAAAGCGGCGCATTGATCGCATGCGGGCGAGCAAGTGGAAATGGCACCTCGACGAGGTCTTCGTGAAGATCAAAGGGCAGACGCACTACCTTTGGCGCGCCGTCGACCATGAAGGCGAAGTGCTCGAAGCCTTTGTTTCAAGGAAGCGTGATCGCAAGGCAGCACTGAAATTCCTGCGAAAGCTGATGAAACGCCATGGCTCGGCCGACGCTATCGTCACTGACAAACTGCGCTCGTATGGCGCCGCTCTGAGAGAGGCCAGGGTCTCCGGGCACGAAACTGAGGGGCGATGGATCAACAACCGGGCGGAGAATTCCCACCTACCCTTCCGACGACGAGAACGGGCGATGCAGCGGTTCAGACGCATGCGAAGTCTACAGAAGTTCGCCGCCGTCCACTCTTCCGTCTTCAACCATTTCAACCACGAACGCAGCCTCTCCAGCCGGGACATCTTCAAGACCAACCGCACCGCAGCTCTCGCCGAGTGGCGCGGTCTCTGCATGGCATAAGGGCAGCTTCACTGTCCTAGCTGAGACTGGTTCAAATTCGTCTGACAGCACCACTGGTTGCCCTATTGGCTTCTGGCAGGTGCCGGGCTGACATATGCCGCCCGGTCCTGGCGAAAGTGAGGCGAGACTCATGGTGTCAGGACCACCTTGGTCCAGTCGTCCTGGTTGGAATGAAAGTTCTCGTAGCCCAGCGGCGCCTCTTCGAGAGTCAGGCGGTGCGAGATCAGGAACGTGGTGTCGATCTCGTCCTCCTGGATGCGACGCAAAAGATCCTGGCTGTACTTCTGCACGTGGGTCTGCCCGGTACGCCATTGGAGGCCTTTCTCCATGAAGGCGCCGGTGGGGAACTTGTCGAGAAAGCCGCCGTAGACGCCGGGCATCGAGACCCGGCCGCCCTTTCGGACGGCCATGATCGCCTCGCGCAGTACATGGCCGCGGTCGGCACCCATGCCGACCTTCTGCTTCACCGTGTCCATCGCGTTGTCGGGGTAGAAGCCATGGCTTCCCATCCCCACCGCGTCGATCACGGCATCCGGCCCTATTCCCCCGGTCATATCGCGCAGGGCCTCCAGCACATGCGTCCGGCGATAGTCGATTACCTTGGCGCCGAGCTTGCGCGCGAGATCGAGGCGATGGGGATAGTGGTCGATCGCGATGATCTGGTGCGCACCCATCAACAGCGCGCTCTGCACCGCGAACAGGCCTACCGGCCCGCAGCCCCATACGGCGACGGTGTCGCCTTCCTCGATGTCGCAGTTCTCCGCAGCCATCCAGCCGGTGGGCAGGATGTCCGACAGAAAAAGGACCTCTTCGTCCGAGGGGCCGTCGGGGATCACGATGGGTCCGACATCGGAGTAAGGCACGCGCACGTATTCCGCCTGCCCGCCCGGGTAGCCGCCGGTCAGGTGCGAATAGCCGAAAAGCCCCGACAGCGCCTCCCCATAGAGCGGCTCGGTCAGGTCCTGCTTTTCGGCGGGGTTCGAGTTGTCGCAGGCCGAGTACTGCTGCTTCATGCAGTGAAAGCATCTGCCGCAGGAGATGGTGAAGGGCACGACGACGCGCTGGTCTTTCTTCAACGTACTGTCGGGTCCGGTTTCGACCACGCGGCCCATGAATTCATGGCCAAGAATGTCGCCCGGCATCACGCCGGGGATAACTCCGTCGTAGAGGTGCAGGTCGGAGCCGCAAATCGCCGTGGCCGTCACCTCAATTACCGCGTCGCGGGGGTTGACGATCTCCGGGTCGGGAACGGTATCCACGCGCACGTCGTGGGTTCCGTGAAAGGTCAGCGCTCGCATTTTATTCTCCTCAACCTGACTTGCAGTTCCGCGAGGTCGTGACCTCACCGGTTTCCATCAGCATTTTCAGGCGTTTGAGTTCATGCCGACCCTGAATGCGCGGTTCCGTCCGGAACAGTTTGGCAATGACCTGGCCGAAGCGGCCGGCAGGCGGGACATAGGCGATAACCGCCTCCACTTCCGTGCCGCGTCCCGCGGGCGCGTCGCGGAACATCACCTTGCCTTCAGTGTCGATGTCCGAGCCTTCGACCGAGCGCCAGGCGATCTCTTCGTTCTCGCGTTCCGAGACGATGCATGTTTTCACAGTCACGCTTCGCCCCGCAAGGGCGGCGATGGTCCAGGTGGTCAGATCGTCATCGGTCTCCACCGCCTCGACGTTGGACATGAAGCGGGCGAGGTTGGAAAAGTCGCGCCAAAAGCCATAGACCTCCGCCCTCGGGCGGTTGATCGTCACGCTGCGGCCCGAAACCGCGTAGTCGCCGTAGCGGCTCTGCCGGCTGGTCCGCCCCGGCGCGCTGTCGGGGGGCGCGACCAGCCGCGGTTGTTGCGAACGGTGCCAGAATGCCGCTGCACCAACGGCCAGAATTCCGACTCCCAGCGCCAGCGCCAACTTGCGCCCCCCGGGGCCGGTGGTTCGTCCAGTCTCATGGGTGTTCATCAAGAACCTCCTTTTGTACCCCGAAACAGCCATTCGCCGGCAATGTTCCCAAGCTTGACCACTGATGCTGGCAGAAGCATGCCCCCTCATGTCGCTTGCCGCCATCCTACCGCCAAACACTTCCACCACCCGGTGGAAGGAAAACGTCGCCCTGACGAGCGGCCACGATCATTCCGCCGCGTGCCGCAGATCGTCCTTCTCGTCCGGGCAATACAGGTAATCCCGCGTCAGCGGCACCGCGTCCTGCTGCTTGGTCAGCTGGAACTGGAACACCACCTGCCGGTTATGCCGAAAGGTCATCTCGCAGGCGATCAGGTAGTACCGCCACATCCGGCAGAAC
>JAVJTX010000072.1:0-43902 GCA_040220035.1 Roseovarius sp. | reverse complement strand
TCGCGGGCGAGGAGCAGGGGCACGACAAGTCGGTCCTGTCGGGGACGATCCAGAACGACATCCTCAAGGAATTCATGGTGCGCAACACCTATGTCTATCCGCCCGAGCCGTCGATGCGGATCGTGGCCGACATCATCGAGTACACCGCGTGGGAGATGCCGCGCTTCAACTCGATCTCGATTTCCGGCTACCACATGCAGGAGGCGGGCGCGAACCTTGTGCAGGAGCTGGCCTTTACGCTGGCTGATGGGCGGGAATACGTGCGCGCCGCCATTCATCGGGGCATGGATGTGGACAAGTTCGCCGGGCGCCTGAGCTTCTTCTTTGCCATCGGCATGAATTTTTTCATGGAGGCCGCGAAACTGCGGGCCGCGCGGCTATTGTGGCACCGGGTGATGAGCGAATTCGAACCGAAGAACCCGCGCTCGTCGATGCTGCGAACGCATTGCCAGACCAGCGGTGTCAGCCTGCAGGAGCAGGACCCCTATAACAACGTGGTGCGCACCGCTTATGAAGCGATGAGCGCGGTTCTGGGCGGGACGCAGTCGCTGCATACCAACGCGCTGGACGAGGCGATTGCGCTGCCCACGGATTTCAGCGCCCGGATCGCGCGGAACACCCAGTTGATCCTGCAGGAGGAAACGGGCGTGACCAATGTGGTCGATCCGCTGGCGGGGTCTTATTACGTCGAGAAGCTGACCCATGATCTGGCCGAGAAGGCCTGGGCGCTGATGGAAGAGGTCGAGGAGATGGGCGGCATGACCAAGGCGGTGGCCAGCGGCATGCCCAAGCTGCGCATCGAGGAGACGGCCGCGACACGGCAGGCGATGATCGACCGGGGCGACGAGGTGATCGTCGGGGTGAACAAGTACCGCAAGGACAAGGAAGACCCGATCGATATCCTGTCGATCGATAATAACGAGGTGCGCCGCTCGCAGGTGGCTGCGCTGGAACGCATTCGCGCCAACCGCGACGAGGCGGCCTGTACCGCCGCGCTGGACGAGTTGGAACGCCGCGCGAAAGAGGGCGGCAACCTGCTGGAGGGGGCGGTCGAGGCCGCCCGTGCCCGCGCCACAGTCGGAGAGATCAGCATGAGCATGGAAAAGGTATTCGGCCGGCACCGGGCCGAGGTGAAGACGCTGGCCGGCGTCTATGGCGCGGCCTACGAGGGGGATGACGGTTTTGCCGCGATCCAGAAATCGGTGGAGGCGTTCGCCGAGGAGGAGGGCCGCCGCCCGCGGATGCTGGTGGTAAAGATGGGGCAGGACGGGCATGACCGGGGCGCCAAGGTGATCGCCACAGCCTTTGCCGATATCGGCTTTGACGTGGATGTGGGCCCGCTGTTTCAGACGCCGGACGAAGCGGCGCAGGACGCGATCGACAACGATGTGCATGTGGTGGGCATCTCGTCTCAGGCGGCGGGGCACAAGACGCTGGCGCCGCAGCTCATCGATGCGCTGAAGGAGAAGGATGCGGGGGATATCATCGTGATCTGCGGCGGGGTCATTCCGCAGCAGGATTACGATTTCCTGAAAGAGGCCGGGGTGAAGGCGATCTTCGGGCCGGGGACGAACATTCCCGACGCGGCGCAGGATATCCTCAGGCTGATCCGGGCGGCGCGGGACTAGGCGTTGGTAAGGGGGCGCTGCCCCCGACGTTGAAATCCTGTGGGATTTCAACGCCTCCCCCGGGATATTTCGGGCCAGAAGAAGGGTGGAGAGATGGAGAAGCGGCGAAAGATTGCGATCGGCATGGCGGCTGGCGTGGTTTGGGCGCTGGCCGTTCTTGTCGGGGCGGCGCTGTTCGTGAAGCTGCCGGTCTTTGCATTGATGCCGACGATCATGACGGCGTTTCTGGCGCCGGGGCTGGTGATGATCGCCATGGTGGCGACGCTGGGCAAGCGGCGTTTCCTGAACGAGGAGATCATCGACGGCGGCCCGCTGACCGGTGCGGCGGAGGTCGACCGGCGGGTGCTGGTGAACACCACCGAGCAGCTTGTGCTGGCGATGGCGGTATGGCCGGCGGCGGCGGTGTTGCTGGGCCCCGAGGGGCCGGGCGTGATCCTCGTGTTGGGCGTGGCCTTTGCGGTGGCGCGGCTGGCCTTCTGGGCGGGCTATCACATGGCGCCGTCACTGCGGGCCTTCGGCTTCGCGGCGACGTTCTATCCTACGGTTCTGGTGGCGCTCTGGGCGCTGTGGCGGGTGGTGGTCTGAGCGATTGCCAAGCGGCGCGCGCGGTGCCTATGGTGGCCGCGACGTGGTAACGGGTACGAGGGGCGACATGCTGGAACTGGATCACCTGGCCGTGGCGGCCGAGACGCTGGACGAGGGGCGCGAGGCGGTGGAGCACGCGCTGGGCGTCAGTCTGCAGCCGGGCGGGCAGCACGAGAAATTCGGCACCCATAACGTGCTTTTGGGGATGGAGGAGGGGCTCTATCTGGAGGTGATTGCCGTTGACCCGGGTGCCGGGGCGCTGCCCTATCCGCGGTGGTTCGACCTTGACCGCTTCGAGGGACGGCCGCGGCCGCGGATCTGGATCTGTCGGACGGAGGACCTTGACGGGGTGGTGGCCGATTTCCCCCGGGCGGGTGTGCCCGTGGCGCTGGAGCGGGGCGATCTGCGCTGGCGCATGGCGGTGCCCGAGAGCGGCGTGCTGCCCTATGACAACGCTTTTCCGGCGGTGATCCAGTGGGAAGGCTCGGCCCATCCAGCGGCGCGGCTGGCGCCTTCGGGCTGTGCGCTGCGGCGGCTGGTGATCGCGCATCCGGAGGCGGAGGCGTTGCAGGCGGCGCTGGCGGATCAACTGGAGGATGAGCGCGTGGTGTTCGAGCCGGGGGAGGCCGCGATGCGCTATGAGATCGACACGCCGCACGGGCTGAGAGTTCTCGAATGAGCGTGCGCGCGGCGGTGCCCGAGGATGCGGGCGCCATTGCGGCGATCTGGAACCCGTTTATCCGCGACACCGCCGTCACCTTCACCACCGAGGAGAAGACCGAAGCGGGGCTGGCCGCCGATATCGCGGCGCGGCCGGCCGCGTTCTTCGTGGCCGGGGAAGGGGGCAAGGTGATGGGCTTTGCCACGGCCTTCGCCTTTCGGGGCGGGCCGGGTTACCGGCACACGTTTGAGCATACGGTGCAGTTGGCGCCCGAGGCGTGGGGGCAGGGGCTTGGCCGGGCGCTGATGGCGCGGCTGGAGGAGGCGTTGCGGGAGAATGGCTGCCATGTGCTGGTGGCGGGGATCAGCGGCGAGAACGAGGCCGGCATTGCCTTTCACCATGCCATCGGTTTCGAGACGGTGGGCCGGATGCCGCAGGTTGGCGCCAAGTTCGGCCGCTGGATGGATCTTGTGCTGATGCAGAAAATCCTCTGACACCCCGGAGTTGCCGCTGACATCCCAAGCGGAAGCCGATAGGGTTTCCCCATGTCCATCTGGAACCGCATATCAGAGGCACTGTCGGCGCTGACCAGCGGCGAATCGCTGAGCGAGGTGTTCGACCGCCTGCGCACGCCGCCCGAGCGCAGCGTGGCCTTCGCCATCGCCGTGATCGCGCTGGGCGCGAAGATGGCCAAGGCCGACGGGCTGGTGACGCGCGACGAGGTGACGGCGTTCCGCGACGTGTTCCAGATCGCGCAGGATGACGAGGCGGGCGCGGCGCGGGTCTTTAACCTCGCCCGGCAGGACGTGGCGGGGTTCGAGGAATATGCCGAACGTATCCGCCGGATGTTCGGTGAGGATACCGAGACGCTGAGCGACCTGATGGAGGGGTTGTTCCATATCGCGGTGGCGGATGGGGTGTATCATCCGAACGAGGATCAGTTCCTTGAGCGGGTGGCCGAGCTGTTCGGGCTGAAACCCTATGAATTCAACGCATTGAAGAGCCGTTTCGTGCCCGATGCCAAGCCAGACCCCTATTCGGTTCTGGGGGTGACGCCCGATATGCCGATGGAGGACATCCGCGCCGCGTGGCGCCGGCAGGTGCGCGAGAGCCATCCCGACCGGATGCAGGCGCGGGGGGTGCCCGCGGAGGCGGTGAAGCTGGCCGAGAAGCGGATCATCGATATCAACCGCGCGTGGGAAGAGATTTCCGAAAGGGTCTGAGATGCGCTTTGCGACCTATAACGTGGAATGGTTCAACGCGCTTTTCGACGATGCCGGCACCCCGTTCGACGATGGGGAATGGTCGGGGCGGCACGACGTGACGCGGCGCGATCAGCTGGCGGCGCTGGCGGTCGTGTTCAGCGCGCTCGACGCCGACGCGGTGATGGTGATCGAGGCGCCGGATCACAACAGCCGGCGGGCGACGGTGACGGCGCTGGAGGGGTTCGCGGCGGCGGTGGGGCTGAGGGCGCGCAAGGCGCTGATCGGGTTTTACAACGACACCCAGCAGGAAATCGCGCTGCTGTTCGACCCCGACAGGCTGTCGTGCCGGCATGATCCGAGGGGCGAGGTCACGGGGCAGAAGGGAACCGGCGAGGCGCCGCGTTTCGACGGTGTGTTCCGCATCGACCTCGATATCGACGCGACCGAGGACCTCGTGGTGTTCTCCAAGCCGCCTTTCGAGATCGCCGCCGAGACACCCACGGGCGCGACGTTCCGCATGATCGGCGCGCATCTGAAGTCGAAGGCGCCGCATGGCGCCACCAGCCGCGACGAGGTGATGCGGATGGCGATTTCCAACCGCCGCAAGCAACAGGCGCAGGCGGTGTGGCTGCGGCAGCGGATCGTTCGGCATCTGGAGGCGGGCGAGGAGCTGATCCTGATGGGCGATCTGAATGACGGGCCCGGTTTGGACGAGTACGAGCACCTGTTCGGGCGCTCCTCGGTCGAGATCATCATGGGCGAGGGGGCCGATACCGGGCATCTGCTGTACGACCCCCATGCGCGCCGGGCCCTGACCCGGCGGATCGGGGCGATGAACACCACGGCGCGGTTCTATATCCAGTCGGAGCAGCGCTATCTTCAGGCGCTGCTCGATTACATCATGGTCTCGCCCGGGTTGCGCAAGAAGTCGCCGCGCTGGCGCATCTGGCACCCGTTCGAGGATCCGGCCTGCTGGCGGGTGCCGGAATTGCGCGATGCGCTGCTCACTGCGTCGGACCATTTTCCGGTGAGCATGGATATCGAGCTGTGAGGGGGCGCGCATGACCATGAAGGAACGGCTTCGCCTGCTTTACGAGGGCCGCAGCAAGCGGGCCACGCGGTTTCGCTATGCGCTGCTGGCCTTCGATGCGGTGTCGATCGTGTTCTTCCTTGCGACCGCCATGCTGGAGCTGTCGCTGTGGCTGCTGATCGCCGACGTGGTGTTCGGGCTGCTGATCCTGCTCGATCTGCTGGCGCGCTTCTGGATCGCTTCCAGTCGCTGGCGGCACGTTCGGCAGTTCTACGTCATGGTCGATTTCGTGGTCATCCTTTCTCTGCTGGCGGCGCCGTTCCTCGGGCAGGGGCTGATGATGCTGCGGCTGCTGAGGGCGCTCAGGCTGGTGCATTCCTATCACCTGCTGCGCGATCTGCGGCGCGACTGGCGGTTCTTCCGCCGGCATGAGGATACGGTGGTTTCGGCGGTGAACCTGCTGGTTTTCATCTTTGCGATGACGGCGCTGGTCTACGTGATGCGTCCGCAGGAGCCGGGACTGGAGAGCTATGTGGATGCGCTCTATTTCACGGTGGCGACGCTGACCACGACGGGTTTTGGCGATATCGCCATGACCACGACCCAGGGGCGGCTTCTGGCGGTGGTCATCATGGCGGTGGGGGTGGGCCTGTTCCTGCGGCTGGCCAGCGCCATATTCTCGCCCGCCAAGGTGCGGCAGAAATGCGAGCAATGCGGGCTGTTACGGCATGATTCCGACGCGATCTACTGCAAGCATTGCGGGGCGGAGATGAAGATCGAGACAGAGGGCGCGGGGTGAGGCACGTCTTAAAACCGTCATTCCGGGTTCCTATATCGGTGTTATGAAACGCTTGGCCCTGATCACCTCGCTGGCCCTGTGCCTGTCCCCGCCTGTTCTGGCGCAGGACATGGACGCGGAGCCGGAAGAGCCCGGAACCGAACGCTCGCTGATGGAAGAGGGGGCGCGGATGTTCCTCGAGGGCGTCCTGCGCGGGATGGAGCCGGCGCTGCGCGATCTGGAAGGCATGGCGGAAGAATTGGAGCCCTCCTTGCGGGAATTCGCGCGGGAAATGGGGCCGGCTTTTGCCGATCTGCTGGGCAAGGTGGACGACCTGAGCAATTACGAAATGCCCGAGATGTTGCCCAACGGCGATATCATCATCCGCCGGAAAGAGCCGCTGGAGCCCGAGATGCCGGGCGATCCGGAGACGCCGCTCGAGCCGGAGCTGGATATCGAGCCGGGGGAAGAGATCGAGATCTGAGGGCGGGCCAGGGTATAGGCCCTGTCCGGCGCCAACCGGTCCGAGCTACTGCCCCATCTTGATCGTGGCTTCCGCCTGCAGGGTTTCCGACAGCGACCGGAAACGTGCCTCGGCCACCTCGCCGAAGAGCGGCGCGGCCTCGGGCGAGAGGCGCAGGTCGAGGCGTTTCTTCTTGGGATACCAGCGCAGCTCTCCCAGCCGCGCGTCGCGCTTGAGCCAGAGCATGGCGGCAAAGCGCATCGCCTTGCCCAGCACCTCGGCCTGAAGCTGCTCATCCTCGGACACGAGCGAATTCAGGTCCTGAAACCGCGTGCCCTCGCGCTTGTTGGAATAGCGGTGCAGCAGGGCGAGCCCGAGGAAGACCCGTTCGGAATGCTTGAGCCCGCCGAGATTGGCGCGGGTGGCGTTGTCGAAACAATCCTCGGCGCGGTAATCGGGGTGGGCGCGCCAGCTCACGTCATGCAGCAGGCAGGCTGCCTTGATGATCCGCCGCCGCTCGGGCCGGACGGATTTGAACAGCGGCTCGATGAACTTGTAGACCACGGTGCCATAGCCCGGCACGCGGGCGTCGCGGCTCTCGGCAAAGGCGCAGGCCTCGATCAGCGGGTCGCGGTCGCGCAGGCGCGGCGGCATCTGTTCATAGAGCAGCCCCTCGCGGATACCGTAGCTGGAAATGGCGATGTCACGCGGCTTGAAGGTCCTGATCACCTCGCGCAGCACTTCCGACGCGATGGGCACGAGCGCCATCCGGCTCGACGAGACGCCGGCGCGGTTGCGCAGCTCCTCGGGATCGGATTTCTCGATATACTTGGCGGTCTCGCGCACCGCCTTGGCCGTCATCCGGTATTCGTGCAGCACATGCAGCGGGTAGCCGCGGCGTTCCATGTCGATCTTGGCGATGGCCCGCCACGAGCCGCCGACGAGGAACAGGCGGTTCTTCTGCTCGCCGAGATCCTCCTGCATCGATTTGATACGGTCGCGGATCAGCGCCTTGCGGACCTTCTTGCCGCCCTTCATGTCGCGCAGCTTGAGCGGGCCCAGCGACGAGCTCATGCGCCGGCCGACGCGGCCGCCGTTGATCTCGGCCAGCTCCATCGACGAGCCGCCGATATCGCAGACCAGCCCGTAGGAGCCGGGCCAGCCCAGCAGCACGCCCTGTGCCGAAAGGCGGGCCTCTTCCTTGCCGTCGATGACGTGGATGTGGATGCCGGTCTCGCGCTCGACCTCCTCGCAGAACTCGGCGCCGTCCTCGGCCTCGCGCACGGCGGCGGTGGCCACGGCGGTCAGCCCGTCGGTGCCGATGCCGTCGCCCAGATGCTTGAACCGGCGCATCGCGGCCAGCGCGCGGGCGCGCCCCTCGGGGTTCAGGCGGCCGGTTTCCGACATGCCGGCGCCAAGCGCGCACATGATCTTTTCGTTGAAGAAATAGGCCGGGCTGCGCGCGGCGCCGTCGAAGACGACAAGCCGGACGGAGTTCGAGCCGATATCGACCACGCCGACCCGGCTCAGCCCCTGCGCCGATGCCTCGTCGAAAAGCGGTCGCCCAAATGGGCCCCAATCGGTTTCAGCGGGATCGTTCGTGCCGTCCATCTGGCCCTCGGTTGGTCATGCCCAACATATGCGTCAGGGGGCGGGGGTGGTCAATCGCCCGTGTGCGTAAGTTTCGGAACATCCGCCGCCCCGGCCGAGCCACGGCCCGACAGCGACGGGTTTTCCATGAAGAATCGGTGGCAGTTGAAGGCGAACTCGCCCTCGACCCATTCCGCGCGGGTGAACGCGCCGTCAGGCGCCATCGTCCAGCTTTGGGCGATGTCGGCCATGTTGGCGGCCATGATCTGGCTGACGATCTGGGCCTTCACGGTGGCGTTCTCGATCTCGACAAGGGTTTCCACCCGGCGGTTGAGGTTGCGGCCCATCCAGTCGGCGGAGCTGATGAAGACGCGGGCGTTCTTCGAGGGCAGCCCGGCGCCGTTGCCGTAGCAGACGATGCGCGAATGTTCGAGGAACCGCCCGACGATGGATTTCACGCGGATATTGTCCGACAACCCCTTCACCCCGGGCCGGATGCCGCAGATGCCGCGCACCACGAGGCTGATCTTCACGCCGCCTGCGCTGGCGCGGTAGAGCGCGTCGATCACATCGGGTTCGATCAGCGAGTTCATCTTGGCCCAGATTTCCGCCGGGCGCCCCGCCTTGGCGTGGGCGATCTCGGCGTCGATCAGGCGGATCAGCTCGTTCTTCATCTCGTGCGGCGAGATCGACAGGTTCTCCAGCGTCTCGGGCAGGGCATAGCCCGAAAGGTAGTTGAACACCTTGGTCGCGTCGCGGCCCAGCTTGGCGTCGCAGGTGAAGAAGCTGAGGTCGGTGTAAATCTTCGCGGTGATCGGGTGATAGTTGCCGGTGCCGTAATGGGTGTAGGTGACGAGGTTGTCGCCTTCGCGCCGGACCACGGTGGAAATCTTGGCGTGGGTCTTCCAGTCGATGAAGCCATAGACCACATGGGCGCCTGCGCGTTCCAGCCGGCGGGACTGGCGGATATTGGCGGCCTCGTCGAAACGGGCCTTGAGTTCCACCAGCGCGGTGACCGACTTGCCGTCTTCCGCCGCCTCGCACAGCGCCTCGACGATGGGGGAGTTCTTGGACGTCCGGTAGAGCGTCTGCTTGATCGCGACAACGTCGGGGTCGCGCGCCGCCTGCGCGAGGAAGCGGACCACCATGTCGAAGGTCTCGTAGGGGTGGTGCAGCAGCATGTCCTTCTGGCGGATGGCGGCGAACATGTCGCCGTCATGATCCTGCACACGTTCGGGCACGCGGGGAGTGAAGGCGGGCCAGAGCAGGTCGCGCCGGCTGTCGATGACCAGCTCCTTGAGGTCAGCGAGCCCGATCATGCCGTCGACCTCGACCACCTCGTCGGCGCCCACGTGCAACTCGCGCATGATGGTGGCGCGCAGGCTGTCGGGCGCGTTGGCCGAGATGTTCATCCGCACCACCTCGCCCCGGCGGCGGCGCTTCAGCGCCACCTCGAATTCGCGCACGAGGTCTTCGGCCTCCTCCTCGACCTCGAGGTCGCTGTCGCGCAGCACGCGGAAGGCGCAATGGTCGCGGCAGCGGTAGCCGGGAAAGAGGCTGTCGAGATGCAAGAGCAGCAGCTCTTCCAGCGGTAGGGCGCGATGCGTGCCCTCGGGAGCGGGCAGAAAGGTGAAGCGGTCGATCTGCTGCGGGATGGGCAGCAGCGCCTGAAGCGCGCGGCGGTCGGATTTCCGCTCAAGCTGCAGGGCAAGGCAGAAGCCGAGATTGGGAATGAAGGGGAAGGGGTGCGCCGGGTCGATCGCCAGCGGCGAGAGCACCGGGAAGACCTTGTTGAGAAAGGCGTCGGACAGGTAGGCGCGGTCGCTTTCCGAAAGCCCCTCGCGCGACAGGATCAGGATGTTCTGCGCCTCCATCTCGGCGCGCAGCCCGCCCAGCGTGGCCTGCTGGCTGGCCAGCAGGCGGCGGGCGTTCTCGTCGATCAGGACAAGCTGTTCCGCCGGCGTCAGCCCGTCGGCGCCGGGCTTCGAGCGCCCCTCGCGCGCCAGTTCCCGCAGGCCGGCGACGCGGACGTTGTAGAATTCGTCGAGGTTGTTGGCCGAGATCGACAGAAAGCGCAGCCGCTCCAGCAGCGGCACGCGCGCATTCTGCGCCTCTTCCAGCACGCGCCAGTTGAAGCCCAGCCAGCTCAGCTCGCGGTTGAAGAACCGGCCCGAGCCCTTGATGTCGAGGTCGGGCAGCTCGACCGGCGCGGGCATGGGGGATTGGAGAAAATCAGCTTTGTGCATACTGCTCTTTTTCTTGCGCGATTTTCGTGACGGGAAGGTGACGGAGTCTGCCTTCACCCGCCGTCATTGTCCAGCAGGTCGCGGGCGAGGCCGGTGTTGATCGGCCGACGCTGTTCGAGCGCGGCCGCATCGAGCCGCTCGACGATGGCTCTTGCGGCATCGAAGGACCGGTCGATGCGCCGGGTAAGGTAGGGCAGGGTCGGCGGCGCGGGCGAGAGCTGGCGGTCGGCGAACAGCTTCATCATCACCGCCATCAGCAATTCGTCGTCGGGCGGGGCGATCTGGACCGTGGGCGTGCCCTGCATCCGGCTGGCGAGGTCGGGCAGGGCGAGGCGCCAGTGGTTGGGCGCGGCGGCGGCGGTGAAGAGCAGCGATTGCCCCTCGGCCAGCGCGAGGTTGTGAAGGTGGAAGAGCGCATCCTCGGCGGCGCGGTCACCGGCGATGGCATCGCAATCCTCGACAGCCACGGGGCCGGCGGCCAGCGCCGGGATGTCGGCCGCCGCCATCTCGCGCGCCGGGACGATCCGCGCGCCGCTTTGCGCCGCCCAGACATGGGCGAGGTGGGTCTTGCCTGCCCCGGGCGGGCCCACCAGCACCAGCTTGCGGGCGGGCCATGTGCGCCAGCCCTCGATCATCGCCACGGCGGTGGCGTTGGCCGACGATACGAAGAAGTCGTCGCGCCCGAGCGCGGTGCGCACCGGCAAGTCGAAGCTGAGCTGACGGGCCATTAACGGAAATCTTCCTCGGCCTGACCACGGTAGAGCGGGCTGTCCTTGTAATGTTGCAGCCCGAACCGCGCCAGCACCCCCAGCGCCGCCGCCACCGGCACCGCGACCAGCATCCCGACAAAGCCGAACAGCGCGCCGAAGACCGACAGCGCGAAGATAAGCCAGACCGGGTGCAGGCCCACGGAATTGCCCACCAGCTTGGGCGTGAGGATGTTGCCCTCGATCACTTGGCCCAGCACGAAGATGCCGACGACCAGCCCGATCGAGACCCAGTCGCCCCAGAACTGGAACAGCGCCAGCCCGATGGCCAGCACCCCGCCCACCAGCGCGCCCACGTAGGGGATGAAGGTGATGAGCCCCGCCACGGCCCCCACCACGAGGCCGAATTGCAGCCCCACCAGCATCAGCGCCACGGCGTAATAGGTGCCGAGGATCAGGCAGACCGTGCCCATGCCGCGGATGAAGCTGGCCAGCGCCGTGTCGATCTCGCGCGCAAGACGGCGGATCACCGGCGCATGATCGCGCGGCAGGAGCGCGTCGATCTCGGCGACCATGCGGTCCCAGTCATAAAGCAGGTAGACGGCCACCACCGGCACGATGACCAGCAGCACCACCACGTTGATCAGCGAGGCGGCGGAAGTGATGATCGATTCCACGATCTGCCCGCCGCGGTCGCGGATCGTCTCGCCCAAGGCTGTCAGCGACTGGCGCAGGGTCGAGCCCTCGTCGACCAGCGCCGGAAACTGGTTGGTCAGGAACATCTGCAATTCGGCAAAGACGCGCGGCACCGTCTCGAACAGGGTGACCGTCTGGTTCACCAGCGTCGGGATCACCAGCAACGCGAGGATCACGAAGATCATCACCGCCACCAGCGTGATCAGCATGACCGAAATGGCGCGCGAACAGCCCAACTTCTCGAATCGGTCGGCGATCGGGTCGAGCAGGTAGGCGATGGCCCCGCCCAGCACGAAGGGCATGATCACGTTTCCCAGAAACCACATCACGACGAGGAACACCGCCGCGGCGATGCCCCAGTATTTTGCCTGCGTCGAGACGGAAAGTGCCATTGTTGCCCCGGATAAGCGTCGGACTACACATTGCCGATGCGGGGCGCGCTTTCAAGGGCGGGGTGAGAGAAACCCGGCCCGGGCGGGCCGATTCCGGCACCGGCGGGCGGGGGCGTGCGAAAACCGGGCCGAGATCGCCCCCATGGCTTGTCTCACCCCCGGCAAAGCCATAAACGGGGGCCGAACGCCACCCATCACGAGGTCCGCCCGATGCGCCTGTCCCGTTACTTCCTGCCCGTTCTCAAGGAGAACCCTTCCGAGGCACAGATCGTCAGCCACCGGCTGATGCTGCGGGCGGGGATGATCAAGCAGGCCACCGCCGGGATTTATTCGTGGCTGCCGCTGGGCTTCAAGGTGCTGCGCAATATCGAGAATATCGTCCACGAGGAACAGATCCGCGCCGGGCACAATCCGATCCTGATGCCTGTGCTGCAATCGGCCGACCTGTGGCGCGAAAGCGGACGGTACGACGATTACGGCAAGGAAATGCTGCGGATGCAGGACCGGCATGGCCGCGATATGCTCTACACCCCCACGGCGGAGGAATTGGTGACGGATATCTTCCGCGCCCATGTCGGCAGCTACAAGGACCTGCCGACGACGCTCTACCAGATCCAGTGGAAATTCCGCGACGAGGTGCGCCCGCGCTTTGGCGTCATGCGGGGCCGCGAGTTCCTGATGAAGGACGGCTATAATTTCGACCTGACGAAAGAAGACGCGATGCACGCCTATAATCGCCACCTCGTCAGCTACCTGCGCACCTATGAGCGGATGGGCCTTCAGGCGATCCCGATGCGTGCCGACAGCGGCCCGATCGGCGGTGACGACACGCATGAGTTCCTCGTGCTGGCCGAAACGGGCGAGTCGGGTGTGTTCTACGACAGCGAGATCACCGACCTGAAGTTCGGCGACCGCGAGATCGATTACAACGATGTCGGCCAGTGTCAGGCGGTGCTGGAGGAATTCACCAGCCGCTATGCCCGCACCGACGACACCCATGAGGACGCGGTTTTCAACGAACGTGTGCCGGAAGAGCGCCGGCGCGAGGGCCGGGGCATCGAAGTGGGCCAGATCTTCTATTTCGGCACCAAGTATTCCGAGCCGATGGGCGCGACCGTGCAGGGGCCCGATGGCAAGCCCGTGCCGGTTCACATGGGCAGCCACGGTATCGGCGTCAGCCGCCTTGTCGGCGCCATCATCGAGGCCAGCCATGACGACAAGGGCATCATCTGGCCCGAGGGCGTGACGCCCTTCCACGTGGGTATCGTCAACCTCAAGCAGGGCGACGACGCGGCCGACGCGGCCTGCGAGGCGCTCTACAAGGCGGTTACCGCGCTTGGGCTGGAGCCGCTCTATGACGACCGCGACGAACGCGCGGGCGGCAAGTTCGCGACGATGGACCTGATCGGCCTGCCGTGGCGGATCACCGTGGGGCCGCGCGGGCTGAAGAACGGGGTGGTGGAACTGACCAGCCGTCGCACGGGCGAGAGCGAGGAATTGCCCCCCGAGCAGGCTGTCGCGAAGCTGGCGGCGATCTACGCCCCGCATCACCCCCACCTGAACCATGCCGAGCCGGCCGTGAGGGCGTGATGGCAGGACGGACGGCGGGGCTGACACTGGCAGGTGGCGCGCTCCTCTGGGGCGTGGCGGCGCTGGCCGACAGCCTGACCTATCACAACGACAGGTTCGACGTGCATGGCACGCTGCCGGTCGGCTTCGTGGCGGGCCCCGCGCCGCAGAACGGCGACGGGCGCAGCTTCTCCAGCCCCGAGGACAGCGGCGCGATCAGCATCTACGGCAGCTACAACACCACCGAGAGCATCTCGGCCTATCGCGAGCAGACGCGCGCGCTTCATGTCAACGAAGGGGCCGAGATCACCTACGAGGACGGGCAGGACGACTGGTTCGTGCTGTCCGGCACCGATGGCGAGACGGTGTTCTACCTGCGGGTCGAGCAGGGCAAATCCTGTGATGGCGACGTGGTGTTGGGCCACTGGCTGTTTGAATATGACGAGAGCGACCGCGCGCTTTACGACCCGCGCATCGGCGGCATGGCCGAGGGGCTGCGCGTCGGCTCCTGCTGAGGGGCGCCTTTCGCTTGACGCTGGCCCTCCCAATGCCCAAGGTCCGCGCAAAATGAACCCGAGGTCAAAGTGGCAGCCAACCCAGCCCCGTTTTCCCGCTTCGAATGGATGATCGCATGGCGCTACCTGCGCGCCCGGCGGGCCGAGGGCGGTGTCTCTACCATGACGTGGATCAGCCTGATCGGCATCACGCTGGCGGTCTTTGCCCTGATCGCCACGCTGGCCGTGCGCTCGGGCTTTCGGGCGGAATTCGTCGACACCATCCTTGGCGCCAATGCCCATGTGACGATCTATAGCGGCGGCGATGTCGACCAGCAGACCGGCCGCATCGATCGCACGATCGAGGATTACGAGGCCATGGCCGAACAGGTGCGGCAGGTGCCGGGCGTGACCCGCGTGGCGCCGCTGGTCAAGGGGCAGGTGATGGCCAATGCCCGCGAGCGCAACGCCGGGGTCGAGGTGTTCGGCATCGCGCTCGACGACCTCAAGACCATTCCGCGCATCGCCAATCCGGACACCTCCAACGGCGATATCGAGGCCTTTCCGAACGGCATCGCGCTGGGCGGCATCCTTGCCCGCGATCTTGGCGTGTCGATCGGCGACAAGGTCAAGCTGATCTCGCCCAACGGGGTCAAGACGGCGTTCGGCACCTCGCCCCGGATCAACGCCTACGAGGTGGTCTATGTGTTCGAGGCCGGGCGCTATGACATCGACAAGACCCGCGCCTACCTGCCTTTCGAGGAGGCGCAGAGCTTCTTCAACCGCGAGGGGCGGGCGGACGAGCTGGAAGTCATGCTGGAGGAGCCCGAGGCGCTGGAGGCCATGACCGGCCCCCTGCGGCAAGCGGCAGGCGAGCGCGCCTATCTCTGGACGTGGAAGGATTCCTCGGGCAGCTTCCTCCGCGCACTGGATGTCGAGGATAACGTGATGTTCGTGATCCTGTCGGTGCTGGTGCTGATCGCGGCGATGAACATCACCTCCGGGCTGATCATGCTGGTCAAGAACAAGGGGCGCGATATCGGCATCCTGCGCACCATGGGCCTGACCGAGGGCTCGGTGCTGCGGGTGTTCTTCATCTGCGGGGCGTTCACGGGGGTAATCGGCACGGCCTTCGGCGTGATCCTCGGCTGTCTTTTCGCGGTCTATATCGACCCGATCTTCGCGCTGCTCGATTCCTTTTCGGATCAGCCGATCTGGACCCCCGACAGCCGGGGCATCTATTTCCTGCCCGCCAAGCTGCAATTCTGGGACGTGATGTCGGCGGTGGGCCTGTCGCTGGGCCTGAGCTTCATCGTCACCATCTTCCCCGCCCGCCGCGCCGCGCGGCTCAACCCGGTGGAGGCGCTGCGCTATGAGTGATCCGATGCTGCGCCTGAATGCGATCGAGAAGGTCTATAATGCCGGCCAGAAGGGCGAGGTGCGCGTGCTGCGCGAGGCCGGGCTGGAGATTGCCGCGGGCGAGATGGTGGCGCTGGTGGCGCCCTCGGGCGCGGGCAAGTCGACGCTGCTGCATATCGCGGGGCTCTTGGATACGCCCGACAGCGGCACGGTCGAGATCGGCGGCGAGGCGATGACCGGCCTGTCGGACCGCCGCCGCACCATTGCGCGGCGGCGCGAGGTGGGGTTTGTCTACCAGTTCCACCACCTGCTGCCGGAATTCACCGCGCGCGAGAATATCGTGCTGCCGCAGCTGGCCGATGGGGTGCCGCGGGCCAAGGCCATTGCGCGGGCCGACGAGCTGCTGGCCCGCGTCGGCATCGCCCCACGCGCCGGGCACCGCCCTTCGGCCATGTCGGGCGGGGAGCAACAGCGGGTGGCGTTCTGCCGGGCGCTGGCGAATTCGCCGCGCCTGCTTCTGGCTGACGAGCCTACGGGCAACCTCGATCCGGTCACCTCGGACACGGTGTTCGAGACGCTGATGGACCTTGTGCGCGGCACCGGGCTGGCGGCGCTGATCGCGACGCATAACCTTGAGCTGGCGGCACGGATGGACCGGGTGGTGAAGCTCGACCAGGGGGCGGTTGTCGCGGGATAGAACCTCGGGCGGCGGTGCTTGTGGTGCTGTTGGATTTGGATATTTGGACCAAGAAGAAGCCCGGGTTGTGGCAGAATTGTCCGGGCATTCAATGGGAAGGGCGTCGGAATGGCAAAGGTGTCACTGGCCGAGATCGAAGAGGTGGCGCGCGCGGCGCTGGTGGCGCATGGCGCCGAGGGCTGGATCGCGGGCGAGGTGGCCTGCGCGGTGCGGACGGCGGAAAGCCACGGCAACCGGATCTGCGGGCTCTACTACCTCGAAAGCTATTGCCTGCAGTTGAAATCGGGACGGGTGAAGGGCGATGCCAAACCCGAGGTCAGCCGCCCGCGCCCCGGCGCGGTGGTGGTCGACGCGCGGCTGGGCTTTGCACAGCCCGCCTTTGCCCGCGGATTGCCCGAGGCGGTGGCGGCCGCGCGGGAGTGTGGCGTGGCGAGCCTTGCCATCTGTCACGCCCATACCTGCACCTCGTTGGGATTCTTCACCGAGCAGATCGCGCGTGAGGGCCTGATCGCGCTCGGCATGACCAATGCCTCGCCCATCGTCGCGCCGCCGGGCGGCAAGACGCGGGTGATCGGCACCAACCCCATCTCCTTTGCCGTGCCGGACGAGGAGGGCGGCATTGCCATGCTGTTTGACCAGTCGACCACCACCGTGGCGCTGGGCAAGATCACCATGGCGAAGGCGGCGGGCGAGAGTATCCCCGAGGGCTGGGCCGTGGATGCCGAGGGCAACCCCACCACCGACCCCGAGGCCGCGCTGGGCGGCTCGCTGGTCAGCATGGGCGGCTACAAGGGCTGGGGCTTCGGCCTGATGGCGGAACTGCTGGCGGCGGGGATGACCGGCAGCCGGGCCGCCCCCGATATCGCCCCGCTCAAGGCGCCCGAGGGCGAGCCGCACGATATCGGCGATTACTACTTGCTGATCGACCCGGGGCTTTCGGGGGCTTTCCACGACCGCTTTGCCCGGATTGCCGAAATGGTGGCGATGGACGAGGGCGCGCGGATTCCCGGCGCCGGGCGGCAGGGCGCCGACCCGGTCGAAGTGGACGATGCGGCCTGGGCGCTGGCCCAGGCGCTGGCGGGCTGAGCTATCCGCCGCAGAGACCGCGCATCTTCTGCAATCCGGCGGCGCGGTCGGAATTGGCGAGACGGATGATCTCGGCGCTTTGTGCGGAGGAACAGCCGTCGATCCGGATGGCGCGGCCCCGGCGCAGGGCGAGGCTGGCCATGTAGATCTCGTTGGCGTCGAGCCTGGCGAAGGCGTCGGGCGAGAACCGTCGCGGCACGAGGTCGGTCGGGTCGAACTCCTCGACATCCTGCGCTATTGCGGCGGTCCCTGTCAGGGCGGCAAGGCCGATCCAGCCAAGGATGGCGCGGCGGGGGGGATGCTGGGCCATGGGTGATGTCTCCTTTGCGGGCAAGCCTATCACGGCTTGGCCGGGCTTCGCCAACGGTTCCGTTCCGTCAGACCTGTTGCGTCACGAAAACTCCGGCCGCCATCAGCCCGATCCCCGCCGCGCGGGTCAGCGACAGGGGCGAGACATTGGCGCCGAACAGCCCGAAATGGTCGATCGCCGCGGCGCTGGCCAACTGGCCCAGCAGCACGAAGAACACCGCGTTGCCGACACCGAATTTCGGCGCGACGAAGGTGACGGACAGGATATAGAAGGCGACCAGTATCCCGGCGAGGTAAAGGTGCTTTGGCGCGGCGCCCGCGTTCAGGAGCGCCGAGGGACGGGTGAAGGCCAGCACCCCCAGCGTGACGACAAGCGCCACCACGAAGAGCAGCGCCGCCGCGGCGACGGGCGAGCCCAGCCGCACCCCGAGGGCCGCGTTCAGCGCCGCGAGGATCGGGATGCCGAAGCCCGCGATCAGCATCACGATGGCATAGGTGGTATTGACGGGCATGGGCGAAACCTCCGGCTGCGGTGTCGTTCGGGGCGGAGATTGGCACGGGGAAGGGGCCTGTTCCAGATCATTATGCCGTCCCGCGAAAGCGCAAGAGTGATCCGGCCGCCGCGTTCGGCGCGTATATCCCTCATGGAGGTATGATATGCGACATATACTAGCTGCGATCCTGATGACCCTTGCGCTGGCGCTGCCGGCCAAGGCCAATGAAGAGATCGAGAAGGTCATTTCCAGCCAGATGGCCGCCTTTCAGGCCGATGATTTCGAAACCGCCTTCACTTTTGCCAGCCCGATGATCAAGGACATCTTCGGCACGCCCGAGAAGTTCGGACAGATGGTGCAACAAGGCTATCCGATGGTCTGGCGCCCGTCCGAGGTTGATTTTCTGTCCATCGAGCGCCGCGGCAAGGACCTGTGGCAGAACGTGATGGTGCGGGATGCCGAGGGGGCGCTCTATATCCTCGAATACCAGATGGTGCCGGGTGGCACCGGCTGGCTGATCAACGCGGTGCGGGTGCGCAAGGCGACCGAAGGCACGGCCTGATCGCGCCGGGCCAGCGTACGTTGCTGTGACACCCGGTTAACGCGCCCTGACTACCTCCCCTTTCCGCCGGCGGTGCGACCGTTCGGTCAGGTAATCCAATTGACATCCGGGCCGTGCTTGGCGCGCGGCGGATGCGGAAAGGGAAAGCGATGAACAAGGCAATCACCGATGGCATCACCTTCATGCCGCCGGCCTTCGCGAACGGTCTCGACGTCTGGTCGAGTGGCAACGGCACGCCGGGCTCTGACACCTACGACACCTCGGCCGATGCGGCCTTTGTGCCGTCGGATGCCGATTTCGGCGGCGCGCTGGAGCTGCTGAAGACCCAAGCCACCATGAAGCTGCGCTACACCGGCGAGACGCCGATCCTGCCGGGGTGCTATCTGCGCATCCGCGCGCGGGTGAAGGCCGTGAGCGGCGCGCTTCCTGATGTGCGCATCGCCGGCTGGGCCGGCGGCGCGGGCGGGGCGCATGTTTCGGGCGTCGAAGAAACCGGGCCGGAAACCACGCTTACCACCTATGGCGACGTGGTCGAGGTCAGCGCCATCGTCGGCACCGGCCAGCGCGGCGGGGTCGATATGCCGTGGGGCACGCAGGCGATCTATGGCCATTTCGGGCTCGACCTGACCGGCCCCAATGGCGGCGTCATCCGGATCGACGATATCGAGATCGAGGATGTCACCCGCGTCTTCCTGCGCGACCTGTTGGGCGTGGTCGATGTGCGCGACTTTGGCGCCGTGGGCGATGGGATCACCGACAATCATGCCGCCTTCGAGGCCGCAGATGCCGCCGCCGACGGGCGCGACGTGCTGGTGCCCGAGGGCAGCTATTTCCTCGGCGACAGCGTGACCCTTCAGGCGCGCGCGCGGTTCGACGGGACGGTCACCATGCCCACCGACAAGGTGCTGACCCTGATGCAGAATTTCGATCTGCCGGGCTATATGGACGCTTTCGGCGACGAGGAGGTGGCCTTTCGCAAGGCGTTCCAGTCGCTGATCAGCACGCCGCATCATGTCGAGCTCGACATGAGGGGCCTCAAGATCGACCTGCGCGAGCCCGTCGATTTGAAGGCCGCCGCCCCCGATGTCAGCAGCTTCGCCCAGCGGCGGCTGATCAGCAACGGCCAGTTCTCGGTCGTTGCGGGGCCCAATTGGGACACCGAGACCTTCACGTCGCAGGCCAGCTACACCACCAGCAGGGGCTACGAGCTCAACAACGTGGCCAATGTCGCCAATATTCCCGTGGGCTCCCTCGTCGAGGGCAACGGTGTGGGCCGGGAGGTCTATGTGAAGTCGAAGAACGTGGGCGCCGGCACGATCGAGATCAGCCGCGAGCTCTACGATGCGGTCGGCACACAGAATTTCACCTTTCGCCGCTTCAAGTACATGCTCGATTTCTCCGGCTTCACGAAGATCTCGAAATTCGCCATTTCCAACGTCGATTTCCTGTGCCGGGGCGATTGCAACGGGCTTTTGCTGCCCACCAAGGGGATCGGCTTTCACCTGCGCGACTGCTGGTTCACCTCGCCGCGCGAGCGGGGCGTCTCCAGCCATGGCGACGGCTGTCAGGGCATGATGATCGACCGCTGCCAGTTCCTGTCGGACGAGACCCAGCTTCTGGTGCCGAACCGCCAGTCGATCGGCCTCAACATCAATGCCAATGACGTGAAGATCCGCCACAACCGCTGTACCTATTTCAAGCATTTCGCGGTGGTGGGCGGTACCAGTTCGGTGATCCTCGGCAACCATGTCTTTCAGGGCGATGCGGCCGATGTGGGGCCGCGCAGCGCCGGGATCGTCATGGCGCATACCAACTCACGGGCGACGATCAGCGGCAATTATATCTGCGACTGCTCGATCGAGTGGACGAACGAGCATGACAAGAACCCCGGCTTTTCCAGCGAGTTCTCGTTCTCGGCGATGAGCATCACCAACAACAACTTCCTGTCGCAAAGCACGGCGCCGTCGTTCAACTTCATCCGGGTCAAACCCTATGGCACGGGCCATTTCCTCAACGGGCTCAACGTCACCGGCAACACCTTTCGCCTGTTCGACGGCAATATCGACCGGGTCGAGGGGATCGACACCAGCTTTGCGCCGATGGATTTCAGCCGGTTCCGGAACATCAACTTTACCGGCAACGCCTTCAACAACGTCAACACCGTGGTCGAGAACCCGCTGGTGATGGAACATACCGAGGCCAGCCACAGCGCGACATGGGTGGTCGAGCCCTTCCCCAAGCTGCCCTTCGAGGCGTGGGCGCGGACGGTGGAATCGGTGACACCCAAGGGCGCGATCCGCGAACAGGGCGGGCCGATCTACTGGGGCATGCCCTATCATCAGGTGCAACAGGGGCCGGACAAGGACAGGGTGAACCTGCGCTGGGAAAAACCGGTCGAGGGGACGGTGACGATCCGGCTGCGGATCGACACGCCGGCCTGACCCGGCTCAGAACGTCTGCCAGATGCCGAAGGTGACCTTGACCGCGTCGGCATTCACCAGCCCGGCCGTCGCCCCGAAAAGGAGGTGGCGGCCCTTTCCCTTCTTGAAGGCAAAACTGGGCGCGATCTTCACGTATGGCGCGCTGTCGTCGGGTGCCGCCATCTGAAGCTGCACCATCCACTTGTGCCCGCCCCGTATCTCGGCGCCCACTGTCAGCTCGGTCTCGAACACCCCCGTGCCCGCCTCGGACAAGACCGCCCGGCTGTCGAGCGCGACCCAGCCGGGGCTGTCGCCGATCATGAACCCCCGGCCGACGGACACCCCCGGCCGCAGCGCCAGCGCGCCATCCACCATGCCCACGCCCATTTCCCACGCCTGCACCGTGTCTTGCCCGCGCGCCCCGAACGGGAACCGCGCGAACAGCACCGCCTTGGCAAGCTCGTCCTCCGCCTGTCCGAAATCGAGCCCGATGGCGCGGCCCCTGCCCACGCCCACCTCGGTGTAAAGCGTGGCATAGGCCCCCGCGCCATCGCCGGCATCCCCTTCGATCGAGAAACAGAGATGTCCCTCGCCCCTCGCCATGGGCCAGGGCCCGGCCGCGGCCATAGATCCAGCCGCTGACGCCAGCAGCAGGACCAGAATCCGCACCATGTCGTTCAGCCTCCGCCCCCGAGCCTTGCCGAAACTGGTAAACGAGAGGTTAATCCAGCCCGGAAAAGCGTCTTGCGCGTTGCCCGTGTCGTGCTAGCTGTTAGGCTGTCCGCGCAAGGAGGGAACCCCGATGCCCAAGATCGCCACGTCCCAAGAGGTCCAGACCGTCATCACCACCTTCGAGATGACCCCCGGCACCTGCCAGGACCTGATGGACGAACTGACCGCCGCCTACGAGGAATTCATCTCGAAACAGCCCGGCTTCATCGCCGCTGGCCTGCATGTGAACGACGCCCAGACCCGCATCGCCAACTACTCGCAATGGCGCTCGCGGCAGGATTTCCAGGCCATGCTCCGCAGCGAGGAGATGCGCCGCCGCAATCGCAAGATCCACGAGATGTGCAAGAGCTTCGAGCCGGTGATGTATGACGTGACGGCCACGTTCGGGTGACCCGTTTCCGCCGCAGACGACAGGCGGAGCCCGAACCGGCCCCCGAGGACGTGCGCGCCGAACTGCGCTCCCTCACGCGGGAGGTGGCCCGGCTCAATTCCCACAATTTCATCCGCATGCATAATTCCCTGCCAAGGGTGCTGGCCTTCAACTTTGCTCGCGGGCTGGTCTTTGGTCTGGGCTCGGTGCTGGGCGCCACGCTGCTCCTGTCGATCCTCGCCTGGTTCCTCAGCCAGGTGGAGTTTCTGCCGATCATCGGCGACTGGGCCACCCAGATCGCCCAGCAGATCGAAGAGGCGATGTCGAATTAGCGCAAGTTCCGGGTCGCCGCCCGCGCTGGCCCGTGCCATCCCTTTTCCATGACCACACCCGCCATCACCCCCGCCGCCGCCCTGATGATGGCCGCCCTCGCCACCGTCTGGGGCGGCTCGTTCTTCTTCGCCGAGATCGCCCTGCGGGAGGTGCCGCCCCTCACCATCACGCTGCACCGCGTGCTCTGGGCGCTGCCGGTGCTCTTCCTCGTCATCCGCCTGCGCGGCATCGCCATCCCCCGCAGCCCGCGCATCTGGGGCGCCTACCTCGTGATGGGCGCGCTCAACAACGCCATACCGTTCTCGCTCATTTTCTGGGGCCAGACCCGGATCGACAGCGGGCTTGCCTCGATCCTCAACGGCACCACGGCGGTGTTCGGCGCGGTGGTGGCGGGCCTTCTGCTGGCCGACGAGCCGCTGACCCCGCGCAGGATATGCGGCGCGCTCCTGGGGCTGGGGGGCGTGGCGGTGATCATGGGGCCGGGCGCGCTCTCCGGGCTCGATCCCGCCAACCTCGCCCAGCTTGCCATCCTCGGCGCCGCGCTCAGCTATGCCTTCGCCAGCGTCTGGGGCCGTGCCACGCTCTCTTCCACGCCGCCGGAGATGAACGCGCTGGGCATGCTGACCGGCAGCACGCTGCTGATGATCCCCGTGGTCCTGCTGACCGACGGGCCGCCCACGCTGGCCCTTCCCGGCCAGACATGGGCCGCGCTGCTGGCGCTCGCCACACTCTCCACGGCGCTGGCCTACCTGCTCTATTTCGGCATCCTCGCCCGGGCGGGGGCGGCGAACCTCATGCTGGTCACGCTGATGATCCCGCCCGTCGCCGTGGCGCTGGGGGCAGGGGTGCTGGGCGAACGCCTCTCGCCCGGCGCCATCGCGGGCTTTGCCCTCATCGCGTTTGGGCTGGTTGTGACCGATGGCCGCCTCCTGCGCCGTTTTCGCGTGCAAAGGCCGGGTTGATGCGCATCAATGCGGGGCAGGGCCGGGCGTGACAGACTTGCCTCGAACCACAGGCCCAAGGGAGACCCGAAAAATGTACACCCATGTCCTTGTCCCCGTATCCTTCGAAGACGACCGCGACGCCGCCGGCGCCATGAGCGTCGCCCAGCTTCTGGCCGGCGAGACCGGCCGTGTCACCCTGCTGCACGTGATGGAGCAGGTGCCGACCTACGCGATCTCCTACATGCCGCAGGAATACCTCTCCGAAAGCCGCATGGCGATCGAGGCGGAACTGGCCGAGATGGCCTCCCGCATCCCGCATGCGCAGGGGGTCGTGGTCGACGGCCATGCCGGGCGCACCATCACCGACTGGGCCGAGGGCAACGGGGCCGACTGTATCGTCATCGCCAGCCATCGCCCCGGCATGGCTGACCTGCTGCTGGGCAGCACCGCGCATCAGGTGGTGCGCCATGCCACCTGCGCGGTGCACGTCGTCCGCTAGGCACGAGGCCCCGGCACGAAAAGACTCGCCGCTACGGGCCGGCCGGGCGTATGCTCGGGGCGCATGCCACGGGGCATGTGTGTATTTCCGAGGCCAAGATGCGTTACCTGAAGTCTTTTCTCGCCGCCGGTCTGCTGGCCCTCGCCAGCCCCGCCGCGGCGCAACAGCTGATCGGTGCCTATACCGCCTTTATCGGCACCGACGACCTTTACAACTCCAAGGGCGCCCGCCTGACCCAGCCGTGGCAGGTGCTCCGGCAGGACCGGGCGAATTACCACCGCTACGGCATCCGCCAGATGGGCGACGAATGGGATCCGTTCTTTGGCAATATCGACAACCGCGCGGCGATGGAACGGATGATCATGAGCGGCTCGATGGACCCGGTCGCGCGGCAGAACCTGCTGCAGGGCGGGGCGACTGTGTTCGTCCGCATCTATGGCTCGGGCGGGATCGGGCGATATGTCGACGTGACCGTGGCGCGGTAGGAGGGCAGGGCGGCTTTATTCGCCCGGTCCATTGGCTCCGCCCGGAACCAAGGCCGAAGGCCACCGGGCGAGCGCCGGCCCGTCCCGGCGGGGAAACGTTGTGAACGGGCGGTGACGCTTGCCGGCAAACAGGGGCTACGACCCCCGCCACAGCCGCACCGCATAGACCGCCAGCGCCGCCCTCTCCCGAACCTGCATCCGCGCCCGCCGCCAGAGCGGCACGCCGGTCAGCGCCGGGCAGGACATCGTCACCTCCAGCCCCTGCCGCCGCGCCGTGAACGCCGCCCGCCGGGCGTGAAACCCGTCGGTCACCAGCCAGACCGCCCCGATCCCTGCCGCATCAAGAACGGGCCGGGCGAGGCGGATGTTCTCCTCCGTGTTCGCCGCCTCGGCCTCCAGCAGGATCGCCGCCTCCGGCACCCCCGCCGACAGGCACAGGCGGCGGATCGCCTCCGCCTCGGTCACCCGCGCGCCGGACGGGCCGCCGCTGGCGATGATCCGTGCCACCACCCCGTCGCGGTACAGCCCCGCCGCGTGCAGCGCCCGCCGCTCCAGCGCGGCCGAGGGGCGGCCATCTTCCAGCACCTTCGCCCCCAGCACGAGGGCGGCGGCGGGGCGGGGGGTGTCATCTGTCTTCATCGCCTCACCATGCGGCATCCGGCCACGCGCTCCAACCCCCCGTTGCAGCGCCACCGCACGCCCCGTTAACCGACCACCGGCACCGTCACGAACACCGACAAAATACCGACGTTATACCGACGCGATACCGACACCGGAAAATCCCGCCAATTCCAGCCGTTAACCCCGATTCGCAAGACCCCGCCCAAATTGCCGCAACCCCTTGCAGATCACCCCCGCGCTGCCCACGTCCATTCAAGTACATCACCAGAGGAGACCCGCCATGCAATGCCCCGTCGACGGAGAGACCCTGCAACTCGCCGAACGCGCCGGAGTCGAGATCGACTATTGCCCGAAATGCCGCGGCGTCTGGCTCGACCGTGGCGAGCTCGACAAGATCATCGACCGCTCTGAACCGGAACCGCCGCGGGCCCAGACATGGAACGCCGATGACGACCGCCGTGGCCATGACGGCCGCAAGAAGAAAAAGCGCGGCGGCTTCCTCGAAGAAATATTCGATTTCTAGGGCTTACCGACCAAACTTAAGCCATCTTCAGGCTCGGCGCACACGCCGCGGCCAACACTCGCATTGCGCCATTGTCCCAAGGCCGGCCCGCGGCTAATCTGGCCCGGATCCACAGGAGGCCCACGGACATGAACAAGATCATCGCGCTCTGGTCCCACCCCCGCTCGATGTCCACCGCGATGGAGCGGGTGATGCGCGAACGCGGCGACCTGACCTGCGCGCATGAGCCGTTCATGTACTATTACTACCTCAACGTTCTCCAAAAGCCGTTCCCCGGCTTCGACGCACAGGAAGATCACCCCACAACCTATGCCGGCATCCGCGATATGCTGATCGGCATGGCCGAGGAAAACCCCGTCTTTTTCAAGGATATGGCGTATTATGTTCTGCCGGAAATCATCCAGGATCCGGCCTTCATGGAACGGGTCACGCACTGTTTCCTGATCCGCCACCCGCTCGCCTCGATCCTCAGCTATCACAAGCTGGATCCGCAGATGTCCTGCCAGGAAATCGGGCTCGAGGACGAGTGGAAACTCTACCAGGCTGTCACCCAGGCCGGCCACGATGCCGTGGTGATCGAGGCCGAAACGGTCCGCGCCGACACCCGCGCCACCATGGCCCGGTTGTGGGAGCGAATCGAGATCAACTTCCGCGAGGAAGCCTTTGACTGGAATAAGAAAACCCCCGAGGACTGGGAGCAGGTCAGTTCATGGCACGAACAGGCGTCAAGCTCCTCCGGCATCCGTGCCGCCGATGCCGAGGAGATGCTGCGCAAGGAGGCCGAGTTCGAGGCGCTGGCCGAGGAGGCGCCCCACCTTCGCACCTACCTGCGCCACCACTTGCCGTTCTACGAACGCCTGTCACAGGTGGCCCTGCTGCCCTGACCCGGTTCAGGGCGCGATCATGATCGTGCCCAGCACCTCCGCCGCGCCGTCCGCCATTCGGAAGATCACCACCTCGCCCGACCTTGTGTTGCGCCCCGTCAGGGCCGAGATGTTCACTTGGTGCGTCACCATAAGCCTCGGGCCGGAAGTATCTGAAATCAGGGCCTTTGCTGCTTTCGTGCTGGCCTCTTCTTCCGAGAAGTCGTCGAAGAAGGAATTGAGCGCCGGCGCCTCTTCTACGGGCCCGAGGTCAAGCAATTCCGCCGTTTCGCGGCACCGGCACCACTGGCTCGTGTAGACCCTGTCGAAGCGGATCCCCCGCTCGCGAAACGCCGCGCCGATCGCCTGCGCCTGGGCCCGGCCCCGCACGTCGAGATTGCGTTGCGTGGCGCAGTCGCCCAACTCGAAATCAGCCGGATCGGCGGCCCCGGGGGCCAGCGCGTGGCGCATGATCGCGATGGCGCCGGGCTGATCAAGCGCCTGCCAGTCATCGGCCAGTGCAAGCCCCGGCAGAAACAGGAGAAAAAGGAAAAACCGCATGCGCGCAGACTTAGCTGCACCGGCCGGATTGTCCAGCCCTCAGGGTGTAGCGCGGGCGGTGACGCGGAAGCGGTCACCGTCAAAGGCGACCTGCCAGGATTTCGCAGCGATATCGGTGCCGGCGGCCGTGGTGTAGGGGTTCATGTGCAGCTTGCCGGCGGAAAGCGCCCCGGTGGCCGCACCGCCATCGGCAAAGCGCAGGGTGACGGGCCCGTTCACCGGCTCACCGCTCAGGATTGCGCCGGTCGCTCCGGAATAGAGATGCGTATTGCCGCCCTCAAGTTCAAGCAACAGTTCCTCCACCTGCCTGTCGAAATCTTGAAAAGATTTCGATCCGCATTCTTTTCAAGAATGCGCGCTAACCCACACATCGTGAATGATTTTTCGAGCGTCGCGCAGTCCGATATCCCTGCAAAGCAACACCGCGCTCCGCTCGCTTAAACTGGCCTTAACCTACCCGTGCTTCAGTGCTTTTTGCGCCGCTGTACGTTACCGCCGCGCTGGCCGGGCCGACCGGCCGTTGATCGTCCCTTCGCGCCCACCGCCGCGTCGGAGGCTTTTTCGACCGCCTGCTGCCGTGCCAGCGGGTCGTCATGCACGGCAAGATCCACGGCTTCAAGCCGCTTGACCTCGTCGCGCAGCCGCGCCGCTTCCTCGAATTCGAGGTTCTCGGCCGCCTTGCGCATATCGGTGCGCAGCCCGTCGAGATGGGCCTGAAGGTTGGCGCCCGCCAGCGGTTTGTCGACCTTCGCGGTCACCCGGTTCATGTCGACATCGCCCTTGTAGAACCCAGCCATGATGTCATCGACATTCTTGCGGATCGTGGCGGGCGTGATCCCGTGCTCCTCGTTATAGGCGATCTGCTTGGCCCGGCGGCGCTCGGTCTCGCCCATGGCGCGCTCCATCGAGCCGGTGATGCGGTCGGCATACATGATCACCCGCCCGTCGGCATTCCGCGCCGCCCGCCCGATGGTCTGGATCAGCGAAGTTTCGGACCGCAGGAACCCTTCCTTGTCGGCATCGAGGATCGCCACCAGCCCGCATTCGGGAATATCCAGCCCCTCGCGCAGCAGGTTGATCCCTATAAGCACGTCGAAGGCGCCCAGCCGCAGATCGCGAAGAATCTCAATTCTTTCAAGCGTGTCGATGTCGGAATGCATGTAACGCACGCGAATGCCCTGCTCGTGTAGGTACTCGGTCAGGTCCTCGGCCATCCGCTTGGTCAGTGTCGTCACCAGCGTGCGATACCCCGCCTCCGACACCCGCCGCACCTCGTCGAGGAGGTCGTCGACCTGCATTTCGACGGGCCGGATTTCCACCTGCGGATCAAGAAGCCCGGTGGGCCGGATCACCTGCTCGGTAAAGACGCCGCCGGTCTGTTCCAGCTCCCACGCCGCCGGGGTGGCGGAAACGAACACCGATTGCGGCCGCATCGCATCCCATTCCTCGAACTTGAGCGGGCGGTTGTCCATGCAGGAGGGCAGGCGAAAGCCATGCTCGGCCAGCGTGAACTTGCGCCGATAGTCGCCCCGGTACATACCGCCGATCTGCGGCACAGAGACGTGGGATTCGTCAGCGAAAACAATAGCATTGTCTGGAATGAACTCGAACAGCGTCGGCGGCGGCTCGCCCGGAGCGCGGCCCGTCAGGTAGCGCGAATAGTTCTCGATCCCGTTGCAGACGCCGGTCGCCTCCAGCATTTCGAGGTCGAAATTCGTCCGCTGCTCCAGCCGCTGCGCCTCCAATAGCTTGCCTTCGCCGACCAACTGGTCGAGGCGCGTGCGCAGCTCCTTCTTGATGCCGATGATGGCCTGCTGCATCGTCGGCTTGGGTGTCACGTAGTGCGAGTTCGCATAGACCCGGATCTGGTCGAAACTGCCCGTTTTCGCCCCGGTCAACGGATCGAATTCCGTAATCGATTCAAGCTCCTCTCCGAAGAAGCTCAACTTCCACGCGCGGTCCTCGAGGTGGGCAGGCCAGATTTCGAGGCTGTCGCCCCGCACCCTGAAACTGCCCCGCTGGAACGCCTGATCGTTGCGGCGGTACTGCTGCGCCACGAGGTCGGCGATCACCTGCCGCTGGTCATAGGCGCCGCCCGTCTTCAGATCCTGTGTCATCGCCCCGTAGGTCTCGACCGAGCCGATGCCGTAGATGCACGAGACAGAGGCCACGATGATCACGTCGTCCCGCTCCAACAGCGCCCGCGTGGCCGAGTGGCGCATCCGGTCGATCTGCTCGTTGATCTGGCTTTCCTTCTCGATATAGGTATCCGAGCGCGCCACATAAGCTTCAGGCTGGTAGTAGTCGTAATAGCTCACAAAATACTCGACGGAATTGTCCGGAAAGAAGCCCTTGAACTCGCCGTAAAGCTGCGCCGCCAGCGTCTTGTTGGGGGCGAGGATGATGGCCGGGCGCTGGGTCTCTTCGATCACCATGGCCATGGTATAGGTCTTGCCCGTGCCGGTAGCGCCCAGCAGCACCTGATCGCGCTCGCCGCTTTCGACGCCCTGCGACAGCTCGGCGATGGCGGTCGGCTGGTCGCCCGCCGGCGAAAACTCCGTCGACATGACGAACTTCCTGCCGCCTTCCAGCTTGTCGCGGTCTTTCACATCCGGGGCCGGGGCGTGCAGCAGCGGTTCGGACTTGTCGGAATGGGCATAGGGCATGGGGTGATTCCTTGGGGGCTGCGCTAGATTTGGCCTCTTTCCCCGCCAGTTCAACCCGCCACGGCCCGGCCCGCCACCCTCCTGACAGTGGCGGTCAGCATCCCCTGCTTTCACTTTTCCCGAAATACTCCCGCCGGAGGCATCCGACAGCGCGGCCAAGCGTCGCCGCGACGGGTGATACGCCTTGCCCTGCATTCCCCCTCTTGCCCGGAGGCCCGGATTTTGGAATAACCGCTACGACCCGAAGGAGTTCGCCGATGTCCGCCCGTATCTACAAGCCTGCGCGCAACACTATGCAATCCGGCACAGCCAAGACCAAGCACTGGGTGCTGGAATTCGTCAACCAGACCGGCCGCGATGTCGATCCGTTGATGGGCTGGACCTCGTCTTCCGACACGCAGGCCCAGGTCAGGATGCGCTTCCCGACCAAGGAAGCGGCGCTGGAATATGCCCGCGAACACGGCATCGACGCGGTTGTCAACGAACCGCATCACCGCAAGCACAATGTCCGCCCGGGCGGCTATGGCGAGAATTTCGCCACCAACCGCCGCGGCACCTGGACCCACTGAACACCACGTGCGGGCGCCCCGGCGCCGACCGGACAAGCGCGCGGATTGCCCGTTGGCGCAGGGCGTCGTAATACGGTGCCCGTGCGCGCCTTCTTCCTCATATCGGCCCTTCTGGTCAGCCTTGCCGCCGCCCCGGCGCGGGCGCATCCGCACGTCTTCGTCGATGTCGGCCTGACATTCGAAACCGACGGGCAGGGGAACCTGACGGGGATCGAGGTGACATGGGTCTATGACGATCTCTTTTCGATGCTGATCCTGTCGGATTACGGGCTCGATCCGGATGGCGACATGCAGCTGACCGAGGCGGAGAGGGCGCAGCTCATCGGCTTCGACCTCGCCGCCTGGCCCGAGGGGTTCGAGGGGGCGCTCTTTATCGAGGCGGACGGGAGCAAGCTGTCGCTTGGCCCGCCCGAGGCACTGACGCTCCGGATGGAGGACGGCCATATCGTCACCCGCCACCGCCGCCCGGTCCGTGCCGATATCCCGGTGCGGATGACGGTGCGCGCCTTTGATCCCTCCTATTACGCGGCGTTGTCGATGAGCGGTGAAGTCAACCTGCCCGCCGGCTGCACCGGGAAGCTGGCCGAGGCCGACGAGGCGGCGGCGGATGAAAAGGTCGAGACCCTCGGCAACACCAGCGCGGAGGATTTCTTCGAGGCGGTCGAGGTGGGCCGCTACTATGCCGATACGCTCGAGGTGACATGCGAACCGCTCTCCTGATCGCGGCCGTGCTGATCGCCGGGGCGGCGTTGTGGCTCTGGGCGTTCGGCGGGGCGGTCGAGGTGGCCCGCTGGGCAGAGGATGGCCAGCGGACGGCTCAGGAGGCCATGGCGGGCGGTCTGCGCGCGCTGAGGGCGGGGGAGCCGGGTGCGCTGGCGGCTCTGCTGGGTACCTGTTTTGCCTACGGGTTCTTCCACGCCGCCGGGCCCGGCCATGGCAAGGTGCTGATCGGCGGCTACGGGGTCGGCGCGCGGGTGCCGGCGCTGCGCCTGTCGCTGCTGGCGCTAGCCTCGAGCCTTGCGCAGGCGGCGACGGCGGTGGCGCTGGTCTATGCCGGGGTTCTGCTGCTGAACCTGTCCCGACCGGCGATGACCGGCTTTGCCGAGAGGGTGATGGCGCCGGCGAGCTATGGGGCCATCGCGCTGGTCGGCCTGTGGCTGGCGGTGCGGGGGGCGCGGCGGGTGTGGAGATCGCGCCGAGGCCCTGCGGATCACCATCAGCACGATCACCATCACTCTCATGACCACCACCACGGCCACGAACACGACGACATCTGCGAGACCTGCGGCCACCGCCACGGGCCGACACCGGAGGAGGCCGCGGAGGTGAAATCATGGCGCGACGCCGTCATGCTCGTCGGGGCCGTCGCCATCCGGCCCTGCACCGGCGCGCTGTTCCTGCTGATCCTGACATGGCGCTTCGGCCTCGATGCGGCGGGCATTGCAGGTGCGTTCGTCATGGGGCTGGGCACCGCCTGCGTCACCATCGCGGTGGCCGTCGCGGCGGTCACCTTCCGCGAAGGGGCGCTCACCCGGCTGGCCACGGGGCAGGGCGCCGCCCGTGCGCTGCCCCTGATCGAGATCGCGGCTGGTTGCCTGATTGCCGCCATCGCGGGCCAGCTTCTACTCGCCGCGCTGTGACGTCTTGCCGCGGACGCGCGGCTTGGGTAGGCGACCGGGATGAAAGACGCACTGACATACCGCCAGCACGCAAGGGCGACCCTGATGCTGGGCCTGCCGCTGATCGGCAGCCACGTGGCGCAATTCGCCATCACGCTGACCGATGCGGCGATGCTGGGCTGGTACTCGGTCGATGCGCTGGCGGCCGAGGTGTTGGGCGGCACGACCTTCTTCGTGTTCTTCATCATGGGCTCGGGCTTTGCCTGGGCCGTGATGCCGATGGTGGCCTCGGCACAGGCCGCGGGGCAGGAGGCCCAGGTGCGGCGCGTCACCCGGATGGGGGCGTGGGCCTCGGTGCTTTTCGCGCTTGCCGTCCTGCCGGTGCTCTACTGGTCCGGGCCGGTCTTCCGCGCGCTTGGACAGGATCCGGAGATTTCCGCGCTGGCCGAGGACTACCTGCGCATCGTCGGCTTTGCCACGCTGCCGGCGCTGCTGGTGATGGTGCTGAAATCCTACCTCGCGGCGCTGGAACGCACGCAGGTCGTGCTATGGGTCACCGTGGCGGCAGTGGGGCTCAACATCGTGGTGAACTACGCGTTGATCTTCGGTAACTGGGGCTTTCCCGAAATGGGGGTACGGGGCGCGGCCATCGCCTCGCTCTCGGTCAATATCGCCTCCTTCGTGGTGCTGGCCGTCTATGTCGCCATCGCCACGCCCGAGCATACGCTGTTCCAGCGCGTCTGGCGCCCGGACTGGGAAGCGCTTGGCCGGGTCTTTCGCCTTGGCTGGCCGATCGGCATCACCAACCTTGCCGAGGTCGGGCTTTTTGCGGCCTCGACGGCGATGATGGGCTGGCTGGGCAAGCTGCCGCTGGCGGCGCACGGGATCGCGATGCAGGTGGCCTCGGTCATGTTCATGGTGCATCTGGGCCTGTCGAACGCCGCCACGGTGCGGGCGGGGCAGGCGTTCGGCCGGGGCGACGGGCCGGGCCTGCGGTCGGGGGCGCTGGTGGTGCTGGTCATGTCAGGCATCGTGGCGCTGGTGACGGTGGCGATATTCGTCGTCTTCCCCGAACCGCTGATCGGCCTGTTCATGAGCCCGTCGGAACCCAACCGCGCGGGGGTCATCGCTGTGGGCACCGGGCTTCTGGCGGCGGCGGCGCTGTTCCAGCTGGTGGATGCGGGGCAGGTGATGGCGCTTGGCCTGCTGCGCGGCGTGCATGACACGCGCGTGCCGATGATCATCGCCGCGATCAGCTATTGGGGCATCGGCGTACCGGTCAGCTACGTGATGGGCTTCACGCTGGGCTGGGGTGGTGTCGGCATCTGGCTGGGGCTGGCGGTGGGGCTGGCCTTTGCCGCCGTCTTCATGCTGGCGCGGTTCTGGGGCTGGTCGGCGCGGAACGTGGCCGCGCGGATGGGATAAGGCGCTTGCGGGCGGCGATTCCGTGCTATCCTGAGGAGGTTTCATCGTCAGGAAGGATTGCCCGCCATGGAGTTCAAGGAGTTCGCGCGTCTCGAGGTCGAAGGCTGGGCCGACGAGGTTCTTGCCGACACGTATGTCACCCGCTTTTCGGCGGCCACCGACATGGCGGTCGGGCCCATGCTTGCCCGCCTCGAGCCGGGCCGCGATTTGCTCGACCTGTGCTGCGGGCAGGGCAACCTCAGCGCGGCCGCCCATGCCCAGGGCTTTCGGGTGACCGGGCTCGACTTCTCGCGCGAGATGCTGGTCCATGCGCATGACCGGGCCCCCGACGTGGTCTTCCTTGTCGGGGATGCACAGGACATGCCGTTCGATGACGGCGCCTTCGATGCGGTGACCTGTGGCTTCGGCCTGATGCACGTGCCCGACCAGCCGAAGGCGCTGCGCGAGGTGGCGCGCGTGCTGCGCCCCGGCGGGCGTTTCGTGATGACAAGCTGGCACGGTCCGGACGTCTCGGAAACCTTCGCGCTGCTCTACGGGAATGTCCGGGCCCATGGCGCGGACAGCGTGAAGATGCCCGACAGCCCCGATTTCCACCAGTTCGCGCGGGAGGATACGGCCCGCGGCCTGTTCGACGCCGTCGGCCTTACCCTCGACTGGTTCGAGACCATCGACTGTCACTGGAAGCTCGATGACCCGGCCGGTGTCGCCGACATCTTCCAGAACGGGGCCCCGCGGGCGAGCTACCTGCTGACCAACCAGCCCGAGGAGAACCTGCACGCCATCCGGCAGGCCATCACGAGCGAAGCCCGGACGAAGTTCGCGCATGGCGACAGTTGGACCGTGCCGATGCCGGCGGCGCTGGCGGTGGCGACAAGGCGCTGAAGGGCAGGCTCAGCCGCCCTGTTCCTTCATCAGCCGCTCGGCCTTTTTGCGCACCAAGACTGCGCGCAGGTCGTGCATCGCCAGCAAGAGCGCGTCGCTCACCATCTCGAGCTGTTCGTCCGTGGCCTTGGACTGTGCCCAGTGGGTCGTGGTGTTGAGGTAGTCGACCGCCCGGTGAATGTCGTCGATATCCCGGTGGGCGAGGATTTCCAGCCGCTCGGCCATCCAATCCTCGATCACGCTCTTGTCACGCTCGGTCAGGTCGCGGTCGCCATGCGGCTTGATCTGGCCGTTGCGGATGTTGACGACCGCGATCTGGTCCATCTCGATGCGCCGCTGGCGGTTCTCGGTATCGACAAGAAACACGAAGGCGCCGTTCTCGCGCACCCGAAAGTAATATTCCGGCAGATCGTCCGACATCGGCCCCTCGGTTCTCAGGTCAGCGCCGCACAGAAATTCGCGATGCGCTTGCAGGCCTCTTGCAGGGCCTCGTCCGAGGTAGCGTAGCTGACGCGGAAGGCCGGGGAAAGGCCAAACGCCGCGCCGAAGACGACGGCCACACCGGCCTCTTCCAGCAGGGCTTTCGCGAAATCCTCGTCGGTGTCGATCTTCGTGCCGGCGGCGCTGGTCTTGCCGATCAGCCCCTTGATGGAGGGATAGACATAGAACGCGCCCTCGGGCGTCGGGCACTCAATCCCGTCGATGGCGCGCATCCCTTCGAGGACAAGGTCGCGGCGACGGCGAAAGGTCTCGTTGTTGGCGGGGATGAAATCCTGCGTGCCGGTCAGTGCCTCCAGCGCCGCCCACTGGCTGATCGTGCAGGGGTTCGAGGTCGATTGCGACTGGATCTTGCGCATCGCGGCGATCAACTCCTCCGGCCCGCCGGCATAGCCGATCCGCCAGCCGGTCATAGCATAGGCCTTGGACACGCCGTTGCAGGTCAGCGTGCGGTCGTAAAGCGCCGGTTCCACCTGTGCAGGGGTGCAGAACGCGAACCCGTCATAGGCGAGGTGTTCATACATGTCGTCGGTCAGTACCCAGACATGCGGGTGGCGCATCAGCACGTCGGTCAGCGCCTTCAGCTCGTCCCATGAATAACCCGCCCCGGTGGGGTTCGAGGGGGAGTTGAAGATGAACCACCGGGTTTTCGGCGTGATCGCCGCCTCCAGCGCCTCGGGGGTCAGTTTGAAATTGGTCTCGATCCACGCCGGCGCAATCACCGGCTCGCCGCCCGCCAGCAGCACCATGTCGGGGTAGCTGACCCAGTAGGGGGCGGGGATCACCACCTCGTCGCCGGGGTTCAGCGTGGCCATCAGCGCGTTGTAGAGGATCTGCTTGCCACCCGTGCCGATGCTGACCTGCTTGGGTGTATAAACCAGACCGTTGTCGCGCTCGAACTTGGCACAGACCGCCTCCTTCAGCTCGATGATGCCGTCGGGCGCGGTATAGCGCGTCTTGCCCTGCTCGATGGCGCGAATCCCCGCCGCGCGGATGTTCTCGGGCGTCGGGAAATCGGGCTCGCCAGCGCTCAGACCGATCACATCCTTGCCGGCGGCCTTCATCTCCTGCGCGAGGGCGGTGATCGCCATGGTCGGCGAGGGCTTGACGCGGGCCAGTGTCGCGGAAAGGGAAATCATTTGGCACTCCGGTTGGAATAAGCGCGCGAACGCTCTATAGTCATGGTTCGAGTTTATAAGTGACAAACCGGAGCATTGACCGGTTGTAAAGCCCCGTCTCCCGAAAGACCAAAGAAAGGACTTCCCATGAACGCCCAGACCGAGGATGGCTGGTACGACCCGAACGCAACAACCTTTGGTGACCGCGTCGCCGGGGCGCGCGAACAGGCCGGGATGAGCCAGTCCGACCTGGCAAAGCGGCTTGGCGTTAAACTCAAGACGCTCAAGGCGTGGGAAGACGACCTGAGCGAGCCGCGCGCCAACAAGCTGTCGATGATGGCCGGGATGCTGAACGTCTCGCTTCTGTGGCTGCTCAGCGGCGAGGGTCCGGGCCCGAATGGTCCCGAGGACGTGACCGAACTGTCGCAGGACGTCTCCGACCTGCTCTTGGAAATCCGCGATATCCGCTCGCAGCTGACGCTGTCGGCGGATCGTCTGAGCCGGCTTGAGAAAACGCTGCGCGCCAAGCTGCGCGAGGAAGCGATTGCCTGAGCGGCGGCCTGTCGGCGAAACCGCCGAGACCCGGCTGAAACGCTTGCGGATGCGCTCGATGCGGCGCGGCATCAAGGAGATGGACATCATCCTTGGCCGGTTTGCCGAGAGCGGGCTGAAGGCGCTCGATGCGGCCGGGCTCGACCTCTATGACGCGCTGCTGTCCGAGAATGACCACGACCTTTACCAGTGGGTCACCGGCCAGAGCGCCGCGCCGCCGCAATATGCGGCGCTGATCGACCGGATCGCGCGGGTCAGCACCCCGGCGAATTGAGTCGAATTTTATCTATCGGCGCGGCGTTTACGACTTCTTGGGCATTTGCGGGCTATCACCGGTTCCGAGCAGTTATGCACGGAGCCGAGAATGAGTTTGCAACATCCCCCTCTGCTGTCGCCCGAGCAGCAAAGCTTCATGTCGGGTTATCTGGATTCACTGGCGCTGGTTGAACGTCTGCACCGGCTGTTGCTGGATGTCATCAAGGATGAATTCGAACGTCTCGGCGTGCTCGAGATCAACGCGGTTCAGGCGCTGTTGCTGTTCAACATCGGCGACAACGAGGTAACGGCGGGAGAGCTGAAGACGCGCGGCTACTATCAGGGCAGCAATGTGAGCTACAATCTCAAGAAGCTGGTCGAGATGGGCTACATGCACCACCAGCGGTGCGAGATCGACCGCCGCTCGGTGCGTGTGCGGCTGACCGAGAAGGGGCGCGGCATCCGCGCGATTATCTCGAAGCTGTTCGCCGGCCATGCCGAGGGGCTCCAGAGCAAGGGCGTGCTGGGCAATGACGGCATCGACCAGATCAACGGGTCATTGCGCCGGGTCGAACGGTACTGGGCCGACCAGATCCGCTATATCTACTGACGTCCCTGCCGGGGTGGGCCGTTGATCCGACACCGCGGCGGGCTGAAGCTCCCGTCTCAGCTTGCGGGGCCTGGCCGCGGCAAAATCCTCGTAATCCAGCGCGGCCATGACGAAGGCGCCCGGACCTCTGATGACGTAGGATTGGTAATATCCCATTAGCGATTTGACGTTGTGGCGGTTCTTGGTCGTGTTCGAAGGCCCGTCCGGACCGATCACCAGCCCGTTGATGATCACCGGACCGGTCTCGTGCGGCTCGATCAGCCGGGGGTGGCGCCCGATATTTGCCGGACCGTCGCCGGAAATGTCGAGTGTCATCTGCCAGCACTCCGTCTGGCGCTGAAGCTCGGTGGCGCCGAAGACCATCGCCGCGCCGATCGCGGTGGAGGGGTTGTTGACCGGCACCGACTTGGTGGACCTTAGCACCTCCGCCGCGGCCAGCAGGTCGGCCGGTCCGGTCATGTCCTGCCAGCCGATGACGACCCGCTGGTGGCCCTGCGCGCTCCACTCGAAAACCATCAGCCGCACCGGCGCCTCCGGGTAAAGCAGGAAGGCCTCCTGCACCTCCGGATCGCGCAGCGCGGCGGCCAGACCGTCAAGCTGCAGACGGTATTCCCACATGTCGACCGAGCCCGAAACGTCGAGCCCCAGCGCCAGCGCCTGCCGGCACTCCGCATGGGCAGGAGCGGTCAGCAGCCCCGCCGCCAGAAACCCGGCGATCCACCCCGGCCTTATCCACCTCGGCCTCATCCGCGCGGCCGCCGTGCGCCGGTGTCGCCCAGGATGATATCGTTGATTTCACGGTATAATTTCTTCGCCATCGCGGCGCGAAAATCCTCGAACCCGTTGGCGATGACCAGAAAGGCCTGCGGCCCGCGCAACACCTCCTTGCGGTAATAGTCGGCGACCCCGTCATACCGCTCGAGGATCACCAGCCCGTTGACCGTGATCCCCTCCAACGGAAAGTTGCGATACGCCGCCGCCGGCCCGAACCCGTAATTGTTGATCCCGTCCCCCGAGATATCCACCACCCGGCGTTCGCAATCGGGCGCCTGCTGCATCAGGTGCGCGGCAAATCCAAGCGCCTGTCCGATGGCGGTGGGATAGCCCTCGTGACTGCGCGTCATCGTCCCCACGGCCACGACGGCACGGTCGATATCGCGCCCCGAGCGCAGGAGCGACCAGTCGAGATGCAGTTTCTGCTGATAGAACCCGCTCCATTCGAAGACCGCCAGCGCCACGTGGCCGTGCCCGCCATAGAGGATGGCGTGGCGCACGTCCTCGCTGTCGAGCGCGGCGGCAAGGCCCAGCCGCTGCAGCTCGTATTCATCGGCATCGACCGAAGAGGAGACGTCGAGCGCGAGGATCAGCGCCAGCCGGCAGGACGCCGCGGCCGGGGCCGCCAGCAACAGGCAAGCCACCGCCAGCAGCGCCCGCGCCCCCCTCATCCGGGCACCTGAACGGGCAGGGCGTGCGGCACGCGACCGAGGATGATGTCATTGATTTCGCGGTAGAGTTTCTTGGTCATCGCCTCCCTGAATTCGTCGAATCCCTTGGCGACCACCATGAAAGCCCCCGCCCCGTGCAGCACCTCGGCCCCGTAATAGGACAGCACGCCGGGATCGTCGCCGAGGATGACCAGCCCGTTGACCGTCACGTCGTTCATCGGGAAATGCCGGTAGGCCTCGCGCGGGCCATAGCGATAATTGTTCACCCCGTCGCCCGACACGTCGATCACCCGCCGGTCGCAGCGCGGGCCACGGCTGAGCAAGGTCGCGCCATAGCCGATGGCGGGCCCGATCGAGGTTGGAAAATTGTCGTGGCTGCGCTCCATCCCGGCCAAAGTCGCAACCGCCCGGTCAATCGCGGCAGGCGAGGTCAGCGGCAGCCAGTCAAGCTGTAGTTTATGCTGGTTGAAGCCGCTCCACTCGTAGACGGCCAGCGTGACGTACCCCCCGGCACCGGTCAGGATCGCGTGGCGGACCTCCTCGGCATTCAGCGCGGCGGCCAGCCCGGTGCGTTGCAGGGCGTATTCATCCGCATCCACCGAGGACGACACGTCGAGCGCCAGAACAAGGGCCAGCCGGCAGGCGGCTTGCGCCTGCGCCATGGCCGCCCACGCAAGGCAGGCGGCCACAAGGGCCGCTGCCCTCACCAATGGCCGGTGTTTTCCATGCTGGCCCATGGTTCGGCCGGCTCCAGCGCCTCGCCTTCCTGCAGCAGTTCCACCGACACGTTGTCCGGGCTGCGCACGAAGGCCATGCGCCCGTCGCGGGGCGGGCGGTTGATGGTCACGCCGCTATCCTGCAGGTGCTGGCACATTTCGTAGATATTGCCCACCGAATAGGCGAGGTGGCCGAAATGGCGGCTGTCATCGGGCAGGGCGTCATCGCCATCCCAGTTGTAGGTCAGTTCCACCGGGCAATCCTCGTGCCCCTCGGGCGCCATGAAGACCAGCGTGAAGCGGCCGCCCTCGCTGTCGATGCGCCGGGTCTCCTTCAGGCCGAGCAGTTCGTAGAATTTGATCGATTCCTCAAGGTCCTTCACCCGGACCATCGTGTGCAGATACCGTACCCGCATGTTGCGTCTCCTGTCTGTTTTCGCGCTCAGACAAAGGATAGACGGCTTGCGCGCCCTGTCGAGGGGGAAGGACGGGCCGCGCGCTCAGAATTCCGAGCGGATGCCAAAGGACACGGCGGTCTGGTCGACATCGAAGCGGCTGATGTTCGAGCGGCTTTTCTCGGCATTGACCGACACGACAGGCACGAAGCCCATGTAGCTGTAATCCTTGAAGGTGGCCGTGACGCCGCCGAACCACGATTCGTCGGTTCGCCCGCCGCGCACCGGCAGGATCACCCAGTATTGCTCGTAATCGAGCGTGCTGTGGCCCAGCGAGAGGCTGACCTCCGCCGGCCCGATCTCGCGGCCCAGCGTGTAGGTGGCCACCACCGACCATTGCTGCGAGGCGCGGTTGCGCCCGTCGCTGTCGATATCGCGGAACTGCAACTGCGCGCCCAGTTCACCCCCGGTATTGAGTGCATAGCTCAGCCCGGCGGAAACCGAATAGACTGTCGCATCCGTGATCGGCGCGACCTTGTCGAACTGTTCCTCGACATGCGTGCCGAGGGAGAGGTTCAGCCTGTCGGTCAGCTTCTGCAGGCGCCGCACGCCGAGTCCGGCGAAATCATAATAGGGCGAACCGCCATACCATGTGCGCCCACCGTTGACGTCGAAGCTCCAGTAGCCGCTCTTGCCCGGTGCCCAGAGATGGTTGGCGCCAAGCTGCAGGCGCAGCGAGGAGATATCGCTGCCGCTGATGCCCGGCACCGGGTCGTTGAAGCGGATCTCGCGCGATAGGAGGCGGCCGGTGATGTGGGTTTGATGCCCCTCGCTTTGCTGCACGCGATAGGAGCCGCGCATGTCGGTCTTGGCCACGACCCCGCTGATCGCCCGTGCGCTGGGGCTGAGCGTGCCGACCAGCGGCGAGCCCTCGATCAGGTTGTAGGGGCTGTTCGAGCCGTTGTTGACGTTGTCGGACGGGTTGACCGAAAACTGGAATTCGAACCGCAAGGGGTTGGTGCGCCGGACATTGCGGAAGGCCTTGACGTACTGGCTGCGGATTTCCTCGTTCGGGGCGTAATGTACCGCCCGCCGGAGCCAGAGCTGCGAGACGGTGTAGCTGTCATCGGCGAAGGAGAGCTCGGCCGCCAGCTTGGCCGCCTCGAAGCGCTGAACGTCGGTGTTGGCGACGCGATAGGCGCGGGCGGCCGATTTGCGGCCTGTCTTGTAATCCTTCAACTGGCCGAGGGCATGCGCCCGCAGGAAATGGGCGTGGCCGTTCTCGGGATTGGCCGCGATCAGCCCTTCGGTCAGTTCGTAGGCCGTCCTGGGTTGGCGCTGCCGCAGTGCCTGTTGCGCCAGCGCCTGGGCCTGGGTCAGGGACAGGCGCACCATGGCCCCCTCAGGCGCGGCCGCGGCCTCGTCGGCATGCGGCTGGCCGGACCCGCCCGCAAGGACGAGGCCGGCCAGGCAGAGGGCCAGGATACGCGCAGCCTTACGGCGTACCGGCATCGGGATTGACGTTGTTGCAGATGGCCGGCGAACCCGGTGTGCCGCACTGATCCAGCACGAAGATGCCGCTTTCCAGTTCCGACTCGAAACCGAGGTTGTCGCCGACGCCGTCGAACTGGTCGAGCTCGACCGCCCCGGCCACGCCGCCGGCATCGGTGCCGCCGAAAACACCGGCATAGGTGCCGACCGTGGTGTTGGTTGTCGTGCCTGAAAGGGGGTCGCGAATGTCGTACTCGACCGTGCCCGCGAAGGTGCCGTTGGCCTCGATATCCGTTACCACCAGAACCACCGAAGGAAGTTCGGAGATGACGTTCAGATCGGTGTCGAGCAGTTCGCGGTTGTAGATGTTGCCCTCGACCGTGTTGTCGGCGAAGTCGGCGTTGATGAAGGCGTCGCCGTGTACGACCAGCGCCTGCGAGACCAGAAGCTCGGGGTCGGTCACGCCGGTGGGCAGCAGGTCGGAGCCATTGGGATCGCCCACATTGGTGACCGCCACGTAGCGCCCGGCATAGGTGACCAGACCGCTGTCTTCGGTCACTTCAGGCGGATCATAGGCGCCGTCGCGCTCGAAATGCGCGCCCATGAGGGCGCGGTTACGTGGGCCGGTGCTGGCCACGGTCGCAGCGCGGACCGAGCCGTCGGTGCTTTCGCGGGCATAGGCCGTGTAGTGCCGGTCGAGCGGGTCCTCTTGTATGGTGAAGGCGACGTAGCCGTCCTGATCGAGCCCCGGCGCCCGCCGGTAGGTCGCGCTGTAGGGGACGTCGTCGAGGTTGACGCCTTCCACCACCAGCGTGCCGTTGGCCGAGTCGTAGGTGACGTTGCGGACTTCGCCGGCGATACTCACAGGGACGGTGACCGGTGTTTCGGTCGTAGGCTCCCCGTCCGGCGTTTCTTCGCCGGGGTCTGGAACCTCGTCAGTTTCGGTGTTGGCGAACGGATTGCTGCCGGACCCGCACGCCGCAAGAAGGGCGCAAACCAGCAGGCTTGCCAATATCTGTTTCATGCTGTCACTGCCTCGATCAGTGTATTTTTTATCTTTTGTCTGAAAATCAGGGCATTACAGCGCCAAGTCAATGTTTTCGTTTGCCCGGATTCCGGGAAACGACGGGGTGTTGCAGGTCAGCCGATACCCGATATTGAAGTTTCTCAACCGGCGTCCGCAAGATATAGTTGGCCCGACTCACTCTTGTGGAAAGGACCCGTTGATGCCCCTCAGCCCCGAGCAGCAGGCCGAAATCGACGCGCAGCGCAACAGCCGGCAGGAAACCCGCCGCGTGGTGTCGGAGGGGATGGAGGCGCATCTCTATACGGCCTACCCGGTGCTCGACCACGGGTTCATCCGGGTGATCGACTACATGGGCGACGATGCCGCCATCTGTCAGGCGGCGCGGGTCAGCTATGGGCGCGGCACCAAGTCGGTGACCAATGACGAGGGGCTGATCCGTTACTTGATGCGGCACTGGCATTCGACGCCGTTCGAGATGTGCGAGGTCAAGCTGCACGTGAAGCTGCCGGTCTTCGTGGCGCGCCAGTGGATCCGGCACCGGACCGCCAACGTCAACGAATACTCCGCCCGCTACTCGATCCTCGACCGGGAGTTCTATATCCCCGCGCCGGAACACCTTGCCGCGCAATCGGTGGTGAACAACCAGGGCCGGGGCGAGGCGCTGACGGGGGAGGAGGCGCAGCGGGTGCTGGAATATCTCAAGGCGGATTCCACCCGCGCCTATGACCATTACGAGGAGATGATCGGGCAGGACGGCCAGCAGGGGCTGGCGCGGGAACTGGCCCGGATGAACCTGCCGGCCAATATCTACACGCAATGGTACTGGAAGGTTGACCTGCACAACCTGCTGCATTTCCTGCGGCTGCGGGCGGACGCGCATGCGCAGTACGAGATCCGCGTCTATGCCGAGGAGATGTGCAAGGTGGTGGCCGACTGGGTGCCGTTTGCCTACCGCGCCTTCGAGGATTACCGCATGGGGGGTGCGACGCTGTCCTCGACCGCGCTCGATTGCGTGCGGCGGATGCTGAAGGGGGAAGAGGTGACGCAGGAGAACTCCGGCATGTCCAAGGGGGAATGGCGGGAGTTCCAGGGGGTTTTGGAAGGTTAATGAAACGTTAACGGATGGGGTTGAACGGCCGGGTTCGCTGATGGGCGGTGTTGGTAGATGGGTAGAATAAACCTTTGAAAGATTCGTTAAGGTTGCAGGGCGTTGCGGTGGCAAGCTTAGTGTCGATGCGAACCCACCAACGATGGCATTGCAGCGGAGTTGGGGCAGGTGGGTTGGCATCCACCCTATTGGAGCACCGCAAAAGAAAGAAGAGGTGACGTAGGAGAATTCCGGCATGTCCAAGGGAGAATGGCGGGAGTTTCAGGGGATTTTGGGGTAATGTTGAAGGCTTCAGCGAAGTTTGAAAGGGACGTGGGCCGGATCGTCAGTGTCGTCGAAGAGGATGCTGCAGACGTGAAAGTTGATGATCACATCAACGACCCGCACATGCCTTCGAGAATCCGTCAAGTCGATATCAGCTTCCGTCGAAAGGACAAACTCGTTTTCGTTGAGTGTCGCCATAGGGCGGCAAAAGAGGATGTATGAGCTACCCCCTGAAATTCGGACAGTGACGTAAGCTACGATTTGCAGTCTGCTGATCTTCGACGAGAAGGAGATCAGAGATGTCGAAACGCAAGCAGCACGCGCCCGAGTTCAAGGCGAAGGTCGCGCTGGAAGCCCTGA
>JAVJTX010000071.1:0-7462 GCA_040220035.1 Roseovarius sp. | reverse complement strand
CTGGCTCTTGACGCGGGTCTTGATCTTCTTCTCGACCTGCAGAACGCTCATCTCGCCCTGCATCAGGCCATAGACCTTCTCCAGCCGCTCGCTCACGCTCAGCGTCTCCAGAAGCTCCTGCTTCTGCGCCACCTCGATGCCCAGATGCCCGGCCACGAGATCGGCCAGCTTCGCGGGCTCGTCGCTTTCGGCCACGGCGGCCAGCGCCTCCTCGGGGATGTTCTTCTTGACCTTCGCATAGCGCGCGAACTCGTCCGTCACCGTGCGCAGCAGCGCGGTGATCGTGGCGGCATCGCCCGGCATCTCGCTCAGGTACTCGGCCTTCGCCTCAAAGAAATCTTCATTCTCGAGGTAATCGGTGATGCGCACCCGCGCCACCCCCTCGACCAGCACCTTGACGGTGCCGTCAGGCAGCTTCAGAAGCTGCAGCACGTTGGCCAGCACGCCCGCGCGATAGATGCCGTCGGCCGACGGATCGTCCTCGCCGGGGTCGATCTGGCTCGACAGCAGGATCTGCTTGTCGTCCTGCATGACCTCTTCCAGCGCCCGGACCGATTTCTCGCGGCCCACGAAAAGCGGCACGATCATGTGGGGGAAAACCACGATATCGCGCAGCGGCAGCACCGGGTAGGAGTTATTGAGGGGTTCTTGCATGCTCTTGTCCTGTTTTAGCAAGACGGCTCCGGCCCCGCGTATCGGCAGCTCCGTCCGTCTCCGTTTCCAGAAGGTTAATCTGGGGCGGTCCCACCCTTCTTTCAACCTTCCTTCGCGCAACAATGCCCGGCTGTGTCATAAGGGGCAAGCGGCAAATCCCCAGCTTTTTCAGGGCCCGCCGCGCGCCTGTGCAAGCCGATCACAGCTACGTGCGCGTACAGGCCCGACGGCACCCGAAATCTTCAAAAGATTTCGACCCGCATTCTTTTCAAGAATGCGCCCCCGCGCCCTTAAACCGGCTCGATATCCCCCTCGGCCCGCCCCGCATGGAACGCCACCTCCCATTCCGCGAACGTGCCCGCCGCGATGGCCCCGCGCATGCCGTCCATGATCTGCTGGTAATAATGCAAATTGTGCCACGTCAGCAGCATCGAGCTGATGATCTCCTGACTGCGGAAGACATGGTGCAGATACGCGCGCGAATAATTCCGGCACGCCGGACAGGTACAGTCCTCGTCCAGCGGCCTCGGGTCGTCCATGTGCCGCGCGTTCTTGATGTTGACCTGCCCCCGGTGCGTCCACGCCTGCCCGGTCCTGCCCGAGCGCGACGGCAGCACGCAATCCATCATGTCGATCCCGCGCTTGACGGCGCCCACGATGTCATCCGGCTTGCCCACCCCCATCAGGTAACGCGGCCGATCCTCGGGCAGCATCCCGGGCGCGTAATCCAGCACGCCGAACATCGCCTCCTGCCCCTCGCCCACGGCCAGCCCGCCGACCGCGTAGCCATCGAACCCGATCTCCACCAGCTTCTCGGCGCTCTCGGCCCGCAGCTCTTCGGTCACGCCCCCCTGCTGGATACCGAACAGCGCGTGGCCCGGCCGGTCGCCGAACGCCTCCTTAGACCTTGCCGCCCACCGCATCGACAGCCGCATGCTTTCGGCCACGGCCTCCTCCGTCGCGGGCAGCGCGGGGCATTCGTCGAAACACATCACGATATCCGAGCCCAATAGCCGCTGGATCTCCATCGACCGCTCGGGCGTAAGCTCGTGTTTCGAGCCGTCGATATGGCTCTTGAACGTCACCCCCTGCTCGGTCAGCTTGCGCAACCCGGCAAGGCTCATCACCTGAAATCCGCCGCTGTCGGTCAGAATGGGCCGCTCCCAGTTCATGAACCCGTGCAGCCCGCCCAAGCGCGCCACCCGTTCGGCGCCGGGGCGCAGCATCAGGTGATAGGTGTTGCCCAGCAGGATATCCGCACCGGTCTCTCGCACGCTTTCGGGCATCATCGCCTTGACCGTGGCGGCGGTGCCCACCGGCATGAAGGCCGGCGTGCGGATCTCGCCCCTCGGCGTTTCGATCACCCCGGTGCGCGCCTGCCCGTCGGTGGCGTTGAGAGAAAAGGAAAATCGCGTCATGGCCGCCCCAATGCACCGGATTTCCCGGTTTGCCAAGACGTCCTTGTGTCATATCTCCATACGTGGTGGAATCAAGCCGGTAGGGCCAAAGGCGCGTCACGACGCCTGTAATGAAAGATCAAATGGAGACGCGCATGACCCAATCCGAAACGCCGGAAACACTGCAGTTCGGATGGGAAGAATGGATATCGCTCCCCGATCTCGGCGTGCCCGCCCTGCGGGCCAAGGTCGATACCGGCGCGCGCACCTCGGCCCTTCACGCCTTTGATATCGAGACATTCGGCACCCAGGCCCGGCCCAAGGTGCGCTTTACCGTCCACCCCATCCCGGGGCGCGACGACCTGGTGATTCCCTGCTCCGCCAACATCGTCGACCGGCGCGAGGTGGCCTCCTCCAACGGCGAGAAGGAGATGCGCTACGTCATCGAAAGCACCCTGCTGGTCAACGGGCAGAAATGGCCGATCGAGATCACCCTCACCAACCGCTCCTCCATGACCTCTCGGATGCTGCTGGGCCGGCAGGCGATGAAGGACCACATCTCGATCGCCGCCACCGACCGGTTCCTGCAACCCGAACTCAGCTACGACGTCTACCACACCTCCCGCATGCGCGAGGTGGCGCCACAGCGCTCGCTGCGCATCTGCGTGCTCAGCCGCGAAGACAACTACTCGACCCGCCGCCTTGTCGAAGAGGGCGAAAAACGCGGCCACACGGTTGAAGTCATCAACACAACCCGTTGTTACATGGCGATAAACGCGCTGGCCCCCGAGGTGCATTACGACGGCAAGCGCCTGCCCCGCTTCGACGCCGTGATCCCCCGCATCGGCGCTTCGATCACCCCCTACGGCGCCGCCATCATCCGCCAGTTCGAGACCATCGGCACCTACTGCGTCAACGGCGCCGCCGGCATCTCCTCCAGCCGCGACAAGCTCTACGCCCATCAGATCATGGCCCGCGCCCGCATCGGCATGCCCAACACCGCCTTTGCCAGCTCGCCCCGCGACACCGCCAATATCATCAGCCTCGTGGGCACCACGCCGCTGATCGTGAAACTGCTGGAATCGACCCAAGGCAAGGGCGTCGTCCTCGCCGAAACCAAAAAGGCCGCCGAATCCGTCATCGACGCCTTCCGTGGCCTCAAGGCCAACTTCCTCGTGCAAAGCTTCGTCAAGGAAGCGGCGGGCGAGGATATCCGCTGCCTCGTCATCGGCGGCAAGGTCGTGGCCTCGATGAAACGCACCGGCGCCGACGGCGATTTCCGCTCCAACCTGCATCGCGGCGGTACCGCCAAATCCGTCCGCATCACCAAGGAGGAGCGCGAGACCGCCGTCCGCGCCGCCCGCGCCTTCGATCTCAACATGGCCGGCGTCGATCTGCTCCGATCCGAGAGCGGGCCAAAGGTGCTCGAGGTCAACTCCTCCCCCGGTTTCGAAGGCATCGAAACCTCGACCGGCAAGAACATCGTCGGCAAGCTCTACGATCAGATCGAGGCCCGCGTCCGCCCCGTTCCGATCCGCCGGCGCAAGTCCACGACGGGCGGTGCGGCCAAGGACACCTGAGGCCGCGCGCCCTCTGGACGCCGCCGCCGATAAATCCTATATGTTCTCTCAGGATAGGAACGTCAGGAAGATCCGATGACTCAGAGCCCGGAACCGCTCGAGGGGACCCCTCTCATCGCACCGTCCAGCACGGAACACCCGCTCTACGAGCAGGTGGTCGAGGCGTGTCGTTCCGTGTATGACCCTGAAATCCCGGTGAATATCTATGATCTCGGGCTGGTCTACACCGTGGACATCGACGCCGAGAACGCCGTTCGCGTGACCATGACGCTGACCGCCCCGGGCTGTCCCGTGGCGGGTGAGATGCCGGGCTGGGTCGCCGACGCGATCGAGCCGCTGGAAGGCGTCAAGCATGTCGATGTCGAACTCACGTGGGAGCCGCCCTGGGGCATGGACATGATGTCCGACGAGGCAAGGCTCGAACTGGGCTTCATGTGAATGCAAGCCTTTTGGCTTGCATTCCTTCAAAGCAACCGTTTTCGCTTGCATTTATCGACCGCAACCCTTATGACTTGCATTCTCCAGATGCAAAGGGTTTCCCTGTCATGCCCCATGTACAGGCGGTCTTCACCGGCGATCTGATCGGCTCCCGCGAGGCCCCCGCCACGGCGGTCGACCTCGCCATGGACAGCCTGAAGAGCGCCGCGCAATCCATTGAAGAAACTCATGGTTTCGCCGCCCGCTTCACCCGAAACCGCGGCGATGGCTGGCAGATCCTCCTGCCCGACGCCCGCCTCTCCCTGCACGCTTATCTCGCCCTTGCCGCCACTCTCCGCGCGGCCGATACCGGGCTCGCCACCCGCATCGCCATCGGCCTCGGCCCCGTCGACTTTCCCGGCACGCACGACCTCTCCGACGCCGCAGGCGCGGCCTTCGTCACCTCCGGCGACCTGCTCGAAACCCTCGACACCGAAATCACCGCCATCGGCGGCCACGGCGTCACCGACTGGCAGCGCGGCGTGATCGCCCTCGCCGACCGGATCGTCACCGGCTGGACCGCCCAACAGGCCGAGGCCGTGGCCCTCACCCTGCTCGACCCGACCCACACCACCAATGCCGACCGCGCCCGCACCCTCGGGATCAGCCGGCAGGCCTTCGAGGCGCGCCTCAAGGGTTCCGGCCTCTCCGCCTTCGCCCATGCGCGCCACGCCTTCCAGACCCATGATTTCGAGGCCCCCGCATGATCGAGACCTTCACCGCCCTGCTCTTCGCCCATGCGCTGGCCGATTTCGCCTTTCAGACCAACTGGATCAACGCGAACAAACACCGCCCCCACGTCATGCTCCTCCACGCCGCTATCGTGCTGGTCACGGCACAGGCCGCCATAGGCCGCGTGGATGCCCCCGAACTCCTCGCGCTGGCCGCCGCGCATCTCCTCATCGACGCCATCAAGACATGGGGCAAGTTCACCTCACTCACCGCTTTCATGACCGATCAGGCCGCGCATATCGCCACCATCGCCGCCGTCGCGGCCGTCTCCCCCGGCCTCTGGGCCTCGGGCCCCTGGGCCGGCTTCCCCGCCCTCCTGCCGCTCATGGCGCTGGGCACGGGGCTGATCCTCACCCTCATCGCCGGCCAATACGCCGTCGCCCTGCTGATGCAACGGCACGGCGCCCGCGTCCGCAACGCGGGCCTGCGCCTTGGCGGGCAACAGATCGGCCTGCTGGAGCGCGGCCTCATCTTCCTCTTCCTCCTCACCGGCCACCCGATCGGCGTGGGCTTCCTCGTCGGCGCCAAGTCGATCCTGCGCTTCGGCACCGCCACCAAGGACCAGCGCACCGCCGAATACGTCATCATCGGCACGCTCGCCTCCTTCGGCTGGGCCATTGCCGTCACGCTGGCCACCCAAGCCCTCCTGTCGATGCTTCCGGCCCTTGAGATCGGCGCATTCCGGCCTTAAGTTCAGGGGCAGGCAGAAGGATTATTCCATGTTCGGCATTCCCGGAAAACAGGCGGTCACCATGACCCCGACAGCCGCGTCCCAGATCGCGAAGCTGATGAACAAGGGCGAAACCAAGGGCCTGCGCATCGGCGTCAAGAAGGGCGGCTGCGCGGGCATGGAATACACTATGGATTACGTCGACGATGTCGACCCCAATGACGAGGTCGTGGAACAGGATGGCGCCCGCGTCATGATCGCGCCCATGGCCCAGATGTTCCTCTTCGGCACCGAGATCGACTATCAGACCTCGCTGCTCGAATCCGGCTTCGTCTTCAACAACCCGAACGTGACCGAGGCCTGCGGCTGCGGCGAATCGATCAAGTTCGAGGGCATGTAGGATTGCACCCCAAGCCCTCTCAATCTAAGAAAAAGAAAACGAGAGGGACGTTGGATGAGACGCAAGCTTGCCGCCGGCAACTGGAAAATGAACGGCACCCGCGCCGCGCTGTCCGAGCTTGAAAAGATCGCGGCGGCGCATCCCGATTCCGCCGTCGATATCCTCATCTGCCCGCCCGCCCCGCTTCTGACCCGGGCCGCCGAACTGGCGGCGCAAAGCCCCGTCATGATCGGCGCGCAGGATTGCCATTACGAGGCCTCCGGCGCCCATACCGGCGACATCTCCGCCGCTATGGTCGCCGATACCGGGGCCACGGCGGTGATTCTCGGCCATTCCGAACGCCGCGAGGATCACAACGAAACCAGCGCGCTGGTCCGCAAGAAGGCCCGCGCGGTGCTCGAAACCGGCCTCACCGCCATCATCTGCCTCGGCGAATCCGAGGCACAGCGCGACGCCGCCAACACGCTCGACATCATCGCCGGCCAGCTCGCTACCTCCGTTCCGGATATCGCCACCGGCGCCAACACCGTCATCGCCTATGAACCGGTCTGGGCCATCGGCACCGGCAAGACCCCCACGACAGAGCAGATCGACGAGGTGCATGATTTCATCCGCGCCCGCCTGATCCGCCGCTTCGGCGAGGCCGAGGGCGGCGCCATCCGCCTGCTCTATGGCGGCTCGGTCAAACCGGGCAACGCGGCCGAGATCTTCGCCACCGACAATGTCGACGGCGCGCTGGTCGGCGGCGCCAGCCTCAAGGCCGAGGATTTTTCGCCCATCATCAAGGCACTGGAAGCCACGGCTTAAGTCGTGCCGGTACAACGCACCGACGCAATACCGACAAAATACCGACGTTATACCGACGTTGATTTCACAGCGGCAGCATGGTGGTCGACTTGATCTCCTCCATCGACAAAAGCGCCGTGACGTTATGCACCTTCACCTCGGAAATCAGCGCTTGGTAGAACGTGTCATAGGCCCGCGCATTGGCCACGACGACCTTTAAAATATAGTCGATATCGCCCGCCAGCCGGTGCGCCTCCTGCACCTCCGGCCGGTCCTTCAACGCTTTGAGAAACCGCGCCTGCCATTCTGCGTCATGCTCCGCCGTCCGGATCAGCACAAAGAAACACGCCTCGAACCCCAACGCTTCAGCATCCAGCAAGAAAGTCTGCTGCCGTATCACCCCGCCCTCGCGCATCTTGCGGATCCGGTTCCACACAGGGGTCTTGGAACTGCCCACCGCCTTGGCGATATCATCCAGCGACTGGCCCCCGTCGCGCTGCAATTCCACGAGGATTTTCCGGTCGAGCTCGTCGAGGCGAACAGCCATTCCTGATTTGTCCTTTCGCTGGAACATTCCGTCTCGCCCGCCGGCAATTGGGAACATATGTCCTTATTTACATTCGCATATGGCGAATAACCGGGAATATTTTCTATATAGAGGAGGAAGTCAATCGCAACGCGGAGACGGCACAGATGAAACATTTCCCGATCTTCATGGCGCTGGAAGGCCGCCGCGTCGCCCTCTCGGGCGGCGGAGAGGCGGCGC
>JAVJTX010000070.1:0-48904 GCA_040220035.1 Roseovarius sp. | reverse complement strand
TGGGGCGGCCCGCTCCCGACGACTGCTTCGCTTGGCGGCGTTCCAAACGCGCCCGCCCGTTGGGGCGGCCGGGCGCGGCCCGGCGGCGAGCCCTTGGCTCGCCTCGATTACGGGCCCGGGCGACGGGTTCTGTCAGGAGGCGTGACTTGAGGCCGTCTCCCGGGGCAGATTGCGCTTGCGCGCCTTGCCGCTTTTCTGTGCAGTGACGCGCAGGAAAGATCGCGGGACAGGCAGCAGGAACATGAGCGCAGACACAGGCCGGACGGGCCTCGGCATCCTCTTGATGGTGGGCTTTGCCGTCATCGCCCCGGCGATGGACACCTGCGCCAAGCTGATCGGCGATGCCGTGGCGGTGGGGCAGGTGGCCGCCACGCGGTTCGTGGCGCAATCGGTGCTGCTGTTTCCGCTGGCGCTGATCTTTGGCTGGCTGCACCGGCCAAAGCGGGGCGAAGTGGCGCTGCATCTGGTGCGGGCCGCGCTTTTGCTGGTGGCGACGGCGTTTTTTTTTACCGCGCTCCGGTTCATGCCGATTGCCGACGCGATTTCCATTTTCTTTGTCGAGCCCTTCATCCTCACCCTGCTGGGCGGGCTGTTGCTGGGCGAGCCGATCGGGCCGCGGCGGTACATCGCCTGTGCAATTGGCTTTGCCGGGGCGCTGCTGATCATCCAGCCGAGTTTCGAAGTGGTCGGGTTCGTGGCCCTTCTGCCGCTGGTGACAGCGTTGTGCTTTGCCTTCTACATGATCCTGACCCGGCGGATGGCGACGCGGATGCACCCGATCACTTTGCAGGTCTATACAGGGTTCGCCGCGCTGGCGCTGGCGGTGCCGCTGTTGTGGGCCTTCGACGGGTCCGGCGTGGCGGCGCTCGACCCGGTGTGGCCGGAGATGCGCGAGGTCTGGCTGCTTCTGGCGCTGGGGGTGTTCGCGACGCTGGCGCATGTCTGTATCAGTTTCGCGCTGTCCTTTGCGCCGGCCTCGCTCTTGGCGCCGGTCCAGTATCTCGAGATCGTCAGCGCCACGATCCTCGGCTTCTACGTGTTCGGCGATCTGCCCGACGCGCTGGCCTTTGCCGGCATCGCGCTGATCGTGGCCTCGGGGCTGTTCGTGTTCTTCCGCGAGCGCAAGCTGGAACGCCGCCCGGTGCCGCAGCCCTAGCCCCCCGGCCAGAGCGCGGTGGTGCCGAGCAGCGACCGGACGACCGTTTCCAGCGCCTGTTCGGGCAGGATGACCAGCATCTTGGGCGCGGTGAAGGACATGTGCACCGTGCCGGTGGCGAGGTTGGAGGTGCCGACCCGCCCGTCAGGGGCGAAGTTCAGCCCGTTGATCGGCCATTCCAGCCCGTCCGACACCCCCTCGACCGCGCCCATCGGAAAGAGCGACACCCGCGTTTCCGCCGGAAGGTCGAGCGAGATGGAGGGCGGGGCGAGAAAGACCAGCTCCTCGGCCCCCAGCAGGATGCAGCGGCGGGCCGGGTAGCGCACCAGCGCGTTGTAGGCCGCGAGCGCATGGTCGAGCCGGTCGCCGGAAAACCCGATGCCGAGGATCAGCGGCGCGCGGATGTTGCGCAGGCATTTCTCGAAATCGGTGCTGTCCTGCTCGGCGATGCGATGGAGGGTGGCGGGGGGAAGCGCCTCTTGCGCGGCTTGGGAAATCGAATCGAAATCGCCGATCACGGCGGAGGGAGTCACCCCGTTTTCCAGCGCCGCATCGGCCCCGCTGTCGGCCGCGACCAGTTCGGGCGCCAGCGATAGGGCCCGCTCGATCCGCTGTTTCGTCACCGCCGCGCCCCCGATCAGCGTGACTGGTTCACTGGCATGCACAATCAAGGTAAGACTCCGCAGATTGTAAGCGATTAAAGAAATAGAACACATTCTAACCACTAAATGATACGGTAATACTCCAAGAATCGAACCGCTTTGGTCTAGGGGAACATGGTAAACACGAGGCTTGCGGGCAGATCAATGTGAGCGAGATTATGGTAAGTACAAGTAAAATCCTGACGGTTTCATACGGCACCTTCTCGTGCACGCTTGAGGGTTTCGACGATTCATTTGAGACCATGAAGGCGATTGCGGAGTACTTCCGTGACCTCGCCGCCGATGACCGGTATTTCGGGGCCGAGCCGGCGACGCCGGACGCCGATATGCTGGCCCGAATCGCCGAGCGCGAGATCGCCCGTCGCGTCGAGGCGCATGAGAACGAGGGCCGGATCGTACTGCGGGCCGCAGAGGCCACGGCGGAGGGCGAAGAGGTTTCGCCCAAGTCGGAGCCGGAGCCCGCACCCAAGCCCGAGCCGAAGCAGATTGCCGCCGCCGCCGCGTTGGCCCGGGTCGAGGACGACACCGAGACGCTGAAGACCGCAATCCACGCGCATACCGAGGCCGCCGAGCCGTTTGCGGACGAGGATACGGCGGAGAGCACCCCCGAAACCGCTATCGAAACGCCCCCGCAGGAGCAGCAGCCGCTGGCCGGCGTCGCCCCCGCCGTGGCGGACCCGGTGATTGCCGAGGACGAGGTGGTGATCGAGGAAGCGACGGCGGATGCCGATGCCCCCCTTGCCGAGGCAGACGACGCGGCCCTGCAGGAGGCCATGGCCGGCCTGACGGCGGAAGACGGCGATGCCGACGATTACGACGACGAGGAGCTGAACGCCTTCGCCGATGTGGCCGAAGACGACGACGCCGACCTGACCGCCGGTTATGACGAGGATTACGCCGAGGATGATGTCGAAGAGGTGATCATCCCCCCGGCCCCCGCCGCGCAAGAGGCCGACAGCGTCGCCGCACGGCTGCGCCGCATCCGGTCCGTCGTGGCACATTCGAGCGACAGCTATGCCAAGGACGACTATTCCGAGGACGAGCATGCGCAGGATTTCCTGCAACGCACCGCCGAAGAGCTTGAGGCCACGCTGGCCGAGGATGACGCGGCCGTGGCCCGCGAAGACGTGGCCGAGGACAGCGACGAGGACGACGCCTTTGCCGATCTGAGCGCGCGCCTGGCAGAAGCGGCCGACGACGCAGCCCAAGAGCCGGAGACCGCGGAGACGGACGAGGCGGAAACGGACGAGGCGGATTTGGAGGACGGGCTGTCGGAGGATACGCTGTCGCAGCTTCTGGCCGACGCGATGCCGGCGGAGAGCGCGGCAGCCGAGCCCGCCTATGAGCCTGAGATTGCCCGGGAGCCGGAAGCGGAGGACGATGAAGCGCCCTTCGTTCTGACCGGGGAGCAGGTCGCGGCAGAGCCGGAGCGCCCCCTGCGGGCCCGTGTGCTGAAGATGAAGCGCAGCGAGTTCGAGGCGGCGATCGCCTCGGGGCAGATCGAAGAGGATTTCGACGAGGACGAGATCGAAGCCGCCGCCGCGCCGGACGCACGGGCCGAGGATGGCGATGCGATGCTGAGCCCCGAGGACGAGGCCGAGCTGCAGCGCGAGCTGGCCGAGGTCGAGGCCGAGATGGAGCATGGCGCCGGTTTCGACGAGGAACCCGCAGCGCATGAAGTGCTGGGCGACGAGGCCGGTATTGCCGAGGCGGCCTTCGAGGATGCGCACGCGGATACCGCCGAGCCCGAGCAGATGTTCGAGGAACCCGCGCCCGAGACCGAGGCCTATGACGACGCGATGGACGAGCCGGACGACATGCCCGGTGCCCGCAGGGCCGCGCGCCTTCAGGGTTCGGACACCGAATCGGATGCCTCGCGCCTGTTCGACACGGCCGATACGCATTTCGAGGCGCCCGATTCGAACAAGCGCCGCAACGCCATCCAGCACCTGCGCGCCGCCGTGGCCGCCACCAAGGCCGAGAAGAACGCCGGCAGCACGCTGGAGCAGGAAACCGACGAGGAAGCCTATCGCTCGGACCTGGCCAGCGTGGTGCGCCCGCGCCGTCACCGGGCCATGGGGTCGGACGACGCCCCGCGCTCGCGCCGGCCCGATGCCGAAACGCGGCAGGCGCCGCTGAAACTGGTCGCCGAACAGCGCGTCGATACCCCGCGTGAACCGGTGCGTCCGCGCCGTGTGTCGGCGCAGACCTCCGGCAGCGCCGAAACCGTCCCGGTGGAAGATGGCGGGTTCAGCGAGTTCGCGGAAGAGATCGGCGCGACCACCCTGCCCGAGCTTCTGGAAGCCGCCGCCGCCTACATGGCCGATATCGAGGGCCGCCAACAGTTTTCGCGCCCGATGCTGATGGGCAAGCTAAAGGAGGTCGAGCTCGAGTCGTTCTCACGCGAGGACGGGCTGCGCTCCTTCGGGCACCTGCTGCGGCAGGGCAAGCTTCAGAAGGTCAAGGGCGGCCGGTTCTCGATCACCGATCAGACCGAGTTCCGCGCGCAGGCCCGACACGCGGGCTGAGATCAAGCGAACAGAGACGGAAAAGACCCCCGGTGGAAACGCCGGGGGTTTTTCGGTCTGCAGCTTTCCGCCGGAGCATGCAGCATCGCGGACAAAGCCCGCGTTACGGTTTAGAACGGTCCGCGACGGATAACCCGACAGGCAGGAGGGATCGATGCCGATGCCATGGACCTATCGTCATGCCTCGAAGGAGTGGCGGGCGATCCTGGACGATCTGAAGAACCGGATGGACCTTGTGTCGGACAACTCGGCCTATACCGCGATGGATGGCGTGTTACAGGTGTTCCGGCGCCGCCTGACGGCGCAGCAAGGTATTGATTTCGCGTCCGTTCTTCCCAGCATCCCGCGGGCCGTGTTCATCAATGGCTGGCAGGTGAACGAGCCGCCCCTGCCCTTCGCCGACCGCGCCGCGCTGGTGCGGGAGGTCAGGGCGGTGCGGAAGGATCACAACCTGACGCCCGATACTGCCATCGAGGCCGTGGCATGGACCCTCCGGCGCTATACCAACCGGGCGGAGCTGGAGCGGGTGCTGCAAAGGTTACCCGAGGGCGCGGCGGCCTATTGGCATGTCGAGGTGGCGGACCCGAAGGAGATCGAGCCGAGGATTTTCTGAGGCGTCACGCCGCGCGGCCGGCCCCGGCGAAGGCAGAGCGGCGCACCTCGCCCGGCATCTGGTCGTACTTGCGGTGAAACCACTTTTTCATCAGCGTCACGTTGGAAAATCCGCAGGCGACCGACACCTCGCCCACCGGCAGCGAGGTCTGGGCCAGCAGGCTGTGCGCCCGTTCGAGCCGCAGGTCGCGGTAGACCTTGAGGGGGGTCTGGCCCAGATATTCGCTGAAGCCGCGTTCGAGCTTGCGGGGCGAGACGTCGAGAATGTCGGCGATCTGGCCAACGGTCAGCGTGTCCTCGAGATGGTCGCGCATGATCTGGAGCGCCTCGCAGATCACCTCGTCGCCCTGCGCCATGCGCTTGTAGCGCCAGTGCTCGCCCGAGCCGCATTCGGCCTGCGGTTCGTTGAGCCCGAGATCGCGGGCCAGTGCGACGCGGGTGAACTCGCCATCGCGGACGCCGACGAGGTCGACCATCATGCGGATCGCCGAGACATGGCCGGTGGCGCTACTCATGGCCTTGTGGTGACAGGTGGTGCCCTCGACGATCTCGGGGCTTTGGGCGCCTTCCTCGACCCCGGGGCGGAAGCTGGGATGCACGGCCAGCCGCTTGGTCGCCAGAACCCCGGCGGCGAGCGGCACGAAGACCGCCGCGCCCACCACGCAGACTCGGGCGGCGTTGCGGATGGCGGCGCGCAGGGTGGTCAGGCCGTGGGCAGAGGGCTGCCACGGCGCGTCGGTGCCGCCGATCAGCACCAGCGTCTGGTCGGGGCCGCAGACCGAGGCGCCGGCCTTTGCAAGTCCGGCCTCGCCGCGGATATGCGCCCAGTCATAGGCCGGCTGACCGGTCAGGCGGTTGGCGCTGCGCAGCACGTCGATACAGGCCTCGGCGAGGAAGGCGACGCTGTCATCCTGACTGATAAAGACGAAGTCGCCGGACAGGCTGCGCCGCCCGGACACGTGTGTCGCCACCGCGGAACGGGCACGTTCGAAGTTCTCGAGATACATGTGTTATCTTCCTTTCCCTTCGTGGCGCGGAGCCCTGAAATCCGCGTGGTGAATCCTTCAGCTGACGTTCTTGATCGAGGTTTCCACGGCATGCAGGAACGAGCCTGCCGAGGAACTGGCCGACAGGAGCAGGAACGTGTCCTGTTCCGTGCGGAGGATGATGGTGCCCAGATGTTCCATCACCGTGCGGGCGGCGCAGCCCACGGCAAAGGCATCGGGGTGGATGTCGATGGGGCAGATACGCTCCAGCGCCGTGCGGGCGCGGGGGCCGGAGAGTTCCAGCGCTGCCCATGTGTCGGTCTGGTCGGTGAGATAAGCCACGTCGCCGATGCGCCCGGCGACGACGGCCTCGGCATCCGGCTCGGCGCGATGGAAGAGGATGAAGGCCTGATCGGGGGCGAGCCGCAGCAGTGTGGCGCCGTCCTCCTGTGCGGTGACGGATTTGCCGGGACCGGGCAGGTCGGCGCCATAGCCCTTGCGGATGGCGGCCAGCGCCACATCCTCGCCGCCTAGCGGCAGGGCAACGGCGACGATGGCCAGATCCTTGGGCGCGCGCAGGCGGATGCCGTCGTATGTTTCATCCACGCCGGCCAGCGGCGGGGCGGATGTGAGAGTATACTCAGCCACGGAGGCGTTCTCCTTCCGGGTCGATGAAATGGGCCGAGACGATTTCGACCTCCATCTCGGTGCCGTGCACGGGGCTGACAGCGCGGACGATCTCGCCCTTGCGCTCGTGCCCGGACTTGATGAAGCCCAGCCCGATGGAATGGCCGAGGTTCGGGGAATACGCGACCGAGGTCATCCAGCCCTGATCGTTGGCCATTGTCGCCTCCTCGCCCTTGTTGATGAAATGCGAGCCGGTGATGAGTTTCTGCGACCGGTCCACGGGGCGGAAGCCGACCATGCGGATCGCGTCGTCGCGGATCATTTCCGGGCGCTGCGAGAGGACGTTGCCGATGCATTCCTTCTTCTGGCTGACCATCTTGCCCAGCCCGATATTGTGGGCGGTGGTCTGGCCGTTCAACTCGTTGCCGACGGCGTGGCCCTTCTCGATGCGCATGACGCTGAGGGCCTCGGTGCCGTAAGGGACGGCGCCGAATTCCTGACCGGCCTCGTTCAGCACCGCCATCATCGAATTGCCATAGCGGGCGGGCACGGCAATCTCGAAGGCCAGCTCGCCCGAAAAGGAGATGCGGAAGAGCCGGGCGGGCGTGCCGCCACAGACCGTGATTTCGCCACAGGACATGAAGGGGAAGCCTTCGTTCGAGAGGTCGAATTCTTTGTCCACCACCTTGCGCAGCAGGTCGCGCGATTTCGGACCGGCGACGGCAAATTGTGCCCAGCCATCGGTGGTGGAAATCAGGTGCACATCCATGTTGGGCCAGAGGCACTGGCGGGCGAATTCGAGGCGGCGGAAGACCAGCACGGCATTGGCCGTGGTGGTGGTCATGACGTAGTGGTTCTCGCCCATCCGCGCGGTGGTGCCGTCGTCGTAACAGATGCCATCCTCGCGCAGCATCAGGCCATAACGGACCTTGCCGACCTTCAGGGTCAAGTAGGTGTTGGCATAGACCTTGTCGAGGAAAGCGCCCGCATCGCGGCCCTTGATGTCGATCTTGCCCAGCGTGGTGACATCGCAGATGCCGACCGCTTCGCGGGCGGTCTTGGCCTCGCGGTCGACGCTGTCGCGCCAGCCTTTCTCGCCCGGCTGCACGTACCATTCGGCGCGCAGCCAGTTACCGACGGTGACGAAGCTTGCGCCGTTCTCCTCGGCCCATTTATGCGAGGGGGTCAGGCGATAGGGGCGGAAATCCTTGCCGCGTGCCCGGCCCGCCAGTGCGCCCATGGGCACGGGCGTGAAGGGCGGGCGGAAGATGGTGGTGCCGGTCTCGGGGATAGTGCGGCCGGTGATCTCGGACATGATGGCGAGGGCGGGGATATTGGCGGTCTTGCCCTGATCGGTGGCCATGCCGAGCGTGGTGTAGCGCTTGAGATGTTCGACCGCGCGGAAGCCTTCCTGATGCGAGAGCTTCACGTCTTTTACGGTGACGTCGTTTTGCTGGTCGAGCCACGCGCGGTGGCGGCTCTCCGGCACGTACCAGAAGGCGGCGTTTTCCTGTGGCTCGTCCTCGGCCTTGACCGCGTCGGCCTTTGCCGGGCTGAACCCGAGGTCGGAAATCTGCGCCTCGGCCTGTGCCCGCCCCTCGGCCAGCGCGGCGGCCAGCGTCATGGAGCCATTGGCGGCGCCCGCCACGACCATGCCGGCGGGCATCACGCCGCCGGGGACGAAGGCCTTGATATCGTCGCGCCATTCCGGCTTGCCGCGCTGGTGGCAGGTGAGGTGGACATTGGGGTTCCAGCCGCCCGAGACGGCAAGGCAGTCGACCGGCAGGACCTGACCATCGGTCAGGGTGATCGCCTTGAGCCCCTTGCGGCCCACGGTGTTGACCACGCTCGCCCCGCGAATGTGCCGTATGTCGGGCAGGTCAATGGGCGCGGCCCGGTCGCGGCAGTCGATCACGGCGCGGACATGCACGCCGCGCGCCGTCAGGTCGGCGGCGGTGCGCCAGCCGTCGTCGTTGTTGGTGAAGACCGCGACCTCCTTGCCCGGGGCCACGCCGAAGCGGTTGACATAGGTGCGCACGGCACCGGCCAGCATCACGCCGGGGCGGTCGTTGTTGCCAAACGCGATGGGCCGCTCGGTGCTGCCCGCCGCGAGGACGGCGCGCTTGGAATAGATCCGCCACAGGATCTGGCGCGGTTTGCCGTTCGCCTCGGCCAGATGGTCTGTGCAGCGTTCGAGCGCGCCGTAGATGCCGTGATCATAGGCGCCGTAGACGGTGGTGCGGGTCATGATGCGGACGTTGCTGAGCGAGCCCAGTTCGGCCAGTGCCTGTGCGGCCCAGTCGTGACCGGCCATGCCGCCCAGTTCGAGCGTCTCGGAATTGAGCCTTCCGCCGGCGACGAAATCCTCATCGGCGAGGATGACGCGCGCCCCGGCCCGTGCCGCCGCCAGTGCGGCGGACAGGCCCGCGGGCCCGGAGCCGATCACCAAGAGGTCGCAATGCAGGAAGCCCTTGTCATACTGGTCGGGGTCTTCCTCCATCGACAGCTGGCCAAGCCCGGCCGAGGCGCGGATCACCGGCTCGTAAACCTTTTCCCAGAAGGCTTTCGGCCACATGAACGTCTTGTAGTAGAAGCCCGCCGACAGGAAGGGCGACAGGAAATCCGTCACCGCCATCATGTCGTATTCGAGCGAGCCGCGATGGTTCTGGCTGGTGGCGGTGAGGCCGTCGAACAGCTCGGCCATGGTGGCGCGGGTGTTGGGTTCGGTATGGGCGCCGGTGCGCAGGTGCACGAGCGCGTTGGGTTCTTCGGAGCCGGCGGTGAAGATGCCGCGCGGGCGGTGATACTTGAACGACCGGCCCACCAGCCGCTGGCCGTTGGCCAGGAGCGCGGAGGCGAGCGTGTCGCCTTCGAAGCCGGTGAATTCCTTGTTGTTGAACCGGAACTTCAGGCTCTTCTTGCGGTCGATCAGGCCGCCGCCGATGCGGTTGGATTGGCTCATTTGTCCCGCCCCCTTGCGCGCGCCACGTCGCGGGCCAGTTCGACCGCCGAGATTTCATGGGTCAGGGTGTCGCGCGTGACCACCAGCCACGAGCGGTCGCCCTGTTCGTGGTACCAGAGTTCCTGATGCTGGCCTGCCGGGTTGTCGCGCAGGTAACCGTAATCGTGAAACTGCTCCATCGCGCCGTCGGCCTGCCAGTCGGGCCGGTCGATCAGGCAGGCATCGCCGAGATAGACAAACTCGGCGGCATCGCGCGGGCCCAGAAGGGGGTGCGGAATGATCATCTTTTCGTTCTTCCCTTCGCGCCCCGGGCTTGACCCGGGGCCTCGTGGTTGGCCGTGAGGTCCCGGGTCAGGCCCGGGACGGGTGGGAACGATGGGCAAGGGCAATCGCGCATGTCGGACCTCAGTGGAGGTTGGGCTGATTGCCCACCCCTTTTTCGTCGATGATGTTACCGCTGCGGAACCGGTCGAGGCGCATCTGCGTGGCGGTGGGGTGCGGCTCGTCCTTGGCCAGCAGGTGGGCGTAGCTGTAGCCCGAGGCGGGCGTGGCCTTGAAGCCGCCATAGCACCAGCCGCCGTTGAAATAGAGCCCGTCGATATGGGTCTTGTCGATGAAGGGGGAGCCGTCCATCGACATGTCCATCAGCCCGCCCCATGACCGCAGAAGCCGGGCGCGGCCGATCATCGGCATGATCGCCATGCCGCCCTCGGCCACGTCCTCGACCACCGGCAGGTTGCCGCGCTGGGCATAGGTGTTGTAGCCGTCGATATCGCCGCCGAAGACAAGCCCGCCCTTGTCCGACTGGCTGACATAGAAATGGCCGGCACCGAAGGTGATGACGCCCGGGAGAACTGGCTTCAGACCTTCGGTGACGAAAGCCTGAAGGACGTGGCTTTCGATCGGCAGGCGCATGCCCGCCGCGGCCATGACGCGGCTGGACGAGCCGGCGACGCAGACCGCCACCTTCTTGGCCCGGATCGCGCCGCGGTTGGTTTCGACGCCGAGGCATTTGCCATCTCTGATGTCGAAACCGGTGACCTCGCAATTCTGGATGATGTCGACGCCGCGGCTGTCGGCGCCGCGGGCATAGCCCCAGGCCCCCGCATCGTGCCGCGCGGTGCCGCCGCGGCGCTGGAAAAGGCCGCCCTTGATCGGGAAGCGGGCATTGTCGAAATCGAGGAAGGGCAGTTCACGCCGAAGCGCGTCGGCATCGGCCAGTTCGGCATCGGCGCCGGCGAGGAACATGGCGTTGGCGCGCCGCACGAAGGCGTCGCGCTGGCCGTCGGTGTGAATGAGGTTGAGGATCGAGCGCTGCGACACCATCGAATTGTAGTTGGTGTCCTGCTCGAGATTCTCCCACAGCTTCATCGACATCTCGTAGAACGGCTCGTTCCCCGGCAGCAGGTAGTTCGAGCGGATGATCGTGGTGTTCCGCCCGATATTGCCCGAACCGAGCCAGCCCTTTTCGAGCACGGCGACGTTGCGGTGGCCGAATTCCTTGGCGAGGTAATAGGCCGTGGCCAGCCCGTGCCCGCCGCCGCCGATGATGACGATATCGTATTCCGGCTTGGGCTCTGGCTCGCGCCAGACGGGTTTCCATCCCTTGTTGCCGGTCAGGCCTTCCTTGAAGATCCTGAATGCTGAATAGCGCATCGGGCGGGAATCCTTATTCTTGAGTTGCTTTCAGCATGGCCTGTTCCGGCGCGCTCGACTTTTCCCAAATAGTCGGATACGTGCCTTTTATGGACAAAATTGGTACAAATTCCGTGACCACGCGGCGAATCGGCATCCTGCCGATCGACGGGTTCGCGGTGATGTCCTATGCCGCGCTGACCGAACCGATGCGGGCGGCGAACGTGCTGGCGCGGCGCACGCTTTACGAGATGATCAATATCTCGGCGACGGGCCACCCGATCGCCAGCTCCGGCGCCGCGCTGGTGATGCCGCAGGCGAAGGTGGGCGGCGATCTCGAGCTTGATTACCTGTTCGTGGTCGCGGGAGGCGACCCCACGACCTATGACGACCGCGCGGTGATCAACTGGCTGGCAAGGATGGCGCGGGAGGGGGTGCCGCTGGGCGGGGTGTCTGGCGGGCCGATCATCCTTGCGCGGGCCGGGCTGATGGCGGGGCGGCGGATGACGGTGCATTGGGAACATGCCGCGGCGCTGGCGGAGATCTCACCGCACCTGCTGATCGAACGCTCGCTTTACGTGATCGACCGGGACAGGGTGACCTGTGCCGGGGGATCGGCGCCGATGGACCTGATGCATGCGCTGATCACCCAGCATCACGGAAAGCCCTTTGCGCGGCTGGTGAGCGACTGGTTCATGCATACCGAAGTGCGCCCCTCGGCCGGGCCGCAGCGGGCGGGGCTGGTGGAACGGGTGGGGGTGAACAACGCCGCCATCCTCGACGCGGTGGAGGTGATGGAGGCGAACGTGGCCGAGCCGGTCGACCTTGCGCATCTGGCCCGAACCGCCGGGCTGTCGGCGCGGCAGTTGAACCGGTTGTTCACCGAGAAACTGGGGCGGCCGACGATGCGGTATTACCGCGAACTCAGGCTGGAGAAGGCGCAGAGCCTGTTGCGCAACTCGCCGCTGTCGCTGACCGAGATCGCGCTGGCCACGGGGTTCGCCAGCTCCTCGCATTTCTCGCGGGCCTATGCCGCGCAGTTCGGCCAGCCGCCCTCGGCCTATCGGTGAGGGCGCGCGATTGCGTCAAGGGCGCTGCGGTTTGCGGTCGGCGCTTGTCAACCTGCCGGCGCCCGCCATAGTCTCGGGCGCGAGAGAACGGAGGGCCCCATGCATATTCTCGTCCTGCAGCACGAACGTGTCGAACATCCCGGTGTCTTCCGGAAATTCCTGCGTGAAGACGGCCATACATGGGAGGCGATCGAGCTTGACGAGGGCGAGCCGCTGCCCGACAGCGCGGAGGGATTCGACGCGCTGTGGGTCATGGGCGGGCCGATGGATACGTGGCAGGAAGAGCAGCACCCGTGGCTGAAGGACGAGAAGGCCTTTATCCGCAAGGCGGTGGCCGAGGACGGGCTGCCGTATCTGGGCCTGTGCCTCGGGCATCAGCTTCTGGCCGAGGCGCTGGGCGGGTCGGTGGGGCCGTCGAAGACGCCCGAAATCGGGGTGATGGACGTGCAACTGACCGAGGCGGGGGCGAGCGGCGTGCTGTTCGACGGGCTGCCGGAGCGGTTCGACTGCCTGCAATGGCATTCGGCGGAAGTGACCGCACTGCCCGAGGGCGCGCAGGTGCTGGCGACATCACCCGATTGCGCGGTGCAGGCGATGAAGTGGGAGACGCGGGCCTATTCCATGCAGTTCCACATGGAGATCGAGGCCGACACGGTGCAGAACTGGAACAACATCCCGGAATATGCCGGCGCGCTCGACAAGGCGATCGGGGCGGACGCGGTGCATGATCTCGAGGCGGCCTGTGCGGAACGGATGGAGAGCTTCAACGAACGGGCGGAGCGGCTGTACATCAACTGGCTGCAGGCGACGTCGCGGGCGGGGTGAGGGTTTTCAGGGGGCTTTGCCCCCAACGTTGAAATCCTTCGGGATTTCAACGTCTCCCCCAGGATATTTTCGGCCAGAAGAAGCGCGGGCGTGGGTTAATCCTCGGCCCAGCCCTCGGACTGCATTTCGCGCAGGCGGCTGGCGGTGCGTTCGAACTCGAAGCTGCCCTCGCCCTCGACATAGAGGTATTCCGGCTCGGCGGCGGCGGAGCAGATGAGCTGGGTTCCGGCCTCGTAGAGTGCATCGACGAGGGTGACGAAACGCTTGGCCTCGTTGAAGTTCGAGCGGGAGAGCTGGGGGATGTTTTCCAGCACCAGCACGCGCGCCGCCTCGGCGATGGCGAGGTAGTCGGCGGGGCCGAGCGGTTTGGCGCAGAGGTCGTAGAAGCTGGCCCGCGCCACGCCGTTGCGGAAGGCGGGGATGGTCACCTCGCGCTTGTTGACGACAAGGGTGTGGGGCGCGCTGTCGCCATCGGTGAGGTTGTTCCAGACCGCCTTGATCTTCTCGCGCGCCTCGGCGTCGATCGGGGTGAAGTAGGTTTGCGCCCCGGCCAGCCTGTCCTGCCGATAATCGGTGGGGCCGGCCATTTCGTGGACCACCATCCGTTCCTTGACGATGTCGATGAAGGGCAGGAAAAGCTGGCGGTTGAGGCCGTTCTTGTAGAGGTCGTCGGGCACGCGGTTGGAGGTGGTGACCACCACGACGCCTGCGTCGAACAGCGCCTCGAAAAGGCGGCCGACGATCATCGCGTCGGTGATGTCGGTGATCTGCATCTCGTCGAAGGCCAGGAGACGGACGCTTTCGGTGACCTCCTTGGCGACCGGGGAGAGCGCATCCTCCACGCCGTCCTTGCGGGCGGCGTGCATGCCGGCGTGGATTTCCTGCATGAAGGCGTGGAAATGCACCCGCCGGTTGGGCACGTCGAGCGTCTCGACGAACAAATCCATCAGCATCGACTTGCCGCGCCCGACACCGCCCCAGAGATAGAGCCCCTTGGGCGGCTCGGGGGCCTTGCGGAACCAGCCCTTTTTCTGCGGCTTGGCGAGATCGGCGCGGATGCGCTCGAACTCGGGCAGCGCCGCCTCCTGCGCGGCATCGCGGGTCAGTTTCCCCTCGGCGACGAGGCGGTCATATCTTTCCGGCAGCGTTTCCATCCGCCCCGCATAGCGCGACGGCGCGGCCATGAAAAGCGCCGGAATTGGCCACGCTTCACGATCCGTGATTGTGCCCCGCACAATCGTTGAATTGACGCCGCCCTTCCGGGGGGTAATCTGCGCGGCGACAGGAGCGCGCCATGCAAAAATCGACCCCCCTCTTCACTCCGGTGCTGATCGCCGGCTGTGCCATCATGCTGATCTCATTCGCGATCCGCGCGTCTTTCGGGGTTTTCCAGATCCCGATTGCCGAGGAATTCGGCTGGCTCAGGGTCGAATTTTCCATGGCCATCGCCATCCAGAACCTCGCCTGGGGCATCGGGCAGCCGATCTTTGGCATGCTGGCCGAGCGGATCGGCGACCGCAAGGCGATCGTGATGGGCGCCGTGATCTATGCCGCGGGGCTGGTCTTGTCCTCCTTCGCGGTCTCGCCCGAGGCGCATCAGGCCTATGAGGTGCTGGTGGGGTTCGGGATTGCCGGCACCGGCTTTGGCGTGATCCTTGCCGTGGTCGGGCGGGCCAGTTCGGACGAGAACCGCTCGATGAGCCTTGCCATCGCCACCGCCGCAGGCTCGGCCGGGCAGGTGGTGGGCCCGCCGGTGGCCGAGGCATTGCTGAGCGTGATGAGCTGGCAGATGGTGTTCATCGTCTTTGCCGTGACGATCCTTGCCGCGCTGGCGATGCTGCCGCTGATGCGGGCGCCGGAGGCGGCGTCGAAGGCGGAGCTTGAGGAGAGCATGGGCGCGATCCTTGGCCGGGCGTTCCGCGACCCGTCCTATACGCTGATCTTCCTCGGGTTCTTTTCCTGCGGCTACCAGCTGGCCTTCGTCACCGCGCATTTCCCCGCTTTCGTGACCGAGATGTGCGGGCCGATCGCCTCGGGCAGCGTGCTGCACGGGATCGGCATCACCTCGACCTCGGCGCTGGGGGCGGCGGCGATTGCGGTGATCGGCCTGTCCAACATCGCAGGCACCCTGACGGCGGGCTGGCTGGGCAAGCGCTATTCCAAGAAATACCTGTTGGCGGGTATCTACACGGGCCGGACGATCATCGCCGCGTGGTTCATCATGATGCCGATGACGCCCACCACGGTGCTGATCTTTTCGGTCGGGATGGGGTCGCTCTGGCTGGCCACCGTGCCGCTGACCAGCGGGCTGATCGCGCATCTTTACGGGCTGCGCTACATGGGGACGCTCTACGGGATCGTGTTCTTCAGCCACCAGCTTGGCAGTTTCCTCGGCGTCTGGCTGGGGGGTCGGATGTACGACATCTATGGCAGCTATACCGCCGTCTGGTGGGTCGGCGTGGGCGTCGGCGCCTTTTCGGCGGTGGTGCACCTGCCGGTGAAGGAGAACCGGCTGCAACCGGCGGTGGCGGCCTGAGGCCCTTCAGAGCACCGGTTTCATCGCCGCCATCACCGCATCGGGGTGGGTGTAGGTCAGGGTGTGGCCGGCATCGGGGATGACCTGTTGCCGGGCCTGCGGGTTCCACTCGGCCAGCGTGTCCTTGCAGGTGAGCGGGATGATGTCATCCGTCGCGCCCCAGATGGCCAGCACGGGCGTTCCCGCCCCGGCGATGGTGCGGTGGGCGTCTTCGAGGTCTTCGTCGAGGATGCCGCGCAGCGACGACAGGACGGCGGGCGCGAAGCCCTTGAGGCGGGTTTCGGCGATTTGCAGGTCGACCATCCGGTCGATCCGGCTGGGCAGGCCGCGCTCTGCCTCGGTCGCGCGGCGGAGCGATTTGGCGTAGAAACCCAGCATCATCCAGCGACCGAGGAAATTGTATTTCACCGCCATGTCGGCCACGGGCCCGAGGTCATGGCCCAGCCCCGCTGGCGCCAGCAGCACCAGCTGCCGGAGGCGCCCAGCCTGCCCGGCCGCGAAACTCGCGGAGATGGCGCCGCCCATGGAATAGCCGATCAGGGTGATCTCGCCCGTGACCCCCTGATCTTCGAGCAGGTCGTCGAGCTGGCGGAGGAAGAAGGCGCTGTCTTGCGCGCCCCGCGGCCGGTCGGAGAAGCCACGCCCGTAGAGGTCATAGGTCAGCACGCGATAGCCCATTTGCGCCAGTTCCTCGGCCACCGGCCCCCAGACGAAGGAGGGGGTGGTGAGGCCATGCACGCAGACGGCCACCGGCCCCTGCTCGGCGCCGCGCCACTGGTAATGGGTTACGCCCTGCGACAGGGTGGTGAACTGTCCCGGCGCGGCCTCGCGCCTTGTGCGATTCATCCGGGGGCGCAGGGCCTCGACCGCGAAGGGCCAGATGGCCGCCGCCGCCAGAATGGCAATGACGGCCCACCACGTCATTGCGCGGCGGCCCAGGCGTCGAGGATATAGCGGCTGGTCATCAGGTCGAGATGCGCGCCGCCGCCATTCTTGCAAAGCGTGATCTCGTCGTCGCTCTGGCGTTTGAACTTCTCGGGCTCGTAGTAATCGGCGACAAGATCGTCGCGCGTGATGATCCCCGCCTCGAGCGGGATCTTGATTTCGCCGATATGGCCCACGGTGGTGTCGTAGCTGTCGACGAAGACCCGGGCGCGCTTGAGCGCCTCGTCATCCACCTCGCGCATGTCGGGGCGGTAGGCGCCGATCAGGTCGATATGCTGGCCGGGCCTGAACCATTCGCCCTTGAGCAGCGGTTCGGTCGACATGGTGGCCGAGGTGACGATATCAGCCGCGCCGACCGCTGCCTCGAGATCGTCGGCGATCTGCAGGCCGGGGCAATCTTCCACCATCGCCTCGGCATTCAGCCGGGTGCGGTTCCAGACGGTGAAGCGGGCCTTGGGGAAGGCGGCGGAATAGGCCTGAAAGAGCGACCGGGCCACCGTGCCCGCGCCGACGATCAGGATGGTCTCGCTATCGGGCCGGGCCAGTTTCGTGGCGGCATAGAGGCTGTCGCCCGCGGTCTTCCACTTGGTGACAAGGTGAAAGTCGATCACCGCCTCAAGCTGTCCGTGACCATCGCCGAACACGCAGACCGAGCCGTTGATCATCGCCTTGCCGGCCTTGGGGTTGCCGGGAAAGATGGTCGCCGATTTCACCGCCAGCCCCATCCCGTCGATCCAGGCCGCGCGTGACAGGAGCGTATCGGGATCGCGGTAGAGGAAGGTATCGCCGATCTCGGCCTTGGGCAGTTGGTGCCCGGCCTCGAACGCGGCGCAAAGATTCATCCAGTCGAGATGCGTCTCGCCCTGTTCAAACGGGATCATGGTGACATTCATGCGATATCCTCCTGTGTCAGAAGCCCGTCCTCGACCAGCCGGCGGGCCAGCCCTTGGGGCGTTTCGAAACGGTGTGTCTGCCAGCCGCGCGCGGCGGCGGCGGCGATGTTGTCTTCGCGGTCGTCGGTGAAGAACAGCGTGTCCGGGGCAAGGCCGCAATCGGCCTCGACGGCGGCGTAGATCTCTGCGTCCGGCTTGATCATCTTCATCTCGCCCGAGATGTAGCGGCGGTCGAACTCGGTCAGGAAGGGAAACTGCGCCTCGCTCAGCGGAAAGTTCTCCTTGCCGAAATTGCTAAGCGCGAAGACCGGCACGCCCCTGGCCTTGAGCGCCCGCAACAGGCGGACGGAGCCGGGGATTTCGGGTTGGGCGATCTCGGTCCAGTTGCGGCGGAATTCCAGCACCTGCTCGCGCCAGTCGGGATGCGCCGCGCCCGTCTCTTCCACCACGTCGGCAAAGACGTTGCCCGCGTCGATCCGGGTCATCATGCCGTGGATATCGACCGCGCCGAACATCTCGCGCCGTTTCGCGCCGCCCAGCACCCGGTCGAAATATTTCTCCGGCTGCCACTCGATCAGCACGTTGCCGATGTCGAATATCACCGCGTTGATCGCCATGGTCCGCTCCTATCTTCTGACCGGCCCGTCGGCCACATGGGTGCCTTTGCGCGACTCGCGCCAGACAAGGTAAAGCCCCGAGCCGAGGATAAGGGCGATACCGGCCCATGCCACGGCGTCGGGCCATGTGCCGAACACGGTGACCCCCCAGAGGATCGCCATCGGCATCGAGATGTATTCGAACGGTGCCGCGAACGCCGCCTCGCTCAGGCGGTAGGCTTGGCTGATGAACAGCACGCCGGCAAGGCCGCTAAAGCCCAGCAGCAGGAATATGGGAATGTCCGCCAGGGCGACCGGCCCCCATGGCCGCAGCAGAAAGTCCAGATCGGCGGGCGCCACGCTGGCCAACTTGCCGTCGCCGATGCTCAACCCGATGGCGGCGCTGACGAACAGGAAGCAGCTTTGGGAATAGATCGCCATGGTCGCCGCACTTTCCGTATCGCCGATCCGCCGGGCGATGATGTGCATCACGGCATAGAGCGAGGCCGCGATCATCGGGAAGATCGAAGCCAGTTGGAACGCCGATGTGCCCGGCTTGGCAATCAGCAGCACCCCCACGAACCCCACCGCGATGGCCCCCCAGCGCCGCGCGCCGACCCGTTCGCGCAGGAAGATCACCGAAAAGACCGTGATGATCAGCGGCGAGACAAAGAAGATCGCCACCGCGTCGGCGATGGGCAGGGCGGCAAGGCCGAGGAACAGGAAGGAATTGGCGAACACCACGCAGAGCCCCCGCGCGGCATGCGCCAACGGGCGGCGCGTGCGGAACACCCGAAGCCCGCCGAAGAACGGCATCACGAGGATCAGGAAGGTCGGGATGCCCACCAGCGCGCGCAGGAACACCACCTGGTGAAGGGCGTAATCGTTCGAGACGAACTTGATCGCCACGTCGTTGAGTGAAAAGCACAGCGCTGCCGTGAACGCACAAAGCGCGCCGATCAGGTTGGTCCGCTCTATGGAAACCTGTGTCATGACATCCCGTTCGCTGTTCCCGGCAACAAACGGGAGCGGGCGGGGATTGTAAAGCGCCGGCCCGGGAAAAACGGCTCAGCGCGCCGCCTGCCGAAGCGCCCGTTCCAGCGCGTCGAGAAAGCGCGACCGGTCGGCCTTGGTGAAGCCCTTGCCGCCGCCCTGCCGGAACGGATCGGCGGCGCGCAGGTCGCTCATCAGGTCGCGCGTCGCCAGCGCCGAGCCCACGTTGCGCTCGGTCAGCGCCTCGCCATTGGGTTTGAGCACCAGCGCCCCGCCCTCGACACAGCGCGCGGCAAGGGGGATGTCGCCGGTGATCACCACGTCGCCCGCCCCGGCCCGCTCGGCGATCCACTTGTCGGCCTCGTCCGGCCCCTCGGGCACGATCACGGTTTCGACGGCGGGGTTGGCTGACGGTCTGATCCCGCCATTCGACACCATCCTGACGCCCACCCCGTGACGCGTGGCCACCCGTTCCACCTCGGCCTTCACCGGGCAGGCATCGGCATCGACGTAGATCACCCCTTCTTCGCCTTCTCCGGCGTCCGCTTAACCTTGTATTCCTCGGGGATGGGCATCCGGTTGAACGCGTCGAGCCCGGCGATCTTGTAGGCCTCGGCCAGCGTCGGGTAGTTGAACGTGTTCTGCACAAAGTAATCCACCGTCCCCTTCAGGTTCAGCACGGCCTGCGCGATATGGATGAGCTCCGTCGCGCCCTCGCCCACGATCTGCACGCCCAGCACGCGGCGGGTCTTGAGACTGAAGAGCATCTTGAGCATCCCGTGCTCCAGCCCCATGATGTGCCCGCGGCTGGTCTCGCGGAAGCGCGCGACGCCCACCTCGTAGGGAATGCCGCGCTCCTGCATCTCCTCCTCGGACATGCCGCAGGTGGAAATCTCGGGCACCGAGTAGATGCCATAGGGAAACCACGGGCTTTCCGGCAAGGTCGGCGTATCGAGCGCATGACACGCCGCAATGCGCCCCTGCTGGATGGAGGTGGAGGCAAGGCTCGGGTGCCCGATCACGTCGCCCGCCGCATAGATATGCCTGGCCGAGGTCTGATAGCTCTTTCGGTCCACCTCGATCCGGCCGCGATGATCGGTGTCGATCCCCACGGCGTCGAGGTTCAGCCGGTCGGTCGCCCCCATCCGCCCGGCGGCAAAAAGCAGCATTTCGGCCCGCACATGCCGGCCGTTGGCCATGCTCACCTCGACATGCTTGCCCGCATCCTCGATCTTCTCGATGGCCGAGCCGAGGCGCAGATCGACCCCGTTGTCGCGGATCTGGTGGGTGAATTCCTGAATGATCCGGCTGTCGATGAAATCGAGGAAAGTGTCGCGCGGCTCGATCAGCGTCACCCGTACGTCGAGCGCGGCGAACATGGTGGCATATTCCACCCCGATCACCCCGGCGCCGACCACGACAAGGCTGCGCGGGATGCGTGCCAGTTCGAGAAACTCGTCGCTGTCCACGATGGTCGCGCCGTTGAAGGGCACGTAATCGGGGCGATAGGTCTTGGTGCCGGTCGAGATCAGGAACCTGTCGGCGGTCAGGCGGCTGACCTCGCCCGCCTCGGTCGCCACCTCCACCTCGTTCGGGCCGATGAACTTCGCCAGCCCGTGCAGCGTGTCGACATGGTTGCGGTTGAACTGGTGCTCGAGGATATCGACCTCGTAATCCAGCGTCTTGTGCAGCCGCGATTTCAGATCCTGCGCGCCGATATCCTCCTTCACCCGGTAGGATCGGCCATAGAAGCTCCGCTCGCGCCAACCCGAGAGGTTCAGAACCGTCTCGCGCAATGTCTTGGACGGGATCGTGCCGGTATGCACCGACACGCCCCCCAGCCGGTCGCGCCGGTCGATGACCAGCACCCGCCGCTTGAGCTTGCCCGCCTGGATCGCGGCCGAGCGCCCGGCGGGGCCCGACCCGATGATGATGAGGTCGTAGTGGCTCATGCCTTACCCCGCATAAAGCGCCTCGGCATGGAAGGCCACGTGATCCTCCATGAAGGTCGAGACGAAGAAATAGCTGTGGTCATAGCCCGGCTGCAGGCGAAGCGACGCCTGCTGCCCCCGCTCTGCCACCGCATGGGCAAAGTCGTGGGTGTTGAGCAGTTTCAGGAACTGGTCCTTGGTGCCGGTATCCGTCAGGATCGGCCCGTCGAACCCGTTCTCGCGCATCAAGAGCGTCGCGTCATGCGCGGCCCATGTCGCCTCGTCATCGCCCAGATAGCCGCCCAGCTGCTTGCGCCCCCAGTCGCTGGCCGTGGGATGGCAGATCGGCGCGAAGGCGGAAACCGAGCGATACCGCCCCGGCAGGCCCATCGCCAGCGTCAGTGCACCATGCCCGCCCATGGAATGCCCGGAAATGCCCTGCCGGCTGGCGTCGATGGCGAACTCCTTGGCCACCAGTTCGGGCAGTTCCTCGCCAACGTAATCCCACATCCGGAAATGCTTGGCCCACGGGTCCTGCGTGGCGTTCACGTAGAACCCCGCGCCCTGCCCCATGTCGAACGAATCCTCGTCGGCCACGCCCTCGCCCCGCGGGCTCGTATCCGGGAAAACCAGCGCGATGCCCTGCTCGGCGGCCCAGCCCTGCGCACCGGCCTTGGTCATGGCGTTTTCATGCGTGCAGGTCAGCCCCGACAGGTACCACAGCACCGGCACCGGGCCGTCCTTCGCCTCTTCCGGCAGGAACAGGCCAAAGGTCATGTCACAGTTGCAGGCCTCGGACGCGTGTTTGTAAACGCCTTGCACCCCGCCGAAACAGGCATTCTCGGAAACGGTTTCCATGGTTCAATCCTTTCTTTCCGCGTCGCCGCGATGGACGCTCATGATCTCTTGAATGGGTTTCTTGATGGTTGCCGCTTTCGGCACCGTAGCATCGCGGGCCGCATGGCCCACGGTCAAAATCATCACCGGCTTTTCATTTTCCGGCCGGTTCAGCAAGCCGTTGAGGAATTTCATCGGGTTCGGCGTATGGGTCAGCATCGACAGTCCCGCCTTGTGCAGCGCGGTGATCAGGAAGCCGGTGGCAATACCAACGCTCTCGGGCACGTAGTAATGCTTTCGCCGGCTGCCATCGGCGGTCACCCCGTAGCGCTGCGCGAAGATCACGATCAGCCATGGCGCATCGGTCAGGTGCGGCTTGCTGGCCCCGGTGCCGATGGGCTCCAGCGCCGCCAGCCACGCATCGCCGGCGCCGCCATCGTAAAACTGCCGCTCCTCCTCCTCGGCGGCGGAGCGGATTCGCGCCTTCATCTCCGGGTCGGAAACGGCCGCGAAATGCCACGGCTGCTGGTTCGCCCCGCTCGGCGCAAGCCCCGCCGTCTCAACAGCCGCGGCGATCACCGCCTCCGGCACGGCCCGCGTTTCGTAATCCCGCACCGTATGCCGCTGTCGCATCAACTCGCGGAACGCCGCCACCGCCGCCAGCGCGTCGGCATCGCTCAGCTCGCGCTGGTGCGGCAGGGGCAGCGGCTCGTATCCGGATGGCTCCTCGCTCATGCGACCGATCCTTTCAGTAAAGCTGCCCGACCCAGCCGATCACAAGCGACACCGTGATCACCGCCAGCGCCGTCGAGACAAGGATCGAGGCCGACACCCGCTGGGGCGCGATCCGGTAATGCTCGGCCAGGATATAGACGTTGCCGGCCACAGGCAGCGCCGCTGCAGCGATCATCACGGCGGCGGCATAGGGCTCCACCGGGAACAGGATCAGCGCCGAAAACGCCACCGCGCCGGGGTGCAGCACCAGCTTGCTGAAACTCAGCCAGCCGGCGATCAGCGGTCGCTCGGCCTTCTTCGTGGCCAGCGACGCGCCGATGGCAAACAACGCGCCGGGCGTGGCCGCGCCCCCCAGCAACGACAGGAAATCGTTCATCACGCCGGGGATCGGCAGCTTGAGCGCCGACCAGCCCAGCCCCAGCACGATCGACACGATCATCGGGTTCTTCAACAACCCGATCCCGACCGTCTTCAGCGCGCCAAGGCCCACCGCCCCGTCGCGCGATCCGGTCACGAGGATCACCACCAGCGAGCCGAACACGATCAGGTCGATCGACAGCACCAGCATGACCGACCCGATCGCCGCCTCGCCCATCAGCAGCGTCAGCATCGGCACGCCGAGGAACCCCACGTTGCCGATCACCCCGCATTGCGATTCGAACGCCGCCTCCTCGATCGTGGCGCCGCGCAGGAAGGCCACCATCAACACCACGCCATAGACAAAGGCCGTGGCCCAGAGATAGGCGGCGATGAAGCGCATGTTGAACACCTCGCCAAAGGAGAGGTTGGCGGAGAACCGGAACAACATGGCCGACAGGGCGAAGTAGAACACGAACTTGGTCAGCCACGCCGTCGCCTCCTCGGTGAAAAAGCCGGTGCGCCCGGCCCCGAAGCCAAGCCCGATCACGCAGAAGAACGGCAGGGTCTGTAAGAAAATTTCCAGCATCGCCGGTTTGTTAGCACGCCCTGCCGGCGGCGCAAACGGGAATGAAGGCTACCGCCGGGCCGCCCCGGGAATGCTGCCCCGTAACGCCGACCCGGGAATGCCGCCACGTGAACAAGGGGGCAGCGCGATGCCCTGCCCCCTTGTTGACCGGCGCACTGGGATGTCTCGCCGGTTTGGTGCTGCCGCGGCCGTCCGCACCCCTGCTTCGGCCGCCCCTCCACCTTTGCCGGTCAAGGGTTAACAAACCGTTGTCATCCGCCCGACGCATTGCCACCGGAAGAAAAGAAATCCCTCCCGGCTCGCAAAACCGTTGTAGCGTGCCGGTACCGGGCGGCTGCCCCGGCGAAGAAAGGCAGATGCAATGACCGACAAGATCAAGGGCCCCGCCTCCTACTTCCCGTCCATCGAGGCCAAGTACGGGCGCCCCATCGCGGAATGGAAAGACCTGATCCGCACCCAACCCGGCAAGACGCACATGCAATTGGTCACCTGGCTGAAACAGGAGCACGCCATGGGCCACGGCCACGCCAACGCCCTCGTCGCCGACACGCTGCGCGAGGGTGCCGCCTAGATGGCCCGCCGGGATTACGACCCCGCCACCGCCCCGCCCGACGACCGGCCCGCCGCCAGGGCGCGGGCCTTCGACCCGTCCGGCGAGGGCCCGTGGCGCGGTGCGCTGGGCGGCGACACCATCGGCTCGGCCAACTCGCCTACGGCACCGACACCATCGGCGAGGGCCCACGCCTGCACGTCCATCCCTATGACGAAACCTTCGTGGTGATCATGGGCCACGCCCGCTTCTTCGTGGGCGAAGAGGTGATCGAGGCCGCCGCCGGAGACGTCCTGCTCGCCCCCGCTGGCCAGCCCCACAGGTTCGAGAACGCCGGTCCCGGCCGGCTGCAGACCATCGACATCCACCACTCCCCGCGCTGGATCCAGACCGACCTCGAATAGCCTCCGCCCCGGCTTCTTCTGGCCGAAAATATCCTCGGGGGTGAACTGGCCGCAGGCCAGGAGGGGGCAGACAGCCCCCTCTACCCGCTCCCGATCAGCACCCCCGCCGCAAACACAAGCGCACCCCCCAGCACCACCTGGAACGCCGCCCGGAAAAACGGCGTGTCCATGTACCGGTTCTGGATCCACGCGATCGCCCACAGCTCCACGAAGACCACCGCAATCGCGATGATCGTCGCGGTCCAGAAATCCGGGATCAGGTAGGGCAGCGCATGGCCCAGCCCGCCCAGCGTGGTCATCACGCCGCTGGCGATCCCGCGTTTCACCGGGCTGCCCCGGCCCGACAACGCGCCATCGTCGCTCGCGGCCTCGGTAAAGCCCATCGAGATGCCCGCGCCAACACTGGCGGCCAGCCCCACAAGGAAGGTCGTCCACGTGTCCTGCGTGGCAAAGGCCGTGGCAAAGATCGGCGCCAACGTCGAGACCGACCCGTCCATCAGCCCCGCCAGACCGGGTTGCACCCATGTCAGCAGGAACTGCCGTTTGGCCGTGCGCGATTCGGCGGCACGGGCATCGTCATCGAGATGTTCCTCTTCGAGTTCGCCCGCCCGGTCGTGATGCCCGGCCTCGGCCACTGCGAGGTCGCCCAGCAGTTTCCGCGTGTCCGCATCCGTCGTGTTCGCCGCGGCCTTCAGGTAGAACGCCTCCGCATCCCGCTCCATCGCCTCGGCCTCCTCGCGGATCCGTTCGATCCCGAGGTTCTCCACCAGCCACACGGGCCGCCGCGCGTAATACCCCGCCACGTGCTCGCGCCGAATGAGCGGAATCACCTCGCCGAAGCGCTTGCGGTGCAGGTCGATCAACGCCTTGCGGTGGCCGTCCTCCTCTTCCGCCATCCCGTCGAACACGCGGGCCGTATCGGGGTAATCGGCACGCAGCATCTCGGCGTAGGACCGGTAGATGCGCCCGTCATCCTCTTCCGAGGAAATGGCCAGCGCGAGGATTTCTTGTTCGTTCAGGTCCGAAAACCGGCGGCGAGACGACATTCCGGGAATCATCGGCAAACCTCATTCTTTAGAATAGTTCTAAATTATACGGCGCGGCCGCAGGTTCAAGACCCGAAACCCGCCGCGTTGACTTTTCCCCAAGGCTCGACAACGCTCGCATCCGGTAACGACAGGGGTTGAGGGCAGATGGCGCAGGAACGGTCCGGGCTAGTGGCGGGTGTCGATGTGGGCGGCACGTTCACCGACCTTTTGCAGCTTGACCAGACCACCGGCGCCGTGCGCATCGCCAAGGTGCCCAGCACGCCGGACAACCAGGCCTTCGGCGTGATTGATGCGCTCACCGCCGCCGAATGTGACCTCGCCGCGCTCGACCTCATCGTGCATGGCACCACCACGACCACCAATGCCGTGCTCGAACGCAAGCTCAGCCGCACCGGCCTGATCACCACACAAGGTTTCCGCGACGTGCTGGAACTCGGGCGCCGCACAAGGCCGCAGGCCTACGGCATGACAGGCCAGTTCACCCCGCTTATCCCCCGCGACCTGCGCCTAGAAGTGCCCGAGCGGGTCGATGCGGGCGGCGCCGTGGTCACGCCGCTTGACGAAGACGCGGTGCGCGGCGCCGCGCAAACCCTGCTCGATGCCGGGTGCGAGGCTGTCGTGGTGCATTTCCTCCACGCCTACGCCAACCCCGCCCATGAGCAGCGCGCAGGCGACGTGCTGGCGGAAATCTGGCCCAACAGCCACATCACGCTCGGCCATGCCATCCTGCAGGAATCCCGCGAATTCGAGCGTGGCGTGACGGCGGCGGTCAATGCCAGCGTTCAGCCCATCCTCGACCGCTACCTCCGCCGCCTGACCGAAAGCCTTGCCGAAGGCGGCTACGAGCGCGACGTGCTGGTGATGAACGGCAATGGCGGCATGGTCTCGTCGCGCTTCGTGGCGCGGGAGGCGGCGAAAACCGTGATGTCCGGCCCCGCCTCGGGCGTGATGGCGGCCGCCTATACGGGGCGCATCGCAGGGATGCCCGATTTGCTGACCTATGACATGGGCGGCACCTCGACCGACGTGGCGCTGGTGCGTGGGGCGGAACCCGCCGTGTCGAACGAGATCGAGATCGAATATGCCATGCCGATTCACGTGCCGATGGTCGACGTGCGCACCGTGGGCGCCGGTGGCGGGTCGATCGCGCGGGTGAACGCCGCCGGCCTGCTGGAAGTCGGCCCGCAAAGCGCCGGCGCCGATCCCGGCCCGATCTGTTATGGCCGTGGCGGAACGGAGCCCACGATCTCCGATGCCAACCTCCTCCTTGGCCGGCTCGATCCGGGCCGGCTCGCCGTGAAGGGCGGCGTGACGCTGGAGGCCGTCGAACAGATCTTTGCCGAACGCCTCGGCAAGCCGCTGGGCCTCACCCCGCACGAAGCCGCGCAAGCCGTCGTGCAACTTGCCAACACCACCATGGCGGGCGCGATCCGCATGGTCTCGCTCTCGCTCGGCGCCGACCCGCGCGACTTTGCCCTCTTTGCCTTTGGCGGCGCCGGGCCGCTGCACGCCGCGGCGCTGGCCCGAGAACTCGGCGTGCCCCGCGTCCTCGTGCCCAGCCGCCCGGGCATCACCAACGCCATCGGCTGCGTCGTGGCCGACCTGCGCCACGATTTCGTGCAGACCATCAACACCCCGGTCGATGCCTTGGGTGACGGGCAGCTTGCCGATATCTTCGCCGCGCAGAAAGCCGAGGGCGAGCGCCTGATCGGCAAGGAACGCGTCGAGATCCGTGGGTTGCGCCACCTTTACAGCGTCGACATGCAATTCATGGGTCAGACCCACCTGCTCCGCGTCGAACTCGATAGCCCTGAGATCGACAACGCCACGCTGCGACAACTGTTCGAAACCGCCTATTTCCGCCGCTTCCGGGTCGAGCTTTCCGAAATCCGCGCCAATGTCGTGAACGCCAATTGCTCGGTCATCGGCGCCCGCGTGCCGCTTGACCTCTCGACGCTGATCGACCCGGCGGGGCGCAAATCCACCCTCGCCGAGGCGCAGACCGGCACCCGGCCCGTCCGCTTTGGCGCGGGCATCCACGACACGCCGATCTACTGGCGCGATCACCTGCCGCTCGATTTCACCCTCGACGGCCCGGCGATCATCCAGCAGATGGACACCACTTTGCTGATCGAACCCGGCGACAGCGCCACAGGTGACGCGCACGGCAACATCATCCTCCACGTGGGGGCACAAACATGAGCCTCGATCCCATCACCCTGTCGGTCATCCAAGCCGGCCTGCAACAGGTCTGCGACGAGATGGATCTCAGCTTCTCCCGCGCCGCCTTCTCGCCCGTCATCGCCGAGGCGAACGACCGCTCCGACGGCATCTACGACGCCGCAGATGGCGCGCTCATTGCCCAAGGCGCGGGCGGTCTGCCGGTCTTCGTGGGCACCATGCAATATTCCACCCGCACGCTGATCAATATGATCCGCGAGGGCCGCGCGGGACAGCCTGAGCCGGGCGATATCTACATCGTCAACGACCCCTATCTCGGCGGCACGCATCTGATGGATGTGCGCTTTGCCCGGCCCTATTACCGCGACGGCCAGCTTTGGTGCTGGCTCTCCAACACCGGCCACTGGCCCGATACCGGTGGCGCGGTGCCCGGCGGCTTCTCCGCCTCCGCCACGGCGGTGGAACAGGAGGGGCTGCGCCTGCCGCCCGTCAAGCTTTTCAAGAAGGGCCAGATGGACGCGGAAATCTACGCCATCATCTGCTCCAACATCCGCGTCGCCGATCAGCGCATCGGTGATGTGAAGGCGCAGGCCGCCGCCCTCGACCTCGGCGCCGCGCGGCTCGATGCGCTCCTCGACCGCTACGGCGACACCACCGTTTCACAGGCCATCGCCGAACTGCGCCAGCGCGCCGCCGCCCAGATGCGCAGCTTCATCGCCGATATTCCGGAGGGCGCGCACCAATCCGTCGCATGGGTCGACAGCGACGGCGTCGTGAATGAACCGCTGGCCATCCGCCTGAACGTTACCCGGCAAGGCGATCAGCTGACCTTCGATTTCACAGGCTCCAGCGCCCCCTGCGCCGGGCCGATGAACTCCGTCCGTGCCACCACGCTTTCCTCCGTCTACCTCGCCATGCGCCATATCTTCCCCGAAGTGCCGATCAGCGCAGGTGCGTTCGAACCCTTCACCATCACCGGGATCGAGGGCACCTTCCTCGACGCGCAATACCCCCGCCCCGTCTCGGGCTGTGCGGCCGAGGTCTCGCAACGCATCGCCGAGGCGGTCTTTGCCGCCCTTGTCGAGGCCCTGCCCGACCGCGTCACCGCCGCGCCCGCCGGTACGTCGGGCAACTTCGCGCTGGGTGGCCACGACCCGGCGAAGGGGCGCGATTTCGTCATGTATCAGCTCTCTGGCGGGGGCTATGGCGGCTATGCGGGCGGCGACGGCATCACCAATGGCTGCTCCACCATCGGCATTTCCAAGGCGCCGCCCGTCGAGATCATGGAACAGGCCTTCCCGGTGCTCTACCACCGCTACGCCTTGCGCGAAGGCTCGGGCGGGGCGGGGCAGATGCGCGGCGGATTTGGCCTCGATTACGAGCTCGAACTCCGCCGTGGCAGCGCCAAGGCCAGCTTCGTGATGGATCACGGACGTTTCGGGCCGCAGGGCGTGCTGGGCGGCAAGGACGGCGCGCCAAACGAGGTCACCGTCTGGCGCGATGGCACGGCCTATGTTCCTGAACACCTGTCGAAGGAACAGGATATCCCGCTCGGCCCCGGCGACCGCGTCCGCGTGAAAACCCCCGGCGGCGGCGGCTACGGCGACCCGATGAGGCGCGATCCGGCGCTGGTGGCACGCGACGTGGCGCTGGGCCGCTACACCGCCGAACAGGCCGAAACCCTGTTCGGCGTCGTCCTGTCCCCCGACGGAGAGATCGACACCGCCGCAACCACCGCGAAACGCGGCGCCTGACCCGCGCAACGCACGGTCCTCTCAACCTCCGTTAACGGACCGCCCCCTAGACAGCCGGCTTCTAACCAAGGAGCCGACATGTCCGACATCACCGCGCGCCTCGACCTGCCGCTGATCCAGCCGTCTCAGGCGCAGAAACACGTCACCCATAACGAGGCGCTTCAGGTGCTCGACGGCCTCGTTCAGGCGGCGCTGGAGGAAACCGGCGCCAACGCCCCGCCCTTCGAGCCCGTCACCGGGACGCTCTACGCCATCGGCCCGAACCCGACCGACGCGTGGGCCGGGGAAGCGAACAAGCTGGCGCTGCGCATCACCGAGGCGTGGCTGTTCATCGACCCGCAAACCGGCTGGCGCGCGTGGGACAAGGCGACGGAACAGTTCAAGGTCTTCGACGGCACCGGCTGGGCCGAGATCCGGCCCGATCTGAACAATCTCGACGGCGTCGGCATCGGCACCGCCTCCGATACCACCAACCGCCTCGCCGTGGCCTCCGCCGCCACGCTCCTCAGCCACGAGGGCGCAGGCCACCAGCTCAAGGTCAACAAGTCCGCCGCCGGCGATACCGCCTCGCTGCTGTTCCAGTCGAACTGGACCGGCCATGCCGAGATGGGCCTCGCCGGCGACACCGCCTTTTCCGTCAAGGTGAGCGATGACGGCACCACATGGCACGAGGCCCTCCGCGCCGATCCGGCAACCCAGCAGATCGAAACCGATTTCCAACTCACCGGCGACGCGGTTCAGCAATCGCCGACGGACACCACCGCAGGCCGCCTGATGCGCGCCGATTACGGCTTTGGGCCGGGAAACCTTCTCGGCACGGTGACGCAATCCGGCGGCACGCCGACCGGTGCGGTCATCGAACGCGGCAGCAACGCCAACGGGGATTATGTGCGCTTTGCCGACGGCACCCAGATCTGCGGCAAGCGAAGGCTCTCCGGCGCGACGGGGGCCGTCACCTGGACCTATCCGGCGGCGTTCGATCAGGCGCCGACCGTGCAGGGGGGGCTGACCAAGGCAAGCCTGTCTGGGGGCGGGGCGATGCAGTCCGGACTTTCCGGCACGATGAGCTGCGACGTTCAGGCCTTTGATTCATCGGGCGCGGCGGTGTCCACGGATATGAACGTGTTCGCCTTCGGGCGCTGGTTCTGAGGAGGAACGACACCATGAAACTGATCTTTTCACCGATCCGCGCCGAGGGGGCGCTCACCCTTGTCCGGTCAGGCGACATCCTGACGATCAATGGCGAGCCGTTCGATTTCGCGCCGCTGCCGCCGGGCGCGACCCTGCCGCGCACGGCGGTTGCCTGCCCGTGGATCGCCGGCGACGTGACCCGTGACGCGGCGGGTGATCTGACCGTGCCGCTGCTCCTGCCGCACGGCGCCGGAGCGGCGGAGGACGCGCGCTTTCCCGCCTCCCTGACCCTGACGGCGGACGGCCCGGTGCCCCTGCCGCCCCACGCCACCGAAAAGGAGGGCACGGCATGAGCAACATCGACCTGTCGCAAGTGATTACCGCCGAGGACAAGCAACGCCGCGCCGCAGAGGCCCGGCAACTGGCGGCGAAAACCGAATGCCGCCGCCGGATCCTCGCGGTTGTGGACGAGATGACGCAAATGAATCTTGCCCATGCCCTGCTGACGGAACACGCGCGCCGTCGGTCCGGCGGCAGCGCCCCGGCCCTGACCGACGACGATGTCGCCACGATTCTGCGGATGCAGGACTGGATTGCGGAAATGCAGGCCGCCTGCGCCGGGGCGATGGGCGGTGCGGACCACTGGCCCGCCCCGCCGGGGGGGCTCGCTGCGCTCGCCGCCCGCTTCTGATCCGAAGGTAAACAAACCGATAATAGCCAGCCCGTCGAATTAATTTCGACGGGTTTTTCATGGTCTCGCCCCAATGCCATCCCGCTTCGGTGCCACTTCGCACGGCATCCCTTGCGGCGGTGGAAAAAGGGGTGAGCAGAATGGAACTGCAACTGAGGGGCACGATCACGACCGGTCACGGCGCGCTGGACACGGGCATCAGCGATCTGGAGTTCATCGACGGGCCTGCGGGGCCGGTGCTGATTTCGGTGTCGGGGCCCGAAGGCGGGCTTGCGACCTTCCGGTTGCGCGAAGACCAGCTGCCGCTTTCTGGTGACGAGGCGTTCCATACCACGGGCCAGATCAGCGGTACCGGCCATGACCTGCTGGTCACCGAGACCGGCGGGACGGTGCAGCTCTACGCCACCGGTTTCAACCATGACGGCATCCTCCGCTACACCCTCGGCACCGGCGGCGATCTTGGCGGGCGGGCGGTTCTGCGTGGCGCCGAGATCGGCGCGGCCCCGGCGGTTGCGGCCATCACGGCCGGCGGCGACCTGATCCTCGCCGATCCCGGTCAGGCGGGCTTTGCGGTCCACGGCATGAGTGGCGCGTCGCTCGGCATGGGCTATACCGTCGCCGATACCGCCGCGACCCATGCCGACGCCATCGCCGCCGCTGCCACCGCGCGGGTCGGGGGCACCGATATCGTCATCGTGGCCAGCCAGTCCGAATACGGCGTCACCGCCTATACGATCGGCGCCAACGCGGCCCGCGCGGGCGGTAGCGTCGGCCCGGCACAGGGCCTCGGCGTCATGGTGCCCACCGACATCGCCGTCGCCACGACCGCGCAGGGCACCTTCGTGATCGTCGCCTCCGAGCCCTCGAACGGCGAGTCCGGTGCGCTCAGCGTCATGCGGCTTGACGCGCAGGGCGGGCTCACGCCCACCGACCATGTGCTCGACACCCGCGACTCGCGCTTCGGCAATGTCCAGAAAGTCGCCACGCTCAGCCATGACGGGCACACCTACGTGGCGGCGGCGGGCGGCGACGGCGGCGTTACTCTGTTCGAACTCATGCCCGACGGGCGGCTGGTGCATCTCGACAGTTTCGAGGGCACGATTCATGCCCCGCTCGGCGATGTCACCGCGCTCGAAATCGCCGTGCTGGGCGACGAGCTTCAGGTCTTTGCCGCGACAGAAGAGGACGCCGGCATCGCCGTGCTGCGCGCCGACCTTTCCCGGCAGGGCAGCGCGCTGGTCGCCGGGAACGGCAACGACACCCTCATCGGCACCGGGCGCGACGACATCCTGCTCGACGGCACCGGCGCCGACCGGCTGGAGGGGCGCGGCGGCGCCGACCGTTACGTGCTCACGCCCGACGGCCAGACCGACACGATCATCGGCTTCAACCCGGCCCACGACATCCTCGACCTGTCGGGCCTGCCCTTCCTCTACGATGTCTCGCGGCTCGAGATCGTCAGCACCTCGAACGGCGCCCGCATCACCTATCGCGGCGAGACCATCATCCTGCACAGCGCCAACGGCCAGCCGCTCGACCCCGAGGCGGTGCGCGGCGCGGTCGAAGTGGCGATCAACCGCAGTTTCTCGGCCCCCGCCCGCGAGGTCGAAGGCACGGCCGAGGCCGACCTCCTGCGCGGCGACTGGGGGCCCGACACGCTCGAGGGCGGCATCGGCGACGACACGCTCGAAGGCCGCGACGGCGGCGATCATCTGGTCGGCGGGCGCGGCAACGACCGGATTCTCGGGATGAATGGCAGCGACATGCTGAAAGGCGGGCGCGGCACCGACATGCTCTATGGCGGCGAGGGCGGCGACACCCTCTATGGCGGCAGCGGCAACGACAGGCTTCTGGGCGAGAACGGCAACGACGCGCTGTTCGGTCAGGGCGACGACGACACAATCGAAGGCGGCAATGGCGATGACACCCTGAGTGGCGACCTCGGCAACGACCTGCTGCTCGGCGGTGCTCAGGATGACCGGCTCAATGGCGGCGACGGCGCCGATACCCTGCGCGGCGACGAGGGGCACGATCACTTGACCGGCGACGCCGGCAACGACGAAATCCGCGGCGACGGCGGCCGCGACTCCCTCTACGGCAGCGAGGGCGAAGACTCGCTCTACGGCGGAGCAGGCCGTGATACGCTCGAGGGCGGTGACGGCAACGACTGGATCAAGGGTGGCGGCGATGCCGACCTGCTGATCGGCGGCGAGGGGGCGGATTTCCTGCACACCCAGAACGGCGACGACATCGCCCGCGGCGGCGACGGGGCCGACACGTTGCTCGGCAACAACGGCGAAGACACGCTTTTCGGCGAGGCAGGGGCCGACTCGCTCAAGGGCGGCTATAACTGGGACAGCCTCTCGGGCGGCGACGGCAATGACACGCTGCTGGGCCAAAACGGCAACGACACGCTCGACGGCGGCCGTCACGATGACAGCCTGCGCGGCAACAACGGCAACGACGTCCTGTTCGGCGGCGGCGGGCACGACGTGCTGGAAGGCGGCTATGGCCACGACCGGCTCGACGGTGGCAGCGGTAACGACACGCTGATCGGCCTCGGCGGCGCCGACACCCTGATCGGCGGCGCCGGCAACGACATCCTCAGCGGCGGCAACGCCCGCGACGTCTTTGTCTTCGACACCGACACCAATACCGGCCACGACACGATCACCGATTTCCAGAACGGCACCGACCTGATCCGCCTCGACGGCGCGGTTGACTACGACGACCTGACCATCCGCCGCAGCGGCGGCGACACGGTGGTCAGCTGGGATGACGGCACGATCACGCTCGAGGGCATCACCGGCCGGATCGACGCGGATGATTTTATGTTCGGATGAGAGAGGGCCCTCAGCTCGCGGCCTTCACCGCGTCGACCACGCTGCTCAGCACATCGTCCAGCAGCGCCGGCTCCACCGCCTCGGCCATCACCCGGATCAGCGGCTCGGTCCCCGACTTGCGGATCAGCAGCCGCCCGTCATGGCCCAGCCGCGACTCCGCCTTTGAAATCGCCTCCTGCACGGCCTCTGCCGACAGCGGCTGCGAGCCCTGCTTGTAGCGCACGTTCACCAGCTTCTGCGGCACCGGCTCGAACACCCGTGCCAGCTCGCTCGCGGGCTTCCCGGTCTCGACCATGCAGCCAAGGAACTGCAACGCCCCGATCAGCCCGTCGCCGGTGGTGGCATAATCGGTCATCACGATATGCCCCGACTGCTCGCCGCCCAGCGAATAGCCCCCGGCGCGCATCTCCTCGACGACGTAGCGGTCGCCCACCGCCGTCCGCTTGAGGTCGATGCCCTTCGCGTTCAGGTGCCGCTCCAGCCCGAGGTTCGACATCACCGTCGCCACCAGCGTATTGCCCGCCAGCCGCCCATGCTCGGCCCAGCGCGTCGCGATCAGCGCCATGATCTGGTCGCCATCGGCCACCTGCCCCTTTTCGTCGACCAGAACGACACGGTCGGCATCGCCGTCAAGGCAGATCCCGATATCCGCCCGCGTCTCGAGCACCTTCTGCGCTGCCGTCTCGGGATGGGTCGATCCGCAACCGTCATTGATGTTGTAGCCGTTGGGCTCCACCCCGATCGGGATCACCTCGGCCCCAAGCTCCCACAACACACTGGGCGCGGTGCGATAGGCCGCGCCATTGGCGCAGTCCACCACCACCCGCAAGCCGTCCAGCCGCTTGCGATAGGGGAAGGTCGTCTTGGCATATTCCACATAGCGCCCGCGCGCGTCCTCGAACCGCTTCGCCCGGCCGATATTGTCGGGCTTCGACAGCGGCACGCCGTTCTGCATCATCTCCTCGATGCCCGCCTCGGCCTCGTCCGACAGCTTGAACCCGTCCGGCCCGAACAGCTTGATGCCGTTGTCATGCGCCGGGTTGTGGCTGGCCGAGATCATCACCCCCACATCGGCCCGCAGACCATGGGTCAGGTAGCCGATCGCCGGCGTCGGCACCGGCCCCAGCAGGAACACGTCCATGCCGGTCGAGGTGAACCCCGCCGTCAGCGCATATTCGATCATGTAGCCCGACCGCCGCGTGTCCTTGCCGATCACCACCCGGTGCTCGTTCTGGTCGCGGCGAAAGAACCGGCCCGCGGCGGCGCCCAGCTGCAACGCCATCTCGGCCGTCATCGGCCAGCTGTTGGCCTGCCCGCGCACACCATCGGTTCCGAACAGCTTTTCCGACATGTCTTCCACTTTCCCGTCGCGCGCCCGGCCTGTCGCGCCGGCGCTCATTTTTACCTCCATATCCCCTGTGCCGGGGCCTGTCCAATCACTGTCCGCTACAATCCTGTGGCATTCCGCCCCCAACGGCCGTGCAATCGGCGGTCCCCCGCCTTTTCTCCCGGCCCGGCTTGCCCTATATTCCCTCATTCCGGCATCGCATCAGACGCCCCGAGGAACACCCGATGGCCAAACCGAAGGACAATCCGAACTACAATGTGGTGGCCGAGAACCGGCGCGCCCGGTTCGACTATGCCATCGAGGAGGACCTCGAATGCGGCATCATCCTCGAAGGCTCCGAGGTCAAATCCCTCCGTCAGGGCTCGTCCAACATCGCCGAAAGCTATGCCATGGTCGACGATGGCGAATTGTGGCTGGTGAACGGCTATATCGCCCCCTACGAACAGGCCAAGACCTTCCAGCATGACGAGCGCCGCAAGCGCAAGCTGTTGGCCTCGAAAAAGGAACTGGCCCGCCTCTGGAACGAGACCCAGCGCAAGGGCATGACCCTCGTGCCGCTGGTGATGTATTTCAACCATCGCGGCATCGCCAAGCTCAAGATCGGCATCGCCAAGGGCAAGAAGAACCACGACAAGCGCGAAACCGCGGCCAAGCGCGACTGGAACCGCCAGAAACAGCGCCTGCTGAAGGAACACAGCTGAGGCCCGTGCCCGATTTCTTCAAAAGAAATCGGCCCGAAATCTTTTAAAGATTTCGGCCCCTTACCGCACCCGCCACTCTAAAGCGTCTCGACCAGCCGCGCATGGCTGCCATCCGACAGCCGGAACCGGGTCCACGCCATCGGCCCCTCCCGGATTTCCAGCAGGCGGCTTTCCCGCCCGCTCGTCCGGAACGCCAGCACCGGCGCCGCCATGTCGAACCAGCCGGACGTCTCCAGACGGCGTTCCGCCGCCACGATCTCGGGGCTGGCGCATTCCCACAGCAAGGCGCCGTCAAGTTCCTCCGGCGGGCGCCGGAAACTGCGCGCCCGCGCCGCCGAGAAGGCCAAAAGCCGGTGGGTCAGGTCGCAGACAAGATGCACCGGCGCCGCACTGTCCCGCACGAACTGTCCCAGACGCCGGTCGGCCGCCCCGCTCAGCCGCGCCGCCAGCAGATCGGCCAGCGCCCGCGCCTCCGCCGGGCCGGGCCCCTGCTCGCCCCGCTCCCAACGCGAGATCTGCGGCTGCGACACGCCCAACAGCTCCGCCGCATGGCTCTGCTTGACCCGGTGCAGCGCGCGCCACGTCCGCAGCCCGCGCCCCAGGTCGCTCCGGCAACGCGGCGGCATGACAGGGGTCTCGTCCATGCGGAAGGAATATCTTATGCCTCGCCCCGCCATCAAGCGGCATCTATCGCGGCGCAAAGGAGGTGCCGCCATGCCGCTCGGACGACGCGAGATCTGGATCTACCTGACCGGGCTTCTGGCCGCGGCACAGATGGGCAAGATGCCTCCGCTCATGCCGCTGATCTCTCCTGAGCTGGGCCTTTCGCTGCTGGCCGGGGCGATCGTCATCTCGCTGATCGAGCTGGGCGGCGCGGTGTTCGGCGCACCCGCCGCGGGCCTCGCCGCGCGATGCGGAGAATGGCGCACCCTGTCGCTGGGCCTCGTGCTCCTGACCGCCGGCAGCCTCGCCGAAGCGCTCTCCGGCACCGGCCCTTGGCTCACCGCCGCGCGCGTGGCCGAAAGCGCCGGCTACCTTGCGGTGATCGTCTCCGCCCCGGTGCTGATGGCGCGCGAGGCGACACGCCTTTCCCCCGGCCTCGCCCTCGTGGTCTGGAGCACCTTTTTCCCGGCGGGGCTCGGCCTCGGCACGATCCTCTCCGGCGCGCTGGCCGCCCCGCTTGGCTGGCGCGGTGTGCTGCTGTTCTGGGCGCTGGCCGGGCTGGCCCTCTGGCTCTGCGCCCCGCGCGACAGGGCCGATGCCGGACCCATCGCCGCCATCACGGCCTTCCGCCCCTCCGGCGCGTCCCTCGTCCTTGCCGCCGGCTTCGGGGGCTTCACTTGCTTCCATGTCGGCATTCTCGCCCTGATGCCGGAATTCCTGATCTCGCAGAAAGGCGCGACACCGGGGCTGGCCGGCCTCGTCACCGGGCTTGGCGGCTTCGTCACCATCACCGGCATCGCGGTGCCACTCTGCCTGCGGCACCGGCCGGTCCTGCGCCTCTCACCTCTGCTGCTGGGCGGTTGCCTGCTCCTGCCGGCGGCGCTGCTCTTCGGTGTCTTCAGCCCGGCGGCCCCCCTCGCCACCAGCGCGGCGCTCTTCATCGCGCTCAACCTGCTGGCGGGCATCTTCCCGGCGCTCGCCTTCGGCGCCATCCCCCGCTTTGCCGGCCCCGGCGGGCTCGGCCCGGCGAACGGCGCGCTGGCACAGGCGGGCGCGGCGGGCTCGCTCCTCGGCCCGCCGGCCTATGCGGCGGTCGTCTCCCACGCCGGCTGGCTGCCCGCCGCCGGGCTCGGCCTTGCCCTGTCGCTGATCCCGCTGCTGCTCCTGACAGTGCTGGAAACCCGCGACCGGCCATGACGGCACGCCACCGCCCGGTTTCAGACAGCCTGCGCATTTATTTTCAAAGGGAAGATTTGGTGGAGCCTAGGGGGATCGAACCCCTGACCTCTTGCATGCCATGCAAGCGCTCTCCCAGCTGAGCTAAGGCCCCGAACCTGTCCGGCCCCGGGGGGCCGGCAATTGCCGCTATCTAGGCAAAGCGCCGGGCGGGATCAAGTGGAAAATCCCGCCCCCGCGCCATCAGTTTTCGTTGTCTTCGTCCGACACGTCCGCGATTTCGTCGAGCGATACGTTGTCGTCGTCATCGTCGTCATCCAGCACATCATCGCCCAGATCGACATCGACATCGTCATCATCATCCAGCACGGTCGAATCCGACTCTTCGCTGCTGGATTTCATCTTCTTGGTCTCCGCATCCTCCGCGTCGGCGGTGATCGACCGGCTCTTGCCAGTCTCCATCTCCACCACTTCACCGGTATACGGGCTGACGATCGGGTTCTTGTTCAGGTCGTAGAACCGCTTGCCGGTGGTCGGGCAGACGCGCTTTACGCCCCATTCTTCCTTGGGCATGGGTTATCCCTCTTGAAACTCTCTGGTCTTGCAGACAATCCGCGCCACCTGCCATAAGTCCGGTAAGGTGTCAAAGGCTTTGACCCGGCCTGCGCGAAAAGCTTGTATCGAGGGCATATGGGCCATCACGTACTTCCCGGCAACCCCCCGGTTGCCCTGATTCTGCGCCGCTCCGCCCGGGCCCGGCGGATTTCGCTGCGCGTGTCGGGCGTTGACGGGCGGGTGACGCTGACCCTGCCCCGCGGCGTGGCCGAGCGGAAGGCGCTGGAATTCGCCGAGGAAAAGGCCAGCTGGCTGCGCAAACAGCTCAGCCAGCGGCCCGACGAGGTGCTGGTCGGCCTCGGCGCCGAGCTTCCCGTGGGCGGACGCCCGATGCGAATCGTCGCCGGCACGGGCCGCAGCGTGAAGGTCCATGGCGACACCCTCCTCGTCCCCGGCCCGCCCGAGGCCGTGCCCGCCCGCCTCCGGGCATGGCTCAAGGCACAGGCGCGCGACCGGCTGGCCTGTGCCTCCGACCACTACGCCACGGCCCTTGGCCGGCCCTATACCCGCCTCACCCTGCGCGACACGCGCTCGCGCTGGGGGTCGTGCTCGCATGATGGCGGGCTGATGTATTCGTGGCGGCTGATCCTCGCGCCGGGGGAGGTGCTCGACTACGTCGCCGCGCACGAGGTCGCGCATCTGGCCGAGATGAACCATTCCCCCGCCTTCTGGGAGACCGTGGACCGCCTCAAGCCGGGCTACGAACCGGCCCGCCGCTGGCTGCGCGACAACGGCTCTTCCCTGCACCGCTACCGCTTTGGCGATTGACGAGGGGGCAGGCGTGATCACAAATACCGATATGTTGATCACACCCCGCCCCGATCCGGCCCCGAGCTCCGCCCATGACCGTGTCTACCGGGGCCTGCGCACCCGCATCATGCATGGCGAACTGCCCCCGGGCCACCCGCTCACCCTGCGCGGGCTCGCCGCCGAATACGACGTGTCGATGACCCCCGCGCGCGAGGCGATCCGCCGCCTGTCGGCCGAAGGCGCACTCACCGTCTCAAGCTCCGGTCGCGTCACCACGCCGGAACTCGGCAACGAGCGCATCGAGGAACTCGCGGCCCTGCGCGCCCTGATCGAGGTGGAGCTCGCCAGCCGCGCCCTGCCCCGCGCCCATATCGCCCTCATCGACCGGCTTCAGTCGATCAACGGCCATATCGCCGAGATGACCGCCCGGCACGATGCGGTCGGCTATATCCGCCGCAACCTCGAATTTCACCGCACCCTCTACCTGCGTGCGCAGGCCCCGGCGATGCTGGCCATGGCCGAAACCGTCTGGCTCCAGCTCGGCCCCACCATGCGTGCCCTCTACGGCCGACTTCAGCGCAAGGACCCGCCGCATTACCACCGCCTGATCATCGCCGCGCTCAAGGCCGGCGACGAGCCCGGCCTGCGCCTTGCCGTGCGCTCCGATGTCACGCAGGGATTGAAGATGCTGCTGGCCTGAGGGCGGCTCACGACACCGAAATCGCACCTACCCGATACCGACAAAATACCGACGTTATACCGACATGGGATTCCGGCCCGGTTTTCACCGTAACCGGACCGCGGCAATCAGGCCGCCAGCCCCTTGCTGCCCATCGCAAGGAACTTGTCCCGCCGCGCCTTCACCAGCGCCTTGCGGTTCTTCTCCGACAACTCACCCAGCATCGCCTCGATGGTCTCGCCCACCGCCTTGATGGCCTTGGGCGGATCTCGATGCGCACCGCCCAGCGGCTCGGGAATGATCCGGTCGGTCACGCCCAGCTTGTGCAGGTCCTGCGCCGTCAGCCGCAGCGCCTCGGCCGCCTCCCGCATCTTCTCGGAATCCTTCCACAGGATCGAGGCACAGCCCTCGGGGCTGATGACCGAGTAAACCGAATGTTCCAGCATCGCCACCCGGTTGGCGCTGGCAAACGCCACCGCCCCGCCAGAGCCGCCTTCGCCGATCACCACGCTCACCAGCGGCACGCCGATCTGCAGACAGGTCTCCGTGGCGCGTGCAATCGCCTCCGACTGGCCCCGCTCCTCGGCCCCCTTGCCGGGATAGGCGCCGGGCGTATCCACCAAGGTAATCACCGGCAGGTTGAACTTGTCCGCCATCTCCATCAGCCGGATCGCCTTGCGATAGCCCTCGGGCCGCGCCATGCCGAAATTCCGCTGAATCCGGCTCTTGGTGTCGTTGCCCTTCTCGTGCCCGATCACCATCACCGGCCGGTCGCCCAGCCGCGCCAGCCCGCCCATCACGGCCTGATCGTCGGCGAAATTCCGGTCGCCCGCCAACGGCGTGTATTCGTGAAACAGCGCCTTGATGTAATCCCGGCAATGCGGCCGGTCCGGATGCCGCGCCACCTGGCATTTCCGCCATGGCGTCAGACCCTTGTACAGGTCCTGAAGCATCGTGGCCGCCTTCTTGTCCAGCGCGCCGGCCTCTTCCTCGACATCCATATCCTCGTTCGCCCGCGCCATCGCCCGAAGCTCTTCTGCCTTGCCTTCGATCTCGGCCAGCGGCTTTTCGAAGTCGAGGTAATTGGTCATCCACGTCGCTCCCGTAGTGTCGTGCCCGTATATGGCGGCTGGGCGGTGGATTTGCAAACAAATCGACACCCCGACAGGGGCTGTCAGCACCTCCGCGCCATCGCCTTGCAGACCCGCCCTCACCGGCTAAGGTGCCCCCGACGCCAGAGGAGCCCGCCCGTGACCGCCCCCGCCGCCCCGCACCGGCCCGACAACCTGCCCCTCGCGGTGGGCACCATCGTCTTTACCGTGCTGGGCCTGTCGCTGGGCGACGCCATCATCAAGCTCACCTCGGCAAGCTTCCCGCTCTGGCAGATCTTCGTGCTCCGCTCGGCGCTGGCTCTGCCGCTGCTGCTGGGCGTGCTTGCGCTGTGGTTCCCGGCGGCGCTCTCCCGGCCCACCGCGCCCGGCTGGACCATCCTGCGCAGCCTGCTCCTCGTCACCATGTGGGTCGCCTATTACACTTCGCTCCCGCACCTGCCGCTGGCCGTCGCGGCGGCGGCCTATTACACCCTGCCGCTCTTCATCACGCTCTTCTCGGCACTCACCACAAACGACCGCATCCCGCCGCTGGGCTGGCTGGCCGTCGCGCTCGGCTTCGCGGGTGTCCTGCTGATCCTCCGCCCCGATGCCGACAATTTCAACGCCTATGCCCTACTGCCGCTTCTCGCCGCCATGCTCTATGCCGCGGCGATGATCCTCACCCGCACGAAATGCCGCGATGAACATCCGATGATGCTGGCGCTCGCCCTCAACATCGCCTTCGTCGTGGCGGGCGGCCTCGCCACCTTCCTCCTGCCGCAAACCGACCCCGGCTTCCTCTCCGCCCCGTGGGCCACAATGACCCTGCCCGACTGGGGCGCCATGGCCATCCTCGCGGCCTCCATCCTCATCGGCAGCGTCGGCACCGCCATCGCCTATCAGGCCGGGCCGTCCTCGGTCATCGGCACGTTCGATTTCGCCTATGTGGGCTTCGCGGTCCTCTGGGGCGTGATCTTCTTCGCCGACCTGCCCGGACCCATCACGCTGGCCGGCATGGCACTGATCGTGGCGGCGGGCATCCTCTCGCTGCGCCGCTAACGCTTTCGCGCCAACAGGACCGAGTGATATTCGCACGCCGGATCCTCCACCACGAACTGCACGATCTCCGCCCCGCCCGCATTCAGCAGCGCGGCATAATCCTCCCCCTCAAGGCTCGCGTGATACACCGCCTCATCCCCCACACGGCCCGCAACCTCGCCCTCACCCGGCCCAACCGTCAGCATCAGAGGCCCACCGGGGCGCAGATGCGCCAGCAACCGCGGCAAAACCTCCCGCTGCTCGTCCCGCGTCAGGTGAAAGAAACTGTCCCACGCCAGAACCCCGTCGAACCGCTCGCCCAGCTCCATCCCGCGCATGTCGGCCACCCGCCAATCCCCGCCGGGCCGCCTCTCCCGCGCCATATCGATCATCGCCCGCGCGCCATCCACGCCGGTCACGGCAAACCCCAGCCCGTCCAGATACGCCGCAATCGGCGCCCCGGTCCCACAGCCCACGTCGAGGATACGCCCACCCTCCGGCACCAATGCCGCAAACCGGTCCAGCCAGCCGCGCTCGAACAAGCCCCGGCTCCGCTCCCGGTCGAACCGCGCCGCGTTGCGCTCGTAAACCGCCAGAACCTGCCCCGCCAGCGCCGCCAGATCCCGGCTCAAACCTCCAACCCCGCCTTCAGCGCCAGCTCAGGCGAGGCCAGCACCGGCACGCCAACATCCGCCAGCAACTCCGCCGCCCCGGCCATCGACACCTGCGCCAGCACGACACAGCCGATCTCCCGCCCGCTCTCGATCACCTGCCGCACCTCCCCGGCAACCACCGCGGCAAAGGCCTCCGCCTCCCCCGCCTCGAACAGCGGCCAGAACCGCATCAACGGCATCGGATGCACCACCGCCTCGCACCCCTCCGCCGCCAGCGCCCGCTCCAAGAGCGCAAGGCTCGGCGCCCACGTACTCTCCAACCCATAGGCCAGCAGAACCGGCCCGCCAACCCGCGCCGCCTCCCGCATCATGGGCCAGTCGACCCGGATCGCCCCGGCCCGCTCCGCCGCCGGCCCGATGGTGGTACAGGTACAGATCACCACCCCCTCGGCCCCGGCCACAGCCCCGGCAATCTCGGCCTCCAATTCCGCCGAAACACCGCCCTGCGCCCGCGCCAGCCAGTCCTCGCGAACCTCCTGCCGCAGCTCTGCCCTCGGCGCGATCCGGTCGCGCAGCGCCTCGAACCGCGCGCAATGCGCCCCGGCGGTATGCAACAGCGTCAATGTCATGATCCCACGCTTACCACGCCGCACCCCCGCAAGCGAAGCACTCCGTCAAAGAACAGCCCGCGCCCCCGGCTTCTTCTTGGTAAAAATATCCAAATCCAACGCCGCCCAAAGGCGCCTCACGCCGCCCCGGGCCACAACACCGGTATCAAGGTCGCCACCAGCAACACCGCCATCGCCCAGTTGAACACCCTCAACCGCACCCGGTTCTTCAACAGCCGCCGCATCTGCTGGCCCAGCACCGTCCAGCTTGTCGTGCTGACCACCGACACCGCCACGTAAACCCCGGCCACCCACAGAACGGCGCTCATATCCCGGCTCGTCGCGTAAAGCGCGATGGCCGACAGCGCCATGCTCCATGCCTTCGGGTTCACCCATTGAAACGCCGCCGATTGAAAGAACGACAGCGGCTTGCCCTCCGGCGCCTCCTGCGCCTCCTTCGGCGGCGCGGCATTCGCGATCTTCCACGCGAGATACAACAGATACCCCACGCTCAGCACCTTGAGGATGGTATAGCTCGGCGTCCACAAATCGAACACCTGCATCACGCCGACGCCCACCAAAACCACCATCGACGGAAACCCCAGCCCGATGCCCATCATATGCGGCACGGTCCGGCGAAAACCGAAATTGGCCCCCGAGGCCATGAGCATCAGGTTGTTCGGCCCCGGCGTGATGACCGTGACAAAGGCAAAGGCGACAAGCGCGGTGAATATTTCGAGTGTCATGAACGCAAACCTATTCCGTCATCCGCGCATTTGAATTGCTTTCTTTTGCGTCTATCCGCAAAATTTGCAATCATTCACCCCCATGGACCATATCAACCAACAAATATTGCAGGAGCTGACCCGCGACGGCCGGATCAGCAATCTCGACCTCGCCGAGCGAATCGGGCTGTCCCCCTCCGCCTGCCTGCGCCGTGTGCAGGAACTCGAACGCCGCGGCGTCATCGCCGGCTACCGCGCCGTGCTCGACCGCAGCCGCCTCGGCATCGGCTTCGTGGCCTACGCCACCGTCGGCCTCAACACCCACACCAAGGCCAGTCAGGAGGCGTTCGAGCGCGCGATGGAGATCGCCCCCGAAGTCGTCGAATGCCACAACATCACCGGCTCGGTCGAATATCTCCTGCGGATCGAGGCCGCTGACCTGCCCGCCTACAAGGCCTTCCATACCGACGTCATGGGCATCCTCCCGCAGGTCAACGCGATCACCACATTCGTGGTCATGGGCTCCCCCAAGGACGCCCGCGCCTGACCCCCTGAGGGCCCATGCCTTGCCAGCGCCGCATCGCGGTCGTTAGACTCCGGATGACGAACCAACGACCATAACTCGAAGGGGAGACATCATGAAAACCACCATCACCGCCGCCGCCATCGCCACGCTTCTGGCCACCGGCCATGCCACGGCGCAGGCCTATACCAGCGACGGCACCGCCAAGGGCCAGAGCCAGACCGAGGTGATCGAGGTCGGCGCCGACCACCACTTCATGAATGTCCGCGCCACCTACAACAGGTTCGAGATGGAGGAGTCCACCAACCCGATGAACAAGCTCAGCGGCCCCTGCTTCGGCGTGCTGGAAGTGCGCGGCGGCGCGGTCGAGGGCAACGGCGTCTGCGTGCTCGACGGGCTGGAAGGCGACCGCGTCACGCTCGGCTGGAACGCCCGCCGCCGCGATCCGCAAGGCAACATTCACGGCTACTGGCACATCAGCAGCGGCAGCGGCCTCTGGCTTCAGGCCTCCGGCGGCGGCACCTTCCGCTCCAACGTGAATCCCGCCAACGGCACCGCCACCAACACGCTTCGCGGCGCCGTCACCCTCCGCTGACCCCGTCCCGGGCCTGACCCGGGACCTCTCACCGAACCCCCCGCCCCGGCCCCCGAGCCTCTTGCCCACACACTGCACGAGGCCCCGGGTCAAGCCCGGGGCGGACAAGACCGATCCAGCCGTCCGACCCCGACATCAGGGCGCAAACCAAACCCCCGCCCCGGCCCCCGAGCCGAGGCCTCGCCCGGCGCCGTCACCGCTCCTGTGTCAACTCGCAGTCATAAAAGGTCGATCCCTCCGGGCCGTGCTCCCAATACAACGCCCGCTCCCCCTTGATCCAGATCGACCGCCCGAAACTGGCTTCGTACCGCGCCCCCGAGGCCGCCATCACCTGCACCCCCGTATCCACCGTATCCGCCTGCTCGAATCGCACCGAGGGCAGCTCTGTGTCGAAGAACATCGTCACCACCTCGTCCGTCGGGTTCGCGCCACAGGCCCAGAATGCCGTGCCCACAGGCGCCTCCAGCATCCACCGCGCCACCAGCTCCGCCTCCCGCCGAAGGTATTCGCCCTCGAAACAGGCCCGCGTATCCTCCGTTTTCCAGCATTCGTCGCGCCCCTTGATCCAGCCCCGCTGATAGGCCCGCAATGCCGCGGCCGACCCGCCCGCAACCTCCAGCGCCGCCGCATACCGCCCGGCCACCCGCCGATCCAGCGCCGCCAGCCCGGCATCGCCACAGATCAGCTCCTCCGCCGAACTCCCGGCCTTTGCGCAATCGAATGACGGGCCCTCCTGCGCCCCGGCCTGCGCCGCCAGCACCATGAGCACCCCACTGAAAAGACGTATCATGACTCTCTCCTCCACAATCGGGATCATCCCCCGCGCGCCCGTCAAAGCCTACCCGCGAACCGCCCCGCCACAAACGCCAAGTTTCCCGCCGCCGGAACGCTGGCCTTATACGCGAATGACCACTGGCCCTAACAGACTCGTCCGATCTCGGGCTGATATGATCAAATGACATCGCCCGGCCCCTCCCGCCGGGCCCAACCTGATGGAGCATTTCGATGGACGGCAAACCGCTTGATAACGACCTCTCCGGCGTGGTCGAGGCCGACCGCGCCCATGTCTGGCATCACCTGATCCAGCACGCCGGCTGGACCGGCACCGACCCCAAGGCCGACCCCCGCATCATCGTCGAGGGCAAGGGCATGCGCGTCTGGGACCAGCACGGCAAGGAACATCTCGACGCCGTCTCGGGCGGGGTCTGGACGGTGAACGTGGGCTATGGCCGCGAGCGCATCGCCGACGCCGTCCGCGACCAGCTGATCAAGCTGAACTACTTCGCCGGCACCGCCGGCTCGATCCCCGGTGCCAAGTTCTCCGGGAAACTGATCTCGAAGATGCCCGGCATGAGCCGCGTCTATTTCACCAATTCCGGCACCGAGGCCAACGAAAAGGCCTTCAAGATGGTCCGCCAGATCGCCCACAAGCGTTACGGCGGCAAGAAATACAAGATCCTCTACCGCGACCGCGACTATCACGGCTCCTCCATCGCCGCCATCTCGGCCGGCGGTCAGGACCAGCGCGGCGAACAATACGGCCCCTTCGTGCCGGGCTTCGTCCGCGTGCCGCACTGCATGGAATACCGCGCGCAATGGGATCTCTCCGGTGAGGAATACGGTGTCGCCGCCGCCAACGCCATCGAAGAGGTCATCCTCGCCGAAGGCCCCGACACCGTCGGCGCAATCTGCCTCGAGCCGGTCACGGCAGGCGGCGGTGTCATCACCCCCCCGCCGGGCTACTGGCCCCGCGTGCAGGAAATCTGCCGCAAATACGACATCCTCCTGCATATCGACGAGGTCGTCTGCGGCGTCGGGCGCACCGGCACCGAATGGTTCGGCTACCAGCATTACGGCGTCGAACCCGATTTCGTGACCATGGCCAAGGGCGTGGCCTCGGGCTATGCCGCCATCGCCTGCTGCGTGACGAACGAAAAGGTGTTCGACATGTTCCAGGACGACACCTCCGACCCGCTCAACTACTTCCGCGATATCTCCACCTTCGGCGGCTGCACCGCCGGTCCGGCAGCGGCGCTGGAAAACATGGCCATCATCGAGGAAGAGGGCCTGCTCGAGAACACCACCAAGATGGGCGACTACATGCTCGACCAGCTTCGCGCGCTCAAGGACAAGCACGAGGTCATCGGCGACGTCCGCGGCAAGGGCCTCTTCCTCGGCGCCGAACTGGTCTCCGACCGCGCGACCAAGGAACCGGCCAACGAGAAGATGGTGCAGGCCGTCGCCGGCGACTGCAACGCCCAAGGGGTGATCATCGGCATGATGAACCGCTCGGTGCCGGGGCTCAACAACACGCTGTGCTACTCGCCCGCGCTCATCGCCACCAAGGACGACATCGACCAGATCGTCGAGGCCACCGACAAGGCCCTCACCAAGGTCTTCGGCTAACAGAAAACCCCACCCTCTCGTAGGGTGGGTGCCAACCCACCTTTCCCCCCTCCGGGCGGCGCCACCACCTTGCGCGCCGCCCCAAACCCATGCACAACTCACACCAAAGGCGCGACCCATCCCGGGGCGCCCGGCCAACCCGACCCAAAGGAGCCACCCGACGTGAAACGCACCCTGACCGCCCTCGCCCTAACCCTCGCCGCCACCCCGGCCGCAGCCCACCTGCCGCCCGGCGAATACGGCTCCTTCCTCGCCGGCGTCACGCACCCGCTCTTCGGCCTCGACCACGTGCTCGCCATGATCGCCGTCGGCCTCTGGGCGGCCCAGATCGGCGGCCGCGCCATCTGGCTCGTGCCCACCGCCTTCGTCGCCACCATGATCGCGGGCTTCCTGCTGGCACTGGCCGGCATGCCGCTGCCCTTGGTCGAACCGGCCATCCTCTCTTCCATCGTGATCCTCGGCCTCGTCGTCGCGCTCGCGCTCCGCCCCGATCCGCGCCTCGCCATGGCGCTCGTCGGCGCCTTCGCCCTCTTCCACGGCCACGCCCATGGCGGCGAGCTGGGCGGCGCCAACGCCCTGCAATTCGGCGCGGGCTTCGCCATCGCCACGGCCCTCCTCCACGCCGCCGGCCTCGGCGTCGCGGTCGCGGCCTCCCGCCTGCTCACCACCAACGCCCCGGCCCTGCGCCTTCTCGGCGGGCTCACCTCGGCGGCCGGCCTCTACATCATCTTCGGCTGAGCCGGCCAGACCACCGGGAAAACGATCCTTGCGCAACCCCCGGACGCCATTCCGCGCCCGGGAAACCAGCGGAAGCTTCCCGCGCCCACCCCCGGCGGCTCACACCACCCTCGCTTCATCTTGCCAGAAATATTCCCGCCGGAGGCATCCCGCCCCCTCCACGAACGCAACCGCCCGCGAATGACACGTCACGTCAGCCACAGAACCCGAGATGGCGCCCAACGGGCGACGGCGAGACAACCGGCGCGCCCGCAAGGGCGCACATCAGCCTCTCATACCTTGCCTTCGAAATCCTTGTGGATCAGCTTGGCATCGCAATACGGGCATTCCACCCAGCCAAGCGTCTCCGGAATCATCAGCCAGACACGCGGATGGCCCAGCGCCTCTCCGCCGCCGTCGCAGGCAATCCGGTAGCTGTCGACGATCCGGGTTTCGGGGGCCTGTGTCACCATCTGGCAGTTTCCTTTTCCGCTCGGTTGAACTAGGTCCGAATATGGAAGATCGAAAAGCCGGGGGCAAGAGCAGCGATGGGCGGAAATGCCATTGAAATCCGGGG
>JAVJTX010000069.1:0-4320 GCA_040220035.1 Roseovarius sp. | reverse complement strand
GCTGGTGGCGGTCTCGCCGGCGGCGAGGGTGACGGTGGGGTGGCGCGCGGTGGTCTGGTAGATGTCGCGGCGGCCGTCGCGGAAGGTGCTGATCTTGGTGCCGGCGCGCTGTTCGGGAATCAGCGTGGTCATCCAGTAGTGGTCGGTGAAGCCGGTCCAGGCGGCCTCTTCCACGGGGATGGTCTCGTGGTTCGAGGCGGGCTCGAAATCGTCGTAGTCGATCTCGGTCAGTTCGCCGTCGACGATGCGGATGCCGCCCTCGTGCAGGATGAAGAAATTCTTCAGCTCCGGCGGCGTGCCGTGGCGGGCGAGGATGCCGTAAGGGGCGAGCGAGCGGGTGTCGCCGCCGGTGTTCTCGACCGACTGGGTGACCGTGAACATGTACTTGTCGTCGACGCTCATCTCGCGGCGGAAGGTCAGGCCGGCGCCGTTGTTCCATGTCAGCACGACGGGGGTGTCGGGCGTGAGGGTGCCGTCGGACTCAAGCTCCCAGAGAGTGTTGGCGCCGGGCACCTCGTCGCGTGTCAGACCGCTGCCGGGGGCCCAGCCGAAGAGCGCGTAATAAGGGTGATTGCTGCCGACGGGCGAGAGCAGGGTGACGATGTCGGAATCGGGGTCGAGGGATTCGCGGTAGTCCTTGAGGGCGAGCTGATCGATGCGGCCACCGCGGAGGGAGATGGAGCCCAGAAGCTCTGGCGTGTCGATGTCGACGCGGGCCGCCTCGTCTTCCGGGGCGGCCTCTTCGGTGGGGGCGGCGGTGGTGGTGCCCGTGTCGGCGCCCGGATCGGCGGCGCCGGGGGCGACGGCGACATCGCCGGCCTCGTCGGTGCCTTGCTGGCCGGTCTGCTGGGAAGTTTCCTGTGTGGTCGTGTCGGCCGTGTCCGTCGCCTCGGGCGGCGGGAACAGCACGAACCACAGCAAGATCACCACGAAGCTGAGCGCGGTTGCAAGGATGAGGTTCTTGTTCTGGTCGTCCATTGCCAGCGGCACCCGTGGTTGAGAAAGTTTGACGGGGTTCAACAGAGTGCGGGACGAAAGGTCAAGGGGAATCAGGTCGATTCGCGGCCGGGTGCGGCCAGATGCCGTGGGCTCAGACCGCGCCCTTGCGCAGGTCCGGCGGGGCCTGGAGCGTGCCCGCCTGGGTGCGCAGCCAGGGCAGGGTGGCCTCGGGCGGCATGGGGCGGGCGATGCCGAACCCCTGCACGTGGGCACAGCCGAGCTGGGCCAGAAGCGAGTGTTCGCCCGCGGTCTCGACCCCTTCGGCGAGGGTTTCGAGCTCGAGCTGTTCGGCCATGGTCAGGATGGCCGCGACCATTCGCTGTTGGCGCGGGTCGGTGTCGATGCCGCGCACAAAGGAGCGGTCGATCTTGAGCCGGTCGATGGAAAACCGCTTGAGCGAGGAGATAGAGGCGTGGCCGGTGCCAAAATCGTCGAGGTCGATGCGGCAGCCGAGGTCGGAAAGGCGGCGGATGTTGCGGGCGGTGGCGTCGTCGGGGGAGGTGGAGACGACGTTTTCGAGAATCTCGATCTTGAGGCGGGAAGGCGCGAGGTCGTGGCGGTCAAGCTCCCATGCGACGGTGTCGGCGAGGGTGGGGTCGCGCAGGTCCGCGGGCGAGAAGTTGACGCCGACGCCGGGGATGGTGAACCCGGCCTCTTCCCAGCGGACAAGCGCCTCGAGCGCGTGGCGCAGCATGATCGCCTGCAGGCTGCCGGTCAGCCCGGCCTTTTCGAGATGCGGCAGAAAGGTGCCGGGCAGCAGGACGCCCCGCTGGGGATGGCACCAGCGCGCCAGCGCCTCGAACCCCGAGACGCGGCCGGTGTCGGTACAGAGCTGTGGCTGGAACCAGGCGATGATCTCGCCGCAGTTGAGGGCCTGGGCAATCTCGTCGCACAGCCGGGCGGGGCGTATGCCGTTCGGGGCGGCGGCGTTGTCGGGCCGGTGGACGCGAATGGTGGACGGCCCGCGGGCGGAGGCCTCGCGCAGCGCCCCGGTGGCGACCGCGACGAGCCCGGCCCCCCGTTCGCCGGGACCGCCGACGGAGAGGCAGATACCGATGGCGGCGGTGAAGCGCGGCGCATCCGTCGCGTCGCCGGTGGGTCGCTGCGCCTCGCTCTGGAGGCGGGCGGCGAGCTTGGTCACGGCCTCGGGCGTCATCGCGCGGGGCGGTGACAGGACGATGCCGAAGGTGGCGCCGTCAATTCGGAACACCCGGTCGCGGCGGCGCAGGCAGGCTCCGAGCCGTTCGGCGACCCTGTCGGCGGCCTGTCCGGTCACGTCCTCGCCCCGGGTGCCGCGGAGCGCGGCGTGGTTTTCCAGTTCAAGCATCACGCAGGCGGTCATCCCGCTCTTGTCGCGGGCCCGGAAAAGGGCGGCATCGAGCGCATCTTCCAGAGAATCGCCGGCAGCGGGCGCGCCGGTCTCCCCGCCCGGCACCGATTTTGCCGTGCCGAAGACCCCCGACATCACAAGCAGCGCCGGGAAGGCGACGGTCGACCAGAGCAGGGCGGCTTCGCCCCCCGTCCAGTATCCGGCCAGCAGCAGCGCCGGCAGCAGGGCGAGTGCGAGCGGTCCGGTCAGCAACTCGGCCAGCCATCGGCGTAGAAGGGTACAGGTTTGTCGGACGCGAAGAATCATGTACGGACCCCATTTGTGGCCGGACGTTACGAATCATGTACGTTTCCCGTTTGTGCCCGGACGCTACGACCTGTCGCTCAATTTTTCCTTAACGCAGCTTCGGAGGCTCTTCCGGCCCGTCCTGTAGGGGCGCACCCGCGTCCTGCCGCAGCTGGAGACCGGCGAAATCGAACAGGCCCGCATCGAGCAGGTGCGAGGGCCGGGCGTTCATCAGCGAGCGGAACATCACTTGCCGGCGGCCCGGCGCGTTCCTTTCCCAGCCGTCGAGGATCTGCTTGACCTGCTGGCGCTGGAGCCCGTCCTGCGAGCCGCAGAGGTCGCAGGGGATGATCGGGTAGTTCATGGCCTTCGCAAACCGCTCGCAATCGGCCTCGGCCACGAAGGAAAGGGGGCGGTAGAGGAAGAGATCGCCCTCTTCGTTGACCAGTTTGGGTGGCATGGTGGCGAGCCGCCCGCCGTGGAAAAGGTTCATGAAGAAGGTTTCGAGGATGTCGTCGCGGTGGTGGCCGAGCACCACGGCCGAGCAGCCCTCTTCGCGGGCGACGCGGTAGAGGTGGCCGCGGCGCAGGCGGGAGCAGAGCGCGCAGAAGGTGCGGCCCTGCGGGACCTTGTCGACGACGACGGAATAGGTGTCCTGATACTCGATCCGGTGGGGGACGCCCATCTTTTCGAGGAATTCGGGGAGGACGGTGGCGGGGAAGCCAGGCTGGCCCTGATCGAGGTTGCAGGCCAGAAGCTCGACCGGCAGGAGGCCGCGCCATTTCAGCTCGTAGAGGATGGCCAGCAGAGTATAGCTGTCCTTGCCGCCGGAGAGGCAGACGAGCCACTTGGCCCCCTTTTCGACCATGCCGTACTGTTCCACCGCCTCGCGCGTCTGGCGCACGATGCGTTTGCGGAGCTTCTTGAACTCGGTGCCGGAGGGCGCGCCCTCGAACAGCGGGTGGATATCGTCGGCGTTGTCGAACATGGCAAGGGCCTTAGACCTTCACGCGCCATCCGGCAAGGGATCTCAGCCGGAGGCACCGTCGTCGATCAGGGCGCGGAGAATCGCCTTGGCGCTGTCGGAGTTCCAGTGGGCATCGCCCTGCATCCGCGCGATTTCCTGTCCGTCGCGGTTGAGGATGATTGTGATCGGCAGGCCGAGGATGCCCATCTCGCGCGAGATCTGCATCTTGGGGTCGCGGTGGAGGGGGAGGTTCGAGACGCCGATCTCGTCGAAGAAGGATTTCATCGCGGGGGGCGGGTTGCGGCCGGTGGCGATGGTGACAACGTCGAAATCGTCACCGCCCAGCTCGGCCTGAAGCTCGGAGAGCATGGGCATTTCCTTGCGGCAGGGGGCGCACCACGTGGCCCAGAAATTCACCACGGCGATCTTGCCCTCGTAATCGGCGAGGGTGCCGGTGCTGCCGTCATCCTTGGTGTATTCAGACTGAGAGACCTCTTTCGCCTCGGCGTGGAAGGAGAGCTTCTTCATGTCGCCCTCGCGCATCGCGGCGAGCTTGTTCATGTCGGCCGCGGCGGCGTTTGCACCGAGGATCATGCAAGTATAAAGGACGAACGCAGACAGGATTTTCATATTCCCTCCGAAGGGCCAAGACATGACTGACACGACCTCGAACCAGATGTGGGGCGGCCGCTTTGCCGCCGGACCGGACGCGATCATGGAGGCGATCAATGCCTCGATC
>JAVJTX010000068.1:0-17957 GCA_040220035.1 Roseovarius sp. | reverse complement strand
GGACACTTCGAGCATCTTCGCCGTGCTCGCCTGCTTGGCGATCATCGGCATTTCGATGCATGGCATCATGGGCTTTGTGCAGCGCAAGCTGGTATTCTGGGGCAACAGCGGCCCGTCGAACTGATAGAGGCGTTCCGAAGGGGCGGTCATTCTTGGACCGCTCCTTTTCGGTGTGGTTGTTCAGCGAGCGCCCGGTTTCCCGCCGGTACATGATCGACGGTGCGTCACAGGTGGTGCTGCTCGCCGTTAACCGTGCGGACCGCAGACAGGATTGCGGCCAGCGCAAGGCACCACAGGATCGCCAGTCGGGGCTGGATCAGTTGACCTCAAGCCGGGTTCTTCTGACAGAGCCTATCCGTCGGTTACGCGCCTTTCCGACCATGGTCGCGCCGGGTTGGATTGCGCCCTGTTTGCGGAATTTCAGGGGGGAAATCCCGAATTTCGTCGTGAAGCTCGTGGACAGGCTTGATGCGCTGGAGAATCCGGTGGCCTCTGCCACCTCCGCCAGGGGGAGGGCGGAGTTGTTCAGCAGGTTGGCGGCCCGGGTCAGGCGTTGATCGAGCTGATATTGCTTCGGCGAAATCTTCAAATGCTCGCGAAACACCCGTTCGGCGGTGCGTTGGCACAGGCCGAGCCGGGCGCAGATTTCCTGTATGGTCACCTGCTGGTCGATCTCGTCGTCGATGCACTTGAGCAGGCGGTAATATTTCGGTTGCAGGATCTGCATCCGCTCCTGATCAGGGCGCTGGCGTTCGTGCGGGCCGCGCAAACGCTCGTGGAAAAGGATCTCCTGCACCCGCTCGATAACCTCGAATTCGAAATGTGCACTGAGGATATGATAGACCATGTCGGATGCCGTGCGTGCCCCGGAGCATGTTATCACCCGTTCGTCGCGCACGAGGAGCTCGCTCGACACGGATATGTCAGGGTAAATCTCGTTGAACATGTCGATGTCGCGCCAGTGCAGGGTGCAGCGCCGCCCGTGCAGCAGCCCTGATTTCGCTAGCAGCCATGTGCCATTTCCGGTCGCGCAGACAATCGCGCCGTGACGGTGCTGCCGGCGGATCCAGGACAGGACCTTCTTGTTGTCCATCTTGGCGGCGCCTACGAACCCGACGACGATCACGTAGTCGTAGATGATCTCGTCGTCGCAGCTTGCGTCGGGCATAACGAATAGCCCGTTGGAGGCGGGGACCGGCGCATCGGTTGGGCCGAGCGTGTGCCATTTCATGCCCTTGCCGGACAGGTAATCGCGGGTTTGTTTCAGAACGTCGGCAACGGAGGCATAGGAGAGCATCCCGAATTCGGGCAGGATCAGCAGGCCGAAGGTGACCTCGGACTGGTCCTGCTGTGTGGGGGATGGGTGGGTTTTCTTTGTCTGCACGTCAGGCCTTTCGAAAGTTTCGGTGCCGCTTCAAGCCTGCCGGAAAAATGGACACAGAAGCCAAAACCATAGAAGTCCGGTCGCACGCAGTAAATCGTTTTTTCGGAATTTTCTATCGGGTTTTCAAAATTGCGGCGCGGGAAAAAGTGACATCTCTTGAAGAGATTGAGGGAGGTCACCAACGTGCAAGACATTCGAGCTGCGGTTTGCCGTGAATTCGGAAAGCCTCTTACCATTGAAAAGGTATTCATCGACCCGCCCCGGAGGGACGAGGTCGAGGTCGAGATCGAAACTTGCGCCATCTGCCATAGCGATATCATGGCAATCGACGGTCACTGGCAGGTCAATCTACCGGGCGTTTTCGGACACGAGGCCGTGGGTCGGGTGAGCGTGCTTGGCGATGCGGTGCCGGGGTTGTCCGTCGGTGACCGCGTGGTTCTGAGCCTGATCCGCTATTGCGGAAGCTGCTATTACTGTCTGAACGGCGATCTGTCCTTTTGCGAAACCCCCTTCGAGATCGCCGGCAAGTCACCGCTCAGCCTGGCCGATGGCACACGGTTGTTGCAGGGAATGAAGGTCGGGGCCTTTGCGGAGAAGGCCGTTGTGCACCACTCGCAATGTATCAAGGTCGACGAGCACGTATCGGGCGACGTGGCCTGCACGCTGTCCTGCGGTGTGATGACGGGCGTCGGTGCGGTTACGCGGACCAATCAGGTCATGCCGGGCTCTTCGGTCGTCGTCGTTGGGGCGGGGGGCGTCGGCATCAACTGCATCCAAGGCGCAGCGCTTGCGGGCGCGCACCCTGTTATCGCGCTTGATGTGGTCGACGGCAAGCTCGACGCCGCGAGGGCGTTCGGCGCGACCCACGGGCTGAACGCACGCATGAGCCCGGGCGATCTGGCCGCAGAGGTTAAGGCGCTGACCCACGGCCGGGGGGCGGACGTTGTCTTTGTCGCGGTAGGCGCGAGTGCTGCCATCGAAAGCGCGGTGGAACTGGTCCGCAACGGCGGCAAGGTCGTCGTCGCGGGCATCCCGGCGCACAGTGAATCCGTCAAGCTTGCCGCGCGCATCTTCGGGGGGCGGGGGGTCAGCGTGATTGGCAGCAAGATGGGCTCGGCCCGGCCGCATGTGGATGTGCCGCGGCTGGTCGACCTTTACCAGTCGAAGAAGCTCGAGCTCGACGGGTTGATATCGGATCGTTACGGGCTGGAGCAGATCAACGAGGCGCTGGACGCGGCGCGCTCGGGTACGTCGTTGAAGAACATCGTCACCTTCGGAGACGGCCGATGAGGATCGCCAAGATCGAGACCTTCACCCGCGACTTCATCGCGCTGGTTCGTGTCACGATGGAGGACGGTGTCACGGGCATCGGCCAGATGTCCCCCTATCGTGCCGATATCAGCACGACGGTATTCCACAACATGATCGCACCACTTGCGCTGGGCCGGGATGCGGCGGATGTCGGCGATCTGATCGAACAACTGTTTTCCGAGCGTCTGAAATTTCCCGGCACCTTCATGTGCCGCGCGATGGCAGGTCTTGATACCGCGCTTTGGGACGCGGCCGGCAAACGCGCGGGCAAACCTGTTTACGATCTTCTTGGCGCGACCGACCCGGACGTACCGGTATATGGCTCGTCCATGTGTCGGAAGATCACGCCGAAGGACGAGGCCGCGCGGTTTCTGCGCCTGCGACAGGAGTGTGGCTTCAACTCGTTCAAGTTCCGGGTCGGCCAGTCGAACGGGCGCAATCAGGATGCCTGGCCCGGCCGCACGCCGGAGATTGCCGAAGCGGTCTGCAAGGCCTTCGCGGGGGACGACATCCGTTTTCTTGCCGATGGCAACAGCTGTTACGACGCGGAAAACGCCATCGAGGTCGGCAACATGCTGGCTGATCACGGTGTCCACCAGTTCGAGGAACCCTGTCCCTATTGGGATTTTGACGCGACGCGGCAAGTGCGCGAAGCGCTCGACATGGATGTTTCCGGCGGCGAGCAGGACAATTACCTCCCGGGCTGGCAATACATGGTGCGCTCCAACGTGGTCGATATTTGCCAGCCGGACCTGTGCTATGTCGGCGGTGTTTCGCGAGCGTTGAAGGTGGCGGAGATTGCCGCGGAGGAGAACAAGCAGGTGGTCTTCCACGCGGCCAATGACAGCCTTGTCACGCTCTTCTCGCTTCATGTCTTCGCGGCGCTGCCCAATGCGGGCGATGCCTGCGAGTACAATATTGAAGGGCCTGATTATCACGACCCGCTGCTGCAGCATCTGTTCGAACCGGCGCTGACCGTCGAAAGCGGCAAGGTGCGTCTGAGCGGCGAGCCGGGCTGGGGCATACGGCCAACCGATATATGGCTCGATGGCGCGGATTACCGTGCGGTCGAGGCCGAGTGATTTCCTGACAACCGATTGACCGGGAGCGATCTGCCAGATGGGCGATATCTTTCAGAACTACGTGGGCGGCGAGTTCGTCGATGGCGACAGCGGGCGAAGCATTCCCGTCGAAGATCCGGCGACGGGAGAGGCGTTCGCCGAACATGCCCTGGCCGGGCCGGAGAGTTTCGAGGCCGCGATCGCCGCGGCGCGGGGGGCGTTCTCGAAGGGCGTACTGTCGCGCGCTGCGCCGGCTGGGCGCGCGCAGCTTCTTCATCGCATCGCGGCGCAGTTGCGCGGGGTCAAGGCCGAGGGCGGCAAGGCGCTGTGTCTCGAGCAGGGCAAGGCGCTGTCCAAGGCGGAGGACGAGTTCGAGAAGGCGGCCGCCGCTTTCGAATACTACGGCGGGCTTGCCGACAAGGCCGAGGGCCGTCAGGTTCCGGTCAGCAGCACGATTATAGACTTCACCATGCTCGAGCCGCTAGGCGTTTCGCTTCAGATCGTGCCGTGGAACTTTCCGGTCTCGATTGCCGCGCGGTCTATCGCGGCGGCGCTGGCGACGGGGAACTCGGTGATCCTGAAATCGCCGGAGATCACGCCGATCGGTCTCCATTACATGGCCCGTGCCATCGATGCGGCAGGCACGCCCAAGGGGACGGTGTCGGTTCTTAACGCCACCGGCAGGGAGACCGGCGAAAACCTTGTCGAGCATCCCCAGATCGACCAGATCACCTTTACCGGTTCGGTGGCGACCGGGAAATCGATCCTTGCAGCGGCGAGCCGGCATGTTGTGCCTTGCGTGATGGAACTGGGCGGGAAATCCGCCGGGATCGCGCTTGAGGACGCCGATGTGGCCAAGGTGGTCGCGGCGGTCAAAGGCTCGATCATTTCCAATGCCGGGCAAGTCTGCTCTGGTATGACGCGTCTGCTGGTGCATCGCTCTCGCATGGACGAGGTGCTGGAGGCGCTGCGCGCGCTGGCCGGTCAGGTCAGTGTCGGGCCGGGCGTCGAGGAAAGCGACTTGACGCCGCTCGTGTCGGATATCCAGCAGTCGCGTGTAATCGACGCGGTCGATCGGGGGCGAAACTTTGCGGAGCTTGTCTGCGGCGGCACGGTGCCGGCCCGGCCCGGCCACTATTATGATTTCACGGTCTTCGCCAACGTGGACCCTGCAAGCAGCCTCGGGCAGGAGGAGATCTTTGGCCCCGTACTGAGCGTCATGGCCTTCGACGAAATCGAGGAGGCGGTTGAGATCGCCAACGGGACGCCATATGGACTTGCGGCGGGCATCTTCACCAACCGGCTGAACGAGGCACTTGCCATTGCGCAGAACCTTCGGGCGGGCCAGATTTACGGCAACCTCTGGCATGCGGGCTCGATCGCGGCGCCTTTTGGCGGCTTCGGCCAATCGGGCTATGGCCGCGAGCGTGGGTACGAGGCGATCTACAATTACGCCAAGTCGAAAAACATCGCCTTCAGCATCGCCTGAAACCACGTCAGATGTGACGCAATTCCCAGGGCGCCTCGCGCCCTGTTTTGCCGTCTGGGGTTGTGCCAAGTTCCTGAAAGATAGAAATATTAAATGTGCGGCGTTGAACCGGACCGGCGAAAATTCATGAAGCCGGGACAGGCAGAGCGTGCAGACCTGCCGATTGATGTCTATGGATGGTCAGGCTGGCTAAAGGGCCCGGTTCCACCGGCTCTGGCGTGTGCGGAATTCTCTCGGGTTTGTCGTAAATTCAAATAAATCGCTCGCGAAGGTGAATTTTTTTCGCGGAATAAGTGCAGAATTGAAACCGAGGAGTTCTGCTGAGTTTGGGAGGAAGGTTTTGGCGACCGTTGAATTGTTGAACGTCTGCAAGACATTCGGTGACGTGACCGCCGTTGATAACGTAAACCTGTCCATCCCCGATGGCGAGTTCATGGTTTTCGTAGGCCCGTCGGGCTGTGGCAAGTCGACGACGCTTCGGATGATCGCCGGGCTTGAGGATACGTCCTCGGGGACGGTCATGATCGGCGGGCGGGATGTGACCCATCTGCAGCCCAAGGACCGCAATGTCGCGATGGTGTTCCAGAACTACGCGCTTTATGCGCACAAGAACGTCTATGACAATCTGGGTTTCGGCCTGAAGGTGCGGGGTGTCGCAAAGGGCGAGATCGACAGCCACGTGCAGCGCGCGGCGAAGATGCTGGGGCTCGAAGAGCTTCTCGAGCGCAAACCAAAACAGCTTTCTGGTGGTCAGAAACAGCGTGTCGCGCTGGGCCGGGCGCTGGTGCGCGACCCCGATCTGTTCCTGCTGGACGAGCCGCTGAGCAATCTTGATGCCAAGATGCGAGTGAAGACGCGTGAGGAGATCGCGAAACTTCACGCCGCCACCGGCAGCAGCATGATCTACGTGACACATGACCAGGTCGAGGCGATGACGCTGGGCGACCGGATCGCGGTGATGAGCGGTGGCCGGGTGCAACAGGTTGGCCCGCCGCTAGAGTTGTATGACCATCCCGCGAATGTCTTCGTGGGGAGCTTCATCGGCTCGCCGGAGATGAACCTGGTGGATGGAGAACTGGTGTCCGGTGCCTCCGGGCTGGACTTCATGGGCGAGGGGATGACCCTGCCGCTCGGCCCCGAGATCGCCGCAGGCGGCACGGCGGGCCAGACGGTCACCGCGGGGCTTCGCCCCGAGCATCTGAACATATCCGACGCTGCGGGCGGCAGCTTTGCCGTGGAGGTGGACCTGATCGAGCAGATGGGCGCGCAGACGCTCATTCTGTGCAAGCTGGGAAAGAGCAGGATGCGAGCGCTGGTGACGCGGAATGACACCGTCCGAGTGGGCGAGATCCTGCACCTGCAGGTGCAGCCAGAGAATGTCCATGTATTTGATAAGAAAAGCGAAATATCTCTGAAGAGAAAACAGTGACGCAACTGAAAGCGTAAGGGAGGAAGTCAGATGACCAAGACCAATTACATTGCAGGAAGCGGGCCGTCACGGCGTACGGTTCTGAAAGGCGTGGGGGCGGCCGCGGGCGCGGCCACGGGGCTGTATGCGCCTTTCGTGCATGCCCAGACCAAGACGATCCGGTTCCTCAACGGCGAACCGAGCCGTGAAAGCGTTCGGGCCATGCAGTTTGCCGCGGCTCAGTACGAAAAGGAAAAGGGCATCACCGTACAGATGGATTCGGTGCCCGCCGGCGGCGCTTTTGACAAGGTGCAGGCCTCGATCAAGGGAGGACGGCCCTATGACATCGCGACGCTGATCTTCGTGGGCGACGTGCTGTTGCTGGCCGAGGAGGGTAAGCTGGCGCCGATCAACGACATCGTCAACAAATACGATTGGGGGCCGAAAATCCTGTTTCCGGTCGATGGCGACAACTACTGGTATCCCTACGATTACAACCTGTGCTGGATCAACTACCGCAAGGATCTTTACGATGCGCAAGGCCTGTCGGAGCCGACGAACTGGGATGGACTGCTGTCCAACCTGGGCGCGCTGAAGGGCGATGGCGCGAACCAGCTGCCGCATGGAATCGTGCATCCCATCGGCTCGAACGGGGCGACCAACTATACTGCCTTTGGTTACATGTGGGCCAACGGGGTGCAGCTGTTCGACGATGAGTGGAACATCATTCTCGACAGCCCGGAGATGGCACCGCTGGTAGGAGAGTATCTGGACTTCATGGCGTCGCTGTCGCAATACATGCCGCCTGCGCCGGCTCAGGCCGGCTGGCCGAACCTCGTGGGCGATTTCCAGACCGACAAGATCTCGCATACGCCGGGCACCGGGCGGCTCATCGATACGATGAACGTGCGTATGCCGGAACGCGCGTCCAATGTCTCCTCATTCCTGTACCCGTCGATGCGGGGCGACATGTTCGCGGTGAACCATGGATATGACGGCTGGGTCGTGCTGGATACGGCGATGACCGACGAGGCGATGAAGTTCCTCGAATGGTTCTCGGATGAGCACCTGATCAATTTCCTGCATACCTCGCCAGTGCACTACCAGCCGACGCGTCTGGACATCTACGAAGACGCGCGCTGGCTGGCGCACCCCGATATCGACACGTTCAAGCATATCATCGACATGCAGGAACGCGTCTTGTCGGACGAGAACGTGGTGATCCGGTCGATCGACACCGAAGGGCCTTATGCCGATGCCCGCGCGGGCAAGGTCTTCCGCTCATACGCGTTGCCGGAAATGCTGCAGAACAAGATGCTCAAGAACCTCTCCAACGAGGAATGCATCAAGGCGGCTGCCGAAAAGATGCGCTCGGCCATCGCTGGTTGACCAAGACCGGGTGGGGGTGGCGTCGTGCCGCTCCCACCGATTTTCGATCGGAGGCCCGCAATGCGCGGCGAAAGAACGCTGTATTCCATTCTCGGTGTGGCCGTGCTTCTGACCGGCCTGCTGATCCTTTACCCGGCCTATCACGCGCTGGAACTAAGCTTTCAGAAGCTCGATTCCTTTGTGTCCGAGCCGGAATGGGTGGGCTTTGCGAATTACGGGACGGTGCTACGCCTGCCGGAATTCTGGGCTGCCTTCGGTCGGGGCATCGTCTTTGCACTTTCGACGATCACGCTGCAAGTGGTGTTCGGCATCGCCTTCGCGATGCTTCTGAATGCCCAGATTCCGCTCAAGCCACTGGTTCGGGGGATCACGGTCCTGCCTTACCTGCTACCAACGATCATCGTGGCCCTGACTTTTCAATGGATGCTTGACCCGACCAACGGGGTGATGAGCGACGCAGTCGGCCTGTTCGGGATGGATTACATCCCGTGGGGCGAAAACGGCGCGGTGGCAATGTCATTGGTCATCTTTCTCAGCGTCTGGATTTGGACACCTTTCGTGACGCTGGCCTTCCTGGCCGGGCTGCAATCGGTGCCGGACGAGCTTTACGAGGCCGCGCGCGTCGACGGGGCCACCGCATGGCAGCGTTTTTGGCATATCACGTTGCCGCAGTTGCGCCCGGTCCTGACCGTGGTGGTTCTGCTCAGGGCGATCTGGATGTTCAACAAGTTCGACATCATCTGGCTGACCACGCGCGGTGGGCCGCTGGAGGCGACCGAGCACCTGCCGGTGCTGGCCTATCGCAAGACGTTCGAGATGTACCAGCTGGGCGAGGGGGCTGCGGTTTCTGCCATCTCGTTCCTGATCCTGTCGGTGTTCATCTTCGTCTATTTCTATTTCTTCCCGCTTGACGAGAAAGGGAGCTGAGCCCGTGAACCAGTTGTCAACCGGATCCAGAATCGCGCTCAACGTGCTGGCGCTACTCGCCGTGGCCTATTCCTTCTTCCCAGTCTACTGGATGATCATCTCGAGCTTTCGGGATGATGCCTCGCTCTATGGAAACACGTCGCTGGTGCCGGGGCCCTTCAGCCTCGACAATTACGAGATCCTGCTAGGGCTGACCGACTATCCCACGTGGTTCATGAATTCGCTGCTGGTGGCTGGCGGAACCGTGGCCATCACGCTGGTGGTTTCCGTGCTCATCTCATACTCGGTCACGCGGCTGAAATTCCGGGGCAAGTCGTTGATCATCGGCACCATGCTTTACGCGTACATGTTTCCGCCGATGATGCTGGCGATACCGCTTTATTCCCTCTTCGTGCGCGCCGGGATCGATGACACGCGCCTGTCGCTGATGATTTCGCACTGCACGCTGACGCTGCCGCTGGGCGTCTGGCTTCTGTGGGGGTTCTTCAAGCAGATCCCCGAGGATATCGAGGAGGCGGCGATGGTCGATGGCTGTTCACGTATCAAGGCCTTTGTGCTGGTGGTTCTGCCGCTGGCACTGCCGGGGCTGACCACGGTCGCCATCTTCTCGTTCCTACTGTCCTGGACCGACTACACCTTTGCACTGGTGATGATCGGTTCGGACTATCTCAAGACCCTTCCCGCAGGACTGAGCACGATGATCGGGCTTTACGAACTGCGCTGGGGCGAACTCATGGCGGGATCGACGCTTATCGCGCTGCCGCTACTCATCATGTTCATGTTCCTGAGCCGGTATTTCATCTCCGGTCTCGCGGCAGGTGCAGTCAAAGGTTAATCGAGGACACATCATGACGATCAAGAATATCGGTTTCATCGGTCTCGGGGCGATGGGCTCCGGCATGGCGCGAAACCTTCTGAAGCACGGCTTTGCCGTGACCGGCTACGACCTTGTGCCCGAACTGGTTGAACGCGCGGTATCCGAGGGGGCGACGGCCGCGGAAACGCCCCGCGCGGCGGCGGAGGGGGCGGACCTCGTGATTGCCATCCTGCCCAACGCAGTCAACGTGGATGCGGCCATGGATGGCGAAGACGGGTTCCTTGCCGGTGCGCCGGCCGACCGGATTTTCATGAATTGCAGCTCGATCAACCCGTTCGAAGCGGTGCGCCTGGCCGGGAAGGCAACGGAGAGCGGTTGGCGGTACGTGGACTGTGCGGTGGGCCGGACGGCCACGCAGGCGGCCGAGGGCAAATGCCTTTTCATGATCGGCGGCGAGGCCGACGACAAGGTGCTCGTGCGCCCGGCGCTTGACGCCATGGGAGACAAGGTGATCGACGGGGGCGAGGCGGGCCGCGCCGCGACGATGAAGATCGTCAACAACTATCTCGCGCTCGTCTCCTGTCTTGCCACGGCAGAGGCGCTTGCCATCGGCAAATGCATGGGGCTGAGTACCGATCTGGCGCTTGAGGTCATCAACGGCACGACCGCACGCAACGGCAATACAGAGCTCAACTTTCCCAACAAGGTGCTGAAGGGCGATATCACCCCGGGCTTCCCGCTGATGCACGGCATGAAGGACCTCTCCATCGCCGTGGAACTGATCAACCAGACCGGTGTTGCCAGCTATCTCGGCCAGCCCGCGCTCGACGCCTTTGCCCGCGCCCGGGATCAGGGCCATGGTGGCAACGACTGCTCCGACATCCTCAACATGCTCGAAAACAACCGGGCCCCGGGCCAGAAAGGCTGACACCCATGACAGCGCCAATCCGCAATCTCATTGCCCAGGTCATCGACACGGGCACGTTGGACGACATGCCCAACCGTCACTACATCAACGGTCGTTTCAGCGAGGCGCAGCCCGACGTGCTGGAAAATTTCGATCCCGGCACGGGGGAGGTCATCGGCGCATTCCAGGCCGGAGACGGGGCGCGCATCGACGAGGCGGTCAGTGTCGCGCGCCGAACGTTCGATCAGAGCTGGCGCCATGCCACCCCGGCGGAGCGGGGCCGTATTCTGGGCAGGATCTCAGAGGTGGTGACGGCCAACGCGGATTTCCTGACAGTCGCCGAAAGCCTTGATTCCGGCAAGACTCTGTCCGAAGCGCGGGGCGACGTGAACAACGTGATCCGGACCTTCGAATATTACGCCGGGGCCTGTGACAAACTGCAGGGCGATACGTTTCATATCGACGAAAACGTGCTGGCCTACACGATCCTCGAGCCGATCGGCGTGACCGCGCATATCGTGCCATGGAACTTTCCGATGGCCATGCTTGCGCGCGGCGTGGCGCCAGCGCTTGCCGCGGGGTGCACCGTGGTCGCCAAACCCGCCGAACAGACGCCGGTCTCGGCGCTGCTGCTGGCGCGGATGTTTACCGAGGCCGGTCTTCCCGACGGAGTGTTCAACGTGGTGACGGGCACCGGTATCTCCGCCGGCGCGCCGCTGGTTGCGCATCACGACGTCGATCATGTCACCTTTACCGGTTCGGTCGCGACGGGGATAGGCGTTATGCAGTCGGCCGCGAACAACGTCACGCAGGTGACGCTGGAACTGGGCGGGAAATCCCCGGCGGTGGTGTTTGCCGATTGCGACATCGACAAGGCCGTCGACAGCATGGTCGCGTCGATCTTCTTCAATGCGGGGCAGATTTGTTCCGCGGCGTCGCGCCTTGTAATCGAACGCTCGGCGCAGGCGGAATTCGTCGAGAAGCTTTCAAAGCGCGCTGCCACGTTGAAGGTGGGCCACGGTCTGCGCGACCCGAATGTGGGGGCGATCATTTCCGAGGCGCAGCGCGACAAGATCGGTACATATCTCGCCGGTGCAAAATCGCGTGGCATCCGCATCGCGGCGGGTGGCGAGACAACCGTGGATACCGAGACCGGCAAGGGGTGGTTCGTACAGCCCACCATCCTCGACGACGTGCCCGCCGATGACCCGCTTGTGCAGGAGGAAATCTTCGGCCCGGTTCTTGTGGTGCAAGGGTTCGACCACGAGGAAGAGGCCGTGCGCCTTGCCAATGGCACGAAATACGGCCTTGCGGCCGGGATATTTACCTCCGACACCGGGCGCGCACGTCGCCTTTCGCGGGATATCGACGCGGGCCAGATCTATATCAACCAATGGTTCGCGGTCGGCATCGAAGTGCCCTTCGGGGGCAACCGTCATTCCGGTATCGGGCGCGAGAAGGGCATGGACGGCATGCGGAACTACATGAAGGTCAAGGGCATCGGCGAGCGCTTCTGAGCAGGCTTGCGCGAGAAGACCGCAAAAGGGTGCCGTCATTTGCAGACGGCACCTTTTGCAAGGGTTTTCCTTTGCGATGTCGATCAGAACAGCTTGAATGGCACCGTGGGTCCTGGACGCGTTCGTGTCTCGGTTCTCGCTGCCGTACGACGTCGATGTGCGACAGCATTCCGGTCCGGGGGTGATTGCGCTTCGGATTGCGGAACATCTCGATGTGGCCAGACATGTCCTGTCTGGCGTCCTGACGCGTTCGGTCGGGGCGCCACCTGATCCCTCACGCTTCAGAAGGGTGAAGATATACAGGGCTATTCAGAAAACAAGGTAACCTCTTCATAGGCTCCATGATCGCAACTGTTACATTCTTTTGACTGTCGAATGTCTGTTTAGCGATTTGTGGTCTCCCTCGGCTGGTCGTAAGAAATTCAGAAGGGAGCGCTTGATAAGTCTCTTTACTTTCAAGGCTTTTTAATGGTGCCCGGGGGCGGAATCGAACCACCGACACGAGGATTTTCAATCCACTGCTCTACCCCTGAGCTACCCGGGCACGGGGAACGGCGGGACCGTTCGGGTGGAGGCGTTCTAGGCGAGGTTCGAGGGGGTGTCCAGAGGGAATTCGCGGCAATTTCAGTGTGGTTTGCCCTCGGGGCGGTCGAGCTCGTCCAGGGCGCGTTCGGCGTCTTCGGGATCGTCGGAGGGCACCGCGTAATCGCCGCGGATCCATTTGCCGAGGTCGATATCGGCACAGCGTTTCGAGCAGAAGGGCCGGTAGCGGCTGTCTGACGGTTTCGAGCAGATCGGACAGGTCATGAGAGCACCTCGGAGAGTGGCACGCGGTCGCGCTTGCGCTGGAGCTCGTAATGGCCGAGCGGAGTCCAGCCGGCGAGGGCGGTTTCGGTGGCGTCGTGGCGGAAGGCGGCGCGCAGGGTGGTTTCGAACTGGCGGCGGTCCTTCTTGCCCATCGGTGCGAGGTCGAGGGTGATCTGGCCGCCAAGCCCCCGCAGGCGAAGCTGGCGCGGCAGGTCCTTGGCCGCGGCGAGGTTGGCCTTGAGGCCCGCGGCGGGGGAGGTGTCGCCGCCGGTATTGACGTCGACCGCGACCAGCGCGCGGGTGGGTTCGATATAGAAGGAGGCGCCGCCGGGCAGGGGGGCGAGCGAGGTTTGGAGGTCCTCCAGCGCGTCGAGCACGCCATGGGCCTCGAAGGCGTCGGGCGTGTCGGCGATCGTGGCCTCCACGGTCCAGTCGCGCCAGGCGAGATCGTGCGGGCCGTCGCCTTCGGTGAGTTTCTCGGGGTTACCCGTGCGGTCGGCGCCGACCTGCTCGGCGAGTGCCGCCATGGCGCGGATATCCTCGGCGATGGCGTCCGGGTCGGCGCCTTCGCAGGAGGAGCGCAGGATCAGGCCCATCTCTGAGCCTCCCATCTCCTCATGCGCGATTTCAAGGAGGCTGTCGCGGATGTCGTCCTCGCGAATCTGGCGCGAGATGTTGAGGCCGGGCGCCTCGGGCGTGACGATGGCGTAGCGGCTTTTGAAGAGGAGCTTGGAGGAGACCGGCACCGCCTTGCCCGGCTCGGCATAGCCGGTGACCTGCACGAGGATCGGCTCGCCCGGCGAGAGGCCCTTGACCTGACGCAGGAAGACCGGGCCGTCGGGGGTTTGCAGGAACATGCCGCCCTGGCCCTTCATCGGCCGGTCGGCGCGGGCGCGGTAGATGGCGCCGGGGCGGGGGCGGTCGCTGTCGATCAGCAGATCGGTGAGGCGGCCGTCCTCGATGAGGGCGGCGGCGTCGCGGTCCTTGACCTGGCCGAGGGCGATGACGGTGCCTTTCATGGCGTTCCTTTCCAGATCGGGTGGCCCGCGGCGCGCAGCAGCCCGGCGGTTTCGGCGAGAGGCAGGCCCACGACGGCGGTGAAGGAGCCTTCGATCCACGGGATGAGCGCGCCGGCTGGCCCCTGAATGCCATAGCCGCCCGCCTTGCCCTGCCAGTCGCCGGTCGAGAGGTAGCCCGCGATCTCGTCCTCGGTGAGGCGCTTCATGCGCACAGCGGTGACGACGTCGCGTTCCCAGAGCCTCTCGCCGCGTTTCACGGCCACGGCGGTGATCACCTTGTGGCGGCGGCCCGACATGAGGCGCAGGAAATCCGCCGCCTCGCCGGCGTCGGCGGGCTTGCCGAGGATGCGGCGACCGACCGCGACAGTGGTATCCGCGCAGAGCACGGTATCGTCCGCATCGGCTGACACCGCCGCCGCCTTCTGGCGCGCGATGCGCACGCAATAGGGGCGGGGCAGTTCGCCCGTCCGGGGGGTCTCGTCGATCTCGGGCGGGCGTATGTCGTCGGGTGACAGCCCAAGCTGCGCCAATAGTTCAAGGCGCCGCGGACTGCCAGATCCGAGGATGAGTTTCATCGGGTTTTCAGTCGCTTACTTGAAGCGGTAGTTGATCCGACCCTTGGTCAGATCGTACGGGGTCATCTCGACCTGTACCTTGTCGCCAGCCAGAACACGGATGCGGTTCTTGCGCATCTTGCCTGCCGTATGTGCGATAATCTCATGGCCATTTTCAAGCTCGACCCGAAATGTCGCATTGGGCAGGAGTTCCTTCACGACACCGGGAAATTCGAGCGTATCTTCCTTGGCCATGACGTCTCCATTATTGATCGCCCCGCCAGTTCGCGGAACGTTGCTTACATGATCGCATTCGCCGTTTATTTCAAGGCTTTTATCAGCGCAGCCGTTCGGCCGTGACATAGGTGTCGCGCCCGTCCTGTTCGGCCCAGTGGGTGCGGCCCAGCACGGCCCCGTCGGCGCGGACATGGGCGATGGCGGCCGGGTCGACCTCGGCACAGGTCCAGCCGGGCGTGTTCAGGGTGCCCTCGGTCACGATGCCGGTGGGCGGGAACCCGGTGTCGGGCGGGCCAAAGATGCCGCCCATGCCGGTGTTGCTGTCGACATGCTCGCACCACTCGGCCATGCCCACGAGAGAGGCCATGGCCGAGACGCATTGCGTTTCCAGCGCCCGGGCCATGGCGCCGATGCGGACGCGGGAATAGCCCGCCATCGCCTCGGTGCAGGAGGGCACGAGGATCAGGTCGGCGTCATGCAGGGCGCGGCCCAGCAGGGGGAATTCCGAATCGTAGCAGATCAGGATGCCGATCTTCCCGAGCGCCGTGTCGAAGAGATGCAGGGGCCCGCCGCCGATCACGTCCATCACCTCGCGCTCGTAGCGGGTCATGAGCTGTTTGTCCTGATGGGCCACAGCCCCGGTCGGGGTGAAGACATAGGCGCGGTTGACCGGGCGGGGGCCGAATTCGGGGTCATAGACCGGGGCGGAGGCGCCGACGATATGGACGCCATATTTGGTCGCCAGCTCGGAATGGAGCGCGTTGGCATCCTCCATCCGCTCGGAGACGGCGACCATACAGCCCTCGTTGTCGGCGGCGGTGTCGGCCCCGGCGAGAGTGGCCAGTTCCATCGCGCCGTATTCGGGGAAAAGCAGCAGCTCGGCGCCCTGACCGGCGGCGTCGGCGACCCAGGCCTCGACCTTGGCGGCGTAGTCGGCCCAGCTGGCGTGGAAGTCGAGCGGATAGGCGGCGGTGGCGATTTTCATGGGGTCATCGTTCCGGTGAGGGCATGGGGTGCGCCCTGTTTAACCGGATCGCGGCGGCGGATGCCAGAGCGGAGTGGCGCAAGGGCCCGGCCGGGCCAGTCAGACCTGTTTGGCGCAGAACAGGTCGTAGACCACCTCGAGCACGCGTTTGGGCCGGTCGTCGGCAAGGCTGTAATAGATCGTCTTGCCCTCGCGGCGCGGCACCACCAGCCCCTCGACCCGCAGGCGTGAGAGCTGTTGCGACACGGCGGCCTGACGGGCGGACAGCAGCCGCTCTAGCTCGGTCACGGATTTCTCGCCGGTGACGAGATGGCACAGGATCATCAGCCGCCCCTCGTGGCTGATCGCCTTGAGGAAATTCGCGGCTTCCTGCGCGTTTTCCGCCAGTTGCGCCCTGTCATCGGCGCTGAGCGATGTGTCGAGTACCGGAAGTGCCATGATGCCGTCTTCGTAAAGCTTGCCGCTATCTAATGCGTTCGGCGCGGATGTGCAAAACCGATATGCGCGCAAGCGCGCGGGCTGGGCCGAAATTGCCACAGGCTGCCTGCCGAATGATCAATCGCACCGACGTAAGGTGCCGCGGCCGTGATCCGAAATTGCCGGGCGGCTCTTGCAGCGCCTTTGGCTCACCACTAAGACTCTCTTAGCACCTGATCCTGTAAGGATCGGACACTCAAGCAGGCAGGCGGATTATGAAAGACCCATTCGAAGTATACATGAACACGCTCGTGCCCATGGTCGTCGAACAGACCAGCCGGGGCGAACGCGCCTATGACATTTTCTCGCGCCTCCTGAAGGAGCGGATCATCTTCGTCAGCGGCCCGGTGCATGACGGCATGTCGAGCCTGATCGTGGCGCAGCTTCTGCACCTCGAGGCGGAGAACCCCTCGAAAGAGATCAGCATGTATATCAACAGCCCCGGCGGCGTGGTCACCAGCGGGCTGTCGATCTACGACACGATGCAGTACATCAAGCCCAAGGTTAGCACGCTGGTCGTGGGGCAGGCGGCGAGCATGGGCTCGCTTCTGCTGACGGCGGGGGCCAAGGGGATGCGGTTTTCGCTGCCCAACAGCCGAATCATGGTGCACCAGCCCTCGGGCGGCTACCAGGGGCAGGCCACGGATATCATGATCCATGCCGAGGAAACGCTGAAGCTGAAGCGGCGGCTGAACGAGATCTACGTCAAGCATACCGGCCAGACGCTGAAGAAGGTCGAGGATGCGCTGGAGCGTGACAACTTCATGGACCCCAGCGAGGCGAAGGCCTGGGGGCTGATCGACGATATCGTGGAAAACCGGGTGAAGGACCCGGATGAAGGCGCCTGATCGGCGGGAATGCCGGCGAAACGGGCGGGGCCATTTTTCACGTTGAGGTGACTGGGGCTCTGTCTTAAGCTGGCGGCAAGCGAATGGAATACATGGGTCAGGCCTGACCCGGAAGTCGGCGGGGCACGGCCCGAAAGGTTACGAATGGCGAACAATTCCAACGGCGACAGCAAGAACACCCTGTACTGCAGCTTTTGCGGAAAAAGCCAGCACGAGGTGCGAAAACTGATTGCCGGGCCGACCGTGTTCATCTGTGACGAATGTGTCGAGCTGTGCATGGACATCATCCGCGAGGAAACCAAGAGCGCCGGCCTGAAATCGAGCGAGGGCGTGCCCACGCCGCGCGAGATCTGCGACGTGCTCGACGATTACGTGATCGGCCAGTCGATGGCCAAGCGGGTGCTGTCGGTGGCGGTGCACAACCACTACAAGCGGCTGAACAACTCGGGCAAGAGCGAGATCGAGCTGCAGAAGTCGAACATCCTGCTGATCGGCCCGACCGGCTGTGGCAAGACGCTGCTGGCGCAGACGCTGGCGCGGATCCTCGATGTGCCCTTTACCATGGCCGACGCGACCACGCTGACCGAAGCGGGCTATGTGGGGGAAGACGTCGAGAACATCATCCAGAAGCTGTTGCAGAAGTGCGACTACGATGTCGAGAAAGCCCAGGTAGGTATCGTCTACATAGATGAAATCGACAAGATCTCGCGCAAGTCAGACAATCCATCCATCACCCGTGACGTTTCCGGGGAGGGTGTGCAGCAGGCGCTGTTGAAGCTTATTGAAGGCACGGTCGCGTCGGTGCCGCCGCAGGGCGGGC